>CAIQHG010000029.1 GCA_903871545.1 uncultured Burkholderiales bacterium | reverse complement strand
AATTAATGTGTATTTATTACATTTTGAAGCCATATTTATTTCAACGGGCGAGATTTTGGTTGTTGTAAATTTACAAATAACTTATGTATCTATTTCTATAGCTCTTTTTTAATGGAGTGTGAGCTTTGCTTTCCCCTGGGGAAATATTGAAAATGTAACGGGTAACTGGATTTTGCAGAAACTGGTATCAATTCATTAGTGATTTGGCGTTAGTAAATTAATCTGTAATCAACGGTAATTGATCTCTAGATTTTCCGAGGTCAACTAAAAACCACGTGCAATACATGCTATCGTAAACGGTGTTTTTTTCTTTACACCCCACCAACATTGCAGAATTTTTTGCCATGAAATTTCTACGCGTACCTGCTACTCCTGAGTACTTATCCACTTTAAGCCCTAATTTGTTTCCTTTTTTTTATCCAATGTCCAAATCAATTTCAAAATCAATAAGAGTGGGTCTTATCTTTTTATTTATGAGCTCAGTCGCTCCTTTGGGTTTGCGGAGCTCTTTTGCTGCGGACCCTCAGTGGCCCATCAAGCCCATCACGATTGTGATTCCGTTTGCAACGGGGGGCACGACAGATATCGTTGGGCGGGAGTTTGGCTTAAAGCTAAGTGAAGCGCTTAAACAACCCGTGTTGATCGACAACAAGCCAGGGGCGGGGGGGAATTTAGCTGCTGGGTTGGTCTCCAAAGCTGCCCCTGATGGCTACACGTTTATGCTCTCAACCGTAGCACACGCTATGGCACCTGGACTATATAAAACCCTTTCATACAACTTTATCCAAGATTTTGAGCCGGTTGGAATGGTTGCGACAACGCCTAATATTTTGGTTGTTAACCCCAAGCTGCCCGTTAAGACTGTTGCTGAGTTAATTGCTTATATAAAAGCCAATCCCAACACGGTTAATTACGGCTCAGCTGGCTCTGGAAGTACGGAGCATCTGTCAGGGGAGCTCTTTAAATCAATGGCAAATCTTCAAATCACGCATATCCCTTATAAGGGCGGCGCACCTATGATGACCGATTTGATGGGCGGGCAAATACAAATGGCGATTGAGACAAGTCCCTCTGCTGCTCCTCACATTCAGTCTGGTAAAGTGCGTGCGCTTGGAGTCACAAGCAATACTCACTCATCTGTGTTTCCTGATTTGCCGACCGTGAGTGAGGCAGGCGTTAAAGGCTACGAGGTGACCACTTGGTATGCTTTAGTGGCTCCTAAGGGGTTAAACCCAAACGTGCAGAGCAAACTCTCAACAGAGCTTACCAAAGTGCTTAAAGACCCCGAATTATTAAAACAATTTGCTGATCAGGGGGTCACTCCAGGAAACTTAAAATCCGCCCCCTTGGAAGACTACATTAAAGCAGAAACCCTTAAGTGGGCTAAAGTGGTTAAGGATTCAGGTGCATCGGTTGACTGATAAGCTCACTGAATTGGCTTCTTACCCTTAGGTATGATGGCGGTTGTGATGGGCTTGGGTCTCATTGCGTCGACAGCAATGGGTTTGGCATCCGAGGTGTCTTTTTTTGGTTTTTTAGATTCTTTGTTGGATTTTTGTTGACCTTTAGCCATAACTTGCCCCTTTGGTTTGAAGGCCTTCAGTGTAACGGTTTGTTCTAGTTTGTTTTATTCGCGTCTGGAAAATTCAAGCAATTCCTCCAATTAAAACGGACCCTACGATCAACTAAGTCAGGCCAGAATTAACCGCCAACAAGTCTCAGCTTGTTCTTGGTTGCTAAGCACATGTTTTTGCCTTCAAACGGTACAGACCTGAAACCCAAGTGGATCATGCTTTAAATAATCCCCCCCATAATTTGCAAAGTTTGGGTTCCTCCTGGCAGTAATAAGACTAAAACCTTTAAAAGGGGGAGACTTTTAAGGCACAATTGGGAACTTACGCGTTATGTTGTGCTAACCCTTTATTGGCCCAATAGTTTGGGCCTTTTCTAATCAAAGAGCTCTTTAGATGTGGATTGTCAATATTGCGCTTCGCAAGCCCTACACTTTCATTGTGATGGCTTTGCTTATTATCTTGGCCACACCGCTTACATTGATGCGAATGGCGACGGATATTTTCCCCGACATAAATATACCCATCATCAGTATTATTTGGAATTACTCCGGCTTATCGGCTGAGGAGATGGGTTCTCGTTTTACGAGTGTTAACGAGCGGGGCATCACAACGATTGTCAACGACATTGAGCACATTGAGTCTCAAACACTTGCGGGCGTTGCAGTTATAAAGCTTTTTTTCCAACCTAACGCAAACATTCAAACCGCAATAGCTCAGGTGACTGCTGTTGAGCAGTCGGTACTTAGAAATTTACCCCCTGGATCAATCCCGCCTAATATATTGAAGTATTCGGCGTCCAGTATCCCCGTTATCCAACTAGGCCTGTCATCGCCGTCAATGTCAGAGCAAAGCCTGTTTGATACGGCCATTAATTTTCTTCGCCCTAGACTGATCACGGTTCGTGGGGCCGCGATACCTTATCCATACGGTGGTAAACAAAGGGCCATATCCGTTGATCTAGACACCAGTGCACTGCAGTCCAAGGGGCTAACACCCTCGGATGTTATCGGAGCAATCAATGCTCAAAACTTGGTTTTACCAGGAGGAACTGCCAAAATTGGGGAAACAGAGTACACAGTTAACCTAAACGGCTCGCCCTCCACAATTGAGGGGCTGAACAAGATCCCGATTCGAACTGTTAACGGCGCAAACATTTATTTAAGTGATGTGGGTAACGTGAGGGATGGTTTCACTCCTCAAACAAATATCTCCAGGCAAGACGGTAGACGGGGGGTGCTCATCTCTGTTTTGAAAAACGGAGGCGCTTCTACGCTGGACATTGTGACTAAACTAAAGGCCTTGCTGCCTGTGGTCTCACAGTCTTTGCCGCAAGATTTACTGATTACGCCCTTGTTTGATCAGTCGCTCTTCGTAAAAGCAGCCATTGAGGGTGTATTAAAAGAGGCCCTAATCGCGGCTTGCTTGACTGCGGTCATGATTTTGCTTTTCCTGGGCAATTGGCGCAGCACCTGTATTATTGCTGTCTCGATTCCTTTGTCCATTCTGTCCTCGATTTTGTTGCTGTTTGCGATGGGGGAGACCATCAATTTGATGACCTTGGGTGGATTGGCCTTAGCGGTTGGCATTTTGGTGGACGACGCAACCGTGACAATTGAAAATATTGAGCGTCACATGCAAATGGGCAAAGAACTCGATTTGGCAATTTTGGATGGTGCTGGAGAGATTGCGATTCCTGCCTTTGTATCCACCCTTTGTATTTGCATCGTATTTGTGCCGATGTTTTTCCTAACTGGTGTTGCCAAGTTCTTGTTCGTCCCTTTGGCTGAGTCGGTGGTGTTTGCCATGATGGCTTCATACGTTTTGTCTAGAACACTCGTGCCGACCATGGTCATGCTGATGATGCGCGGTCATGATCACGGCGCGCCTAGGCCCAACGATCCGCATTTTTTTCAACGTCTGTACTACAGTTTTGACACAGCCTTTGAGCGATTTAGAGGCGGTTACGTGGTAATTTTGAGCACTTTGCTGCCTAGAAGAAAGAACTTTATCATTGGTTTCTTGTCCTTTTGTGTTTTGTCTTGTGGTTTGTTTTTCGTGGTTGGACAAGACTTCTTCCCCAATGTGGACGCAGGTTTGATACGTTTGCATTTCAGAGCACCTACGGGCACTAGGATTGAGGAGACGGCTCGTTATGCAGACCAAATTGAGCGCGAAATCAGGAGAGTGATTCCCAAAGAGGATTTGGCAACAATACTTGATAACTTAGGACTGCCCTACAGTGGTATCAATTTGGCTTACAGCAACTCAGGCTCAATAGGTACTTTTGACGGGGAGATTCAAGTCGCGTTGAACCCAGGTCACGAGCCAACGGATGAATACGTGGATCAGTTAAGAGCTCAGTTACCGGCCCTTTTCCCGGGGCTTGAGATTTATTTCCAGCCTGCTGACATCATCACGCAGATATTAAATTTTGGTCAGCCCGCTGCAATCGACATTCAGTTTAGCGGTGCCAATGTAAAAGAAAACCACAGATTGGCCGGCGAATTGCAGGCGAAGATTAAACAAATTCACGGTGCTGTGGATGTTCACATTTTGCAGCGCATTGATCAGCCCGCCAAAAACTTAACCCTAGACCGAGATCAACTCTTGCAGCTAGGTTTGTCTCCCAACAATGTGGCTCAAAACATGTTGGTCTCTTTATCCGGTAGCTTTCAAACAGCCCCCGCATTTTGGTTAGATCCCAAAAACGGAGTGGTCTACAACGTCGCTGTTCAAACTCCTCAATACCAAGTGGATTCGTTAGATAAATTGCTAGAAACCCCGGTTAACGCTGGCGCAGATCCATCCAAGTCTCAAATACTTGGGAATTTGGTGAGCGTGCGCCCGGACCGTCAACAAGCCATCGCAACGCACTACAACATCACGTCCGCTATTGATTTGTTTGTGAGCGTCTCGGGTAGGGATTTGGGCTCAGTTGCACGTGAGGTTAACCTAGCCATTGACGAGATCAGGCCTAAGTTGCCTAAAGGCACAACCATTAACCTCAGAGGGCAGGTAGAGACTATGCAAAGCTCTTACATTGGCCTTGGCATTGGTTTGGCCATGGCGATCGTGCTCGTTTACTTGTTGATCGTTGTGAACTTTCAGTCCTGGTTAGATGCATTTATCATCATCACCGCTTTGCCCGCTGCTTTGGCTGGTATTGCTTGGATGCTTTTTTTGACGCGCACCCCATTAAGCGTCCCAGCTTTAACGGGGGCAATTATGACAATGGGCGTTGCAACCGCGAACAGCATTTTAGTCATCTCCTTTGCAAGGGAGCGGCTCCTAGCGGGAGAGCCTCCTTTGTCTGCGGCACTAGAGGCGGGAATGACTCGCTTGCGCCCAGTGATGATGACGGCCCTTGCGATGATCATTGGAATGCTACCCATGGCGCTTGGATTGGGCGAGGGGGCTGAGCAAAATGCGCCCCTTGGGCGAGCAACAATTGGAGGTCTTATTTTTGCGACCTTCTCGACTCTCTTTTTTGTGCCGGTTGTTTTTGCAGGAATTCACCGTTGGATTGCTCACAAAAAGAAAGCTAAGGGTGGCTCATATTTGGGCGGCAAGGGGAGTGGATTAAAGGAGAATTCACCTGAGCTTGGAGCCGCACGCCCGGTTCTCCCGAATTCAAACAAATCAACGAATTCAGGCACCAGTGGTCTTACCCCACCACCCCTGCTCAATGACAAACGCTAACTTACCCCAGGAAAAAGCTTGACATGTCAAATCGCCACGCCTCTATCGCCATGCACGGTTTAAAAGAACACGACAGTGCCCACAATGTTCCTCGAATCGCAATGCTAAGACAACTTAAAAAAACCGGGTATTTAGTGTTCTTTACTTTGCTTGTCGGCTCCGCCGTGGTGATTGGATTTAGATACCTGCATGCCAATGCGCTGGCAGCCTCTAATGCTGAAAATGGTAAGCAGTTCGTCTATTTCATTAATCCCAAAGCGGGCAACTCAGCCAAAAAACTACTATTGCCTGGCACTTTACAAGGTTACACAGAAACTCCCATTTACGCCCGAATCAGTGGCTACGTTGAGCGTTGGTACAAAGACATTGGGGATCACGTTAAAAAGGGCGAGTTGCTGGCTCAAATTGACACCCCTGAGGTGATACAACAACTCGCAGAGGCTCGCGCTGCACGCGCCCAAACAGAGGCCAACCTCCAGCTTGCAAAAAGCTCATTTGAGCGCTGGAAGGCACTCAGGATTAAAGACGCCGTGTCCCAACAAGAGTTGGACGAGCGAACGAATTCATTTAATCTGAGTAAAGCCAATTTAGACGCCACAGACGCCAATGTGCAACGTTTAACGCAGCTTCTCTCTTACAACAAAATTGTGGCCCCCTTCAACGGTCTCATCACCAAACGCACTGTGGATGTAGGCAATTTGGTGGACGCTGGAAATGGGGGAGCACCAAGGGCTTTGTTCTCACTCGCGCAGATTGATCCCCTTCGCCTGTTTGTGCAGGTGCCCGAGGCGTACTCTCCCGATATTCAGCGTGGCATTGAAGCCTCAATCAGCCTGGCGGAAATGCCGGGTAAGAAATTTACGGGAAAAGTTGTTAGAACCTCAGGCGCTATTGACCCCGTTTCTCGTACCCTTCAAGTTGAGATCAACATTCCTAATGCGGAAGGTAAAATTATGCCCGGCTCTTTCGCATCTGTTGAGATTCAAACCAAAGAAAGGGCTGAGGTGGCTACTTGGACGCTGCCCAACAACGCTATCTTATTCAGGCCAGAGGGGGTAATGGTCGGGGTCGTTGATGATCAAGGCAGGGTTAATCTTAAAAAAATAACAATTGGTCGGGATTTGGGTGCGGTGTTGCTTGTGACCTCTGGACTTACGACCGCTGATAAGGTTATTGTGAATCCAACAGACTCCCTCATAACCGGAGATTTAGTGGTCGCAAAGCCCTTGCCTGCCCCTGAAAAACCAGCGGGGGATCCTCCTAAGCCCGACGCTCCAAAAACTGAGACTGCAGTGCCTGCTCCAAAGCCCGGGGGTAATAGTGCGACCAGTTCCCAGGTGCAAACTCAGCCCAATTTGAAGAGCAATACTGAGGCAGACTCATCCAAAGCCCCGCCAAAGCCAGCGGTTAGTGGTGGTACGCGGAGTCCATCTTGATGATCGATAAAGACGAGCGCTTAAGGTTTAAGCCGGCAGCTTTTGTCTCAAGCACGCCTGTACCGAGCGTGCTTTGTGCTGCTAGGCTTGCCCCCCAGGCGGTTTCAGCGGCCTGCGTAAAGTCCGTAGCCGCGCATCTGTTAATCTGTTTATTTGCTCTAAGCGGATGCAGCGCGGTAGGCCCTGATTACACAAAACCTGCGCTTAACGCCCCCGCACAGTGGAAAACAGAGCCGGGTTGGCAAGTCGCGCAGCCTAAGGACCAAGCCGTTAAAGGTCAGTGGTGGACGGTGTTTGCAGACGCGGAGTTAAGCCGCCTTGAGGAGCAAACGCTCAGTCGAAACAACAACCTCGTTCAAGCACAGGCCCGTCTTGATCAAGCTCGCGCGCTAACTGCCTCGGCGTCTAGCGCTTTGTTGCCCCGCTTGGGCCTGACGGCTGGGAATTCCAGGAGCAGGACCTCAAATGATAGGCCCATTACTCAGCAAAACCAGGTTCTAACTGGATCGGTCCAGCAAAGTGATTTCAATGCCGCTTTAAACGTCAGCTATGAACTCGACCTGGCTGGGCGAGTGAGGAGACAAATCGAAGGCGCAAAGGCTTCCCAGCAGCAAATCGCCTCTGATTTGGAGAACACCAAGTTGGTACTTACGGCCCAACTTGCGCTGAGTTATTTCTCCCTAAGAGAGCTTGACACTGAGCTCTCCCTCGTCAAAGAGATTCTTAGTTCCCAAAAGAGCGCCTTGAGCTTTGTCTCTAGCCGCTACGAGCTTGGTGCTTCCTCCCAACTGGACGTTGAGCAGCAGCGGGCCTTGATGTCGGGCACAGAGTCTCAGATTCAAACTTTAATGGATCAACGCTCAAGGTTTGAGCACGCTATTGCCACACTCACTGGAGTGGCGGCGTCGGAGTTTGCGATCAAGGAGTCAGCAACTCTTCCCCTGCCCCCGCAAGTGCCGCTCGTGCAGCCCTCTCTTTTACTGGAGCGACGCCCCGATATCGCAAGCTCCGAGCGGGCCGTAGCTGCTGCTAACGCACAAATAGGCGTTGCAAAGGCTGCTTACTTTCCAACGGTTAATTTGGGCGGGATTTACGGATCAGACTCCAACAGTTCAAGCTTTCTTTTCTCAACCCCTGCGCTTTTATGGTCTGTTGGCGTGTCCGCTACGCAAACACTATACGACGCCGGTCGAACAGAGGCGGGTGTGAACGCAGCAAAGGCAGCAAACACCCAGGCTGTAGCCGTGTATAAGCAAACTGTTTTGAATGCCTTTGAGGAAGTTGAGAACAGCTTGTCCACTCAAAAGGCACTGCTTGAAGCTTCCAAGTCTTTGGGCGTTGCTGTCAGGAGTTCCAAGACTGCCTTGTCCCTTTCTCAGGCCAGGTATGAAGGGGGTGCTTCTAGCCAATTGGAATTTTTATTGGCACAACAATCTTATTTGGGCTACGCGAGACAAGATGTTCAAAACAAGGGTCAACAACTCTTGAACACTGTTGTGCTCGTTAAAGCGATGGGAGGTGGGTGGAGTGTTCCTTAAAAAGGTGCTTTGATGAATACAAGCATAGGGTCAAAGATTCACCGAAAAATCCCCCTCAGAAGAAGTAGTTTCATACCTGCGCAAAGGCAAAAGAGTAACCCTAAATACTAAGGCCGTTAGGTCCTCACTTGGGGAAACTCCTTAAAGCGCTGACACATAAATCTTGTGCATCACTGATTTACTGATTTACTGAATCAATTCAATGTTCTATGAAATCTTTAATTTCATTTGCGACACTTTCAATCTCAATAATCGAATCCAAATCTCCGCCCGCGCCGTTAATCTCCAGGTATTTTGCACTCTTGCCCGCCGCCTTTAATTGACTCACTGCCGCGCGAGCGTAAGAGGGGAAGAATAGGAGATCACTGGAGGGGGAGATAAATAGAGATTTGGCCTGGACTTGTTCGATGGCTTGTTGGGTGTCACTAAAATTACCGGCCTTAAAGAGCTGTTGCGCGCGCGCGAGATAAAGGAAATGATTGGCATCTGATATTTTGCTTCGGTCCTCAGCTGCTTGGGCAAAGGTCTGCTCAATGGCGTACCTGTTGGGCCACTGTTGGGAGGGATGTTGGCCCTCTACGGCAATTTTGTTACCAAACACACTTTGAGCCCACTGGGGCGAGCGAGAGCTGAGGGTAACTTGTTCAAGGGCGTGTGTCAGTCCGCGAGTTGGAGGGCGTTTGCCGTAGTAGTCCCCGTGGTTCCATGCCGGGTCCATCAATATGGGATAAGACCAGTTATGAAGTGTTTGAATCATGTAGGCGCTTGTCTCAAATCCATTGGACGCTACGGGGATAATTCGTTCGACCATGTCTGGGTAGTCCACGGCCCATTCAATGGTTTGCATAGCCCCCATGGATGCACCCATGACGAGTACAAATTTTTTAATTCCAAGTTTGTCTGCGAGTGCTTTTTGCACACGCACAAAGTCTTGTATGGTGAGAATTGGGAAGCTAAACCCGTAATTCTTCCCCGTCACTGGGTTCACACTGGCAGGACCTGTGGTCACTACATGAGCGTCACTCACCCCTAAGTTGACCAACGTATCGGCACTGAGGACGAAGTATTTGCGTGTATCGATGGGTTTGCCCGCTCCGATGATGGCGTCCCAGTACCCGACTATAGGGTCGGAATTTTGGTATTTACCTGCGGCGTGGGAGGTGCCAGTCAGGAAGTGACATATTAAAACGGCATTGTCTGCGGCGGCGTTGAGGCGTCCATAGCTCTCGAACCCCACCTTCACATTTCGAATGACTTGACCCCCAACTGTGTTGTATTGGGCGATCTCAAAGACCTCCTTAGTGACCAACTCGTCATAAGCTGAGGCATTCAAGGGGCCTAGCAGTTGAAGGCCCATGCACACAGCCACAATGCGCATAAATGAGGGCATCCACATACGCGTTGAAGTATTGCAAAGACTTTGCGAGTGCTGAGGCTGAAAAGGGGCCCGAATCGATTCAAAAAAGAGTTGCATCAGAAAAGCCTATTTGTATTTTTGTTTCAAGTGATCTATTGACTGGGTGACCCGTAAAGCTAATGCCTTTAGCGGTTTTGGCACAATTAGAGCATTTTGTGGTGACAACCGTATTTTGGTTTGAAATGAAATCCCAGATTTCTTCGCGCTCTTAAAGTGCTTCAGGCGTTGAAATAAAAGTGAAATATCGCTAAAAATGAAAATTTTAGTATCGAACCTGTGTTGCTCAGGCGCTTACCCTTAAAATTGCAAAGAAATTAATAAGCAACCAAGATCATGTTACCGACTTTTGGGTTTTGAGGGACGGCGGTGTTGCAAGAATATAGACCTTATGCATTCGTTCTTGACCAACTTGTATTTACTCTTTGACTGCGCCCGTCATCCCTGAGACGTATTGCTCGACAAAAAAGGAGTAAAGAACTGCAACTGGCAAAGACCCAAATAGGGCGCCTGCCATGAGCGAACCCCAGTGGTAAACATCCCCGTCCACTAGCTCCGTGACCACGCCAACGGGCACTGTTTTCACCTCGGAGGAGGAGATGAAAGTCAAGGCATATATAAACTCATTCCACGACAAAGTGAACGCAAAAATTCCAGCCGATATCAGTCCGGGCACAGATAGGGGTAAGATAATTTTGATCAAAATCTCAAGCCTTGTCGCCCCGTCCATAAGCGCGCATTCCTCTAACTCATAGGGAATCGATCTAAAGTAACCCATCAAAAGCCATGTGCAAAAGGGAATTAAAAAGGTGGGGTAAGTCAGTATCAAAGCCCATTTGGTATCAAAGAGTCCGAGCTGAAAAACGATGGTGGACAAAGGGATAAATAAAATGGAGGGTGGCACAAGGTAGGCTAAAAAGATGGCTAAACCAACTTCTTTGGATCCTTTAAAACGAAGCCTCTCTATGGCGTAGGCTGCAAATACTGAGCACAACAACGAGACAAATGTGGAGACAACCGAGATCACAACCGTGTTCCAAAGCCACTCGGGGTAAGCTGTGTGAAAGAGCAGTTTCTCAAAATGGGTAAGAGTGGGGTGGACCACCCAAAACGGGTTGCCGTCATGAGAGAGTAACTCAGCGTCCGGTTTGATCGACGTAATGGTCATCCAAAAAAACGGGAAAAGAAGAACAAATACGAAAATGCCGAGCGGTAAAAGTGTGGTGATAAAACGTTTTTGAAATGAATCCAAATAGTCCATACTGCCGCTTGCGTCATCCGCAGAGGTGTCTTTTAGCTGTGCAGTTTTTGTTTCGGTTTGGGTGTCGGACATAATTTTTTAGGACTTAGATACTGGAGACAGCTGCGTGGTTAATTTTGCTACGGATTTTTAAGATATACGGCATCAATCCTTGCCACCTTGTTGCCAGGTACGTCTTTGTAAACCAAAGAAGCTAAATAAGATCGCGGCCAGTAAAAACGGCACCATCGCAATCGCAATCGCTGCCCCCTCGCCAAGCGCGCCGCCCGAAATAGCTCTTTGAAAGGAGAGGGTGGCCATCAAATGCGTATTGTTGAGGGGTCCCCCCCTTGTTAAGACATAGATGAGCTGGAAATCGGTGAAGGTAAACAAAACCGAGAACGTCATCACCACCGCAATGATGGGCGTGAGGAGTGGCAGCGTGATGTACCTAAATTTTTGAAACCCACTGGCCCCGTCAATTGCACATGCCTCGTAAAGAGAGGGGGAGATGGTCTGAAGGCCCGCAAGCAGCGTAATGGCTACAAACGGAATGCCGCGCCAAATGTTGGCTGCAATGGTCGAGAAGCGTGCGTTCCATGGGTCCCCAAGAAAGTCTATGTAATGATCAATCAAGCCCATTTTCACCAAAGCCCAACTAATAATGGAGAACTGGGCGTCATACAACCACCAAAACGCGAGGGCCGAGAGCGCGGTCGGAACGATGTAGGGCAAAAGAATGATAGAGCGGAAAAAGGTTTTATAGGGGATTTTTTCATTCAACAAAATAGCCAACCACAGGCCAAGTAAGAATTTAACGACACTGGTCACGAAGGTATAAAAGAGGGTATTAAATAAAGCCAACCGAGTCACCGAGTCGTCCCAGAGGAAAACATAATTCTCAAGCCCTATCCATTGCCCGCCCCTGCCAATTTTGGTGTCTGTAAATCCAAGCCAAACGCCAAGACCGAGTGGATAGGTCAAAAAGACGATCAAAATGGCCGCCGCAGGCACCATGAACATCAGTCCGAGGGCGTTGCGGTTATTTTGTAAATTTTTGAACATGAAATCTTAATTAATTCTCAACTATTTTGATCATTTAAGTTTTATTGACGTTCGCTGCTAGCTGATCGTTGATCGCTGCTCAATCGCTACTTAATCTCTACTCTACTTCCCCGGCACCTTTTTCAGTTGAAGAAAAAGGTGCCCAAAGCGAACGATCTGCTCACCTGTCATCAAATAAACAGACCACGCGCGAAGTGGGTACTTAGACTTTGTAATAACGCTCAGCTCGCTTTTGAGCGCGCTCTGCGGCCTCTTTGGGTGACTTTGCTCCAGATGCAGCCTCCGCTACCATGTTTGGCACGATAAAGTCCGCCAAAGCTCCAGCCGAGGCGTATCCCAATTTGCCCGCATATCCTGCAGGACGCAGGTGTTTGACAGAGTCACGGTAGGGCATATGTTTGGGATCGTTCGTCCACACAGGGTTGCTTTCATAGTCCTTTAAAGGTTGAGAGATATAGCCTCCCGCGCCAAGTAACCAGGGATCAAACTGCTCTTTCTCCATCGTAAACCTTAAGAACTCTTTGGCAGCATTGGGGTACTTGGTGTATTTCATGATCATTTGATTAAAGAACAGGTGGTATTCGGTTGGAACACCCACCGGACCTATTGGCATCACATGGTGGTTGATGTCGGCTGCCAACTCTTTGACTTTAGGGTCGGTTGAGTTTTTGGCAGCGTAGTAAATGGAGATACCGTTGTTGGTGGCGCTGATTTGTCCGTCCAAGAAAGCTTTGTTGTTATTGGGGTCAAGCCAAGACAAAGTGCCTGGTACAAATGTGGCGTATAGCTCTTTGGCGTACTCAAGCGCCTTCAGTGTCTCAGGACTGTCAATGATGACTCGGTTGTCTTTGTCGACGATGGATCCCCCAAACGCCCAAATGAGCCAATGGGTCCAGCCACTGTCTCCAGTTGCATTTCCAAGTGCGAGGCCACCCGGGGTGCCTTTTTCTTTTAACGCTTTGAACATCTTCAAAAAGCCGTCCGTGTCCTTTGGAAAGGCATTGAATCCTGCCGCTTTGAGGTGACTTTCACGGTAAACCATGATGGAGCCAGTCGCACCCAAAGGCACACCAATCCAGTGTTTCCCGTCTGGTTTGAGGTAGGCCTCACAAGAGTTGTACCAACCACCGTATTTTTTGCCTAAATACTCACACAGATCTGTTACGTCTAATAACTTATCGGGGTATAGGTTTGCATCATCGTTGGTACCTAAAATAATGTCAGGTCCAGCGCCCGTGTTTGCGGCAACAGCCGCTTTGGGGCGAACGTCCTCCCAGCCCTCGGTGTCTACGCGCACTTCGATCCCGGTTTTTTCTGTGAACTTATCAATGTTATTTTGGTAAGCGTCCATGTCTCCTTGAACAAAACGTTTCCACCTCAGTACCCGCAGTTTTGCTCCCTTCTCAACCGGGTTGTTCCACTGCGCGCTGGCGTCTTTGACCCAGAAAAAAGGTGAGGCCAAGCCGGCCGCGGCGACCGCGGAGGAGGCACGAATTAGGGTTCTTCGACCCTCGTTGGGCGTGTCTTGCGTAGCTGCGCTGAGCGGGCTTTCTTGGTTCTTGTTAATTGGGTTATCTGACATAAAAGTTCTCCTTAGGTGAAACGCGAAAAAATCTAAAGACTTAGAAAATGTAAGTTAGGGGCTTGCTTTGATTCTTTGACCGCTTGCTTGGTCAAAGAGGTGGGCTCGCGCCTTATCGGGCATCAGGTGAAGGGTCTCACCAGGCCTAAAGGTGTGTCTCTCTCTAAAGACACTTGTGATTTGTTGTCCCGCAACTTTAGAGAATACTTGGGTCTCAGCACCTGTGGGTTCTACAACGATGACTTGGTTGGTTATGCCTTCGCCTGTTTGGCACACGCTTAAATGCTCGGGTCTAACCCCGTAGTTGACTGCGCGGCCCTCATCCGCTGCTGCGCTGGTGGGGATGGGAAGGGAGTCGCCAGAATTTAAGATGACTTGCCCCCCCTTTATGATACCGGGCAAAAAGTTCATCGAGGGTGAGCCAATAAAGCCGGCCACAAATTGGTTGTCCGGCAAATCGTAAAGTTGCAGGGGAGTACCAGTTTGCTCAACTCGTCCGTCTCTCATCACTACAATTTTGTCGGCCATCGTCATTGCCTCTATTTGGTCGTGGGTGACGTATATGGATGTGGTTTGAAGTCTTTGGTGCAACTCTTTAATCTCGGTGCGCATCAGTACGCGCAAATTGGCGTCCAGGTTTGAGAGCGGTTCATCGAATAAAAAGACTTGAGGATCACGCACGATGGCTCTCCCCATTGCGACGCGCTGACGTTGCCCCCCAGAGAGTTGCCTGGGAAAGCGGTCTAACAAAGAGTCAAGGGCTAGTATTTTAGAGGCCTTAGAGATTCGCTCTTCAATGCTTTGCGCGCTCTCTTTTGCAAGCATTAAAGAAAACGCCATGTTATCTTTAACGGTCATGTGAGGGTACAAAGCGTAGTTTTGAAACACCATGGCTATGTCCCGCTCTTTGGGCGGCATATTGTTGACCACGCGCTCACCAATGCGTATCTCACCTGCGCCGATCTCCTCTAAACCGGCAATCATTCTCAGGAGTGTTGATTTACCGCATCCTGAGGGACCAACTAGGACAACAAATTCTGCATCTTCGATATCAATCGATACTCCTTTGATGATAGGGCTTTTGCCGAAATTCTTAAAAACGTTTGATATAGAGACTGAAGCCATATAGAAATTATGAGTAAATTAGCCGCAAGATAGGGTTGTAATGAGGGGTCTTATTTATCTTCTACCAAGCTAGAAAGGTGCCTCCATTTAGAGTCACTCAAAGTGCCCATATTTCATCAAGAAACAACGGTTGTATAAATCCTGGTTTACCCGGTAAATATGAAATAGATAGGGACCGCTCAGCATAATTGTGAGGAAGGCTTTAAAAAATTTTAAATTTTTTTATCAAGGATGTCTTAAAAGGGGGCGTAAATGCGCAGAGACCTTCTATCATAGACAACCGTTAAGCAACAGTTAAGCAACAGTTAATCAACCGCTAGGTAACGCTTAGGCACTGGGGATGCGTTGCCCCCTTTAAATCGTAAGAGTACGGTTAAGCTTTGCCCGCTTCATTAGAAGATAAGATGGACTAGGATGAAGATATATCCATCTTTGCCCCAGGGTGCACAAGCGTTACTCCTCCTCCTCGAAATGCTTCCAACATGAGGTGTCTGCAAGTACCTCGCTCTTATTATTCAGGCAGTATTCTTTGTAGATATGTTTTGAATGGTCACTCAGTATGAAAGTTCTATACAAGGTTCTGTCTTTCACTGAGAAAATGACAAAGCGGGGCTGTGGGCAGTGATCCCCAAGTAAACATGTTCTCATCACATCGGTGTTAAGGTAGAACTCTATAGTAACAATGGGCAAATTGGGTGGCTTCTCAGTTGGCACGAGACGCATCGCGCAAATCCTACCCGTAACGGGTGCTACACCACTTTTGGCAGCCAATATATTCATGTCTTTGGTGAGTACCTCCCTGTACCACTCACCCACCGTACCTCGGCAAAGATAGTATTTGTCTTCACCGTGCTCGCTGAAGGGCTCAATATAGGGTTTGCGTTTGGCGTCCAAGTAAAAGAGGGGCTCTATTCCCTCATAGGTGCGTTGAGGGGCAGCTTTTTTGCTTTCCTTGCCTTCTTTGCCCTCCTTCTTGTGCTCTCCGTGCTCTTCCTTTTTATGTTCTTCTTTCTTATGTTCCTCCTTTTTACCCTCCTCTTTCTTGTGCTCCTCTTTTTTGCCTTCTTCTTTCTTGTGCTCTTCCTTTTTATGTTCTTCTTTCTTATGTTCCTCCTTTTTACCTTCCTCTTTCTTGTGCTCTTCTTTTTTACCTTCTTCTTTCTTGCCTTCCTCCTTTTTCTTTTCCTCTTTTTTATCCTCATGGGCGTAAGAGGGCGCACTCACGCTGAGAAACCCCAGGCAAGCGCAAATGAGAAGGAGAATTGATTTTTGAGAGAGTTTCATAAATTTGGTTAAAAAAGGCTCTGCTCTTTTAATCGGCTTGGACGCCAATAGCTTAAGTTTAGTTAATCATAAATCTTTATTTAAGCTGCTATTTGAGGAGCTTTACTCCTCCACAGCGTAACAAGTTGTATTTTTGTACCACTTTCCCTTGTCAGTCACACAGTTTTGGCTGATTACGCTTTTACCGATATCAGACAGAAAATACTGCCTATAGACTTTGTTGCCTTTCAAAATCATGCTGACGCTTCTATAAGTTGTGCAAAACTTACCCGTTGTGCAGGTGCTCATATCTTTGTTGGAGGAAAAAAAGTTAATACTAATTCTGCCGGGTGTAAGGTGGTTTTCGTTGGCTACGCTGACCAAACATAGCACCCCGTCGACCATTGGTATTTTAGATAATTCAGAAAAATAGTTAAGTTCTGCAACCAAAACCTCCCTGAACCAAGGCGCCACAACCCCTTGGCAATCAAAGTAGTCCAGTTTGTAGGTGTGAACCACGACGTCGATCATCGGTTTGTTTTTTGGGCCCAAAAGGAGCATTGGCTCTCGCCCTGAAGTCGGGGGGTGAGCTTTTAGGGATTTCTTGGGTTGCCCTGAAGAGTCAAGGACATTGTCCAAAAAACTTTGCGGCGCTTGAGCCCCGTCCATTGGGCGAACTGAGTTGGAGGCAGAAGTGGTGTTCGCCCCACCGCTGTGCAGTTCGGATTTGCTTGGAATTGGTTTGAACTTTGGTTGTTCGGGCTTTTCCTCGCACCGTCCAAGTCCTGACAAGGCAAGAAAAACACTCAGGCTCAGCAAGAATTTATAAAACATATTAGGTAATTCACCAAATGTACTCACATAGCCTGTACTTTAGCACCTTGTAGCACCTATTTTTGTTGCTCTGGGTGCCTTATGTATGCTTTCGGCTCAAGTATCTCAGTTTGAGTACGAATCCTAGATATGAGCCTTATTGGGAAATGCTGAGGGCTTAATCGCAATCAAAGAAATTTAAAGCTTTCAAATTAACACAAGAAGTTGCGCAAAGTTTACTAAGATTTAAGAAGAGTCACGAAAAGTCATGCAGAGTCATGCAGAGTTACTCAAATTCAGACGCTCTCTTGTGTTACCTGGGGAGCACTAGAATGTGTGGTTGTTGTGATTAAATGTAGTAAATGATGTCACAACTAAATTGGTCAGCCAGAAGTCCCAAACCGGATTTACGAATGAGATTTTAAATGTTGCCTAGACCTCTTGCCTACTGTCTGTCCGTTTTAATGCTGTGCTCTTGCAACGGGCAGGGGAGCTACACTGCGCCTGCGGCAGGTAATTTTGCGCTGAATGTGACGCTAAGTGGTCTACCCGTTAACAACACAACGCAAGTTGTGATTCAAAACAATAATGCCTCTAGCCTTACTTTTACGGGCAACGGGGTTCAGTCTTATGCGCTCCCCAGTGGCTCTAGCTACAACATTACAGTTACGACTCAGCCCTCTCCCATGACTTGCAGCGTCATCTCCGGCGCCGGTACAAACAACACCACAAACGCGGTCAATGTGAGCGTCATTTGCAGGCAGCAATACGTCTTCATAACCAACTACGGCGCAAACACAGTTTCTATTTTGGGCTTAGGTCAAGCAAGCGTCCTTAGCGCCTCTCCCGCAGTTGGGACGGGCAACAATCCGAGGCGAGTCGTGATACACCCAAGTGGTCAATATGCCTACGTCGCCAACTACACCGACTCCACAATCTCTCAGTACACTGTTGGCTCTGGTTCACTCACTGCACAGTCCGTACCCACTGTGCCCTGCGGCTCTTCGGGGGCAGGGCCATATGACTTAGCTGTAAGTCCTAATGGTTCTTTCCTCTACAGTGTAAATATCAACGCGGGAACAATTACTCAGTACTCAATTGCAAGCTCGGGCAGCGCATCAGGGCAACTTACCCAAATAGGTACTCCGCTTTTTGTGGGCAATGGAATCAACAGCATTGCAGTCGATGCAAACAGTAGCTTTGTGTACGTGACTAGTATTGCATCTGCTTTGTACACGCTGCAAATCCAAGCAAACGGGGCCCTTGCCCTTATAAATCAGATGCAAAATGGGCTTTACTCACCCACTGCTATAGTGCTCAGTCCGGGGGGTAAGTTTGCGTACGTTATAAATAGTGCCACAACGACATCGAACGTTTATTCAATAACCAACGGAGTGCTGACCTATAGCTCTCCCTTCTCTACGGGCTCAGTGCCCCACTCAATTGCTTTTACCCCTAATGGAGCCAACGCTTACGTGACCAACTACGGTGGAACCTCTAGTCCTGGAACCACCCTGTCTCAGTACTCTGTTAACGTGTCCACGGGAGCATTAACGCTCCTGAATCCAGCCTCTGTGGCCTCTGGCCATACGGGCTCTGCAGGTCCGTACGCCGTTGTTGTGGACGCCAATGGTAATAGCGTATTTGATGTCAACTACAACGAAGGCTCGGTTTCTCAGTATGCGATAAGCTCAACCAATTCAGGTGCGATAAGCATCTCTACGCCGGATGCAACGGGATTGTCCAGCCCAACCAGTATTGCGGTTTACTGATCAAGTACCCACATAGGGGTTGATGTGCTAAAGCATTTAAGTGCCGTCAAGTGCCCTCAAGTCCCCTCAAGTCCCCTCAAGTGCCTTCTAACGCTTTAGATCAAAAGCCTGAGCTCTCCCCTGCAGCTCAGACCTAAAACGGCATCAAAACCCACGAGTCACAGGCATCTCGACCTGAGCGGCTTCGTGCACGCTTACCAATTTGGCCAGCTCTAACTTTGCAATCGAGTTGCGGTGCACCTCGTCTGGACCATCTGCAAAGCGCAAAGTGCGCTGATGAGCGTATGCGTACGCAAGGGGGAAGTCCTCAGACAGGCCACCTGCGCCGTGAGCTTGAATGGCCCAGTCAATGATCTTGGTTGCCATGACTGGGGCAATTACTTTGATCATAGATATTTCGCTCTTAGCTACTTTGTTACCCACTGTATCCATCATGTAGGCCGCTTTAAGAGTTAAGAGCCTTGCTTGTTCGATCATGATGCGAGACTCAGCGATTCGTTCGTGCCAAACGCCTTGAGCTGACAAGGGCTTGCCAAATGCGACTCTTGAGTTCAGGCGTTTGCACATCAATTCAAGTGCGCGCTCTGCCGCGCCGATGGTGCGCATGCAATGATGAATTCGCCCAGGACCTAAGCGTCCTTGGGCAATCTCAAACCCGCGGCCCTCACCCAAGAGCATGCTGGACGCGGGTATGCGGACATTTTTGAGGACAACTTCCATATGACCGTGCGGTGCGTCGTCATACCCAAAGACACTTAGTGGTCTGAGTACTTCGATGCCAGGGGCATTGGAGGGCACCACCACCATACTTTGCTGAGAATGACGGGGAGCCAAAGGATCGGTCTTGCCCATCACAATGTAGACCGCGCACCGGGGATCTCCTGCGCCTGAGCTCCACCATTTGCGTCCGTTGATGACGTAGCTGTCCCCGTCTTTCTCGATTTTGCACTGGACGTTGGTCGCGTCCGATGAGGCCACGTCGGGCTCAGTCATTAAAAAGGCCGATCTGATCTCACCCCTTAAGAGCGGCTCTAGCCACTTGTCTTTGAGCTCCTCGCTTGCGTAGCGCTCAAAAGTTTCCATGTTCCCCGTGTCGGGTGCAGAGCAGTTGAAGACCTCGGCTGCAAAAGGAACACGGCCCATAATCTCGCAAAGTGGGGCGTACTCTAGGTTTGATAAACCCTGCGGAGCTCTGGTGCTTTTCGGTAAAAAGAGATTCCACAAACCCGCCTTTTGAGCAAGGGGTTTGAGCTCTTCGACTATCTTTGTCGGTATCCATGCGTTGCCGTTGGCCCTGTTTTGAGCGATCTCATCAAAAAAAACTTTCTCGTTTTTGTAAACATGCTCCTGCATAAAACCGAGCAACTGCGCTTGCATGTGTTTAACTTTGTCTGTGTAATCAAAATTCATGGTGTTTCCTTTAATTAATAGTAAATGATTTGTTTTAAGCGTGGATGAGGATCTTCAGTCCAAGTCGTGCAAATTAAGCCCCGTGTTTTTGGGCAAATTTCCAAGCAAGCTCTGCCATAGGGCGCGCCCCGTCTGCGGAGGTCTTGGCTTGAGCACTAGAGGCGGTGCCTGCGTCTACGCGCTTGGCGATCCCTTGCAAAATAGCGGCTATGCGAAACATGTTGTAAGCCAGGTAAAAGTTCCAATCTTTTGCCAACTCCTCAGGAGTCGTGATTTTAGTTCTCGTGCAATAGGACTGGATGTACTCTTTTTCAAGCGGTATGCCTAGTGACTCTAGGTCAAGACCTCCAATTCCTCTGAACGTGCCGGGTTTGATGTGCCAAGCCATGCAGTGATAGCTAAAGTCAGCCAACGGATGGCCCAGAGTCGAGAGTTCCCAGTCCAACACCGCTTGAACCTGGGGTAGGGAGGGGTGAAACATTAGGTTATCAATTCTGTAGTCCCCGTGAACGATGGATACCAGGTCCATGTGCGGGCCTTTGGGCAAGTGTTTGGGCAGCCAATCGATTAACAAGTTCATCTCAGGGATGGGCTGTGTAATGGAGGCCAAGTACTGTTTGCTCCATCTACCGATTTGACGCTCAAAATAGTTACCTGGTTTTGCAAAATCCTCCAAACCTATATTCTTGATTTCTTGTATGGATATGCTGTGCAAATTAGCAATAACTTCGTTCATTGCATCGTATATTTGAGCGCGCCCCTCTTTAGTTATTTTAGGTAAATCTTGCTCCCAAAAAACCCGACCCTCCACAAACTCCATAATGTAAAAAGCTCTTCCAATGATACCCTCATCCTCGCAAAGTGCCATCATTTGGGCAACAGGGACTTTGGTTTTGGAGAGCGCTTGCATCACTTTGAACTCTCGCTCTATGGCATGGGCTGAGGGTAATAATTTTTCTTTCGGCCCGGGTTTGGAGCGCATCACATAAGTTTGAGACGGGGTGATCAACTTATAAGTGGGATTGGATTGTCCTCCCTTGAACATCTCAACGCTAATGGGCGGGGCAAACCCTTTAACCGATGTGCTCATCCAACGCTCAAGGGCAAGCACATCAAAGCGGTGCGCTTCGCTCACCAAGGAGGAGCCACCAAAGCGCTCATCTGCGCTTGGGGACGCGGCAGGAGTTTTAGTGGTAGTGGTAATTGAAGGCGGGGGATTTGATGCTTCTTGTGTCATTTATTAAATCAGTGGTGTAAATATTTAGGGTTTAAAAGTTGAGCCGCAAAAGATTCATGACTTATGTATTGAGGTCGTAATCATTGAGGGGTTGAGGAGTTAGGGGCTGACATTTTATTTGTATTTTGGCTGTTCTTTATTCAAGAACGCAAGAATCCCAATCCCCGCATTTTCGTGATGTAGGTTATTCACAAAATGGTCCCTTTCTTGTTGCATGTGGGAAATCAGGTCCTGGGTGCTAGCGGCGTTGATGAGTTCTTTGATGCTAGCAGTCGAATTTTTAGCTCGCGTGTTGAGTTGTTTTGAAAGAGCGAGGGCAGACTCGAACGCCTGTCCAGGGTTAGTTATTTCATAAATGAGTCCCAACCGAGCCAGCTCCAGGGATTTGATGCGCTCTCCCGTTAAGAGCCAACGCATTGCCAGTTGTCTGGGAACGAGTCGGCTCAAATGCCAAGAAACTCCCCCATCAGGGGACAACCCAATGTTACTGTATGAGGTGGCAAAAACGGATTCATTGCTAGCAACAATGAAATCACACATCAAGCACAAAGAGAAGCCAGCCCCTGCTGCGGCTCCTTCAACAGCGGCGATGACTGGTTTTGGAAAACTGCGAATAGCCTCCATCCAGCTGTGCAGACCATCAATACTTTGAGCCTGGTGCTCTTTGGGTAGCTCTCGGTTGGCTTGAAGCCGTTTTAAGTTACCCCCAGCACAAAAGTGATCCCCCTCACCGGTGATGATAATCGAGCTGATATCAGTATTTGAGTCTGCAGCGTTTAAAGCCTCCAAACCCGCTATGTAGATGCTAGGGCTCAATGCGTTGCGGTTCTCCAGGTCACACAAAGTGAGGATCAAAGTTTGGTCAATCGTGTGACTTTTAAGCTGTGCTGACATCAATGTTCTTAATGATAAGGGAGTTGTTAGGATGCGCGGTACTTAGAAGAAACACTAAAAAGCAAACTGGGGAAAAGAGACGCTGAATTCAAAAAATTCCTATCAGTGGACTACTTAATTTTTTCTGTGGACCATAAGCTTAATCTCTTTAATGTTCTTTTTGCATTAGGCTTATTCCTAGTGCACCGCGTCTCCTAAGCCAAGGGCTTGGCCTGTAACGCTGATCCCCGTAAACGGTTTGCAAATTAAGTAGGGTCTCAAGGATATTATCGGGCCCCAGTTGGTCACCGAATTGCAAAGGACCGAGCGGATACCCCAGCCCTAGAACCACGGCCGTATTTAAATCCTCGGGACTGCAAATACCTTGTTGACACATGTCGCTTGCAATGTTGACTATATTTGCAATGACTCTTTGAGTGATGAACCCACCACTGTCTCGTATCACGCTGACGGGTTTGCCGTCTAAGGCAAAAAGCGCGTTCGCAGCCTCTCTCATGTCGTCCCGAGTCACGGGGTTCGTTGCAATGACTCGCCTTTTGGTGGACTCATCCGGGAAAAGTAGGTCAATGCCCACGGTGCGAGCCGGATCTAGTCTCTCTAAAACAGCAACCGTTGTGACGTCAAGCCCCAAGGGGGCTACGATACACAGGGCTTCATTTGAGGGGGCGGCCGCAGTTTCAATTGTGGCCCCAAAGTCCTTCAACATCTGAAGAAGGCTGGCTCTCCTTGCAGCGCGGGAAGAGACCCATACTGGTGGGAGATGGGAAAGCACGGGGGCAGGGGGCTCAAAGGCCAATTCTTGTTTGCCCTCTTTGTATTTATAAAAACCTTCGCCCACTTTTTTGCCAATCACACCCCCTGCCAAACGCTGGGCCGTGATGTAGGTTGGGCGATACCTCGCCTCTTGGTAATACTGATCATAGATGGACTCCATGACAGGGTGGGATACATCTAATGCAGTCAAATCCATCAGCTCAAACGGACCTAATTTAAATCCGGCCTGATCTCTTAACACTCGGTCTATGGTTGAAAAATCACAAATATTCTCACTCGCAATGCGAAGCGCCTCCGTGATGTAGCCGCGCCCAGCATGGTTAACTATGAAGCCAGGCGTATCTTTAGCGTTAACGGGTGTATGGCCAAGTTGTGAGGCATAAGCCTTTAACTGGTCGCACAAAGATTCATCCGTTTTAAGGCCTGCAACCACCTCAACCACTCGCATCAAGGGGACGGGATTGAAGAAATGATATCCCGCAAACCGGGCGGGCGATTTTAGGCAAGCGGCAATCGCTGTAACTGATAAAGAGGATGTGTTCGTGACCAGCGCACAGTTTGCACTCACAATGGATTCAAGCTGAATAAAGAGTTCTTTTTTTATATCTAAACGCTCTACGACGGCCTCGACGATCAGGTCTGCCAAGGCCAGCTCGCCAAGCTCCCCAGTCACGACCAGGCGCGCCGCGTAGGAGTCAAACTCAGACTGCGTGATCTTGGATTTTTGAAGCAACTTTTCCCACTGTGCAATCAAACTTTTTTTAGCGTTCTGTGCAGCCCCCTCGCTATTGTCAAATAAATAAATAAGAGAGCCTGCTTGTGCGCATATTTGCGCGATCCCCCTGCCCATAGCGCCAGTGCCAACAACGGCCACTTTTTTATAAATCGGTTCAGTTTGAATCATTTTATCGAAAGCCTGTAAAAGCTTGTTAAGCGAAATAAAGCAAAATTACGTGAGATATATTGCTTAAAGGATACCAATCAAAGGAAATTAACTCATGGATTAAGGGACAAAACAACTTAAATCAGGTCCATACTTTCGAATCTAAAAGGCCCTATTTAAGTCTAAAGCAATTGGGTTAACTATGTTTGTAGGCGAGCCGTTGCAGTAATTGATGATGTTGTCAATAGCAGCTCCAAAGTACAGCTCGTAGCTGTCTTTCTCCACATAACCAATGTGAGGGGTACAGATGCAGTTCTCAAGTCGCAACAAAGAGTAGCCTTGAAGGATAGGCTCACTTTCATAAACGTCCACAGCGCCAAGGCCTGGCCTGCCTAAACTCAAGGCGTTCATTAGTGCATCGGGCTTGATGAGCTCAGCTCTTGATGTGTTCACAATCAAAGCGGAAGGCTTCATGAGGGCGAGATCCTTGGAGCTCACGATGCCTTGGGTTGCCTCGTTTAAGCGCAAATGAAGTGTAAGAATGTCTGAGCTTTCAAAAAAATCTTCCTTAGAGCTCGCAACCGAGTAGCCCATCTCTTGGGCCAGTTTCAAGGAGGGTTCTCTGCCCCAAACCTGTATATGCATCCCAAATGCCTTGCCATAACCAGCAATGAGCTGACCTATTTTCCCGAATCCCCAAATGCCAAGTGTTTTACCTTTTAGAACCGTACCAATTCCAAAGTTAGGGGGCATAGAGGAGGATTTGAGTCCAGATTGCTGCCATACGCCGTACTTGAGATTGTTTGCGTATTGAGGAATTCTTTTGGAGGCTGCCATGATTAGCGCCCAAGTCAATTCTGCAGGCGCTGTGGGAGAGCCCACTCCCTCGCTTATCAAAATCCCTTTATTTGTGCACGCATCTATGTCAATATGACCGCTGACTTTACCGGTTTGTGAAATTAACTTGAGGTTAGGCAGTCTATCGATGAGCTGTTTTGAGATGTGGGTACGCTCTCTGATCAGAATTAAAATTTCCGCATCTTTTAACCGCAACGACAACTGACCCAGTCCTTTAACTGAATTGGTATGAACTTTGACGGTATGCCCCGCCAATTTTGAAGCACAGTCTAATTTTCTAACTGCATCTTGATAATCATCTAATATTGCAATGTTCATCCCCTAATTGTGCCCTGGGAATGCCATCAATTAGAGGAGAGTTGATCATTTTGTTATCGAAAGTTGCTTATTTTGACGTTCAGCCAAACGGTCCAACTCGGCACAGACGTCCGCAAATCTGCCAGACATAACCATTCTTCCCGCATGACTCGCAGAGCTCCCATGGTCAATCACCCTCATCACTCTGAGAGGAATAGTGGCAGTTTTAGTGACCAAAGCTGAATGGGCTAGCGCGCTACCCTGGGTCTTTAACTGCTCTTTCCTCATTATCTGGTTAGGCGCGCATGGGCTGGGGTTTACCCGGACAAGCTCTGGGTGGACCGCAGAGTGGCTTGAGTAAGGGGAGTAAGGGGAGTAAGGGAAGTTAGAGGTGCTAGAGGTGCTAGAAACGTTAGTGGTGCTAGAAGAGTAGGAAGAGAAAAGACCATTGCTCGGCTCATAAAAAGCCGAACAAGTATTAACCATTTTGGTGACTAAGCGTTGTACGCCAATAAATGCAATGCTCATGTTGATTTCCCCTTTTTCTACATCAGTAAAGAATTTCTAATTAAACCCACTGCAAGTCCCTCAATTTCAAAAGATTCGCCGGGTTGGACAATGATTGTTTGGAAATCCGGATTCTCGGGATGCAAAGCAATGTGATCCGAGAACCTTTGGTAGCGCTTGACAGTGACCTCTTCGCCTATTCTTGCAACTACGATTTGTCCATTTTTCGCTTCTCTAGTTGATTGAACTGCAAGTAAATCACCATCCATAATGCCAATGTCTTTCATAGACATACCGCGGACCTTTAGTAAATAGTCGGGTCTTTTTTGGAACAAAGCGCCCTCTACGTGGTAGGTGAGTTCCACATGTTCTTGTGCCAATATGGGAGAGCCCGCAGCGACGCGTCCAATTAAAGGCAATGCTAACTGAGACAGACTTGGTATTGGAAACGTAAGTTGCTTAGGCGCTTTGTTGTTCGAGCGAACTGAGGATAAGTTTTTTAGTCGAATTCCCCTGGACATTCCGCTGACTAAATCGATCGCCCCTTTTTTTGCCAATGCTTGGAGGTGTTCCTCTGCTGCGTTGATGGACTTAAAACCCAACTGACTTGCGATTTCAGCTCTCGTCGGTGGAGCCCCAGAGAATTTGATAGCATCCTCTATCAGTTCTAAAATCTGTTGTTGACGTGCAGTTAATTTGGGTTTGTCCATAATGTCACCTTTTTTGAGTTAAGACCTCTTGAGTACTGTCAAGAATATCAGTAACTGTATTTTTAACCATAAATCTTACTTATGCAAGCCCCAATACAAAAAAAAATTAAAAAAGTGGTGTTTTTTGGCACTGGAGGCACTATCTCCGCCCTATCTGAACATTCAAACGACTCCTTGAACTATAAAGTTGGAGAGGTTAGTGTCTCTGAATTGGTCAAAGGGCGGGGGGCTAAAAGTGGTACCCAGTCCTCAGAAAATGAGCAAGAGCGGGCTAAAAAACAAGAACCAGGTGAGGGTATTTCACAGTCCTCGCCAGAGTTTATTTTTGAACAACTGGCCCAAATCGATAGCAAAGATATGCAGTTTTCGATTTGGGTTAAATTACTTGAAAGAATACATTTTTGGGCGCAGGATCCAGATTTACAGGGAATTTTGATTACCCACGGGACTGACACGTTAGAGGAGACCGCCTTTTTTCTAAGTGCCATGATGCAAGAGATTGACCCTAAGCGTATGCCCACAGTTGTGCTTACATGCGCAATGCGACCTGCATCGGACGCACAAGCAGATGGACCCCAAAATATAAAAGACTCTTTATCTTTAATCTTAAATGAGCAATGGGCTCACAAAGGCGTATTGGTTGTTTGCGCAGGTGAAGTTCACGCGGGGGCGCGCATACAGAAAATTTACACGGATAGGGTAAGCGCGTTTTCAAGCCTGCCCAAAGAGACCTTGGCAAACATTAAAAACAGCCTTGTACTACACACTGCCGATTATTCAGGCTCATTAAATGAAATCAACTCCAATCTGTGGAGTAAACCAACTTTAGCTCAGTTGAGTAATGAAGCCCATTGGCCGTGGGTTGAGATAATTCAAAACTATGTCCAAAGCGGTGAGAGCACAGTTCAAGCTTTGTTGTCCTATCAGCCACAAACGGGCAACAAAATCAGGGGTATTGTTCTTGCTGGAACTGGGATGGGCAGCGCCAGTGAGTCCTTGATCCAGGCCCTAAAGCTTGCACAAAGATCAGGCGTCACTGTATGGCAAAGCTCAAAGTGCGTATTTGCCTCGCTTAAAGTCAGAGATGATTTGAGCTTTTACGATTTTCACGGCCTGAGCCCAACTAAAGCGAGAATTGCTTTGATTCTTCACTTGATTGCAAAAAAAGGCTCTTGACGTTACGAAGACTAAACTAAGGCCGGTTTAGATTTGGCCTCTTTCTTAACTTAAATTAACCTAATCGGGCGCATCAAGGACAGCGAGTGCTCTATTCTTAATCTCCTCCACCTCACCCACGCCTGATATGGCTCGGTATTTGGGCGCATCAGCTTGACTTGTCTTTGCCCAGCTCGAATAATAATCAACTAAGGGCCGAGTCTGGGCCGCATAAACCTCTAATCGCTTTTTCACAGTTTCCTCTTTATCGTCATCTCTTTGAATGAGGGGTTCGCCTGTTGCATCATCAGCGCCAGTTATTTTTGGTGGATTGAATTTGAGATGATAAGTGCGCCCACTGGCCACGTGAACGCGTCTACCGCTCATTCTCTCGATGATGGCATCAAAAGGTACATCAATCTCTAAGACAAAATCCAGCTTAACCCCAGCTGACTTCATCGCGTCGGCTTGGGGAATGGTTCGTGGGAAACCATCGAACAAAAACCCATTGGCACAGTCGGCTTGTTGAATTCTTTCTTTCACCAAGCCAATAATGATCTCATCTCCAACCAAACCACCAGAATCCATTACTTTCTTAGCTGCTGTACCAAGAGGGGTGCCGGCCTTGACCGCCGCTCTAAGCATATCTCCTGTGGAGATTTGGGGAATATTGAAGTGTCGGCAAATAAAAGTCGCTTGCGTTCCCTTACCTGCACCTGGTGGCCCTAAAAGTATGAGTCTCATGTTTCAATATCCTTACCTGTTTTTAGTTATATATATTTTCTAATTGATTTTGAATATGACACAAATTTTACTCGTTATCCTTAATTCAAATAAGAAAGACTTAGGCAAAGTACTTAGACGTTTTTAAGTTAAATTCCTCTCTCTAATGATTAATCTGACTTGCTCAAGGTCCTCTTGAGTGTCTACGCCTGGCCCAGGATGGGCGCAGGAGACATGGACTCCGATTGGGTAACCATGGGAGAGGGCTCTCAATTGCTCAAGGGCCTCTATTTTCTCTAAGGCCGTGGGCTCTAGAGTTGGAAATTTCTTTAAAAACCCAACCCTATACCCATATAAGCCTACATGTCTCAAAGCGCTAATTTTCGGTAATTGGTGAATTCCCTGACTAAATTCATCTCGGCTCCAAGGTATCGGTGCGCGACTAAAGTAGTGAGCCCTACTTTTTTGGTCCAGTACGACTTTAACGACATTAGGGTTGGTGAAGTCTTTGAGGTTTGAAATGGGATGGGCCACAGTTGACATCATTAGGTCGCTTTCTTGCTCAAGCAGAATGGCCACCGCGTTGATCATAGCTGGGTCAATTAAAGGCTCATCGCCTTGGACGTTCACTACTATTTCATGGTCCTTCAGGTTTAAGAGTTGGCATGCCTGGGCCAATCTGTCGCTGCCCGACGGGTGGTCCTCTTTTGTCATAACGACTTGGATAGAGAAATGCTCGCAAGCGGTTTTAATACTTTCATGATCACAAGCAACAACGACTTTTTGTGCGTTTGATAGAGCTGCTTGTTTTGCTACCCTCACAATCATGGGCTCACCCTCAATGTCAGCTAGGGGTTTGTTGGGTAATCGAGTGGAGGCGAGGCGGGCTGGAATGATGACCGTAAAAGCCCCAAAAAACTTTTTAAGTGATGAAGTTTCTGAAGACTTTGATGACGCTGGGGAAGGGGGCATTTTAGTTTTTAAGTTTTTTGATTCAACGCAGAAAAGAAATAAATGCTCCAATAAAATTGCATGGACGCTCCAATAAAACTCTACTACCTCTCAATTTCCTCATCCGTAAGTGTGCGTGCCTCTGACTCAATCAAAATGGGTATGCCAAATCTTACTGGATAGGCCAATCGAGCACTTCGAGAAATGAGTTCATCATGTTCTCGCTCATAAATAAGAGGCCCCTTAGATACAGGGCATACGAGGAGTTCCAATAATTTAGTGTCCATCATATTAATTCCTTTTTCGTTTCAGCATCTTAACAAAAGAAGTTTAGCTTGAGGGGGCGGGGCTTTGTTTGAGCAATTTAATGCTGTTTAGCAGGCCTTAAACGCCAGCCCCAACAAGCCAATCTTCAAAAATATCTATAAATTGTGTCTCTAAAGTGCAGTCCAGTGGAACGGCCCAAACGCAATCACTAAATTCCCATATCTTGATCGCATCTTTTTCAGTACATAAAAAAAGAGTTTCCTCAGCACTCGACACAGCTGAGCTTTTGAAAATCATACTCAACTGCTCCTCGTTTAAGTTGGCATGGTCTTGCAGTGCTGTGGTTTGGGATAATTGGAGCCCCCGCTCCTCCAGCATACGAAAGAAAAGATAGGGTCTTGCAATCCCTGCAAGTGCATGAATTCTTTTGTGGGTGGGCACTCGCAGATCCAATTTTTGTCCCTCACGGTTATACGCAAAGTCTGACAAAGCTCTTTTGACCTTAAAGCCAATGGGTGCTTTTGCGTTGTTGGTACTCAGTACAAACTCCTCTTTGGCATTGGGATACTGGATAGGCCAATTCTCCCTCAAAGGCCCCGCGGGAAGTAAAAAGCCATTACCCAGGCCCGTGTCGTCAAAAATAATCACGTTTAAGTCCCGAGCCAATTGTTGGTGCTGCAACCCGTCATCACTGATAAGTACATCAATTTCGGGGTATTTGAGGATAAGCAAACGGGCTGCCTCAGCTCGTTGGGTGCCCACAAAAACGGGCACACCAGTCTTTGCGTGGATGAGCTTGGGCTCATCCCCGCAAACCTGGGCCGACACGTGTTGTGTAACTTCAGTTGTACCGCTCAAATTCATGGCGCTTTGAAACTCATGAGTTGGATTGAACTTCGAGTCCGAGTCCGTGTTTAGGGATAAATCATTGGTGTTTGTAGCCCCTTTCTTTGCCAAAGGAACAGAGCTTGCTCCAGCAGTCCCACCACGGCCCCTACTTGCTCCGTAGCCCCTTGATATGACCCCTACGCTGCGACCAGTTGAGGTGAGGTATTTAACCAGTTCAATGACTACAGGGGTTTTTCCAGCACCACCGACTGTTACGTTACCCACAACGATAACGGGCTTACTTAGCTTGACGCGTTTTTTGAAACCATGAAGGTAGAGTTTGTGATTAACCCAAAGGTATGAGGCAGTAAGTTTGGAGAGGGGCCAAAAGATAAGGCTGAAAAGGCCTTTGCGTTGCCATGCCTGAGTGATGAAAGCGTGCAGCCGGTAGTGGAGTAAATCGGGTAAGCTGGACAACCTCATTTAGAGGGAGCCTTGTTTGCACTTTGAGTTTGAGTTGCAAATGTGATTTGGTGCAGACTGTTGCGCTGAGCTGCCTCCAAAGCTTGAACCACAGATTGGTGGGTTGTTTGAGCATCTGCGCTAATAACGATCAGTGGGTTATCTAAACCCTGGCTTGCGTCCTTGAGTGCTTTAGATAGTGAGTCAACATCCTTGGAGGCGACTGGAGCACCCCGTACGTAGAACTTCCCGTCTGCAGTTATTAATAAATTAATCTGATTGTTTTTTTCCTTATGGGGCGCAGAGTTCGCGCTGGGGAGTGTTAGATCGAGTTCAGTGAGTTTACTGTAAGTGGTCGAGAGCATCAAGAAAATCAAAATAACCAAGAGCACATCAATGAAGGGAATGAGGTTGATTTCTGGCTCGGAAATTTTATTCTTGGAAAAGCGCATTAAATTAGCCTGTGGTTCTTGAGATAAGTGGTGTTTTGGTGTTTATAGGGTTGGAGCAGTTATCTCATTTTTAGTAAATGTTTTAAAAGCTTATCACTTGAGGACTCAAGCGTTAGAACGAAGAAATCGATTTGTGTCCTAAAGTAACGCCAAAAAATGAGTGAAGGAATAGCTATGATTAAACCAAACGCGGTGTTGTAGAGTGCAGTAGAGATTCCGTGCGCCAATTGAGCGGGGTTATTGGTGGAGCCACTTTGGGAGCCGAAAATATCGATCATTCCAATTACTGTTCCAAATAAGCCCAAAAGGGGAGCAGCGGAGGCGATTGTTCCTATTGCGTTCAAATATCGCTCAAGCTTATAGGCGATGATCCTTCCCTCTAATTCAATTTCTTGCTTTAGCACTATCTCTTGGGCTTTAGGTTGAGCACTAAAAATCTTAAGAGTTGCAGATAATATGGCTCCAAGGGGGGAGTTACTCTCGAGTTGGTCCGTGTCAATAGAGGAGGGCAGTCCAGCATCTATTTTGTCCAAAACCTCACCTAGCAGCCCCTCAGGCGCGATCAATTTAGCTCTAAGCTGATAAAGCCTCTCGATAATAAGCGCGGTGGCAACGACAGAGCAAATAAGTAATGGCCAAATGGGCCAACCCGCAGATTCAATGATAGAGAACAAAAGCACACCCCGTAATTAAATTAAAAACCCCAACGTTGCCTACAAACTCAGGTGCGATTATCCACCACAATATTTGCTTAAAGGTTAAGAAATCTGTATTTGACCATCTAAGACACCTGCTTTTTTCCCAACCCCCAAGCCCAAATCACACCTACTATTACCGGCAAATCTCCTGTATGCTGCTCCGCCAGCCTACTCTTAATTAGCCGAGCCTAGCCTACAATAGGACATGACCAGGTGGAGTTCGGGGGGGTGCTTTGAAGCCCATTTCAACGTCATCAAACAATGTCTCCCACAACTCTTGACGTAGTGTTTGAAAACACATTTTTTGTGGATAACTTTGTTAGTAACTCCATTCTTAGACCTCGAAAACCGCATGTTTTCCTGTTTCTCTTAAAAAGATCACAAATTAATCATTTAAATTTCTAATTAAATCAATAACTTATGAGATAAATTCTAGCTCTGAGTGGGGTACAGCCCCAGCCTCATAACGAACATTAAGAATTGTGTTTAACCTTAAAAAGACCTGCTTTCAATAAACAAATAATCCTTAATAAATTAATACTAATGTTGCAGTTTAATTCCCCCCAAAGCCCTGAATCAGAGGACTCCATTAGAAGAGTGTGGGGGGTGGGCGCACTTTGTAAGGCCGTCTCAGACGCTTTGCAAACCAGATTTAATCCAGTCGCAGTGAAGGGCGAGATCGCAGGATTTACCAGGGCAAGCAGCGGCCACTGCTATTTCACACTCAAAGACGCTCAGGGGCAACTCAGATGCGCCATGTTTAAAAGAGCGGCCTCCCAACTAGATTTTCAGCCCAAAGACGGGCAAGCCGTGGAGGTGTTCGGCAAATTAGGAGTTTATGAGGCCAGAGGCGAGCTACAAATGGTCGTTGAATCCATGCGCAAAGCAGGGCAAGGGACGCTTTTCGAGGAGTTTTTGAAATTAAAAGCAAAACTTGATACTGAGGGCCTCTTTGATGCGGCGCGCAAAAGGGCAATTAAGCAAATACCCAGAAAGATTGGAGTGGTTACGTCCCTCAACGCAGCAGCTTTGCATGACGTGTGTACGGCCTTAAAGCGCAGGGTCCCCCACATAGAGGTAGTTATCGCACCCGCTCTGGTTCAAGGGTTAGAGGCCCCAGAGTCATTGATCTCAGCACTTCACGCTCTTTACGGGTTTGAGGGTGTGGACGTTATTTTGCTTGTAAGGGGAGGAGGCTCAATGGAGGATCTTTGGGGGTTTAACAACGAGTTGTTGGCTCGCACGATTGTTCAAAGTCCAGTACCAATAATTAGCGGGGTCGGGCATGAAACGGATTTCACCATCGCCGATTTTTGCGCAGATTTGAGGGCCCCTACACCCACTGCGGCAGCCGAGTTGTGCGCGTTGCCAAGAGACATTTTGGTGGAGCGTCTAAACGCGGCCAGCGAGTGGATGACAGGTAAAGCTGAGCAGTTACTGGACAAAGAGTCTCAGAGACTGGACTATTTGCAGCAACGTTTGGGCAGGCCCTCACAGTGGCTGCGCCTGCAAGAGTCGCTGCTGGTTCGCCATTACAACCGTTTGAGAGAGGGCGTAAGAAGACCCATAGATAGGTCTCTTAATGCGAATCAATTACTGGGTTTAAAGTTATCCAACTCAGTTAAAGAGGCCCTTCAATCCAGAGGGGACCGCTTGAGGGGCGCAGCCATAAGACTGGAGATGCTTGACCCCTCGCTCGTACTCAAAAGAGGTTATGCCTGGCTGAGTGATTCAAAGGGCGTACCTATTACCCAGGCAGCGGAGCTTAAAGTCGATCAAGTTGTCAATGCTGCATTCGGAGACGGTCAAGCCGAGTTGAGCGTCATCTCTAAAACCGTAGCCCCTTGAAGAGGGATTTAAATATGGGTATTTCCCCATTCATTCAAAAGTATTAGAATGCGTGGGATTGGGGAATTTAAACTTGAAACTCTCCTGGATCAATCCAAAATTTATTGATTTTTTTACTCAACTTCATCATTCTTTAAAGGCTATTTGAAAATGGAACACACCCTCCCAGCATTGCCGTACGCTATTGATGCTTTAGCACCCCATTACTCTAAAGAAACTCTCGAGTTTCACCACGGAAAACATCACAATGCATATGTAGTAAACCTCAATAATTTGCAAAAAGGCACTGAATTTGAAAGCATGAATTTGGTGGACATCATCAAAAAGTCCAGCGCTGGTATCTACAACAACGCAGCTCAAGTTTGGAACCACACTTTCTTTTGGAACTGTATGAAGCCAAACGGTGGGGGCGAGCCAAGCGGGGCACTTGCCAGCGCAATCACAACTAAATGGGGCTCCTATGCGGCCTTTAAAGAGGCTTTTGTCAAGTCTGCTGTTGGTAACTTTGGCTCTGGCTGGACGTGGCTTGTTAAAAAGCATGACGGAACTGTGGATATTGTGAATATGGGCGCTGCAGGCACTCCCCTCACCACTGCAGATACGGCATTACTTACAGTTGATGTGTGGGAACATGCTAATTACATTGATTATAGGAATCTACGTCCCAAATACGTTGAAACCTACTTGAACCATTTAGTCAATTGGAATTTCGCACAAGAAAATTTTGCATAACTGGTAATTAACCTAACGGATTGACCTTTAACATTGCCGCTCAGCTGGAGTAATCTAGATGAGCGGCATTGTTATTTGCTGCAAATAATTTCAGATCATTTAAGATCTCGGGCCTTTTGTAGTTGATTATTTACTAATTGCTGATTGCTATTTAGCTTTAAAGGGTGTTCCAACTAATTTCGAGCCCTCTTTAAGCCCCCTTTTTGCAAACCAACCTTGATTCATTTCAAGTACAAAGGGCACAGCCCTTTTGGAGCAATGAGAATCTGTGGTCTGAGGCTTCATGTCCTCAATATTTACGATAGTACCGTCTCGGTCTATAAAAGCTGCCGATAGGGGGAGCAGTGTATTTTTCATCCAAAAGCATTGAGGCGTTGATTGCTCAAACACAAACAACATTCCTTCATGCTGCGCCATTGAAGGCCTGAACATGAGCCCTATTTGGCGCTGCACCTCGGTACTCGCTATTTGTGCGTCAATACGGTACATACCCGCCTCTAAGGTGACCCTGGGTAAACCAGCCTGAGGTTCTCCCGTATCCAAGCTTTGCGCCCATGCAGGATAATGGCCTAAGTAGGCGCATAAGAGCGCGAGTGCCAATAACGGCTTTATGGATTTGAAGTGCTTAAATGAATCAAAGGCTCTAAGTGTCATTTGTTAAACAGATTGTTTTTTTAAGGCAAGCAAAGATAATCAAACGTTTTATATAAGATATTATGCATCTCAATTGTGAATGCAATGCTTGCAAGTATTATTCTAATTTTTATTCGTGTCCTTTCCCACCCTGGAGATATTAGATGTTTAAGCACATCCAAGTGCCTGTGAATGGTCAAAAAATTACTGTTAATTCAGATCACTCCCTTAACGTGCCTGATCGCCCAATTATTGCTTTTATTGAGGGCGACGGAACCGGGGTTGACATCACCCCAGTGATGAAAAGAGTGGTTAATGCGGCTGTTGAAAAGGCATATGCGGGTCAAAAATCAATCCAGTGGATGGAGGTCTTTGCGGGGGAGAAGGCCGCACAGTTATACGGAGCCGGTGCGTTGCTGCCCCAAGAGACCCTACAGGCATTGCGCGAATACGTAGTGTCGATTAAGGGGCCGTTGGCTATGCCAAGTAGCGGCGATATTCGCTCCCTTAATGTTGCCCTTAGACAAGAACTTGATCTATATGTTTGTTTAAGGCCAGTTAGGTACTTTAGGGGAGTCCCCTCACCGATGAGAGAGCCTGAGAAAACCAATATGGTGATATTTAGGGAAAATTCAGAGGATTTGTACGCCGGCATTGAGTTCGGTGCAACCTCCAATGAGGCCAAGCAATTGATCGAATTCTTAACCAAAGAGATGAAGGTTAAAAAAATTCGCTTCCCCAACACCTCTGGACTTGGTATTAAGCCCGTATCAAAAGAAGGAACCGAGCGCTTTGTGAGAAAGGCAATCCAGTACACCATCGACCACAATAAGCCCAGTCTGACCTTGGTGCACAAGGGTAATATTATGAAATTCACAGAGGGTGCTTTTAGGGACTGGGCCTATGATTTAGCAAGGAGGGAGTTTGGTGCAAAGCCCATCGATGGTGGACCCATGTGCAAATTCAAAAATCCAAAGACCGGTAAAGAAATTTTGATTCAAGATACTGTGATGGATACATTTTTGCAACAAATCTTAATACGCCCTGTAGAGTTCAGCGTCATTGCAACTTTAAACCTGAACGGGGACTTCATATCGGATGCGCTTGCTGCACAGGTGGGCGCGACCAACATAGCGCCTGGCGCAAATATGTCCGACTCTATTGCTTGTTTTGAGGCAACTCATGGACCTGCGCCTAAGTTCGCAGGCAAAGATTACGTCAACCCCGGCTCTGAGATATTGAGCGCGGAGATGATGCTAAGACACATTGGGTGGTCAAAGGCAGCTGATTTAATTATTCATTCCATGGAGAAATCGGTTCTTAGCAAAAAAGTTACTCACGACTTTGCCATGCGAATTGAGGGGGCTGTCCAGGTGAGCTGTTCAGGCTTTGGGCAAGTGCTGATCGATAACTTATGATCCAACTAGTCTAGCCGCTTAGCCGTTGTGGCCTTATCCAAGGGGCGCATCTCTCAAAGATGCCTCCCAAGCAATCATCGCCATTTTTCTCTCCACTCCCCACCTGTAATTGCTCAACTCACCCGATCCCCGGATTACTCGGTGGCAGGGGATCAGGTAAGCAATAGAGTTCTTTGCAATCGCAGAGCCAGTGGCTCTTTGGGCTTTGGGGGCGTCGATACTTTGAGCCACTTGGGCATAAGTGCTCAGGCTAGAGAAGGGCAGTTTCATAAGTGCCTCCCAAACCTTCATTTGAAATGGGGTGCCTTTTAATAGGACACGAATGCAGGGGGCGTGCTTTGAGGGCGTTGCGTGATTTGAGGGCGTTGCGTGATTTGAGGGCGCTGCCTTAAAAATAATGCCAAGCAACTCTTCGCTTTGAGCATGGTTCACCACAAACTCAGCCGCTGGCCATTCCTTTTTTAGGTCCAGTAGCGCACTCTCGTGCGAATCACAGAACATCAAGTGGCAAATACCTCTTTGGGTCCACGCAACAATGGCTCGACCAAATGGGGTGTTGCCCCACCCGTATTCAATCCTTATCCCTGCCCCCCCAGTTTTAACCTCGCCCGGGGATAGACCCGTACAAGTCACCCTCAAATCATGAGGTCGGCTAGGTGAGGAAAGCCCCAAAGGGTGCGAGCGACTCTCCAAGCTTGAGAGTTTCTTAAGGGCACCAAGAGCATATTCTTTGGTTAAAAATTGTAAGAATTTCTTGGTCGATATCCCCGCCCACTGAGAAAATACGCGTTGAAGGTCAAACTCACTCATGTGCACGGCGTGCGAAAGTTCTTTAAGCGAGGGTTGACGCCGCTTTTGTGCGTTTAAAAACTCGATCGCCGCCTTGACGCTCACGTAGTGTAGATGCAGAGTTTGAGTTTTTTGGGCAGTCTCAAACCCCATCTCCACGGGCTGGTTGGGTGTCGCCTCTTTGTCCATGCTTATTTTCCTATACACGCACTTAGCATGAGTGAGATGCTAAGACTTAATGGATTATTCTTCACACCACTACTTACTGTAAGACCTATTTTTTTTTCAGGATTCAAGCTCAAGCGCTAGTGTTGACTAAATTGCCTCCAGCGCTAAAACCATGCGCTTGGTGCTGTAAGCTTTGCATGAAAGAGGCGAGAGAGGAGGCACCCACGTTGCCTTGAAGGCTAGACACCAAGCTATTAAAGCTTGCGCTGAGTTTGTCTATATTTGGATTTGTGACTTGGTTGTCCTTATTGGCAGGAGGTAGTGTGACATCGTCTTTTGAGTAATTTGCTACGTTTTGGCCAGGGGCAATAGGCGGGCTGGCAGGCGGCTGATTTGGCGTGCTTGCGACTTCTTTTGCAAGGTAATTTAACTGCGCGTTTAAATGATCGTAAGAGTTTTGATCGGTACCGTTTTTGTAATAGTTCCCAAAGTCCGCGCTTATTCCAGTCATGCTATTTTTATCCAAACTGTTGATCGTTGAGGGTGCATTCGGCATTTGATTAATTGTCTTCAAAGTCTCAAACATTTGGCTCATGAATATATGAAACTGGGGAAGATTATTGATTTGGTTTACCGTGAGAGAGTGATTGACGCTTGTGTCGGGTTTGGGCAGATGGCTATAAATACCTGAGGCCTCTTTTGCTGTTGTTTTTGTTTGTGCCCCTCCCCCCTGTGTCTCAGGCATGCTCATATTTTGATTGTTTGCTGGGGGTATTTTGTTTAAAAAACTGTTGGATTTGAGTGCCACAAGTGTGGCCTTTGCCAGTTTTTGAGTCATATCCAAGTAAACCCCTGCAGCATCAGTTGCTCCGGAATTGGCTGTTTTAGCTCCCTCAGAAGGCTGCAAAGAGACTGGGGTGAGCGGGCGCGTTGCCCACTGCGCCGCGTAGGGGTTGGGCATCAACGCTCTTGTAGACTGGTCGCGCATGGCATCTACAGACAAACTGAAAACTCCTTATGGTTTATTAATTACAAATGCTATTTGGAATGCTATCAGAAATGTTATTAGGGAAATTCTGCTTAATTATGAGAATATAACTTAAGCTTTGAGTCTAGGAAAAGTGTCCATAGGAGTGTTCACTGGACCCTGAAGTCTCGCCTTTTTGGGTCACCCTTCCAAACTTTATCATACACTTTTGTTGAACTAGTAGACGCATAAATAGGATTATGTATTCTTAAGTATTATTTGCGAAGGCTTTTTTGTGATGTTGTTGCTCAGGGGGGGCTTTAAAAAACACAAGTTGGTGCAATATGAAGAGATAACTAGATTCTTAGCTCGGGTTTGCCTTGGTAGGTGAGTTTAAAACACAGAGCTTATAGTGGGACGGTAAATTTAATTCGGATTTGTTAATTTAGTTTCTTTGCACTTAAAAAAATCTTTGGAAAAAATCTTTTGAAAAACCCTTGCACATTACCTGGGCCGCAATGTTTGAAATATCAAAATCACTCCTGCATAATATCTTTGTCTTGAAACGGGTTTTAATCATAAAATTTTATGCGCTGGAACTGTATCGTTAAAATCTCCACAAGTCTTTTGTTAACACCATTTCATTTTGAATAAAATCGCATTTTTTACTGCCAAGTTACTCCCCCCTTTGATGGCCACTGAGCCAAAGGGGCCAACACCTCCTGTGACCATACCCCAGCGCAGGCCTGATTATGATGATGGGGGAACCGCTGTGTTGGAGCGCAAAACGCTCAAAACTGAACCTCCCCAGATGTATCAGGTTGTGTTGTTAAACGACGATTACACCCCCATGGAGTTCGTTGTTTTGATATTGCAGGAATTTTTCAGCAAAGACCGTGAAACTGCAACCCAAATAATGCTAAAAATTCACCTAGACGGGAAAGGTGTATGCGGGGTGTATTCCAAAGACATTGCAGCAACTAAGGTGGATCAAGTCACTGAAATGTCTCTAAAAAACGGGCACCCTTTGCAGTGTTTGAGTGAGCCCCTTGAGTGAGCCCATTGAGTGAGCCTTTTGAGTAAGGCTTATAAGTAAGCCTTTTGTGTGAGCTTTTCGAGTGAACGGATATTTTTAAATAAATTTTCAAACAATTGCAGTTTGGAGCCAAAATGCAAGATATTTCGTATTAAAGTAACATTGTAAAGAACGAGAACAGGAAAAATTCATGATTGCCCAAGAATTAGAAGTGAGCTTGCATATGGCCTTTGTCGAGGCTCGCCAGCAGCGACATGAGTTCATCACAGTAGAGCACCTTTTGTTAGCTTTGCTTGACAACCCAAGCGCAGCTGAGGTGCTACGCGCGTGCGCCGCGAACATCGACGATTTGCGCAAATCGTTGTCCAATTTCATCAAAGACAACACCCCTCAGGTCGCCGGCGCAGACGAGGTTGATACCCAACCCACACTTGGATTTCAAAGGGTCATCCAGCGCGCCATTATGCATGTGCAGTCCACCGGTAACGGTAAAAAAGAGGTCACTGGCGCTAACGTATTGGTGGCTATTTTTGGTGAGAAAGACTCTCACGCCGTTTATTACCTGCACCAACAGGGCGTGACGCGCCTAGACGTTGTGAACTTTATTGCGCACGGGATTAAAAAGACCGATCCACCCGAGCCCATCAAGGCAGCAGACGCCTCATCCACCGAGGCTGAGGAGACAACAGATAAAGCAGATCCTAAGTCTTCCCCTCTTGAGCAGTTCACTCAAAACCTAAATCAATTGGCCAAAGAGGGGAAAATCGATCCCCTGATTGGTCGCGATTATGAGGTAGAGCGAGTCATTCAGATTTTATGCCGCAGGAGGAAAAACAATCCTCTATTGGTCGGCGAAGCTGGCGTTGGTAAGACCGCTATTGCTGAGGGCTTGGCATGGCGTATCACGCAAAAGGATGTCCCCGAGATTTTGTTAGAAGCCAGTGTCTATTCGCTAGACATGGGAGCGCTTTTGGCGGGAACTAAATATAGGGGGGATTTTGAGCAACGCTTAAAAGGCGTCCTCAAAGTGTTGAAAGATAAGCCTCACGCGGTCCTCTTTATTGATGAGATTCACACCCTTATTGGTGCCGGCGCAGCCTCTGGCGGCACCTTAGATGCGTCCAACCTGCTCAAGCCCGCGCTGAGCTCTGGACAGCTTAAATGCATTGGAGCCACCACCTTTACCGAGTACAGGGGGATTTTTGAGAAAGACGCCGCGTTATCTAGACGTTTCCAAAAAGTCGATGTGGTCGAGCCCTCTGTGGAACAAACCGTAGATATTTTGAAGGGTCTCAAATCCAGGTTCGAGGAGCACCACAACGTCAAATACGCGTTGACTGCGTTGCAAGCCGCAGCTGAGCTCAGCGCCAAATACATCAATGATCGTCACTTGCCTGACAAAGCCATCGATGTGATAGACGAGGCCGGTGCAGCCCAGCGGATCCTCCCGCCGAGTAAGCGTAAAAAGACCATCAACAAAACTGAAATTGAGGACATCGTCGCCAAAATTGCGCGTATTCCACCAGCGAGCGTCTCCCACGACGATAGGGGCAAATTGCAGACTCTTGAAAGAGATTTGAAGAACGTTGTATTTGGACAAGACAAAGCCCTAGAGGCATTGTCTTCAGCCGTCAAAATGGCTCGATCTGGACTGGGTAAAGAAGATAAGCCCATAGGCTCATTTTTGTTCAGCGGACCAACCGGAGTTGGTAAGACAGAAGCCGCCAAGCAGCTCGCCTACATCATGGGTATTGAGTTGATTAGGTTTGATATGTCTGAGTACATGGAGCGCCACGCTGTCAGCCGTTTGATTGGTGCACCTCCTGGCTATGTGGGATTCGACCAAGGTGGTTTGTTAACCGAGGCAATTACTAAAAAGCCTCACGCGGTTTTGTTGTTAGATGAGATTGAGAAAGCACATCCTGATATTTTCAATGTGCTTTTACAGGTGATGGACCACGGCACACTCACTGACAACAATGGTCGCAAGGCGGATTTTAGAAATGTCATCTTGATCATGACTACCAACGCGGGTGCTGAGACCCTCAACAAGTCAACGATTGGATTCACCAACTCCAAGGAAGCTGGTGATGAGATGATTGATATCAAGAGGTTATTTACGCCTGAATTTAGAAACCGTTTGGACGCAATCGTCAGCTTTAAATCGCTGGATGAAAAAATTATTCTACGAGTGGTTGATAAATTCCTCCTGCAACTTGAAACTCAATTGGCTGATAAGAAAGTTGACGTTACCTTCACTGACAAACTCAGACAATTCCTGGCCAAGAAGGGCTTTGACCCGGCAATGGGCGCAAGACCTATGCAGCGACTTATCCAAGAAACGATCCGTCGTGCCCTGGCCGATGAACTGCTTTTTGGTCGTTTAATGGACGGCGGGCGTTTGACCGTCGATTTAGACGCCAAAGATGAAGTCATTTTAGATATTCAACCTCTTCCTAAGAAGGACTCTAAGTCCCCTAAAACTGAGCCTGCAGAGCCCGCAGAGCCAGAGGAGGCCGAGGCGAGTTAAACAAAAGTTGAACCTTTTTTGCCCCGCTTAGTCGGGGCTTTTGTTTTTTAAAGGTCTGCATCTGCAGATAAAACTTGTGGCCGGCACATACCCTATTGATGTAGGGATTAAGTGTCTTAAAATCTTGTGATAAGTTAAAAGTTTAAAAGTTTAAAAGGATTTCACCGTGGCAGGTCATAGCAAATGGGCAAATATTCAACACCGAAAAGGTCGTCAAGACGACAAGCGCGGCAAGGTGTGGACTCGGGTTATCCGTGAAATTATGGTTGCTGCGCGAACCGGGGGGGCTGACCTATCAGCCAACCCCAGGCTTCGCTTGGCCATTGAAAAAGCCAAGGCCGTGAATTTGCCCGCAGACACCATCAAGCGCAATATCGATAAAGCCACGGGCCAACTCGAGGGTGTCCAGTACGAGGAGATTAGGTACGAAGGGTACGGCATAGGGGGGGTAGCTTTGATCATCGACACCATGACCGATAACAAGGTCAGAACCGTTGCCGAGGTTCGCCACGTTCTCAGCAAAGGCGGGGGCAATCTAGGGACTGAGGGCTCTGTTGCGTTTCAATTTAAACACTGCGGCCAACTCATTTTTGCCCCAGGCACGTCTGAGGACAAGTTAATGGAGGTATCTTTAGAGGCAGGGGCAGAGGATATCCTCACCGAGGAGGACGGGGCCACGGAGGTGATTACGTCGACTCAGGACTTTGAGAGTATCAAACACGCTTTAGAGCTAGCCGGACTGAGTCCCGAGCTCGCTGAGGTCACGATGCGGGCTGAAAACTCAATTGAGCTTACGGGTGAGGACGCACTGAAGATGCAAAAAATACTTGATGCGTTAGAGGACCTAGATGACGTTCAAGAGGTTTATCACAACGCTGCGTTGGTGCTTTAAGATATTTCAATTAGACTAAAAAAACTTATGAAAATTTTGGTGATCGGCTCTGGTGGACGAGAGCACGCAATTGCTTGGAAACTATCCCTCTCTAACAAGGTGCAGACGGTGTATGTGGCGCCTGGTAACGGGGGAACGGCGAGAGATAAAAATATTGTTAATATACCCATAACCGACGTCGTAAAGCTCCGCCAGTGGGCACAAGAAGAGCAGATTATGCTGACCGTTGTCGGCCCTGAGGCTCCCCTCGCACAGGGCGTTGTGAATGAGTTTCGCGCTCATGGGTTACGTATTTTTGGACCCTCCCGCGAGGCAGCGCAGTTGGAGAGTTCCAAAGCTTTTTCAAAAGCTTTTATGACCCGTCACTCTATTCCCACCGCCTCCTTTGAGACTTTTACGGATATTGGGGCCGCTCACGATTATGTCAACAAAACTGGAGCGCCCATTGTCGTCAAAGCCGACGGCTTGGCTGCGGGCAAAGGCGTCGTAGTTGCCATGAGTCTGGAGGAGGCGCACCAAGCGATTGATTTTATGCTTGGAGACGCACCCAGCGGTGTCCAGCACAACGGGCAGGCACGTGTCGTGATAGAGGAGTTTTTGCAGGGAGAGGAAGCAAGTTTTATAGTTGTCTGCGACGGGCTACAAAATGTGGCCCTTGCAACTTGCCAAGACCACAAACGACTTAACGATAACGACAAAGGTCCAAACACAGGGGGTATGGGTGCTTACTCTCCCGCACCCGTCGTAACTGCGCAAATACATGCCAAAACAATGCGTGAGATTATCATGCCCACCCTTAAAGGAATGGCAGCCGACGGTGTGCCCTACAGTGGATTTTTATATGCAGGTTTGATGATCACCAAGGAGGGGGCGATCAAGTGCTTGGAGTTCAACTGCAGGTTGGGAGACCCAGAGACCCAGCCCATCATGATGCGACTTAAAACCGATCTGGTTGATGTATTGATGAGTGCCACTCAAAGTCAAGTAGATAGGGACACCCAAGGAGTTGTAGTGCCCTCGCAGGGATTGCCCGCCCGACCAAGTCCACGCTCTGTCATCTCTAGCCCTCACGTGTGGCCAGCGCTAGACCGCGTAGATTTAGACTGGGACCGCCGTCCGGCTTTGGGGGTGGTTATGGCGGCCAAGGGGTATCCCCAAAGCCCCGAAAAAGGTGCCGTCATCAGCGGTTTGCCCCAGGACACACAGGACGTGATGGTTTTTCACGCCGGGACGAGTGAGCACGAAGGTGTTCTTACAACCTCCGGTGGTAGGGTGCTTTGCGTTACTGCCTTGGGAGGCACGCTTAAACTGGCTCAGCAACTGGCCTACAAAGCACTTGATTCAATTGTTTTTGAAGGTGCACAGTACAGGAAAGATATTGGCTTTCGTGCTTTGCAAGGTGCAAAGTTGGATTAATCAGCTCCAAATCTCGCTAGCTTTCAATTCAATTTGAGCCCAATTGATACGCTCTGAATAAGTCAACACCAAAACATTTTAAAAAAAAGGAATCCCTCTTTTATGTCCTTGTCTTCAGCTAGCGTTGTTGATTACTTGAGCACTTTGCAAAAAAATATTATGGGTGAGCTCTCCTCAAGAGATCCTACACCCATTACACGCGATGAGTGGACAAAGGAGCCGGGTGAGATGCTTCAAGGCAGGGGGATAACTCAGATTATTGAAGGTGGTCCCGTCTTTGAGCGAGCGGGATGCGGATTCTCTCACGTCACGGGTGAGAGCCTTCCGCCCTCAGCAACTCATCACCGCTTTGGATTAAAAGGGGCCCCGTTCGAGGCGATGGGATTGTCCTTGGTTTTTCACCCCCTAAATCCTTACGTGCCTACTGTTCACATGAACGTTCGCATGTTAATTGCAAAACCTCGGGGCCTAGAGCCGGTGGCTTGGTTTGGTGGTGGTATGGATCTCACCCCTTATTATGGTTTCCAGGAAGATGTGATTCATTTTCACCAAACCTGTAAAAACGCGCTCAGTCCTTTCTCTGACTCTTTGTACCCTAAGTTCAAGAAGTGGTGTGATGAGTATTTCTTCCTCAAACACCGCAATGAGCCGCGCGGGGTGGGGGGAATATTCTTTGATGACTTTGATGAGCTTGGAGCGCAGGCAAGTTTTGAGATGATGCAAAGCGTCGGTAATCATTTCTCACAGGCTTACTTTCCGATATTAGATAAAAGGAAGGGGACGGTTTACGGGGAGGCTGAGCGAGCTTTTCAGTTGTATAGGAGAGGGCGCTACGTGGAATTTAATTTAGTATGGGACAGGGGCACTCACTTTGGACTGCAATCGGGTGGGAGAACCGAGTCAATTTTGTTATCTATGCCGCCGCTTGCAAGTTGGTCATATCAACTGAGGCCAGTTAAAGGGTCTGTTGAGGACAGGCTTTGTACCGATTTTTTATGTGCAAAAGATTGGATCTAAAAAGCAAAAAAAGTGACTAACCAACCAAACAACCCCCCATCTAATTTACCAACTACAAAGAGCTCATTGAACCTCAGTGAAGAGGCTCTTTTTAAGCGTGAGCAAATCGGTGTTTTAGGTGGTGCTTTTGATCCACCTCACCTTGCACATCTAAAGCTTGCACAGACCGCTATTGAGCAACTCGGCTTGGACCGACTTATTGTTGTACCCACTGGGCGTACCTTTCTTAAGTCGCACAGACTTAGCACACCGGTTCACAGACTTGAGATGGCGTCACTTACCTTTAAAGATTTAAAAGAAGTGACCATAGACGACTGCGAGCTAAAGAGAGCGGGCGTTAGTTACACATTGGACACACTGGTGTACTTAAAAAATAAATATCCTGATGCAGATTTTTATTTGGTTGTGGGGGCCGACCAAGCCCGTGCATTTGATACATGGCACAGATGGCAAGAGATACTACATATTGCCACTCTCGCTGTGGCAGGAAGACAATTACAGTCCGCTGGGGATGAAGGGGAGGTCAATAAGACTGAAAGTTTGGACAAAGTCCACGCACTCCTGGGCCGTGAGGGTTTAAAAGAGGGATACCCACGTGCACAGCCCATTGAGATGGGGCAGTATAAGTGGCACAATCGGGACTTGGTGCAAAGCGTCAAAGCTCACCGCGCTTGGGGCGACGCTTTAGTCGCTGTTAAACTAAACATGCCAAGCATGTCACTGAGTGCAACTGAGATACGTAACCTCATCAAAGAGGGCTCAGATGTCTCAGTTTATGTGACCCCGTCCGTTTTGTCCTATCTCCATCGTCACTCCCTATACACACTGAAAACATTCTCAAATGACTGATTCAAACTCAAAGAAAAGCGTATTGCAACTCCAAAAGATCGTTATTGATGCTTTGGAAAATGTGAAGGCTCAAAATATAAGTGTTTTCAATACCGAAAAACTATCGCCCTTGTTTGAGCGTGTGATCATCGCCTCAGGTACATCAAATCGTCAAACCAAAGCGTTAGCCGCTAGCGTTCGTGATGAGGTGCGTGAGGCAGGATACGGCAAGTCCAGAGTCGAGGGTGAGGAGAACGGGGAGTGGATCATTGTGGACTGCGGCTCTGTGGTTGCCCATATCATGCAACCCGCTATTCGCGAGTACTACCACTTGGAGGAGATTTGGGGTGAAAAGCCGGTTCGGTTTAAACACGGCGAGGATAAGATGTCCGAGCTCGTTAAAGAGCGTGCGCCCAAGCCCAAGCCCCAGCCCCAGGCTGAACAAAAGACGGCTAAATCAACAAAGCCATCTAAAGCATCTAGCTCTAAGCCAAAGTCTGATGATAAATCTAAAGCGCACCGTAAAACGGATGTGAATACTACGGATCAACTGCAGGCCAAAAGAGGTTCTAAACCCGTATCTAAAAAGTCCGTGTCATCAATTACAGTAGCCTCACCAGGGGTCAAAAAAGCCCCTATAAAGGCAGCAAAAAAAGCATCCCGAAAAGTTGCCTCAAACACGGCCGCCCCCTCTACTACTCCCCCTGCTTCCACTAAACCCCATAACCCCAAGTCCGCAGGCAAACAAGACACTCGCAAAAAATCCGAATCACCCCCAGCAGCAAAGCCTAAAGGCGGTTTAAAAACCAAAGAAACCTCCGTCGGCGCCAACTCTTTGGGTAAGTCAACTTTGTCGTCCAAATCCATTAAACCCCGCGCGAGCAACGGTGCACCCGTACCCGCTAAAAAGCCACGCAATAGTCCTCCCCGTGCATGAGGCTGACGGTCGTTGCAGTAGGGCAAAAAGTACCAGCCTGGGCACAAAGTGGGTGGGACGAGTTTTACAAACGATTTCCTGCTGAATTCAAGGTAGAGATTAAGACAATAAAAGCCGAACCAAGGGGCTCTAAAAGCGTTCCCCAGTTGATGCACTCTGAGGCACAGCGCATTCAAGCCGCCATACCAAAGGACGCCTACATAATTGCCCTGGATGAAAGGGGTAAAAGCCTCACCACAGACCAACTGAGCGAGGCACTCTCCTCCTTGCAAGATGGTGTTCGCGATGTGGCCTTCTTGATAGGGGGGGCCAGACGGCTTGAGTCCTCAACTAAAATCATCTTCAAATATGATGCTAAGGCTCTCGGACTTAACACTACCTCATGCTATGGTTCGCGTCATTCTTATTGAACAGTTGTACCGAGCCTGGTCCATATTAACCCATCACCCCTATCACAGAGAGTAGTGCCATTTAAATGATTGAGCCTATGCCCCAGCTCATACCCCAGCCCTTACCCCCGCTCATGCCCCAGCCCTTTGTATACCTTGCCTCTCAAAGTCCTAGACGAGCGCAATTGCTGGATCAACTGGGGGTTAAGTACCGGTTGTTGATGGCTGACCCCCTTGAAGACAGCGAAGCCCTTGAGGTTGCGCTTGCAGGCGAGCCGCCTGTTGACTATGTTCAAAGGGTTACCCAACTAAAGCTTGGCGCCGCTGCAAAGCGGCTTGTCCAAAGAAATAAAGATGCGTCTTCTCTGGAAAAATTTCCTTTGGCCCCAATTCTTTGTGCGGACACGACTGTTGCGCTTGGTGAGCGGATCATGGGCAAGCCGCAAAGCGATTTAGAAGCCGCACAGATGCTTGCCAGCTTGAGCGGGCGCACCCACAAAGTGCTTACTTCGATTTGCATGACTGTGCCGTGTTGGAGCGATCTGCACAAATTCATAGGTGATGTTGATAGTGGAGGCGGGCAACTGGGCACGCATACCGAAGTGGGAGTTATTCCAAAGCCTTATTTTTTAAGCGCGCTCAGTATCTCCTCAGTTCAGTTTGAAGCGCTCAGTGAGCTCCAAATCCAGGCCTACATTGAATCGGGCGAGCCCAGGGGCAAAGCAGGCTCTTACGCTATTCAGGGTCGAGCAGCATCTTTTATTAAAAAAATTGAGGGAAGCTACTCTGGGATAATGGGATTACCGCTATTTGAGTGCGCCCAAATGCTTCGAGCCTTGGGTTGCTTTGTGCCTTAAGTTGTTGGGCATAAGTTTCAAGTACATTAATTCAAATGCAAAAAGAAATATTAATCAATTGGGCTCCACAAGAAACGCGTGTTGCGGTCTTAGAGCAAGGGGCGGTTCAAGAAATGCACCTCGAGCGAACCTTGGAGAGGGGTTTGGTGGGTAATGTCTACATGGGAAAGGTGGCAAGAGTGTTACCTGGTATGCAATCTGCCTTTGTGGATATTGGGCTAGAGCGAGCAGCTTTTTTACATGTAGCTGATCTCCAAGCCGTTATAGCAGCCAGACACACCGAAGCGCCAAGCTCTGATGCAGCGCAGGTTCCAATTGAGAAACAAGTCTTTGAGGGACAAACTCTAATGGTTCAAGTCATCAAAGACCCCATTGGAAGCAAGGGCGCCAGGCTCACCACACAAATCAGCATAGCAGGTCGCTTGCTTGTCTTTTTGCCTCAAGACGAGCACATAGGTGTGTCTCAAAAGATTCCTCTTAAACAGAGAAACGCGCTTAAAGATAGACTTCAAAAGTTGGTCCTCAGTCTTAACCCCGTCTCTGACGGTGATAAATTTCACGCCAATAAATCTAGCGCAGATGGCGGAACTCAACGAATATGGGGCGGCTTTATTTTAAGGACGAACGGGGAAGACGCAAACGACCTAGAACTTTTAGAAGACATCACCTATCTTAGAAAGGCATGGCTTCGGATTAAAGACTTGTCAACTAAATTGCCTCCCAAATCGATCGTGCACCAGGACTTAAATCTTTTGCAGCGAGTGCTAAGGGACTTTGTGGACGAGCACACCAAGTCAATCAAAATTGACTCGCGCGAGCAGTTTAATCTTTTGAACGATTTTGCGCTTGAGTTCATGCCTGCTGCCGCCTCAAAGTTAGAAAGGTACTCGGGGGAGCGTCCGATCTTTGATCTTTACAACATAGATGATGAGGTCAATAAAGCCTTGGGCCGGCGAGTAGATCTTAAATCCGGGGGCTACCTTGTGATTGATCAAACCGAGGCGCTCACGACAGTTGATGTAAATACGGGAGGCTTTGTAGGGGCAAAAAATTTTGACGATACGATATTTAAAACCAACTTGGAGGCTGCCGGCGCTATTGCTCGTCAACTAAGACTACGTAATTTGGGGGGCATCGTGGTGGTTGATTTTATTGATATGGTCAAAGTTGACCATCAAACAGCGGTTTTGGCAGAGTTCCAAAAACATTTGAGCAAAGACAGAGTTAAAACCGTGGTGAGTCACTTCTCGTCCTTGGGCCTGGTTGAGTTGACAAGAAAGCGAACGCGCGAGTCATTAGCTCACCTGCTTTGTAAACCCTGTGATACATGCTCGGGAAAAGGTACTGTTAAAACGGCTCGCAGCGTTGTTTATGATATTTTTAGAGAAATACTCAGAGAGGCTCGCCAGTTCAATCCGGGTGAAATAAAAGTGATGGCTGCCCCCGAGGTGGTTGAGTTGATGATGGAGGAGGAAAGCCAACACTTGGCAGGACTGAGTGAGTTTATTGGCAAGCCCATATCCCTCAAGCCCGAGCCAGGCTTAGGTCCAGAGACGTACGACATCGTGCTTTTGTAAAAGATGACCAAGGCTTTGCGTCCCATACCTATTTTGACCTACCATCAAATTGGGGATGCACCTGCGAGGGGCACCCCAATGCGCAGTTTGTACGTCAGCGAAAAAGGGTTTAAACGCCAAATGTGGATCTTAAAAAGATTGGGCTACACGGGTCTTAGTTTGAGTGAGTTACAGCCCTATTTGCAAGGCAAAAAGTCTGGGCGTGTTGTTGGAATAACCTTTGATGATGGGTACTTAAACAACCTAACACACGCCGCACCCATCCTCAAATCGTTTGACTTTTCAGCCACCTGCTACGTGGTGAGCGATCTCATTGGGAGCACCAACAGTTGGGACAAAGAGATTGGGGTGCCAAGTGCACCTTTGATGAGCTTGGAGCACTTAAAGGAGTGGTTAAACCACGGCCAAGAAATTGGCTCCCACTCACTGACCCATTCAAGTTTATTAAAGGTACCACATGAGCAGGCAAAGTTTGAAATTGTGCAAAGTAAAACTCAACTCGAGGGTATGCTCGGTGTAGCGGTTAATCAGTTTTGTTATCCCTACGGTGACTACGCAAAAGCTCACCTCGAGTGGGTCCGTCTCGCGGGATACTGGGCTGCAACGACTACGAAAAGGGGGCGTGTGTTTGGTCAAATTAGCAATGAACAAAAAATGAATCCCCAACTCTGCCTTGAGTTATCCATTGATTTCCCCTACGAGTTGGTGCGTGTCCCCGTGGTGCGTTCCACTACTTGGGCGCAGTTTTTGTTAAAAATTGCCACCTCCTACGAGGACCAACACTCCTGAGCCCTGTTTAGGGCCAGGCTAATTTAAAGGTTTAGATGTTTTGAATCCTTCATTCGTAAAAGCAATTAGTGAGATGTTGGGGAAGTCATCAAAGAAGACTTCTCATACAACAGGGGCAGGCACACCACTTAGTGCAGATGAGCTTTTGCTGCGATCAAAGCGGAGCAACCCAACACAAACTGACCCAACAACGGGTCAGCAGTTCAGAGGCGCGTCAAAATCTACAGACTCATTAGTGGACTTTAATTACGAACAGGAGCTTAGGCCCTCATTAATGACTCCGGCAAAGGCTGATTTTAAAAGTCCTTTCAAAAAACGCTTAAAAATTGCCGTATTGCACAGAAACTTTGATCCCACTGCGGGGGGTGCAGAGCACTACGCTGTTGCATTAGTAGAGTGCCTTGCCAATCAGCATGAGTTTCATATATTTTCGCAAAAAAGCAATCACAACTGGCCATTTGTGAATTACCACCGGGTGCCTCAGTTTTTTAATCGCCCGAGGTGGTTGAATCAGTTGTTTTACGCCACTTACTGTGCATGGGCAACAAGATCGGGATTTGACGTGGTCCATTCACACGAAAACACGTGGCACGCAGACGTACAAACAGTACACGTGTTGCCCTTGACGCACAATCTATTTGCCGGAAAATCGGTTCTGCAAAAGACGGTTCAATGGCTCAAGGTGCTATTCAGTCCTAGGTTATTGACGTACGTACTTTTAGAAAAAGCACGTTTTAAGAACAAATCTGGACGATGGTTTGTAGCAGTCTCAGCCAACCTCAATAGACTCCTTGAGTACTCCATGGGATGTGAGTCAGCAGCGCTCATCACAATTGCGCCAGGGGTGTATGTAGGAGACACCCTCAACCAAGGCGAGCGAGCAGTCAAGCGCATGCACGCCAGAGCAAGTCTTGGGTTGCCAGAGTTTGGGGCCTGTATGTTGTGGGTGGGCCATGACGCACAGAAAAAGGGACTCGATACGGCCGTAAAAGCGCTTTCCCTTTTGCCCAGTGATTGTGTGCTAGTCATCGCTGGTGCAGCCAAACCCCGGGACTTTTGGTCCAAAATTGCGACCCAAGGGGTTCAAAACCGCATCATTGAAAAAGGTGTTTTGGGCGAGCAGGAGTTACAAGATTTATACGCTGCTTGCGATTTATTGATTCACCCCACTCGTGAGGATACCTTTGGTATGGTGGTCTTAGAGGCAATGGCTAATGCGTTGCCAGTGATCGTATCGGGTGCCCAGTACTGCGGCATAAGCTCTGAGCTTACGGACGCAAAAACTGCTCTGATCTTGTCCGACCCTGAGGATCCCGAGGAGCTTGCTGGAAAAGTGGTTTTGGCGCTTCAAGGTCACATGAAAGAGAGCTTATCCACTCAGGGTCAGTCCTGGGCCAAAACTCAAGACTGGAAGAAAATGGCTGAGTTACAAAATACGGTTTATACCCATATCGCCTATCACTTGGGGGAACAAGCCCCAGCGGTGAAATAAATTCACAGAGTTTTTGTTCGAATGAATTTAGAACTTAAATCCAGCGCACGCGCACCCAAAGAGCCACCAAGGTCTATCTTAATGATCAAGGCCCACAGCATGGGTGTTGGAGATTTACTCAGGTCAAGCGCAGCGTGGCGAGCGCTTAAGAACAAGTGGCCAGATGTGCAGTTGCATTTGCTTTTTTTAAGCAAACACGAAGGCTATCCAACTGAGGGCTTAATTGCGGATCATCCATTGCTGAGTAGCGCGCAATTTTTAACGATTCAACGGGGCCATCCAGGACTGCCCAAGTCTGAGCGACCTAAAGTGCCGTTTTTAAAGCTCGCCAGTGAGGTCCGCCAAGCAGCTGTGCGCGTGAGCGCTGATTGGATTATTGATTTTGAGCCCTACGGCGCTCGCACAAGTGTGTTGAGCTGGGTGGCAGCAAAAAGCTCAGGTGCGAAGTCTTTGGGGGTTGCCCAAGTATGGATCAGATCACTTTTTTACACTCAATGCGCTCCAAGTGTTCAAGAGTTTGCAAAAGATAGGGGGCTGGAGTTGCCGCTTGAGTACACGAACCGAGATTTTGTTGTACTGTCGGCATGGGGTATTGAGCGCGGAGTTCTACCCATTGAGCTTGGCGAGACGACACAGGGCGTGCTAGCTCGCAACCTTTTATTAGAGCAACTCAAGGTTTTGGAAAATCAGAGCTCAATTGATTTGAGCAACCTTAGCATGAACGGAAATTCTGGTTTTAACCAAACCCCCGGCTCAACGCAAAGCCAAACGCAAAGACAAAAGCTAAATAAAACGCAAAATAAAACTCTTTTGGTTGGTCTAAATATCGGCTGCGGAACGTCGGACGCACTCCACAAACGCCCTGACCTACAGCACTTGGCTGAATGCGTCAATTTAGTCAATCAAAACTACCCAGCCCAGTGGGTACTCACAGGCGCTCCCAATGAACTAAAGGTCAATGAAGAATTTATTAAGTTGTATGAATCTTTGTACCCCAATGCAGCCCAAGCGATGGTGAATTTTGCGGGCCGTTGCTCATTGTCTGGATTAACGGGGGTCATCTGTGCATGTGATGTTTTTATCTCAACAGATTCAGGCCCTTATCATATGTCTGTAGGGCTTAAGTGCCCAACACTAGTTTGGTTTACCTACGCGGAGCGCTCCTCCTATCACGAAGTAAAGTGGTGTGTTAGGCTAATTCAGCCCCAGGCAGCGGAGTTTTTAAAGGCTTTTGAACAGCTCACAGACCGAAAAAAACTAGCCAACTTGATCTAGACCTAGACATCACCGCCGAAACTCCCTAATTTGAATAAAGCGGCGTAGGCGCCTGATTTTTCGATCAATTCTTTATGAGTGCCAGATTCAATGATCCGGCCATGGTCCATCACTAAAATTCTTTGTGCATGCTCAATGGTTGAGAGACGATGAGCAATCACGATCGTGGTTCTGCCCTTTTGTAATCGGCTCAATGCGTGTTGGACTATGCTCTCTGACTCGTTGTCCAAGGCAGAAGTGGCCTCATCTAAGATAAGTATGGGTGCGTCCTTATAAAGAGCCCTTGCAAGAGCCAAACGTTGTCTTTGACCCCCAGATAGTTGAGAGGCATTGTGCCCCACAAGTGTATTTTCCTGCTCTGGCAAGGACTCATAGTAAGCTTGTAGGTTGGCTGATATCAAACATTCGCGAACTCTTTGGTTGTTTACCTCTTGTCCCAGTGCGACGTTTTTGGCAAGGGTGTCGTTAAGGACGATTACGTTTTGACTGACCATTGCAAAATGAGACCTTAAGTTGGCAAGGTCCCACTCTTTGACGTTCACCCCGTCCAGTAAAACGTCTCCAGAGTTAACATCCAAGATGCGGGGCAATAAACTGGCCAAAGTGGTTTTGCCCGACCCGGAAGATCCCACCAGTGCGACGGTTTCTCCGCAGGTGATAGTAAGTGAGATGTTCTCAAGGGCAGGGTTAAGGTCTTTGGCGTACTGAACACTTACCCCTCGCAGCACCAACTCACCCTTTGCTTTGGGACTTTTGTGCGTCCCTCCCGTCTCAATTGGGGTGGTTTCTATGAGGTCAATTCCTCGCTCTAACGCAGCAAGTCCCCGAGTGATGGGACCGGCCACCTCGGACAGGTGCTTGATGGGGGCGACGAGCATTAACATAGCAGTCACAAAGGCTGCAAATCCACCAACAGTAGTGCCGCTCTCAGTGCTTTGAAGTAAAGCAATGCTAATCACTGCAGACAAAGCAACTGCGGACATCATTTGCGTAAGAGGAGTGAGCGCGGATGAGGCGATAGTGGACTTCATCGCCAGCCGCTCAAGGGTCTCGCCTAACTTTACAAATCGGTCAATTTGAGATTGCTGAGCTCCGTAGAGCCTAATCTCTCTAAATGCAAGGGCATTTTCCTCGACCACATAAGCCAACTCATCGGTCGCTTGTTGATTGCTTGTTGTCAATTTAAAGAGTCTTTTCGTCATTGCCTTCATTAGCCAAGCAACGCTTGGGAACAAAAATGCAACGATTAAACTTAGTTTCCAATTGAGGTAGAGGAGGTAACCTATCAAAGCCAGCAAGGTGAGGCTGTCCCTCGTAACGCTCAAAATGGAGTTGACCATCATGTAGGCGCCACTTTGAACCTCATAAACCAAGGTGTTTCCCAGCGCGCTAGATGTTTGTAATCTAAAAAGAGAAGGATGGGCGTCTTGAAGACGAGAGAACATTGCTTTGCGCAGACCGTAAAGCCCATGGTTGGCTACCTTTGCCAAAGTAACTTGTCCAGTAAAGGCGCAAATCCCTCGTATCCCAAATAAGCCTAGGATACAAACTGGGACCAACCAAATACGGATCTGTCCCCCTTGAAATCCATCATCCAAAAGAGGCTTTAAAAGAGCAGGCACCAAGGGTTCCGTCAGGGACATGATGATTACGGAGACGATGGTTGCCACCCAGGCGCTTTTAGGGTTTGAGAAGTATTTGCCTGCCCGTTTGAGGCGAGTGATAAGTTGGGAGAGATCGGTCATGTATGAGGTAAGGGGACAATCTACATTGTTGGTTAATAAGTGTTGGCCCGCTTATTATCGCTCGCTCCGCAGTTGTGTTGCCGTAAAGTTAAACTCGCCCCCCGCTCTTGGAGATTCTGGCGAGAACGCGGTTTTTGTTAATAAGCTCCCTGTCACTTGGTTGGGATGGGTGCCACAAATGGAAAACTTCGGTGGCAAAACTTCCACCCACTCTTTGAACTCCGCCGTCCTCAAGTCTAAAAACAAAGTCAGCATCCTCGTGTCCCCATCCCTCAAAGCTTTCATCAAAACCGTGAATCCTCTGCGCATCCTCTCTCCAACAGGCCATATTGCAACCTTTGATTCTCCTCCAGATGTGTTTAGGATAGTTTCTAAAAGGGTGAGCGGGAAGTTTTAGAAAAAGTGGTAATAATTTGCTCAAGTGCCCACTCAGTCTTAACTTTGTTAATTCAAATAAAGTAAGCAACTGAGTGTGTAGCACCTCTTTTGTCTTGAAGTACGGGGCCGACTCATTGGAGGCACAAAGGCGCTCTGTGAGGGCTTGTGACACTAATATTCGACTCCCAGTGACGAGTTGGCCTTCTCTAGCAAGGGCCCTGTGTTGAGCAACATAATCGGGCTGAACGATGCAGTCTCCGTCCAGAAAAATCAAATAATCTCCTGATGCCTGCGTGATGGCAAGGTTAAGGATTTTTGATTTCCTGAATCCCAGATCCTCTTGCCAAAGGTGGGTGATCTTTATGGGCAAATTTGGCTGCAGGACTTGAATTAATGCTGCAGTTTCTTGGGTTGAGCCGTCATCAGCGATGATGACATCAAAACCAAAATCGGTTTGCGCGCCCAAGCTCTTAAGGCAAAGCTCCAGCGCTCTAGGCCAGTTGTAAGTCGCAAGAATGATTGTGATGCGAGGGGCATATTGCGCAGTCATGGTTCTAAAGACTCTTTAAGTCCAAGGTGCCAGAGTTTGATGTATTTGTAGTAGGCACCTTCTGCATTTGAGATTGCAAGTGCGAGGCCATGCAAACCGTCGAGAAAGCCGAGTTTTAAAAGGTAAGTTTTTAGAAAAGAGCTAAGCGCGTGAAGGAGCGCTTTTGAGGGGCTAGATTTGCGCCCTTTCGAGTGTTGCGACTGAGCCCAAAGAGTGGAGTATCTGTTAACTTTGTCTAAAACTTGATCGAAATCCTCAAAGCTGTAGTGATCAAGAATACCTTTGAGTTGAGCAGGTTTTGATGGACTTAACAACTCTAATCTCTCATGCACAGGGTCATTGGTGAAGGTTGCAAATCCTCGTTTGAAAAGACGAAGTATTTTGTCGTTTTGCCATCCCGAGTACTTAATCAACTTTCCGCAGTACCAACTCCTTCTCTCAATTAAGTAGCAAGTGGAGGAGGGCGTAGAGGATAAAAGTGCATGAATTTCTTGGACCAACTCGTTGCTTGGCCGCTCGTCTGCGTCAACGGAGAACACCCATTCACCAGTGGCAAGAGAAAGGGCCTTGTTTTTTTGGATACCAAACCCCTCCCAATTCGATGTTGTTGTTACTTTAGCCCCAAGGGAGCGCGCAATCTCGACAGTTTGGTCAGTGCTTGAGGAGTCAACCACAATTATTTCGTGTGCAAAACCTTGCACACTTTTAATGCAATCCCCGATACGGGACTGCTCGTTTTTGGTGATGATGATGACCGATAAAGTTGGCATGTAAATTCAGGGGAAATCAAAACTTTTTAACGAATAATTATTTGGCTAATTCAGGGGCAAAAAAAGGGAGTGGCATAAAAATATGTTTAAAAATCAAAGATCAAATTTTTCAATCATTCTCTCAGAAGAATGGTATTCAGGGACTTTTTAACGTAATCACATTTAGCTCGTGGGGAAAAAAAAGGACAGCCTTTTAGCTAAACCTAACAAGGTTAGGCAATTAGGATGCTTTTTTTAATAATTCTGACCTCTAATGTAATCTTTTCAGTCCTAAAAGGAGATAATTGGGGCAGACATAAGGCTCGGATTGGCCAAGAACGTGGTGGTGAATTAGCCTAGTACCCTTTAAAATTAGTTAGGCTACTTAGTTCAGGGCGCTAGTTGGTGGATATTTTGCGTTTCGGTACCCCTTGGTGCTTAGTGCTTGGTGCTTGGTGCTTAGTACTTGGTACTTGTTACATGGTACTTAGTACATAGTGCTTGGAAATTAGTTAAGACTCAACAACCTTATTGAAAATCTTGCAACTATCTAAACTACAAACACGGTTACTATCCCCTGACTGCATTAGCCATTCATACACAGGTAAAATTTTTGTACACTCCTGCCAGCTTAAATTATCACCACAAACGGATACCCGCCTATGACAACTATCTCAAGTGACAGCGTTTTCTCTGTACTCGTGCCTGAACGCAGGAAAATGTATCTATTTTGTTTAAACTTTCGCAGTTTATTCTCTCTAATAGCAGCAACGCTTTGTCTGTTGGGTTCAAATGCGCTTGCACAATTTAGGGTAGACGTATCCGGAATTGGTTTGTCCCAAATTCCATTCTCCGTTGCCCCCTTCAAGGCGGAGGAGAGCTCTCCTCAAAAAGTATCAGCCATCATTTTCGCCGATCTAGAGCGAAGCGGACAATTCAAAGGCCTTGCGACCAGCGTTTCAATGGATGAAACAAGTCGTCCCGATGTGAGCGATTTTCGTCAAAAAAATGTAGACGCGCTTATCACGGGAAGTGTTACTAAGCTAGCAGACGGCAGGTACGATGTGCGTTTTAGGTTATGGGATACCGTCAAGGGTCAAGATTTAGGAGGTCAAAGTTACGCAATACTGCCTGCAGATTTGAGGCTCGTATCTCACAGAATTTCGGACTATGTTTATGAGAAATTGACAGGGGACAAAGGCGTTTTCTCAACTAGGATTGCTTACGTAACCAAAAATTCGGGTAAGTATCATCTATGGATCACTGACGCTGATGGGGAGAACGCCCAAGCAGCCCTATCCAGTCCAGAGCCTATCATCTCGCCTAGCTGGTCTCCCAATGGTCAACAGCTCGCATACGTCTCCTTTGAGTCCCGCAAACCCGTGGTTTATGTGCACGAAGTCTCATCGGGAAAGAGAAGAGTGCTGGCTAACTTTAAGGGATCCAACAGCGCACCCAGTTGGTCACCCGACGGCAAGACGCTAGCGGTCACTTTAAGCAGGGACGGCGGATCGCAACTTTTTTTGATAGATTCAAACGGCGGCGAGCCCAGACGACTCACGACTTCCTCTAGCATTGATACTGAACCAGTTTTCTCCCCCGACGGATCCGCTATTTATTTCGTAAGTGACAGAGGCGGCATGCCTCAGGTCTACCGAACACCCGCCATGGGGGGCCCCGTCGAGCGAGTTACGTTCACCGGTAATTACAACATCTCCCCCTCAATCAGCTCAGACGGAAAGTGGCTTGCCTATATCACAAGAGTTTCTGGACAATTTAAATTAGCCGTTCAAGAGCTCAGTACGGATAAAGTAATGCAAATTACGGCTACGATTGCCGACGAGAGGCCTAGCTTTGCGCCAAACGGGAAATTAATTGTTTACGCCACACAAATTCAAGGTCGCGAGGCTTTAATGACCACTTCAATAGATGGTCGGATAACGGCCAGGTTGGCTGGGCAAACTGGGGACATTAGAGAGCCAAATTGGGGGCCTTACAACAAAGCTCAATAAACAAAAAGTCGGTCTAATCACAGGAACGAGGTGGTTTGTACTCCTGAGTCCAAGTAATTATCTTTTTTATCATAGTGTTAAATTTTTTTTGGAGTCTTGCATGCGTAAGTATATTTTCTCTTTGGTTTGCGTCATCATTTTAAGTGCTTGTTCAACATCTGTACCGATACGAGATGTTCCAGTGGTCGATAAAACGGGCTTAGCCGTAGGTTCCGGCACTACTAGCGCATCCTCTAACGTCACATCCATGAGCGCTGTAGATTCAAAAACATTGCCCAACTCATTGCCCAATATGGACCTTGGACCGTCCGGAGCCGCAAGGATTGTTTACTTTGATCTAGATAGTTATTCCATTAAAGCAGAGTATCAAAGTTTGATTGAAGCAAATGCTAAATTTTTGAGATCAAACCCCTCCCGCAAAATCTCCATTGAGGGCCACACCGATGAGCGCGGGGGTAGAGAATATAACCTTGCTCTGGGTCAAAAAAGATCTGACGCTGTGAGAAAAGCATTCTCACTTTTGGGTATCGCCGAGTCGCAGTTGGAGTCCATTAGTTATGGCAAGGAAAAGCCTGCTGTCCAAGGTAGTGACGAAAATGCCTATTCACAAAACAGACGTGCAGAAATTACTTATCGTTGATACTTTAAAAATATGATTAAATTTATTTCTCGCATCAGCGCTAGTACCGTTGTTGGTTTGTGCTTGTTTAGTTCGGCCCCGTCTCATGCGGGACTTTTCGAGGACGAGGACGCAAGAAAAGCAATTGTTGAACTTCGTCTTGAACTTCGTCAAAAAATAGAGGATTTGAAAGCGTACAACGTCCGCAATGACGCTGACGTAGAGAAAATTAAGAAAAATATGTTGGATCAGGCTAACTCACTTGAGGGGCTGAGGGCTGAAATAGCTACTCTAAGGGGAGAGAAAGACTCTTTGGCAAAAGATTTTTCAGACATGCAAAGAAAGCTTAAAGATGTAACCCAAGCTTTTGAGGCACGCCTTGCCAAGCTCGAACCCGTCAAAGTAAGCATTGAAGGGCGTGAGTTCAGTGCTGAGCAAAATGAAAAAAGAGATTTTGAAAATGCATTAGGTTTATTTAAAAAAGGAGATTTCTCGGCCAGTTCATCCGCTTTAAATGATTTTTTGAGACGCTACACGCAAACAGGTTACAAGCTAACGGCACTGTTTTGGCTTGGCAATTCCCAGTACGCCACCAAAGAGTACAAGGACGCTATTGCAAACTTTAAGTTGCTACTCTTGAATGATCCCTCCAGCCCCAGGGCGTCTGAGGCAATGCTATCCATATCCAACTGCCAGTTAGATATGAAAGACACCAAAGCAGCTAAGAAGACTTGGGAAGAAATTATTAATACTTACCCCGACTCTGAGGCAGCAAGTGCAGCCAAAGAGAGATTGGCGCGCTTTAAATAGTCAGAGTATGCGCCTCAGGCGCTTACTAAACGGCACTCTAAAAAAAATGACAATCCAAGCTCTTGAGCAACTAAACACTCAGGTGCTCTTTTGCGTGCTTTTGATCTCTTTTGGATTGGGATTTATCATTCAAAGAACTCACTTTTGTACCATGGGATCTATTGCAGATGTATTTTTGATGCAAGATTGGACTAGGGCCATGCAGTGGGTTGTTGCAACATGCGTGACCCTAATAGGGTTCGGATTTCTATGTCTAAGTGGTCAAATTGATCCTTTTAAAACCCTGTATTTTTCGAACAAATGGTACTGGGCCTCAACCAGTGTGGGCGGATTTATGTTTGGTTGTGGGATGGTGCTATCGTCTGGGTGCGGCTTAAAAACTCTTGTTAGGTCTGGCTCTGGGAATCTAAAGTCGTGGGTAGTTACGCTAGTCATGGCGCTATTTGCCTTTATGACTTTAAAGGGCATACTGGGTGTTCTCAGAGTTTCAACATTAGATTTGCTGAGCTTACAAATAGCAGGTGGCTCTAATCTACCCAATTTGCTTGGACTGCATACAGCCTTCAGCTTTGGTGCTGTAGGCGTGCTTGTCGGCGCAGTCTTACTTGTATCGGCTTTTCTAAAAACCGTAACTAGACAAAGGCAAGTCATCTCCACTGGCGTGAAGGTTGGTTTGCTTTTTATCTTAATGTGGTGGGTGAGTGGTCATTTGAGCTTTGTAGCGGAGCACCCAGATACACTTGGTGAGGTATTTTTAGCCAGTAAATCAAACAGTGCTGAGGCATTTAGTTTTGTTGGCCCGGTAGCTTACTTATTCAATTGGCTTGAGTTTTATAGCGACAATTCAAATGTTTTAACCAACGGTGTGACATCTGTTTTTGGTGTTCTTTTGGGCTCACTCGTGAGCTCGTTGTTAAATGCAACCTTCAGATGGGAGGGGTTTAGCAAAACTGAAGATTTAGCGGCCCACTTATTCGGTGGTGCGCTGATGGGAGTGGGAGGAGTTACTGCAATGGGGTGCTCGGTAGGGCAAGGCATCAGTGGAATGTCTACACTTAGTCTAAATGCTTTTTCAGCGGTTATTTTTATTGTCCTGGGTGCTTGGTTATGTTTAGAGTATCAATCCCTCAGGCTAAATAAATCAACACTAGACAATTTAGGTAAATAATACTCAACTGGATTGAAAGAATTGACCCAACTTATTGATACGACAGACCAATTTGAGCGTCGTTTTTCCGGGCTCTCCAGACTTTACGGCGCTTCAGGAGCTGGGGCTATTTCTCACTCACACGTCGTTGTCGTGGGTATAGGTGGGGTGGGCTCTTGGGCAGTTGAATGTTTAGCGAGAAGTGGCGTGGGAACCCTAACCTTGATTGATTTAGATCATATTTCAGAATCAAATGTGAACCGACAGATACATGCCCTGAGCGACACCCTAGGCATGTCAAAGGTTTTTGCTATGAAAACCCGTATCCAGCAAATTAACCCTCAGTGCAAGGTCAATTGCATTGATGACTTTCTGACCCCCGATAATTGGCCTCAACTCCTTAATGGCTTTGACCAACCCGCCGTCTCAGCTCTAATTGATGCCTGTGACCAAATCAGTGCTAAATTAACAGTCACGGCCTGGGCCGCTGAAAAGATGAATACAAATCCTGGCTTTCATTTCATCACTGTAGGTGCCGCTGGGGGTAAGAGATGGGCGCATAAAGTGGACATTCTGGATTTATCCAAAGTCACTCACGACCCACTTTTAGCGCAATTACGCTATAAATTGCGCAAGGAATATGGATTTCCAAAAGACGGGAAAAAAATGGGTATTCAATGTGTTTTTAGCGAGGAAACCGTAAAAATACCCGAACAAAATCTTCATAATGTTTCAGATGGATCTCTCAATTGTCACGGCTACGGATCCTGCGTGAGCGTGACATCGACCTTCGGCCAATGCGCGGCTGGTTGGGTTTGCGATCAAGTGGCCGGTCAAGGTTGATGATATTTCCAGTAGCGGTGTGCGCTAATGTACTTTGTTGTTATTTCCAAGGTACTAATTGAATAAGTAGATGGCGTTAATGAAAAAAGAAGGCTATAATAATTGTTTGCCCGGTTAGCGTTAGCTGGCCGTAAGAGGGGACGTTAGCTCAGTTGGTAGAGCAGCGGACTTTTAATCCGTTTGTCGTGGGTTCGACCCCCGCACGTCCCACCAAAAAAATCGATAAAATCAAGCGCTCATGTAACAGTAAGTGCTTTTTTTATGCCCAAAAGTATTTAACTCAAAGCTTATATACTCAATACGAATTTAGACCATCTGATTGAGTATTTTTTAGTACTGATACCACTCAGTTAAAGTTTGTCAATCCGTCCAGCATTACTACCATTCGCCTCCTCAATAAGTACACGAGGATTTTGTGAAGAGTGCACGCTGAGACTCAATACCTTTGGCAAACTGCTTTGCCAGTTCTTTAGGTCTTTCTTAGTCCATTGTGAACGCCTTCATTATTCTGTGCAGGAGGCACAGTAATACAAAATATTAACCTCCAAAAAATCACTTACAGCGTCCGAAACCTTTGTAGAAAGTTTAAGTTAAATTATTTAAAAATTGGCCGTAATTTAGAGTGATTAAATTAACAAAGTCAACTGTGTTGCGCAATCCACTCTAAAGCAAGTTTTTTTGATTCATTAAGTTCTTGTGGTTTTAGCCTTTTAGCCAACGTATTTCGGTTTGAAAGGGCATCCTTATCGCCTCGCATAGATGCAAGTGAAAACCACATATGTGACTGTATCAAGTCTTCATGGCAGCCTTTACCTTCGGCCAAGAAAAGGCCTAGGTTGTACTGCGCTGCAACTTCCCCTTGATCTGCTGCCTTTGTACACCAATAAAAAGCTTTTTGCAAATTGACAGGAGTACCTCTGCCTTCCTCAAAAATCATAGCAAGATTAAACTGCGCACCACTGTTGCCATTATTAGCTGCCATTGTGTACCAGCGAATGGCCTCAGTGTAATTTTGAGTGGTTCCTTCACCATTTTCAAAAGCATAACCCAGTTGAAATGCAACGTCGGGATCCTTTAAGGCGTAGAGCATCATGTGTTTCATTTCTTTAGAGTATTCAGGTTGTTGAATCTCTGAGGAAGTGTTAACTGGTGCTACTTTGGGTGGAGCATTAATTGGCGTAACAATTGGGGTTTCTATTTTCTTTGGGGCTGGCGACGTATTTAATATCAGGTCAAATACTTCCATTGGCTCTGATATGTTTTTTAGGGTGATAGGCCCACGGGGCGTAAATTCAGTTCCTGTTAAATGTTTTCGAACCTCAGAAAATACATTTTTAGATATACAAATTCCGCCGTGCAAAGCAAGCGGCTCTAAGCGAGCAGCTATATTGACTCCTTCACCAAACAAGTTATTGCCTTCTACGATTACATCTCCAAGGTTGATACCAACCCTGAAAAGCACTTGATCTTCTGCACTCTTGGACAGGTTTCTTTTATCAAGAGCAGTTTGAAATTCTATTGCCGCCTTAACTGCATCAACAGTACTTCCAAATTCTGCAAGAAAAGAATCTCCTGCAGTACCAAATATTCGGCCGTAGTGTGAGGTGATGGATTTTTTTATAATTTCTCTGCATTCTTTTAGATTTCGAAGAGTGCGAGTTTCATTCTCATTCATCAGTCGACTAAATCCCACCATATCCGTTGATAAAATCCCAGCTAATTTACGTCTAGAAGTTTCAGTATTCATGAGTTTATTTAGTAAAGTGTAGTTTCAGTAGAAATTAAAGAATATTCTTTTTGCAATTTATTAAATACAAAGATAAGTGTCCTGAGACTACCAAACATCTAATCTTAGCAAATTTTAATTAAAACGCGTAAACTCTTACGCTTGTATCAGGTTAACCCTCGTGATGGAAAAATAGATACTTTAATTTTAGAAAAATATGATTTTAATTGAAAAAATTAATACAATTAAATCATTTTTTTAAATCTTATTTGCGATCTCTGCAATGAGTGTTGTTTTTAATCTAGATGGGTCATCCAGTCAATAATTATGTCTAAGGATCAAGTTTGGCAACTAATTTATTTGTATTGGAAAGTCTTTCCAACAAAGTTTTTGAAAGTGTTCTAAAAATTAATGCAGATAGTTCTGGATATTTACTGTCCATTTCTTTAAATTTTTCAGTGGTTATTACGAGCACCTCCACTGGCGTTAAAGTGATTGCAGAAGCTGATCGATGACCGTGCTCGAACAGGGCAGCCTCCCCAATAAAGGCGCCAGTAGTCATAGAGCGTAAGCGGATTGAATTTTGAATTTGTTCATTCGGCTCTATGATAATGTCTATACGCCCACTCTCAATTATGAACATTTCATCACTGATTTCATTTTGATGAAAAACAAAAACGTTTGCCTCATAATGGCGGCGAATGAAAAAAGAACTTAACCTTTCAAATGAATCAGCAGATGATAAGTTGAACCCAACTCTGTCCCAAATATTAGAGTACTTTTCTGGAACGGAGGAGCCATATTTTTCAATAATAATGTTCTCACAATACTCGATAGCATGATCTCGATCGCTAAATATGTGAAAGTTTACGTTCTCTGCGTACTGATTTCTTAATAAATCAGTTATTTCTTTACTCGTTCTAGAATAAATAAGTTGACAATTAGCTTGGTTACAAAATTTTGCGATTCGTCCAAAGACAGTCACGGAAGACAAATCGAGATCCTTTACCATTGACATGTCAAGAATTAAATATTCAACCCCGGATTTAACAAGGTGCTGAATACGATCGTAGATTGAGTAGACAGTTCCGAAAAATAAAAACCCTTCAATTTTAAGCAATCTTATTTTATTTGCCTGTTGGTCCAAAATAGAGTATAAGTATTTGGTACGCTCGACATTGCTCCTAAAATCTCGCCCGTTGCGCTCATGTGTGATGATTTTCACGTGACTATAATTCCAGACAAAAATTAAAGTACACAAAAACAGCCCAACTAAAACACCTGCTGCATAACTTACAAAGCTTATGACTAGAGTAATCGTACAAATAGTCAAATAATCTGGTCGTGAAAAATGTTTTAAACCCTTTACAAGCCATTGATAACCCAACGCCAAACCTGAGCTCAGTAATACGCCACCGAGTACAGGTTTGGGTACGTATCCTAAGATTCCTGGACCAATAATTAAAATGGATAGAGTGATTAAGTAAGTGAGGTAACCAATCCATCTTGTGGATACTCTCATTTGTTCACCGATGGTAGATAAAGAGAGTCCGTGGTAACTTACTGCGCCTCCTAAAAAACCGCACATTATGTTAGCTATACCTGCTATCTTCAATTCTTTGTTAAAATCAAATTCCGAATGAGCAGCAACCTCTAGTCCTGATAGATTCAATAAAATTCCAACAACGCTAATTACAGCGATGGCAAGAAATGAATCGAAATTTTTGGCAATTAATATCCATACAGATTTCGGTGCATCTAACCAAGAGAAATATAAGTCTGCGCCAGGCTCAAAGTTAGCATTTATAAGCCATCCAGTGTTTTGTAGTTCCTCAATGGAAACAGCATGAAAGTAAAACCATAAGTGAATTAATACGGTCGATACGACCAATATCAACGGAAAATAAAGCTTACTCTTTGACTTAAGTCCAGAATAAAATAATAATATCCCAATCAAAATACCGATTAAAAGTATGAATAAATGGGGGTCTTGAAATATCGTGAATGGATCAAGGTTTTGAAGCCTCTTGCTTAATAAAATACTACAAGAGGACAGCGCAAGTAAAATACCCGAGCCACACAAAAATCCCCCTATTACAGGATAGGGGATAAATCTGACGTAACGACCTAGCTTCCAAAAACCCAGAAAATAAAACACTATGCCTGTGGTAATGCAATTAACCACAATGAATGCATAAATGATCGGTAACTTTAAGCTGCTATCGAGTATTGTCGGTATTATGGAGGCTATGTATACACTTACTAGGATGGCTGGTCCATCTTGGGGCTGGACAATTACATTTTTATAAGAGCTAAATTTAGTAATTATTAATCCAGGTAAAGCTCCACCTATCAATAGAAATAGCAATAAATGTCCCTTATCTACTAAACCCTGGGGTATCAAAAGGACAGATAAAGCAGCAGCGCTAAATATGGTTCGAAAAGACCCGATCAAAGATCCAATACCTAAGCCAAGAGCTGAATTTAAAATTTTAGGCTGCAAAAAATTAAAACTCATAATAGTTTGAAAATAGGCGTAAAACTCAAGTCACAAAAGAAATTAGAGTAAAGTCGTTATAAAGTTTTATCCTTATTCCTTGCCGTTTACCTTTTAATGCAAAAAACGATGAGTTATTGATCTCTATTTAAATCTTAAATCGGTATTGGTGAGCTCTAGGTGAAGGTTAAAGAATTGATTTCTCTACACAATTTTATATTTACTTCCCTAAATGCTTATCAAAAAATATTGAAATCTCTTCAAATGCTTCCCTAACCTCTGGGATACGGTCGTCACGGTAAAATTGAGCATGTGATTGACCCTCATAAACTTGCAGAGATGCCTCAATCCCTGCTCGCCTAAGTGCACGGTGCATACGAACTGTGTTGCTGAGTAGGAGATCCCTGGTGCCTGAAGTTAATATGGTTGGAGGAAAACCTTGTAGGTCTCCGTAAATAGGTGACAACATGGGGTCTTTCAAGTCATGTCCATTCGCATAAAACACAGTTGCTGCGTCACAAAAACCATCGGGCGAAACCAAAACGTTGTCCAACATGGCATTAGTCTGAAAAGTATCCCCTTTTTTAGTGACGTCTGACATTGGTGTTCCCGGAGCAATAGCGCCCGGCATAGGGAGATTTTCTTTTTTGGCGCGCAGCATCATTTCAAGAGTTAGTGCTCCCCCAGCCGAGCTACCAAAGACGGCTATATTTTTTGGATCCATCAGCTTAATTTGCGCCTTGTAAACCGTCATTGCATCATCAAGTGCTCCTGGATAATAAGCCTCCGGGGGCATCCTGTAATCTACGCTTATGACTTTCATATGTGCAAAACCAGCCATAAAAATGGCTTCTGGAAGAGAGGCTTCTCGGGGATTAAGAACGTAGCACCCGCCGTGGACATGGATAGCCAACCTTTTGCTGTTCTCAGGCGTTATGTTGTTTGGGGTAATTGTGTAAATTCGTACTCCGTTTAAAGTTGAATTCTCTACCTTTACACCCATGCGGTCAGACATGGCTGGAATGAGTGGTGCAACAGTCGTTGCAATACCATCAGACAACTGCTTCCAACCCTCAGGGGTTGTAGGCGGTTTATCCCAATTTGTCCTCAAGGGTTGGGCGATGATCGCCTGCATTTGTGGGCTAACTGTGCTTGGAACCGGAATTGTTTTAGCAGGTACCTCCCTAGGAGCTAAGGATTGAGAAACTGCAGACTGAGTAATTAAGATTGCGAGTAGGCAAAAAATTTTGTTGCGTGTATTCACTAGTATTCTCCAGATGATCTAAGTTATAAATTCAACATGCAATAGATGTGAGAGGGATCATACTACGTAAAAGACTTTATTTTTAGAAAAGTATTGTCTGTACATAAGGTGTTTTTCTAACCCTTTAAATAAAATAGAAATAAATTTTTCTGACAGCCTTATTTAGATCATTTTAATGAGCGTGGATGGTTAAACGCTCCGTCTTCCTTTTAACAGAGTTCACTTCCCATACCTTCAAAGCTTTTGATTTAATTCAATATTTTTATTTTTTAAAATCTCTATGATACTGCGCTGATTCATTTGAAAGTAGATATCTTTCTTAACAAAGGATTTACCCTAAAGCAAAAGATCTAGTGATATTTATAGATTAATAAAGTAGTGCGCCTTTTGAGAAAATTCCTCGTTCTAATATTTATCGAATTTATATATATATTAAGGAATAAGAGTTTATTTTTTTAAAAGCTGCACAATTGACTCAGCTAGCTCTTCGAGTCTAGATAAATTATGGATAGCCAACATTGCGTCTGCATGGAGGTGCAATTGAATCGCCCCTTGAGCACTAGGTGAATACGCATCAAATCTTAGGAGCGGGTTCAGCCATATTAAGCGGCGACAGCGTTGTTTGAGCCAAGCTAGGTTTTTGTTGAGAATTTCAGGAGAACCCGTATCTAAACCGTCGCTAATGAGCATAATTACAGTGCGCCGACCAACCAATAAGCGTTGGTGGTTCTTTCTTAGCTCTTCCAGTGCCTCCCCCAAAAGAGTGCCCCCTGCAAAGTCATCCACAATACTGTTAACTAGTTCCAACATGTCGTCACCGTCAAGTTTATTAAAGGCAGGACGTAAATCACTTAGATGCGTCCCAAAGGCAAATACTGCGCGCGGGGATTTTCGAGTGGCTTGGTGCAAAAAGGTGAGCATTAAGCGAGCATATCGTTCCATAGAACCTGAGACATCGACTAAAACCAACAAAGGTAAGGGCTGAGGCTTGCGGCGTAATCGTGGTAGGTGAAGTAACTCTCCTCCAAGACGTTGAGTCTCGCGCATCACTTTGGCCCAGTCCAGCTTTTGTCCTTTTGGGTGGCTAACCATCCTCCTGCCTAAAATTCTTGGCAGCGCAAACGGAACTTGTTTTACCAACTTCTCTACTAAAAGAAACTCACTGGCACTGAGACTTTGAAAATCTGCGTGCCGCAGACGTTTGCTTTCGCTTGCCGTCATCGCTGCGTCGAGGTCTAGTTCTAACTCTTTATTGCTCGTTGTGTCTGCGGCTTTTCCAACCGCGTTCAATGCCTCTTGAACCCGGGCACGGCGTTTGGGCTCGGAGATCACGCCTTTTGCTTTTGGGAGCATTTGCGATATTAGCTTTTGAGCAATTTCTGGGTTGCGGAAATACGAATCAAACATTTGACCAAATATCTCTCGGTCTTGATTTCGACTCACGAAAACAGCCTCTAAGGTGTGCTTTGCATCATCTTTTCGGGAAAGACCCACCTCAAGCAAAGAGGTTATAGCTAAAGCGATTCGAGCGCTGTCAATTGGAACACCAGCACGGCGAAGGGCTCGCGCAAAACCGATAATATTGTCTGAGAACTTGCCACTTCGAGCATCTCCGAGTTGCATGACTCTAAGCCGAATTTAAGTGAGTGGTTGTTCTGGGGTCAACAACTCATTGAGCAATGGAGCTAAAGCGGCCAAGTCCTCGCGTTGTTTGAATAATATGCCTGCCGTGTCATGGATGACCTCAGGATCAAGTACAAGTGTATCAAGTGAGACTAATGCTTTAGCCCATTCGATGCTCTCGGAGATGCCAGGTACTCGTTGAAAGGCATTTGCAAATGGTTGGCTTCTCAAGCGGGCAACAAAGGTTGATATTTGCTGGGCTAATGCCTCACCGGCCTGGGGAACCTGTGCTCGCACAATGGCCAGCTCGCGCTCGCGCTCTGGGTAGTCCATCCAGTGATAGAGACAACGCCTTTTGATGGCATCGTGTAAGTCACGAGTACGGTTACTAGTTAAAATCGTAATGGGCATAGCCACTGCGTGCTGGGTCCCGAGTTCAGGAATACTGACTTGATATTCACCCAAGTACTCCAATAAAAATGCTTCAAACGGCTCATCTGCGCGGTCGACCTCATCAATTAGTAATACGGCACCAGGGGCGGGCTCTTGTAATGCTCTCAATAAGGGCCGACGGATGAGGTATTTTTCTTGATAAACCTCTTGTTCAACTATGTCTGTGTCCGCTCTTGACTGGGCCGCGCGCATGTGCAGCAGTTGCGCTGCATGATTCCACTCATAGAGCGCTTCTCTTTGCTCCATGCCGTCATAACACTGCAGTCGGATGAGGGGGCGGAACAGAACTTTTGCCAACATTTTGGCAAGTTCAGTCTTTCCAACGCCTGGCTCTCCCTCAAGTAACAGTGGTCGTTGCAGGCGAAGACTCAAAAAAACGGCGGTTGCTAGCCGCCGTTCTGCTTTGTAGCCCACGCCGGCTAATGCTTGGATCACTTCATCAATTGAATTTATATGCCCGCTTGCATTCATCCCATAGCCTGTTGGACCGCACGTTGAGTTTGAACTTTAATTAAGTGAGCTCTGTAGTCAGCTGAGGCATGTAAATCGCCGTTAATATTGCTCGCATCTATGCTCACGTCCTCAAGGGCTTGAGGGTTGAAGTTTTTGTTTAGAGCCGCTTCCAGTCCAGCATGTCTGAATACGCCGTTGCCTGCACCAGTAACAGCAACATGTACTTGACTGCCGGTGTCAGCAACAAATACCCCAACCAATGCAAAGCGTGACGCGGCTTGCTTGAATTTGGCGTACGCCGCACGTCGCGGTATGGGAAAGCTAATTGCAGTGATGAGCTCACCCGGCTCCAGGGCAGTAGAGTACATCCCGACGAAAAACTTATCTGCCGCGATCGTTCGTTGTTGAGTGTGAATGGTTGCACCTAAAGCTAAAACAGCACTGGGGTAGCAAGCTGCGGGATCATTGTTGGCAACAGAGCCTCCCAATGTACCCATTGCACGGACTTGCCTGTCACCAATACCAGAGGCCAATGCTGCAAGGGCGGGTATATGTTTTTTTACCTCCTCATTGTTCTCTACGTCTTGGTGACGCACCATGGCGCCGATGACGATGTTGTTGCCCTCTTTTTTTATCCCTTTGAGAGAAGATATTTGACTCAAGTCCACCAACTTTTCTGGCTGAGTAAGCCGTTGTTTCATTGACGCCAACAAAGTTTGGCCTCCCGCCAAGACTTGCCCGCCTGATTTAACGAGTTTGGTCACCTCCTCAATTGAGCTTGGGCGATCGTAGGTAAATGCGTACATATCTAGTTCCTTTTGGTTTCATTAAGCACGAGCTGTTTTAATTGCTTGCCAAACTCTGTGAGGGGAGGCCGGCATATCCAATTCTTTCACCCCTAGAGGTGCCAAGGCATCAAGCACTGCGTTGATGATAGAGGGGGGTGAGCCAATTGCACCAGCTTCACCGCAACCTTTGGTGCCCAAGGAGTTGTGGGTACACGGGGTACAAATATGTCCGATAGTGAAATGTGGAAAATCATCAGCACGGGGCATTGCGTAGTCCATAAAGGATCCTGTGAGCAATTGGCCCGTTTCGCGATCGTACACACAGTTCTCTAGCAAAGCTTGACCGATGCCTTGAACCAATCCTCCATGAACTTGACCCTCAACAATCATCGGATTAATGATTGTACCGAAATCGTCAACTGCGGTGAATCGGTCCAAAAACACTTCGCCGGTATTGGGATTGACCTCGACTTCAGCAATGTAAGTGCCGGAAGGGAAAGTGAAGTTGGTTGGGTCATAGAACGCTGTTTCATTTAGACCGGGTTCAAGTTTATCAAGGGGGTAATTGTGAGGAACGTATGCAGTGAGGGCAACTTGGGCGAAGGTAATTTTCTTGTCAGTACCCTTCACAGAGAATTCTCCTCCAGTAAACTCAATGTCAGTGTCTGCTGCTTCCATTAAGTGAGCGGCAATTTTTTTCGCTTTTGATTCAATTTTATCTAAAGCTTTCATGATGGCTGCACCCCCAACAGAGATAGAGCGAGAGCCGTAGGTTCCCATTCCAAAAGGAACACGTCCGGTATCACCATGCACCACGTCAACGTTTTCAACAGCAATGCCTAAGCGTGCAGCAACCACTTGGGCAAAAGTGGTTTCATGTCCTTGGCCATGGCTGTGTGAACCCGTGAAAACTGTCACGCTTCCGGTTGGATGTACACGGACCTCTCCGCACTCAAACAAGCCCGCGCGTGCTCCTAGTGCACCGGCGATGTTACTGGGGGCAAGACCACATGCTTCAATATAACTTGAATACCCAATTCCACGGAGCATTCCTTTTGCTGCGCTAGCCTTTTTGCGACTCTCTAAGTTTGCTACATCTGCTAATTTTTGAGCCTCTAGCATGCAAGCTTGGAAGTCACCCGTGTCATACTGCAAAGCAACTGGGGTTTGATAAGGAAAGGACGTAACAAAATTGCGCTTTCGAATTTCGTCCTGCCCAAGAGACATTTCCCAGCCCGCACGGCTTACTAAACGCTCGATTAGGTATGTTGCTTCAGGTCGCCCAGCACCTCTGTAAGCGTCTACTGGAGCCGTGTTAGTGAACCATGCGTCAACTTCTACATAGATTTGTGGGGTCTTGTATTGACCCGCTAGTAATGTGGCATACAAAATAGTTGGCACGCAAGTAGAGAAGGTAGATAAGTAGGCGCCTAAGTTGGCGTCTGTGTGCACCTTGAGTGCTAGAAAGTGCCCGTCTTTGTCCAAAGCCAATTCCGCGTGACTTGAGTGGTCACGACCATGCGCATCAGACAAAAAAGCTTCCGAACGATCACAGGTCCAGCGAATATTGCGATTAAGTTTTTTGGATGCCCAGGTTAGACACACATCCTCAGCGTAAAGGTATATTTTTGAACCGAAGCCGCCCCCGACATCCGGCGCGATTACACGCACTTTGTGCTCTGGCAAACTGAGTACAAACGCAGTCATCAGCAAGCGCTCAACGTGAGGGTTTTGATTAGACACGTAAAGTGTGTACTCATCATTGGCTCGGCTGTAAGATCCAATCGCACATCGGGGCTCCATAGCGTTGGGGACAAGACGATTGTTGATCAAATCAAGTTTTGTTATGTGAGCGGCTTTACTAAAGGCTGCGTCTACCTGAGCTTTGTCTCCAATTGCCCATTTGTAGCAATGGTTATCAGGGGCTACATCGTGTAAAGCGATACCTTTTGCGGCGTCTCGCACATCAGCCACTGCAGCTAATACATCGTAATCTACGTCCACCAGTTCTGCTGCGTTTCGGGCTTGATCCAGGGTTTCAGCGACCACCATAGCTACATGGTCACCTACGTAACGTACCTTGCCCTGCGCCAAAATGGGGTGGGGCGGCTCTTTCATGGGTTGGCCGCTCGTGTCAGTGATTAACCAACCACACGGCAAACCGTTGATGTTATCTGCCTGCACATCGTTGCCATCGAAAATTCCAATCACACCAGGAGCTGCCAAGGCGGCTTTTTTGTCAATGGATTTGATGCGAGCGTGAGCATGGGGCGAGCGCACAAAGAAAGCATGCGTCATATTGACCATTTGCACGTCATCAGTATATTGACCCGCACCAGTTAAAAAACGATAGTCTTCTTTACGGCGGAATGATTCCCCGATATGGGGAAGCTTGGAAAAGTCAGATGCACCCATGGTTATGTCTCCAAAATAGTTTTGATTTAAGATTTCATCGTTGCAGCACCGTGCTGCACGGCTTTAATAATGTTTTGATATCCAGTACAACGGCATAAATTGCCCTCCAAAAGCTCTCGAATTTCTCTCTCATTAGCATTAGGGTGTTTCTTACATAAATCGAGTGAACTCATGACCATGCCTGGGGTGCAAAAACCACACTGCAAGCCGTGACATTCTTTGAATGCTGCTTGCATTGGGTGCATGGTCCCGTCTTGTTTAGCCAGGCCTTCTATGGTGGTAATCTGAGCATTTGTCACTTGAGCAAGCAATACATTGCAAGATTTGACCGAATCACCATTGATGATTACGGTGCATGCGCCGCATTGAGCGGTATCGCAACCCACATGCGTGCCAGTTAGTCCAAGGTGTTCACGTAGGGCATGGACTAAAAGTGTATTTGGAACAGCTTCCAAATCAAATTCTTTACCATTGACGGTGAGATGTGTTTTCATATGTAAAACTCTCCTGAAGTGATTTTTTATATATCGATAAAGTAGATAATGAAATTAAAATTTTATGTACTAAGAGTAGACAATTTATTTAAAGGGGATTGTCTAAGTGGTTACCCTGTGTAGCGATAACTTTGGTATTCAAATTAACAAGTTCTAATAAAAACAAATTCATACACCAGGACGGTCGATTAGGAGCAAACTATGTATGAAATTCTATAAATCTTGAGTATGAACATTGTAAAAAACATTAATAAAAAAACTATTTACAAAATCAGCTCCCCATTCAAATGAGAGTTTTGATCAAATTAAATTAATCTATTGGAAAAAAACAATGGAAAACCAATGAAATTTCTATTTAACTTAACAAATTAAGTTAAATTTAAAAAAGTATTTAAATAAAATACAATAGCTCTTTTTGACTCAGTAATATCGATTTTTCTTATGAAAAAATTGCTTCTTTTTGTTTTATTTGTATGCAATTTATCCCTTGCTGAGCCCCTTAAACCCGCGGATTCTTTTAAATCTGACGTTGATGCAATAAAAGAGCGAAATTTTTTGGTGGTTGCTATGACCAAAAAAGATTCCATACCCTTTTTTAGCGGAGATGAAAGTAATATCCATGGATTGGATGTGGACATAGCAAAAAGTATTGGTTTGATAATGAACATTCCAGTTCGTTTTAGGCGGGATGCAGAAAGTTTTGCGGAAGTTGTCGAACAAGTAAAAGACGGTCGTGCTGACTTAGCCGTGAGTAAATTATCAATCACTGGTCCCCGTTTACTAACTGTATCTTTCAGCGCTCCTTACGTTAAGCTCAAGCAGGCTATGATTGTCAATCGTTTATGGATAAGCCAAAACTCTGGTGGACAGGAAGTTTACCAAGTGATAAGAAATTTCAATGGACGCTTAAGCTTTATAAAAGATACAAGTTACGATACTTTTGCACGTGTTAATTTTCCAAACGCAGAATTTATACCAAAAACTAATTGGGATGAAATAGTTGACGATGTTATTGAGGGAAGAAGTGCAGGTGGGTATCGTGATGAATTAGAAATTAAAAAAACTATTTTGCAAAAACCCCGTGCTGCCCTCAGCACCAAAACAATCACCATCAGCGATCGAGTAGACAATATTGCTGTTGCGGTTAATAAAAATTCACCTCGTTTGCTCGCAATAATTAATCATGTAATTGCTAATGAATACAATAATATTTCGACTAAAAAACTTATCGAGAGATACAAACAAGAAAATAATCTACAAAAACCATAGACTCATATGTTAAATTCAATCAAAAGCTTATTGATTAGTCCACTGACGGTTGCAGCGTCTATTTTTGCTGGTGTTTTAGGCGGTATTTATAGCCCGGATACAATTACACTGTTTGAATCTGTTGGCGACATCTATATAAGCTTGCTCAAAGTTGTGGTTTTACCTTTCTTGTTTGCAACTATCCTTGTGAGCGTTATTAACCTCCTGCGCAAAGATGGAAGTAAAGATTTGATCCATCGCATCGTAATAGGTTTTTTGGGAAGTATGGTGATAGCCTCAGTCATAGGCATACTCTGTGTAACACTCAGTGGCAGTGAGATGACCCCAGAGAAAAAAATTCAACTAGGATCTTTAATTAATGATAAAGACCAATCATCGGATTTAACGATTACCTTACAAGAGCCAATGCCAGAGCCTGCTAAATCCAGTTTTTCAGAGTTGACCATGAAATTTATTCCTGAAAATATATTTGCCACATTAGATCGTGGTGAAACTTTGAAGATTGTTATTTTTTGTTTGATTTTTGGAATAGCACTGGGGAATATTAAATCTCCTGGATTACAAATAATTATCGAAACTCTTCAAAGTGTGCAACAAGCCAGTACTTTGATATTTAAATTTTTAAACTATCTCTTACCCATAGCTTTATTCACAATGATAGGTGCTCAGGTCGCAAAAGTCGGTATTGGCATATTTGGAACGATGATTGAGTTCATTTACCAACAGTTTTTAGGTGGTTTGTTAGTTGTAGTTGCAGGTACTTTATTGATTTGGATACGTGCTGGCGGTACGTTAGCCCATGTAATTCGTGAAACCAAGCAAGCCATGATTGTTGCGGTGAGTTCGCGCAGTAGTGTGACTTGTATCCCTTATGCTCAAGAGGCTCTTACGAGGTTGCACTTTGATAAAACCTGCGTTGAACTAACAATTCCACTTAGCTTTACAGTTAATCGCATAGGCAGTGTGGTTTACTATGCTATTACTACAGTGTTTATTGCGAACATTTACGGCGCTCCATTAAATGTTTCTACATTATTTTTAATAGGTTTGGGTAGCATATTAGCTGGGATAGCAAGCGCAGGTAGTACCGGCTTACTAACAGTAGCAACTGTCGCAATTGTTTGTGATCTCATAAAGCTACCCAGCGAAGCAGTCGTGGTATTGTTAATTGCAGTTGATCCCATAGTAGACATGATTCGTACTACTAGCCACGTACAAGGTAATGTTGGTGTAGCTGCGTTTGTTTCCCCAATTGCTAAATCAATTTAGTCCTTTTTTGTTTTTTTGTAAATTTGCGAGTCTATGCTTTAAATTAAATTATTTGTAGTTTTGTTCAAGATTATTCAGTTATAAAATACTCCTAACAATCTCTTAAAAAAGTACTAATTCTCCAATTTAACGAAATGCTACAACCCTTAGTATCTCTTTGGCGCCATAACGCTAGAGTCACCTTTTATGACTCCGGCATGTCAAGTGAGACTGTAGATGTTAATTTTTCAGGTCTTACTTTTGGGTCCCCAGTGGGTTTGCGCCGTACTTTCTCCAGCTCAGAGGACGCCCTATCTTATTTAAGATACTGGATGGGAGATCCCGGCGCATTATCAGAGTTGAGGTGGCTTTTACAGAAGACGGGTTCCGCATCTGCAGGTTCTAATTTAGGCGCAAATCAGTGGTTAAATTCACTCGCAGGGAGATTGCAAAGTGAAGCTGTAATAATCGTAGAGGAAACGGCTAGAAGACAATTTTTAGGTAAGCTAGTTCTCCCCGATAGTTCAACTAGTGTTTCGTCCCTTAGATCTTTGACCTCCCTGGCGAAAATTACAGCGCTTCCATCCCTGTCTGCAATTTTGCCTGATTTGTCATCTTTGCAGATTGAGGGGGCACAGGTTTTACCCAAAATAAATAGTGCGTTAGCCGATGTGAAATCATCCATTGCAACTGCCTCGTCATTTTCTATTAATTTAACTCCCGCCCCCTCAAAGGTCAGTGACATTAAGAGTTCATTGACAAAAACTAATACCAATGTCCAAACTGTCCTAACTAATTTATAGTTAAGGAATGCCTTGTAAGTAAGATCAAGCTTTTTTGACACCTCAGCAATGGTGAGCCCGATTTTTACATCAGTTGATCTACTTAATGAAAACGAATTGGGCGTATGTTTGATAATTGCAATCACAACTGTCCCTGGTAAGTACCGACGTATTGCATTGCCTAGTATCAACAACCCAAAAAAATTATGAGATTAAACCAATGAGTGAGTTTGAATCCAAACATGGTAAATTTCGTAATGAGTGGGTCTGTTTAAAGATTAAAAAAAGATTTGATCGATGTAAGCAAACCTATGGAAGTTTTAGCAGTAGATTGCACAGCATTATTCTCCTCTGTGATTTTCTTTGAATTAATCGCCATACGTTCTTCAATTATGTTTGCAATCGTATTCGCAAATGAGGGATGAGAATTAAAAAGTCCCTCTACAGTCTTCTTACCGATCTCTATTACGGTGGAATCATTTTGCGCGACAATCGTAGCTGATCGGGGTGCTCCGGTAAATAATGACATCTCTCCAAAGTATTCTCCCGGCCAAATATTAGCCACCGTTAGTTGCTTGCCGTCATCATCTAATATGACTTGGAATGAGCCTTCAAGAACCACAAACATGCTTTGAGCATCATCCCCTTTTTTGAAAATTTCTGCATTTTTAGAAACTTTTCGAACTGCAGTAGTCTGCGCAAGAAGCATTAAATCATCTGGTGGTATAAAAAAGAAAAACGGTAGTAACGATAACGCTCTAACTCTTGCAAGGAGTTCAATTTGTTCAACTGGTTTGGAGGACGCAAGATGGTCCTGCGAAATTATTTTGGTTTGATGAGCTAAGCTTATTACGCTAATATCAGCAATTTTTAAGAACATCAAGCTATTCATTAAAATTTGATGAATGGCGGTTTCACTGAGTCTCTCAGGAGGAAGAGTAAAAGAGGTAGTGAACGTGATCCTTCCATTGCTGACAGCTGATATTCTGGCCGTTGGAGGCGGGAAAGAATTAACATGTCCATCATTAAGGGCTTTATTGGCAGCATTTTGTAAGATTGTAAGAGCCTGCTTTTCATTAACTGTAGTATCCAGTTGCAAACTAACTCTATACCAGGCAACTGTGGTGGGGCGAGTTAAGTTAACGACAGTTACCATTGAAAACTCACTATTAGGAATCAATATTCCAATACCATCACCATCTACTAAGCAGGTTAATCTCCAATTAAACTCTATGAATTTGGCCTTGAATTCTCGCCCCTTGTGTGTAACTAGTAGCCAATCACCTGAGCGAATATTAGAGTCAATTGCTAAAGCAATACCGCAAAAGAAATCTGAAACTAATCCCCTAAGCGCAAACCCTACTACGATACTAAAAATACCTGAAGCTGCTATGAAAGTCTCTAATCTTTGATTAAAAACGTAATTTAAACCAGCTAAGGCAAACACAAAGTAGATCAAAAAGTTAGTAATATGAATAGCTAATCTAGGTACAACTGTAAGAGAGCTAATCATTTCCGTTTTGTCACGTAAATACCAAATCGTTTGTGACAGCAGATTAGCAATCGCTATAAATTGTATAAATTGTGCTATTTTGACTTGGATATCAGTCAAAACTAGATCGTGAGGAGATAACCACCACCAAGAATCAGCATGGAAAACTACCAAGTAGAACATTAAAAATAAGTTCAATGCCAAAGGTATAGCTAATCGATTTAGTTTATTTGTAGCAGAAATTATCATGAAATATGAAAAGGGTAATTTTGCTAATTAAAACAATATTAAAGTCAAAAACTAAGAGCTTGAAAAACTAAAGATTAATTGTTAACAGTAAGACCTTCACCAAGTCCAAGTAGGAACACCGTGATGAGAAAAATTAAAAATAAAATAAGAATAATTAAAACTATCTTTTTATTAAATTGAAATGAAAAATAAAATTGTTCAAAATTATTGTCATTATTCCACTCTTTTGAAACAGGATCTCTTTCAAGTCCCTTGGATATAACCGCCACAACACAACTAGAAAATAAAATTGCCAAGGAGCTTTTAGCACCAGATATAAAAAAATCAAAAATAAAGAAAATTGGAAAAAACGCATCAAAAGGTATATTTAACTCTTTCACAATTAATGCAGACATCAGTGTCGGCCCCGCGGTTACTGAAAATGAGGATACAAGAGAACATAAAATTGAACACATTACTATCCAAATAAGATCTGATTCACCAAGTGGGCGCCCATAAATGTTAGAAATATAAATTGTTATCAGTACATAGAATACAACCTCACCCGCATTGAAAAATATTGGCAAAAGAGGTGATAAAAAACGGACGATACTTCTTTTGAAACCAAATTGGTCACAAAGACATTGAATAACCTCAGGAACTCCGGCGGCAGGCATTCTTGCCAAAAAAGACACCATCATGGCATTCGTTAAAGATTTTAAGATTAAAGAAAATTTAATTTCAGCGAACCATGAAATGATGTAACTGCACAAAAACCCTATCAACGCTATCGTAATTATGAAAGGCGTGAGAAAACTTACTGATAAATCAAAAAATTTAAACTGAGCAGAAGCAATTAAATTAGAGGCAAAAATAAGAGCTATAAAAGGCGTTATTTTGTTAACTATTATGATTAAGTTTTCGAGCGCTATGTAAAGAACTTCCAGTCTTTCAAATAAATATTTATTTTTGGAGACTGGCAGTAATGAAAATCCTAATGCAAATATCAAAGAGCCAATCATCGCGGGAGCTAAGGATTGATAAGCAAAAGCATTCAAAAGATTCGATGGAATTAAAGACGCAAACTCATTAATCTTAATTTCAGTAAAACTATTTTTCCATTCTATGGAAATTACTTGATTTTTTTCTAATGATAATTCACCAATAATTTTTTGAAATTCATTTGGCATTTTCAATCCAGGAGTGAAAATTTCACAGATCAAAATAGTAAGTAATCCGCATACCATTAGACCCACAACGCTTAAAATAAGCGCAGAAAGAAAGCGTTGAGGCGATTGAGGTAAGGTTGAAAATTGAGAAAGACCGAAAATAATTGATAATAGAACTAAGGGAAAGACGAACAGTTTTACTAAACTAAAATAAGCATTTAAAATTGGCACTAACCATTCGTTAAAGGAAGGTGTTAACCATCCAATAGATAGTCCACAAAAGATCATCACCAAAAAAAATATCGGTCTTTGGTTCCAATCTTTTTTGTTGAACATAACTTCTACGTTTAAAACTTTATTGGCTTATTGCACAGTAAAGAGACTGAGGCACATTGCACGAATACCCTCATGGTATTTCCTATAAGCTCGCACAAAGGCTCAATGGATAGTAAAAGTAAAACCACCGCTTCCGTAGGTAATTCAATGGGACTGCAAACAAACGCAAGTAATGCCAATTTGAGTTGTCCACCTAGGCCAAAAGATACAAATCCTTGAATTACAGATAAGGTGAGTATTATGAAGATATCCGAAATCGATAGAATGTGATTGTAAACTTGTGCTGTAAAAACTGCTGAAAGTGAGAAGAATAAAATTGGGGCCGTTCTTAGAAAAATAGCGGTAATTGGCACAAACAATTCTACTCGTTCTTTGCTAAACCCCATTTCTTTATGCATCGCACTAATCAATTGCGGAATAAATGCAGTAGTGAATTGAGCCGAAGCTATAGAGATAATAAAAACAGGTTTGAGATGACCGACTATCTTGATAATAGATAGTTGGGTTCTGGAAATCATGATGTACGAAGAGAATATGATTAGAATTAATGCGGAAGCTATGAAAGCCATTAAAAAAGTTCCTAAAGTAATTATTACTTGTAACTTTACATGAGAAGAAATCCCGGCAAATATAATAAACAATATTACGGGAGCTAAATAACTTAGAACCGTACTAAGTTCTTGAGATGCATTTGATATTGAAGCTAAAGTCTCATTAAAACCATCTATTAATCTAGAGGGAACTTTTGTTAAAGAAAAACCGAAAAGCAACGAAAAAACGCAGACCTTAATAACTTCGCCTTCTGCTATTGAGGTAAAAATATTATTTGGAATAAACATGTCTATTATTTGATTGATCAAATTAGTAGGCACAGCCGGTGACGCTTTGTAGAGACTAATTATGTTAACTTGGTTTGAAAAAGCCTCGTTAATTTGATCTCCTCTTTTAACTAAGTTTTCTAATGAATCTATAACACCAGGTTGAAATATTAAACCTGCCAATAATCCGATCAAAGATGCAAAAAACGAGAATGAGATTAAAACTAAAATAGCTTTCCAAGCTATTTTCGAAATAATTTTATCTAAAAAGATTTTTTGCACATTTAACAAAATAGCACAAATTATCAAAGGAAGAACAATTAATTTATATATATCAATATAAATTTTTAGTAAAAATTCTGTATTTTCAAATATAACGGGATGAGAGGAACCAATGAATAGCCCACCCATAGCTGAAATTAGAAGTACCCATTTCGATTGGAGCCACGCTAATCTCTGCTTTAAATTTGTTACTGTAATCATGGTGGGAACTAAATTAACTTATAGAGTTCTTCTGGTTTTAATTGCCCAGACCTTTGAGAGACAAAAATATTAAATAGTTCAACGAGAATCCTGTTGTCATGATGAACTGCGTAACTCAAATTATCAAATAAATCATTAAAGCTAACAATCCTTAATATTAAGGCAAGGCTAGGGTCCTTTTTTAAGACTTGCTTGACAAAAAATTCGTTATTATAAGAACAAGTCACTTTTCCTTTAATCACTGCTTCTACACACATTTTCCAACTTTCAAATCTAACTATATTTGCTTTAGGAAAATTTTGACTCGCTAGATTTTCCCAAACAGATCCTTTAGAAACTCCAATAGATCCGTAGAAATTTTGAATAGTGTTCTCTAATCTATCTCCTTTATTAATCTTTGCGAATTGAATTCTATTGATAATCAATGATTGGGGAGTTGATAAGTAGGGTTGTGAAAAGGAAACTTTTAATTCACGAAGTAGATTAGGTGTTATGAAAGATCCGGCATCTATTTTTCTATCTCCGACCAATTGAACAATTTCATTAAAACTTTTGACCGAACGATCAATTTTTAATTTTAAATCTAGCGAATTCGTGAAACGCTTTATTAGGTCAACATCTACCCCTACTGTCTCCTCTTTTTGCGTGTAAAAAAATGGATAGTAATCATTAATTGGATAGCTGATTTGCAAAACGCCAGGCGTAATTAAATAATCTGTTTGCGTTTTGCGAGTGCTATCGATAAATGAGCTAGATGAAAATTCTTTAGCTTCTGAGTTTAGACTAGCTAAAGTGGATAGAGTTCCTAAAGTAATTGCTGTTTTGGGAATTTGATTTAAAAATTGACGGCGATTAGAGTCATTCATTATTATTACCAATTACTAATGCTAGTTTTTTTGACCAGATTGGATCGATCCTTCAACACTCTTTTTAATGCTGTCTGCTTGTTTTAGAAAGCCATCGAATTCTTTCATTGCATTTGGTTTGTTTACAGATGCATTAGATACATTGCTTTGTGAGTTGTATTCGCCGATTTCAAAACCCAGAAAAAATACGACAATCACTAAAAAAATGCAACAAGTTATAAAAATGATCAATAATCTTGGGGTCACACTAAAGTTGTATTCCATTCGAGTTCCTATTTATTTAACGCTCACAGTGAATTGACCTGCAACATTAATACCAATAATACCACCCCACATGCACATGAGTTTTGATGAATTATTTAATGTAGGCATTTTAGCCAGTAAAACAGTAGGTGAGCCGGGCACCCAAGGAGCAGTTGTCATGGGTATACAAGGCATAGGGACTAGTGCACCCATTGCAGCGGCTGAGGCTGCTGCAACCATTGGATTAGCCATTGATTGGCACATTCCAAATGGCAGAATATTAACCATTGGTTTGTTATCCATTATGTTTGCATCAGGTACTTTAGTTAGTACTAAATTTAAAGGTAAAACCATCAGGGTTCCGGGTGCGACTCCAAAAGTGCACTTCAACATGGCGCCCATGCATACTTGATTACCCATTATGATCCTCTTACCATTTTTTCTAGCCGGGTTAATATCGTTTCAGTTGAGTCTTTGTTTTCAATCTCGTTGCCTTTTTGATCAAAACGTTTGGGTGGGCCGATTGGGATTCCTGTGTCATAAACAACCTCTTCCATTACCTTACCATCAGGCCAATATCTTATTAAGGGTCCATGCAGAGCATTGCCTACGTAATTGCTTTTTTGAATAAGATTTCCATCGCGATCGAAATCTTTAGAAATACCTTCTAGCAAACCATTATCGTAATTTGACTCTCTAACCCTTTTCCCTTCAAAGAAAAACTTCGCTACTCCATGAATCTCACCACTAACGTAGAAGAGCTCTGTGCTTAGATGTCCAGCTTGATCAAAGGTTTGAGTTTTACCCTGAGCGACCCCTTTTAAAACATTTTGTTTCAAAACCGGCTTATTATTGGAATAATAAATCATTTCCCCATCTGCTGCACCGTCCTTGTAATTGCTTTGATGCAGGGGACTACCATCTTTTGCGAAAACAGTGGTTATGCCTTGTAGTTTCCCTTGATGAAAGTTAGAAACTAAAACACACATGCCATTTTCATCAAATTCTTTCATCGTTCCGTGAAGTAAACCATTTTTTAAAATACTTTGGCGTTGCAGCTTTCCGTTTTCGTGAAATTCTTCATTAATAATTTCTTTATTTGCAGTTTCTTCGGAAACTGTTTCTTCGTCATCAGTCTCCTCTTCTATTGTATCTTCCTCAACAATTTCTTCATCTTCGGTTTCCTCATCAATAATGTCTTCCTCTAGAGTGTCTTCCTCAATAATGTCTTCGTTAATAGTTTCTTCATTAACAATTTCTTTATTAGAAACATCTAAAGATCCAATGTTTTGAGCTTTAGTGGTAATTAACTTGGGGTCTATATCCGTCATATTCTTAATTAATTTGTGTCAAAGCACCCTTTAATGTGAGCATTGCTCCAGCCTCAACACTGTGCATAGCGTCGGCTTTGCTAGATATCATGGCTCCTTTATTTTGTAATTGAATAGAGGCTTGATTGGTTAAGTTCATTCCCGCTTTGTTAGTAAGATTAGTACCTGCTTGATTTGTCAACTCTGTTCCCCCTTTGTTGGTTAAGGCAGTCCCCGCTTTATTTGTTAACGCAGTGCCTGCTTGGTTGGTCAGCGCAGTCCCCGCTTTTACAGTCATGGCTTTAGTTGCTTTGTAGGTAGCGGAGTCACTTGTTTTGACTTCGATTGCACCCTTGACAGTAATTGTTAATTTTCCGTTTACGGTAAGTGCAAAATCTCCCTTTACAGTGTGTGTAAATTTACCTTTGTTAGTATGAGTTTCGTCTCCAGTAACCGTTACCGCCCTAGTTTTTTTCACGTTGTGAATTTCTTTCCCAGCCTTGACATCAACGGTTCTATCTCCCTTTGTTATTGTGTGTATTTCATTCCCTTTTTTAACAGTTGTAGTAAGTGCGTTCTCTATTTCTGTTAATAAATCTTTTTGAGCATGAAAGTAAAGTTGTTCAGAGTCTTTTTTGTCTTCAAATCTTACAATGTTACCCGCTGTTCCTTTTTTGGAAGATCTAGTAGCTATGGTGTTTTGTGTTTGTTTATCTGGAAGTTTAATCGGAGTTGAGTTCAACCCGTTATAAACACATCCCGTAACCAAGGGACGGGAGGGGTCTCCATTCAAATAACTAATCACGACCTCCTGTCCAATTCTTGGTAAAAATAATGATCCAAATCCCGATCCAGCAAGCGACTGGGAAACGCGAATCCAACATGAGCTTTTATCATCCCCAGTCCCGTCTCGGTCCCAAGGAAATTGAACTTTAATGCGACCATATTTATCTGTCCATATCTCCTCGCCCTTGGGTCCGACAACTTTAGCCGTTTCACTGCCTATTGCACGAGGTTGAGGAGTTGATAAAGGCGGTCTAAAGGGCAGGGAGGAAGGAAAAGCCTCGAATGAGTTGCTGTACATGTCTTCGCGAGCCGTATGGTGTATTCGTCTGACAGCGAAGCTAGTATTTAGTGACCCAACAAAATGCTTGGACAACGTAAAAGTTACCCCAGCGCATAGTGGGTATGCAAAACTGTCGCCTCTGAGTATGGATGAATAAGCCTGACTTGCCTCAACCCTCATCTTTGCCGTAGCTGTACTTTTCGCTGCAGCTAAACTACCAGAACCGTATTCATAAATGGTACCAGATCCTTTACTCGCAGTATTACTTCCGCTTAAGGAAGTGGCCGGTTTGGTGAAATCGTAGTCAGATACAGTTGCCTTCTTTAGGACCACTCTATTTTCATGCTCAAACCGGTAAACGGTATCTATCGGGTGGGTTTGTCCAGTAACGGGGAAAAATTTTAGTGCAGCCGAGCCTGTACTAGCCTGTATTGCTGAGGACGCATCCCCAAGAACCATCGTGTGAGCGCTACTTGCGTAGGTAAAGTAATAAAAAATCCCTGCATGCTCCATGAGTCTAGATATGAAATCAAAGTCAGTTTCGTCGTACTGCACACAATAATCGAGTGCAGTATAGGTACCCGTAGTTTTGTCAGAAAATTTTATTGATCCAGCTCCTAAAACTGCTTTAATGATCTGAAGAACAGATTTAGTTTGATAAATCTTTCTGTTTTTATTTAAAGTTAATAACCAAAGATCAGGAACAATCTCTGCCTGGTAGGTCGCAAAATCAACATTCAATCCACTTTGAATAAATCTAGATACAGTGCCGTGGATATAACGTTTACTACCTCCTGCGATTTGCATAGTAACAGTAACTTTTTTACCTACAATAGTTGTAGGAGATAAGCTTGTCGAGCCAGAGCGCATATGAAGATTAAATTTGAAAAGCTCAGAAATCCCTTCCGATCCCTCAATACTGTCTAAAAGCAGATCATTGGCTCCGAAGGGTGTTTTAATCGTCAAAAAGCTTCCAGATTGGGCAAAACCTGTTCTCACTCAATGCTCCTCAATGATTTATCTATAAAACTATATTCAAATTGACCTAATTGGTTTACAGACATATGAACCGAGACAAAGGGTTTCTCCATAGAAATACGCTCAAGCACTAGGGTTGATAATTCAGGCAAAATCGTTTGTGTCATTATGAAATCTATATTTCTAGCCCCACTATCAACTTCTGTGCAGCGTTGAGTGATGACGTCAGTAACTTCTGGCTCCCAGGTAAGTTTTGCGTGGTGGTTAAGAGCAAAGCGATTGACTAATTTTTCTAATTTAAGTTTTACGATTTTAGAAATCTCTTGATCCCCAAGAGGGAGATAGGGGACTAAAACAACTCTTCCCAAAAACGCTGGACTGAATTCTCTAAGTAGTGCGGGTCTCAATAAATCAACTAAATCCGACATTGATTGTTTTTTTGAACCTTGGCAAGCATTTGTAATGACTTCCTGTGCAGAGTTGGAAGTCAGTAGTATTAGTGTGTTTTTAAAATCTATCGTCAACCCCTCACCATCTTCCATCGTACCTTTGTCAAATACTTGAAAGAAAACTTCCAATACATCTGGGTGAGCTTTCTCCATTTCGTCTAGCAGCACAACGCTATAAGGACGCCGACGAACTGCCTCAGTTAAAACTCCGCCCTTACCGTATCCCACGTACCCTGGCGGAGCACCCTTTAGGCTAGAAACTGAATGCGGCTCTTGAAACTCAGACATGTTGATCGTTATCATGTTGCGCTCGCCGCCGTACAACATGTCCGCTAATGCGAAAGCAGTTTCTGTTTTTCCAACCCCACTTGGTCCAACCAACATAAATACGCCTACCGGTTTGCCTGGATCATCCAAATCAGCCCTAAATGTTCTGACTCTCCTTGATATAGCTTCGAGGGCTTCATTTTGACCCACAACTCTTTCAGATAACCTATCTTTCAAATGAAGTACCGTATGTACTTCGTCGGACATCATTTTCCCTACCGGAATGCCTGTCCAACTTGAAATGACGTCGGCAACAGTGCTTGAATCAACACAGATAGGCACCATAATTTCGTCCTCTTGAATTGCCTCTAAGCCTTTTTCTAGTCGCTTAAGTTGAAGAGATAAAGTACTTTTATCGTCTACATCTGTATCAAGAGGTTGACCATCCATCTCTTTGTAGATAAGCTTCCTTAAGTCAAGAATTTCTTTAACTGATTGTCTTTCAGCTTGCAATTTTCTTCTCAACTGATCGCGTTTTGTCTTGAACTTAACCAAGTTGTTTGAGAGTAATTCGATCTCAGAAGTTCGGTCGCCACCGGTTGCCTCGCCCCGATAAGCTAGTCTCAATTGGGCCTCAGAGCTAGAAATTTGATACTCAAGATCCTCTATTGACGCCGGTGTTCCACTTTGCCCTACAGATACCCTTGCACAAGCAGTGTCAAGTACACTGATAGCCTTATCTGGTAACTGTCGACCAGTTATGTAGCGCTGCGATAGGCGAACAGCATCTTTGACGGCTTCGTCTAGGATTTCAACTTTATGGTGTCTTTCCAAAACGCTGACAACTGATCGAAGCATCTCAACAGCAACATCCGGTGTGGGCTCTTCAACCTTGATCACCTGAAAACGCCTGGCTAATGCTGGATCTCGTTCAACGTATTTTTTATACTCATCCCATGTAGTAGCGGCTATGGTCCTCAATTCACCACGAGCCAAGGCTGGTTTTAGTAAATTAGCAGCGTCAGCTTGCCCCTCTAAGCCTCCAGCGCCAATGAGTTGATGGGCCTCATCAATGAATAAAACGATTGGGACAGTAGAAGCCTTTACCTCTGAAATAACCGATTTTAAGCGATTCTCGAATTCACCCTTGATGCCTGCACCTGCTTGTAACAAACCCAAATCCAAAGTTCTCACCACGGTATTGAGTAAACTCTCGGGTACTGTCTTGTTCACAATGAGTTGTGCAAACCCCTCAACAATGGCCGTTTTCCCAACTCCTGCCTCACCTGTAAGTATTGGGTTATTTTGTCGTCTGCGTAATAAGATATCGATAATTTGTCTAATTTCGTTATCTCGCCCTTTAATCGGATCAATCTTGCCCCCCCTAGCCAATTCAGTTAGGTCGATAGTGTACAAATCAAGATTAGGAGTTTTTGAATGAGTATTATCTTTAAATACGGGCATTTCTGATCTAACTCGGTGCTCTGTTTCTGATACTGAGCTAACACTAGAGTCAATGCCAGCAGCCAAGCCAACATCTTCAGTAGAGCTTTGCAAAAGATTGGCTAATTCTTGTCTTAATTTGTCTCTGGGGATTTCAAGCATTAAGGGAGAAACTTCAAAAGTAACACCCCTTACGGTATCGTCTTCTAATAAAGCTAACAGAACAGTGCCAGAGCGAATCATTTGCTGCCCAAGCAAAACGGAGCTGGACAACCAGGCCTCTTGAAAGAGGCTTGAAAAAACGGGAGACATAGCCGGAGTTGATTTATTCCCCCGTTTATTAAGATCCAGTACGCGTTGAAGTTGGGAAAGTAACTTGCTGTGGTCTATGTTAAATTGATTGAATATTATGTCTAGATCTGGTGGTAGTTGCTCAATAAGCTTGAATAAAAAATGCTCTAGTTCAACATTAAAGTGACTTTGGGTTCCACAAAGTTCTGCACCTTGACGCATCGCTTGTTTGCAAGCAGGGTTTAATTTAGTGAGCAATGTGCGTAAATCTATTTTCATAATTGCCTATTTTTAAAACATAGAGTTAGATCTCAAGCGTGTTGGTCGAGAAGTCTTGATTTTTGAGCCAAAACCGACAAGGCTCTAACTTTACTGGCTTATTGGTACTATTACTAGAGTTGACTATAGGTCCTATTATCCAACTGCTCAGGCCTAAAATAGGACCTTGTTGTTTGCCTAACAAAAGTGGTTTGTATTTTTTTGAATCCAACTGTAATTCGAGACAAACTTTGCGAGGCGATGATTGGTGGCGTTGAATTACCCAAGTGAGCTTATTATTGTTATCGTTCATCGGTAACAAAGAATTAAACATCTCGAAAGACAAATTAAAAGTCCTTAATAAAAAGCCAGCACTTTGATCCCAAAATCTGGTCCCCAAGCTTGAGTTTGAGCCAAGGATAGTTTTATTTCTGCTTGAGGTTTTACTGCCCAAAGATGCATACTCAGAGGGGTCAAGATCGAGCCACGCACCATAAAACTGTTCTGGGTTGAACTCAATACCAAGATGATCATATAAGATTTTCATCAATCCCTGAATTGATCGCGGTGCCGGTCCTTGTAATCCTGAATGCCTCAGCCAAACCGGATGATGATTTTTGTCTAGATTTGCTTGATTAATGCCTGAACTAGAAACGGCGTTAAGGAATTGCAAAATCGGGATATCAGAGATTTCATTATTACCTAATGCGAGGTGGTATTTAGTCTTCTGACTGAAAAAAAGTTGGATTAACCGGTGGTTAAAAATATCAAGAAAATCTAATGGACCGTTATCTTTGTTTTTACGACTCTCTAAAAATAGTTCTGTAAAAATCTTCGGCAACGGTCCAGTTGAACCAGCTAAACAAATAATAGGGGTGTATAGTTTAAATCTCGGAGAATGTTCACCATCATTAGAGATCTCGTGAACATCGGCTGAAGGAAAAGCCATCGATACGTGAGCTTTAAACTCGAGAAGCCTTTTTTTATCGTTCAAATCAATACATTTAAAACTTTCAGAATATCTCTCAAGTATGTTGATAGATTGCAATAAACTGAACTTGTAGGGTTCAATTAATAATTCGCGAATTAAATCAGGCATTGCCAACCTGCAAAGGGAGGCCATTGGCGCCAGATTTCACCATTTCTCATTACGCCAACTCTAGTATATGAATTTGTTGTGGTGTAAAGAGCAAAAAATCTAGCCAATACACCACAAAAAATTAGTATGGATCCTCCAACGAAATTGCTTTCATCAATGTCTAGCCAAATGTCGTAGCCCATGCAATGCCCACGCCAATTATCTCTACCAATTCGGGTAATTGAGGGTTTTACTTTGATGGACTTTATTCCTCTTATTTGGGATTGATTGGTAGCGAATTCTCCAGAAAAAAGTAATAACAATCGAGTTAATTTATCAAGAGCGTTATCGCCCTCTAAAAGCGATTGATGGTTAAGGCGCAAAATCTCTATCAATGAAAACAAGGACTTATCATAAGAAAGGGGATCTTTTTGAGAACTAGGCTCATATAGATTAGTTACTTCAATGCTTGATGAAATCAATTCTCCAATCAATTTTGTTCCCGGAGCAATTTGTTCTGCCCAATGCCGATTAGTGCATAAAACTTTCGCGAACATAATTGGATTATTGCTATCGGTAGAGACTTTTTGACGGTCTATAAAACTCAGAAAAGTATCTGTACCACTTATTCCTTTTCTAAGGCTAGCTTGTTTCCTATAGGACCAATGCAGGCTATTATTTCTATCTTCTGGCCCATTAGTTGCAAAAATGTTTGGTACTGTTATGGGCTGTGCCGCATCTGGATCAGAGGCAATCAGGGACTGTATCGAATGTATCTCGGTAAATGCTTCGCGCTGATAATCCGCAACCAAAAGGTACTCATGTTTATGTTGATCATATTCAATCGGCTCGCTTGTCGTTTGAAATAAGTTAATGCAAGGCGTACAACCCAATTGGAAAGTATTTTTATTAACAGATGAGAGGGCCCTGAAGGTAGACTTAAAAGTGAACTTTAAGGTGAATTGACTTCCTGTTCCTAACAAACCTTTTAATCCTTTAAGATCAAAAAATAAAAATTTTCGTGGAAAAGCAAAGTATTCCTGCAAGAGACTGTAAGCCGGATAAAGATTGTTGTTAGCCGGTAATACTTGATCACTATCTGAATAACCAACCTCAACAAATTGGTTCGATGATAGTTTATGGGCTTTATCATTACTTGCATTTACTATTTCAATTAACTCTAAATTCGAAGTTAACATGTCATACAGAGGCATGGCATTGGATAAATCACCGCTAACATGCAGTCTTAGTCGATCGAGTTCTAATTCATGTAGCTCTATTTCAGCAGTTGTTTCAAACTTTAAGCACAAGGATCTACTATTTTCAACATGAGTAGATGATATCAATAGGGGCCACAAATCTGTGTCCCAGGAAGTTTGAAATCTACAGATCTGACCTGAAATGGGCGGTGTTTGTAAGGCGGTTCCTTTTTGAACTCGAATACCCGACATCACTTTACCTTGGGTTGGATCAAGTGACATTTGTACCACGCCGATTGAGGGTATAGTCTGCGTTAAGTTTGGACTTAGATTTTCCAAAATAGCATTTGTAGTGCTTGGAAACTCTCTATCAATTTCACGTTGAATGCGTGCTGTTAAAAATGCAAAGGACTCTAATAACCTCTCTGTATGAGGATCCTTAGACTCAATCCCGCTAAATGAAAGTCTGTTGGCAACTTTTGGATAACGCTTGGAGAAATCATCCCCACTTTCACGTAAATATGAAAGTTCTCGTCGGTAGTAGTCTACTAGATCGTCTTGAAAATCCACGAATTTTTATTCTCTTGATCTAGTCGTTCTCAGGCTTTATAACAACCTCAGAATGATTAGGATTTAAATTGTAAGAAGGGACAAATCGCAACATTTGGTTACCAAAATTTACGGCAGATAAAATCTCTACTTTAACCGATTTGTTGTCATTTGCTTCATTTGAAACCATAACTTTAACTCGAGTCATTCTCGGTTCAAATAATTTTATAGCATGGTTTAGTAAAATCTCCAGTCTGATGTGATCTTTTTTTGAAATGGGAGAAAAATCAGTAAATGAAGGAATACCGTAATGCAATACATTCTCAGTAGACTTTAAATACTCGTCGTAGGTAAGGTCGCATCTAGAATTAAATAATCTAGAAAGATCTAAAAGTAAAGAGTCTTGAAAGGCTCGAGCGTCGAGATTTGATTTATTATTTAAATCTAGTTTTGAACCACAAAGAAGATCAAAGAAGGGAACAAAACTAGATTGAACAAATGACGACATAATGAGAGAGAGTATTAACTCAACTCACAAACATAAAATAAAATATTTTACGTTGAAGTAGCAGTTTCAAGATCCCAATTCCAGGTAGTTTTACCTTTAGTTGTAGTTGTGGCATCTTGCTGTGCGTATTCGCAAGTAACTTTGGAGAAGTTAATTGAGAAACTATCGGAGGGGAGGCCACTGGAACCAGATGTACTGATTCTAGTAATCATGGCTTTTTCCATTGTGTAATCAAGTAGTTTTTGAAACTTACCAGCCTCAATACGACCTACATGCAATTTAACTTTACCAAGGTTAGTTCCTTGAGTACAAGCTTTGTACATAGCGGTAGTGGATTGATCACTTGACTTGGAGAAGCTAAATTCAGATAGCTGTGGACGACCAGTAGTTCTAACCGTGTTTGCAGTATCTGCACCTATTGGCAAAGAGGCACTATGAGAATAAGAATTAACAATAATTTTCTTGGAAAATTCTTTTATTTCACAGTTGCCAGGAATAGTGTCGATTTCTAAAATTAATACATTATCAGCCATTTAAATCTCCGAAAAAATGAAAAAATTATTAAGCAGCTGCTGCAGGTAATTCAGCGACTAGGCGAATGGAAGTTGTTAAGTCCTCCATTTGGAAGTGGGGTCTCAAATAAACGATAGCCTGATAGGAGCCAGGCTTACCCGGTGTTTCTTTAACATCAACTCTACCTTCAGCCAAGGGGAAGCGAGCCTTCTCGCCCTGTGTTGCGTTGGTATCAAGTAAAACGTATTGTGACAACCAAGTATTGAGGTAGGTCTCAACAGTGGTCTTGTTTTGGAAACTACCAATCTTGTCACGCATGATAACTTTGAGGTAATGCGCAAACCTTGAAGCAGCCAAAATGTAAGGTAAGCGTGAAGATAGTGCTGCGTTTGCATTTGCTGTATCAAGGTTGTAAACCTTAGGCTTATTAACAGTTTGACCTCCAAAAAAGGCCGCAAAGTTTGAACCTTTAGAGTTAACGATCGCCATGAAGCCGAGATCATTTAGTTCTTTCTCGCGGCGATCTGTAATGGTGATCTCAGTTGGGCACTTTAGGACAATATCGCCATCCTCTGTTTTGAATGTGTGAGCAATCATTCCTTCTACTTTACCGCCGCCCTCAACTCCGCGGATAGCAGTAGTCCAATTGTACTTAGCAAATGCATCTGTGATTCTTAGGCCGAGAAGGTAACAGGAGTTGGCCCAAAGATACTTAGAATGATCGTAACCGTCAACACTTTCCTCGAAATTGAAATTTTCGACTGGCTTAGTTTTTGAACCGTAAGGCAGACGTGCAGCATATCTTGGCAAAACCATTGTGACATAGCGCGAGTCTTCGGAGTCCCTAAAACCACTCCAAGTTGATAGCTCCGCACTTTCAAAAATCTTGGATAAATCTCGAGGTACACCTAGTTCCGTAAAAGAAGTCATATCAAACAACGGAGGAGCTGCAGCAGTGATTACAGGAGTGTGGGCAGCAGCGGCAACTTTTGAGATTCTTTGTAAAAGAGCTAGATCTTGTGGGTGGCGACCGAAATAGTAATCAGCGATCAACAAGGAGTAGGGATTGCCTCCGAAAGTTCCGTACTCTTCCTCGTAAACTTTCTTAAAAAGCACGCTCATGTCGTGGTCAACTGCGGTCTCCAAGTCTTTGAGCAGCTCTTTTTTTGTAACATTCATTAACCGTAGTTTTAATCGAGTGCTAGTCTCAGTTCCAAACACCATGTCGCGCAATCCAGTCCATGCACCTTCTAATGCTTGGAATTCAGGATGATGCAAAATTGCGTTCAACTGATCACTTAAGATTTTATCAATTTCAGCTATACGTTCGTTGATGGTTGCGACCACACCTTTATCAGGTGCAGTTCTCATTCCTTCGTCAAGAATTTGCGTTGCAAACTGACCTAATAATTTTTTAGCATAGGTGCTTTGTGATGGCTCAGCTGCCATTTTTCCTTCAAGGACGATGCGATCTAATAGGCTTAGGTTAGCATTTTCAGTGCTTGTGGAAGCGGAACCGGGTGAGGATTGAGTTGCCATTTTAGTAATTTCCAAAAAAAATATGGTTTTCTATTGCAAAATTTTCAATAGTATCTGTGAATAAATCAAGTTTTTTTATTGATTACAAACACAGAGACTTGTTGTGCAGCTTATTCAGCTGGCTTCTCAGTTTTAGGATCTGCATCGGCAGGCTTAGAAGTATCTGCCCCAACTTTGCTATCTGTTGAGCCTTCCTTTGAATCGCCAGTAGAACTTTTGATCGTTTTGAGATCTTCGGTATTTTGTACAATATTTTCAAGCAAAGCATCTAGTTCATCGTTTCCGTCAAGCTTGGATAACAAATCACGCAGTTGCTGGCGAGCTTCTAGCAGTTTGGAGAGTCTTGGTATTTGATTGACTATTGACTCAGGCTCAAATTGATCAATGTTTGTAAAATTTAATTCAACTTTGATGTTGCCTTCTTTTTTGAGCGTATCTGGAACAGATATGTCTAATCGAGGGGCAACTTTTGTCATGACTTCGTTAAAGTTATCACGGTCTATCTCAACGAAGCGTCTCTCTTTGAATTTAGGCAGAGGCTTGAGTGGTTGACCCGAGAGGTCTGCAAGGATGCCCACAACAAGTGGTAATTCTCTTTTTTCGATCGCGTCTCCAATCTCTACATCGTAGGTTATTTGAACGCGAGGAGGGCGGTTGCGACCGACCCATTTTTGCAAACTATCTGACATTTTGTTCCTTAAGATGTGAGTTAGCGAAATAAACGATGAATTTATTCTAGATCAAAATAAGATTAAAAGTTGATCAGTCTTTAAATTATTTCTAATTAAATTTTTTTATGTTTGTAATTTTTTTTTAACTTTTTAATTTCATAAAATTGACATTATGCAGGCGACCCTAAGTCAAAAAAAAAGTATAACTACAAACTTCAAATTAACACACCGTTTTTTTTAATTTATGAATTACTATTTACTACAAGACAAACCCTTGGTTGTAAGAAGAAGTAAATAATAAGATTTACTCGATAAGGCTTAATTACAAAAAAAAGATATTTGACTTTGGATCTGATTTTAAGAATGTGAGCAATTGAGTGTAATTTTAAAAAGCTAAGTAAGAATTTTTTAACAATTAAATTAATAACTTCAAATTTAAACCTTTCAATTTTGGTGTAATTTCCTCTTCAACTTGAACACTAGGCATATTTTTTTTGCTTAGATATTGGCCGAGAAGTTAGCAATTTTCAATGTTTCAATAAATCAAGCAAGAATGATATAGAATCATTTTTTTTCTTATCCTCAGCATTCCTTTTATTAAATATGACTAATTTATAGTTTTATATGTTTTTGTTTGAAAAAAAAATTCCCTCAAAAACCACAAATTGTCCTGTGGCCCTTTGTGTTTTGTTTTTTATCCTTGCTTTCGCTGGTTGTTCGAGTGTGGATTTGATGCCTTCTTTTATGTCTACCAAGCCCCAACCGGTCACTCCTAGTTGGAAAAACCTAGTTATCACGGCCTCTACCGACGTAAATGTTAATAGTCCTGTTGCGATAGATATTTTATTTGTCAAAAATATGGATCTGCTGAGAAATTTAGCCAATCTGAATTCAACCAGTTGGTTTGCTTCAAGAGAAAATTCAATCAAATCATTTCCAGAAGCTTTGCAAGTTATTTCATATGAGCTTGTTCCGGGTCAAAACATTACAGTTACTGCTAAACAATTATCTCAATTTTCTGCCTTTCAAGCTTTAACATTTGTTAACTATTCCACTCCTGGTGATCACAAAGGTATTTTGTCGATGGATCAACCTGGATATCTCATAAAACTTGAATCAAGAGATGTGATCATCAATCCTGTCTCAGTTCTAAATTAATTTAAAAAAATGAATCTGCAATCCCCTCATTTGCGAATTCAATGGCACGAAGGAATGTTGCTTTCCCCGCAGCATTTTCAACAAGAATCAGCTCGAGTAGATACCTTATTAGCCTGGCAATTACTAAGTCTTAATTCCCTTGGCTGGGGCGTTAAAAATTTTGAGATCGATGCAAATTTACTTGCTAATGGTATTTTGCGCATCAATAATTTAGAAGCAATCTTTCCTGATGGGACTGCAGTCGTATATCCTTCAACTTCTAATGACAGTCAACCTTTAGAGCTACAGCTTTCACAATTTGAGAGCGGCTTTGTCAACACTGAGCTTGATGTATACATCGCTCTTGCAATCAATCCTTCCCTTAATTCCAGGGGTCAAGCGTCTCGCTTTCGGGGCATTGACTGTCCACCGGTCAGCGATCAAGTATCCGAGGCTTTGCCCATTGATCTGCCAAGAATGGAGTTCAAACTAGAGTTGATGGCTGGCACTATTCCATCCCCTTTATACGTTTCAATTAGACTTCTCTCAGTTTGTAAGGAAAATGAGATTTTCAGATTAGGCAATGTCTTACCACCTTTGCTAAGCATTTCTTCAAACCATCCTGTTTGGATAAGAACTTTGAGTGTTGTTACTCAGATTCGAACTAAAGCAGTCTTCCTGGCTAAATTAACCAGTTCTCCTTCCTCACGCCTTGAGGATAGACTAGAAGCGCTTGAGCTTCGTAATAAGTTGGCTGCTTTGGTGGAGCCTTTGGCTCGAATCCAAGCGTTGTTGTCAGCTCCGGATGTGCCGCCTTTTTTGCTTTACATGGCTATTTGTGAACAATTGGGACCCCTATCAATGCTTAGACCAGGTGCAGTTCCAATTCACCCCCCGAAATGGCAGCACTCTGACCCGGCTTCTTGTTTTGATGTTGTATTAAGAGAGATTGAGGATTTAGTGCTTGAAGTTAGTCAAGAATGGCGTTCAATTGTGTTTAATTTTGACGGTACGGCATTCTCAATGCCGGGGGAAACTTTACCCAAAGCAAGTAAGTTCTACATAGGGTTAAGAGGTCAAACAGATGAAGAATTATGCAAATGGATGGGTGGAGCCGTGATTGGTTCACAAACAATTTGGACTGCCCTAACAGACAGAAGAGTATTAGGAGCGGCCAGAAAGAAAGTTGAAATGGTAGAGGAGTTAGGTTTGCGGTCGAGCTCTGGTTATACACTTTTTGCTATTGAACTCAATGAAAACTTTATCGTAGCAGATCAACCATTGCTGATTAGTAATGCAAATGAATCCAAGGCTTCACCGCGTCCTCGCGAGATCGTTTTGTTCGAGAAAAGCCTTTAATTTCTGAAATTCAGAAAATCTTTAGTAAATTGATTATTGACGACTATGGCGACAACCAACATTACAGAATTTGCAGAGCCAAATATTCCTAAAACTGGGATCGTTTCAGATTTTGCGTCAACTCAGTTCAGAGATTTTTTTCACGTTCTTCATAAAACATCTGAGTTAGTAAAGCGCGTCACTGATAATCATGCTGCAGAAACAACCAAATTTTTAAGTACTGATTTATTGCAATTAATTGAATTTCAAACTATGGAGGCTCGCCGCTCTGGGGGTCCTGAAGTCATTGAGGGTGAGGCACAAGCACGTTATTTAAAAGTTGTGTTAGCAGACGAAATATTACTTAACTTAGAGTGGGCCGGGCAGCAATATTGGCGCCACGAGCTTTTAGAGACAAAGATGTTTAAAACTAGCAATGCTGGCGAACACGTTTTTTTCCTCATTGATCAACTATTATCAGCTCGAGAACCTTCGCAACGGCATGTGGCTAAACTTTATTTATATTTACTCTCACTCGGTTTTCAGGGGCAATACCGAGGTTCAACAAATTTAAATATTTTGGCGAGTTACCGTCAAGAGCTTTTTCAATTCATTTACCAACGCCCCGCAAACCTTTCAGGTAATGAGCGAAGACTATCTGACACTCCCTACGAGAGTACTCTATCCTATTTCACCAACAAGCGGTTGCCGAAAATTGACCGTTGGGGCATCTTGTTTCTATTGATTTTGGGAGGTATTTTGGTCATATCTGAGCTAGTTTGGTTGATGCAATCTTGGCCAGTTCGTCGGGCCTTGGAAAAAACTGTTGGCTTTAACATGTTACCTGAACAATCTTCGAAGGTAAAAAATGTTTAGTTTCTTATCAATAAATATGGTGATCATATCGCTAGCCGTGCTTGCGGTAATTATTTTATTGATTATTTTATTTCTAGTTCGTGTCGCTGCCAAATACGGGCCCAAGAGCAATCAAACTGTTGCTTTGGCTTCTGCTGCGCCTAGTTTGATTCACTTAGACTCTCTAAAGCAGTCTTTTAAGCGTGCTGTTGATTTAGTTGAAAATCACCTTGCAGAGCGCTCAGAGAGATATAACCTTCCCTGGTCGCTTGTAATTAATTGCGGGACAGTGAACAAAGAGTTACCACTTCTTTCCTCTGGTTTACAAAGTGCTTTAAGCAGCGACTCCTCTGTAAGTGCCTCTGTTGATGGAATTAGCTGGAATTTCTTTGATAAGGGTCTCGCTGTCCAACTTCAATCTAGCCACCTAGGGGGTAGTGAGAACTATGCAAACCAAAGTAGTTGGGATGATTTCTTAGGCCTTTGCCGCAACTATCGACCAGATCGTCCTTTTGACTCGCTTATTATTTCTGTTCCAGCATACATGCTTTTGGATGATGGACAAAGCCAAACCGAATCGCTTATTGCATTAGCTAAAATTTTAAATAAACGTTTCTGGTTAGCGCAAAACCGTTTTGCTCTTCAATTTCCAGTTTATTTGGTTGTGGATGGTTGCGAATATATTCCCGGTTTTTCACGCTTTGCTGGGGCTCTTCCTGTACCCCTTCAGCGCAGTATTCTAGGTTGGTCTAATCCGAATGAACTTTCTGCCCCATTTCAGTCAAAGTGGATTGACATGGGAATGGAAAATATTATTTCTTATTTGTCAGATGCTTGCACTGAATTAAGTGCCTTAGAAGACTCGAGCAAAAATAGTGCTGAATACTTTCTTTTGCCCAGCGAAATCAATAAGATACGTGCTGGTTTGCATGTCTTTTTTGAAGAATTTATGCGGCCCAGCGTATATCACGAACCATTTATGTTTAGGGGTTTCTATTTATGTGGTGACTCGGCTGATTCTGCAGTTTTTTTATCCAAAAAAGCGGGTCAACTACCTCAACTTGAAGGCAATACTCCAATTATTAACCAGGAGGTTCGCCCAGCAGTTGAGCCGGTATTTTTGCGCGATTTATTTGAGAGAAAAATATTTGCAGAACTAGGTTTAGTGCGCTCTTCGAGTAAACAAAAATTAAGAAGATCGCCGCTTAGCTTAGCCACGACTTGGGGTGCTGGAATACTGGCTGTTTGTTGGGTGCTGAGTATTACTTTCGCCGCATTCAGAATTAACTTCGTAACAGAAGATCTATTAAACGTAATCACCCAATTCAATATTGAAAGCAAAGAGGCTATGAGAGCGGGCATACAAGACTCTCATGATCCCGAAAAAAGTAAAGTTCGTGCTCTTAAAGTATTACGCACTTTAGACACCCTTAATGCCGGTGCCCTATGGTCTTTCGCTTTGCCAGGTTCTTGGCCTGTAATAGATAACTTAAATCTTCACGTTCAACAAAGAATTGAAGAGGGCTTTGCTCAAACAGCAATGGATCCCGTCAGAATTGGCTTAAACAGTGCAGTCTCTGCAGCTACTGGTGTTCCGCTTGATACTGCTACGGGATCATTACAATCCTCTACTGTTTGCATCTTGCCCAAGAGTTTTTTTGATACTAACCTTAACAAAAATCTTAAAGCTGTTAACTACGAAGAGCACTCTGAATTTGAGCTGATGCAAAAGTTTGTAGCTCGAAGTGCTGAATTACAAGAGGCCATTAATGCATATACGCGACTCTCTGATCAAAAATTGCCGCCTAATGGAGAAGATCTTAGATTTTTAGTCCAAGTACTTTTCGGGGTGGAACTAAATGGAAATACGAATCAAATTGCTGCAATTTTTAAAAGTACTCACAAAGATACCAAAGCAGTTGACATAGCTTCTTTGCAGAAGAATATCAGTTGCACTTACGGTTTAATTTTTGATTCATTTATCGATTCATTATTAAACAACAACAATCTACTTTCAGCTGAGATTCAATACTCGAATTTATTAAACGACCTAAATTCAGAAAGTAATTCCGGATTTGATGGAGCTCAGGGTATTCGTGCATGGGAGAGCCTGGCCACTCACATGAGTGAGGAGTCATTACTTTTGCAAGCCGGCAAGGGCGCATGGATCGCTAACAGAGCGCCACAGCTAGGGGATAATTTTGACCGATTTATAAAGGCTACCAAATCTATCCCATTGATTGGGGCAAAGTCTGTTGACGCTGGATTGGCAAGATTTAAAACTTCTTTTCAAGAGTTTTTAACCAACTGGGACTCACAAAACACTGAAAATGCTGCATCTGCTGTTTCAAATTTGGAGTGGAGCAGTAAAGAAGGTCGCTGGGTATTTAGCAAAGATAGAAAAGCACTCAAAGACGCGCTTAGTAATCTGCTTACCCAACCTTATTTAAAAAACATTGAATCTCGTGCGATTCCCCAACTTAGCTCTAATTCGTTAGTCTTATGGGATCGTCAGAAAATTGAGCAAGCTTTGTCATATGAAGAATCAAAAAGGATTTTCGACACTGAGACAGTCTTGACCTTCCCTGCTCAGATTCGAGTGCCTTTGAGTCACTTTGTTTACGGAGCCCTTGCTGCGAAGGTTATAGACTCTGCTGCAAAGGCAATAACCATATCAACTCGTCCATCTGGAAATAATTTTTCTCAAGATCTTAACCGTACCCAGCTCCCTAAACTTGTTTCTTTATTAAATGATCTTGAGGCTAATGAGGCTGCCGACGCCTTAACTGGAATCATTTTGAAAGACGGCATTGCTCGACTCAAAATCTTAGACGATCAATTTAATCAAGCTAACCTTTTTGTGCCTAGAGATACTGAATTCAAGGGCTGGAGTGGGGGTGGAAATCCCATCGCCATTGCTTACGAATTATCTGATATTGATTCCCTCAACTCTTATGTTGCTCGTCAGATTGATTATATTGAAGGACTAACTAAGGAGGCTGATTTATTGCTTCCTATGCTTACCAGCTTACAACCCAACAATTCATTGGTCCAACGTTGGAACGTTTTGAGTCTTAGTGTTGCCAGAAAAAAATTAAAAAGCCCAACTAGTTCACTTGGAAATCTTACTCAATTTATTCTTGAATCAGGAATAGATTTGAATAAAACCAATTGCGGTGAAAAACTTATTAAAGTATCAAGCTCTAGTCGCGAATTCGATGTGTTTTCACTTAGATTGGAATCTCTTCAATCGGGCATGATTAAGAGATGTATGTCACTTAGAGCAATAGATCGGCGTAGTTCCTGGGATCAATTCGTGGCTACATTTAACGGTGACATTTCTGGGCGTTCGCCTTTTAAGGCTAATTCACCTGTAACTAACGTTTCATCACAAAGCTTAATTAGATCAGAGAGTCCAGCAGCTGACTTTGATGACGTAATAGCTATCCTTGCTTCTTATGACAAGGCTCATAAAGCATTAGAGGATTCTTTAAACTCCCCAGCTCTCTCTAATAGTCCTAACAAAAACTCTTCAAAAATTAACTTAGAGGATATTCCTATTGCAGTTAAAAAATTCGACGAGCAATTCCTAAAAGTTCGCAAATTGTTGGATCCCTTGATTCCCGCAAAAGAAGGTACCGCGCTTGGTTACGATTTGTCAGTTGAGTTTCGTGTCAACAGTGCAGATGAAATCGAAGGGAGCAAAATCATTGAATGGTCGCTTAATTCTGGAAATCAAAAAATAAACGCGCAAGACAAGATTAAGTCCTTATTTTGGCAACCTGGAGATCCAATTAGTTTAAATCTTCGGGTCGCTAAAGACAGTCCTTTGATCCCAAAGTCTGACAGTTCTCAACCCGATTTGACTGTGAATGATAGATTAGTAACCTATAGCTTTAACGATCCTTGGGCCTTGTTTAGTTTTATGTTGACCCACGTGGAACCTGACAGATTGAATAGACCCGATTCTAGAACTCAGTTATTGAGGTTTGAATTTCCGATGAGTGCACAACCCAAAAATGGCATACCCTCAGGCGGACCTGATACCAAGGCCAGAGTATTCGTTCGTTTTGGTTTAAGTCCAGTAGGTAAAAAGAGTTTGCTTAATTGGCCAAGTTCATTCCCAGTAAAAGCGCCAGAGTGGACCTCAGTTATTGAAAAGCGTACCTATGAATAACTTTAATCTTGAAGACTTGCTTCAACCGATTTCAAAAGATAATCTTTGCGGTATTTCTTTGCGGCAAGATAGTATTTTCACCGATATTCGTATCGCTCGCGAGGAGGATGATCCGGATTTACCCATGGGTCAATGGTCTCGTCAATTGAAGACTGCTGATTGGAGCAAGATAAACAATATTTGTTGCAAAGCATTAATTGAACAGAGTAAAGATCTTCAACTTGCGGTGTGGCTTACCGAAGCTTGGATGAGGACTGAGGGATTAGCAGGTATTCGCAAAGGCCTGTCTTTGCTGTTCAATCTGTCGCATCTATTTTGGGATCACATCCACCCTCTTATTGAAGAAAATGATTCAGACGCTCGTGTTGCGCCATTTGAATGGTTAAACGAATCTTTGTCACTAAGCATGACAATTCATATTCATTTGTTTACAGTTTATGACAGGCAACCCTCTAAGATTTCATTGGCCGTTTGGGAAAATTTAACCTCTGAGGAGATAATTGCAAAAGATCCTGTAGTTCAATCCTCTAAAAAGGATAGCTCGGAAGAAATCGACAAAGAGAGGATCTTCCGAGCAGAATTATTAATGTTGACACGAAATCCAGTTAATTCTGGAGTTTTGAGAGAGCAATTAGAGATAAGCAGTGAATGCATCAAAATTTTAAAAGATCTTAAACAGTTGTTAGATTCCAAGCTTAAAACTGATGCACCGAATCTTAATAAATTAATGATTACTTTGGGTAACTTTGAGAGAGTACTTCAAGTTATGTCAATTGATCCAAGTCAAGTCGGCAAATCTAAATTACAACTAGAAAGCTCCTCCTTACCTATGAGTTCAAACATTATCTCTAATGAAAATGAGTTTAATTCTCCTGGCGAGTTACAACCCGGATTTTGGCGTACTCGAGAGGAGGCTTACGCTACACTGGAAGCAGTTGCAAACTATCTCCAGATAAGGGAGCCACACAGTCCAACTCCTTATCTCATTAAAAAAGCAGTGCGATGGGGCAGGCTAGCCCTTCCTGATTTGATGCAGGAAATAAAAAGAGATGAGGGAGATCTAAACCGTATGTCCAATTTATTTTCTCCTGAATTAAAAGACGATTTTTAAGCAATATTTCTTTAATTACCAATTGAATACCTTGAAAAACTTCCAATCCATTTATATTTTTAAATGAAATGCTTATTTCTTTCAAGCACAGAGGAGTCCAACTTTTTTGCGAAATGCTCATTTCTTACAATGAAAAGGGTATGGGGTATTTCTACGCCAATGAATCTACAGAACTTATTCCAGTCCAAAACGGGGATCGAATCGAAAGAATATTACATAGGTTAGACATCATAAAAAACCCTGAGGATATGAACATTCCAGGCTATTGGTTCCGTACTATTAAAACTGACAGAAAAATAGAATACTCTATCTCTGTGAATGATAACTGGAGAATTACATTTGGATTTGATGGGCAAAATGTGATCGATGTGAATTTAGAGGAAAAGCATGATCAAGTCTCTTAAAAATCCGGAGCGCCGGCCCATTCATCCAGGCGCAATTCTTCGAGAAGATGTCCTCCCTGGTTTGGGTATGAATCCAACAAATTTTGCTACTCACTTGGGGATAAGTAAAACTTTAATGACTGGTTTACTGGGTGAAAAAAAATCTTTAACAGTTGATATGGCGTTAAGGATCTCAAAAGCCGTTGGCGGCTCAGCCGATAGTTGGTTGTCGATGCAATTGGCGTTAGACCTATGGGAGGCTGAAAATTATTTTAAAAATAATCCCGATGACACACCTAAATCCTTGAGAAAAAAATTTATATTTTTAATTTTTATAAATATTTTCCGAGCGTTATCAAATAATTTTTTGAAGATTACGTATCTATTTTGTTTTGGGGGGAAATGGATTTGGTAATTTTATCTAAATCCGATCCGCTATTCATATCTACGCTGTTTTTAGTAAGGTCTTTTTCTTTTAATGAGTCTAGAGCACTTTTCATTTGATCCTCAGTTACTGTGGTTTTATTTGAGGGTACCTCAACCTTAGGCAACTCGTTTACATCTCTTATAGATTCTGTTTTTTCCTTAAATTGATTGGTTTCAGTTTTATTACTTGCAGAAGTGTTATCTACCGCATTTAGGTCTCTATTATTTGAGTAAGCCTTATTACTTTCCACTGGCTGGGTGCCCGCAGAAGATTCAAGAGGCTTTTGAGCCTCCAGAGTCTTATCTGCCTCGGGGGGAGGGTTAGCGACTCTTGGAGTTTCATTAGGCTTTTGAGCTTCCAGCGTATTCTTTGCTTCAGGAGTTTCAAGAGTCTTTTGAGCCTCCATAGTCTTATCTGCCTCGGGGGTTTTAGCGACCTTTGGAGTTTCATTAGGCTTTTTAGCTTCCAGGGTATTCTTTGTCTCAGGAGTTTCAAGAGGCTTTTGAGCCTCCAGAGTCTTATCTGCCTCAGGGGTTTTAGCGACCTTTGGAGTTTCATTAGGCTTTTGAGCTTCAAGCGTATTCTTTGCTTCAGGAGTTTCAAGAGGCTTTTGAGCCTCCAGAGTCTTATCTGCCTCAGGGGTTTTAGCGACCTTTGGAGTTTCTTTAGGCTTATGAGCTTCCAACGTATTCTTCGCTTCAGGAGTTTCAGCGGCCTCTGGAGTTTTAAGAGTCCTTTGAGCCTCGGGAGTAATTTCGGCCACTGGTTTTTCAGCGATATTGGGAGTTTCAAGAGACCTTTTAGCCTCCAGAGTCTTGTCGACCTCAGCAGTCTCTGCAGTCTCTGCAGTCTCAGCAGTCTCTGCAGTGGCCGCAGTCTCAGCAGTCTCAGCAGTCTCAGCAGTTTCAGCAGTTTCAGCAGTTTCAGCAGTTTCAGCAGTTTCAGCAGTTTCAGCAGTTTCAGCAGTTTCAGCAGTTTCAGCAGTTTCAGCAGTTTCAGCAGTTTCAGCAGTTGCAGCAGTTGCAGCAGTTGCAGCAGTTGCAGCAGTTGCAGCAGTTGCAGCAGTTGCAGCAGTTGCAGCAGTTGCAGCAGTTGCAGCAGTT
>CAIQHG010000028.1 GCA_903871545.1 uncultured Burkholderiales bacterium | reverse complement strand
TTCTTAAAATCCTTGTTTTTATTGTGAAAATATCAGTGTTTAATTTTTTTAAAACACATATCCTGCGCCAAGAATGACGTAGGTACTTGGTGATTTGACAGTACCCGTGAGACCATCACTAGTTGACTTGCCTTGTATGTAATTAACCTCGCCGTATCCAAAGATAGAGCCAAGTAAACTGTGTCTTAAACCTAAACCAAAATCAGTTCCTTTTGTGCTGTCGGCTCCAAGATTCCCCCCATACTTAGTTGTGCTATTGCCGATCTTAAGATAGGTCATTGTTTCCGCATTTAATACGTAACCGGCTTCAACGAAATAGTTTGTCACAGTGTTCACGTTGAGTGTTTCAGATGCGCTTTTACCGCCTATGGTAGCAGTCGCTGTTGAGTTATTTCCCTTGCTTGGGAAATTATCTACCCCAACTCCAATTAGCCATTTATCAGTAATTGCATTGTTGTATCCGAATCCTACGCGACTTGCAAATCCATTGGTATTGCTGAATCCTAAAGAATAAGGAGTTCCAGCGTAGGTACCGCCAGAGGCGCTAAAAGAAGCGGTTTGGTAACCTATACCTAATTGTCCGTAAATGCCCCCCCAATCTTTTGCCTGAGCAAAAACAAAGTTAGAACCAACAACGGTTAATATTAACAATAGAAATTTTTTAAACATCTGACGCTTCCTTAAGTTAGAAAATAGAAATTTACTTAGACATCAATACTTATCATGTCATATCAATAAGTAAGTGGATTAATTATATGGTCAACTTTAATTCATGCACCTTTTTGAGGCTTAATTAATTATCGTTTGCCTTGGTTTTTTAATACCGTAAGACGCAATAAATTTATTTATTTTCTTTCTTCTTGCTTAATTAAGTTAACCTGATAAGTTTTAATTCGCCTTCCTACAAATATATTTTCAATTCAATAGGAATCAATTAATTCTCCAATTATTACGCTTTTGTCATTTATCGATAATCTTTTTTTGTATAGAATTAAAGAGTTATTAAGTTTTAATTATTCCACTTGCTATCATTTTTTAAATTGGACATTAATATGTTTTTTCTCAAAAAATTTCTCATTTTGATCTTTGCATTTACGTTCGGCAATGTTGCTTTCGCAGGAGACGCAGATTTCACAGTTTTCAATCAAACTGGATACACAATAAATAATCTTTATGTGTCACCTGATAACGATAATGATTGGGGCAAAGACATACTTGGAAAAGGATACTTAAACAATCGCGCCAAACGTCTTATTACTTTTAATAAAAGAAGTAGGCAATGTGTTTATGATTTGAAGGTCATATTCGAAGATGGAGAAGAGGCTGAGTGGCAGGATTTCGACCTTTGTACCATCAGCAAAATTACTTTAAAATACGACCATAAAAATGGAACGACTACGGCTACTTACGAATAGCACCAAAATTGAGTTCTAAACAAAAGCCAGCTTCTAAAAAGCTGGCTTTTAACTAGCTTATAACTAAAGACTAGATTTTGTTAATCTTTAGTTGAATTTTCAAAAAGTTCAATAGCTGCGGTTTTTATAACGCGATTAAAGAACCTAGGCCTGAAGATGAACTGCGTTATTTGAAATAATTTTTGAATATAAAGAAAATAATTTGTCTATCTTCTATCAAGGGCAGTTATCTTTCGAGCACAAAATTCAACATCATAAGTTTTTTCACCCACCAGTTGAGAGCGAGCAGTTGGATTAGACCAACAAGCGCCTTTTCTAGTAAGACCCAAGTAACACGTTTGAGAAACTTTTGTGCCTGCATTCCAGCATAGTGTGGCGACACCTGCGTCTCTTTCTATAGAACCAAATACGCCCATCAAAGCAGATTGTGCTTGTGATGCGGCGCAGGGAAATTTATCTCTCCTCCATATCGTTCCGTCAATACATCGTATCCTTAGTTTCAAGTCATCAAATTCATCTTCGTCCTTACCCGTATTGAAGTAACATTTCCCGCGCATCTCAAATGAACCGTCTATCTTTAAACTACATGTCGAGTTCAATACGCGTGATTCAGTGGTTTTAACGCTTACCTTTTCTAAAAAACTATTGAATTGCTCGGGGTTTTTGTACAAATTCAAAGGATCGATTCTTTGAGCTTCAAGTAACTCTTGACGGCTTACTACTAGTTTGTTTTCTCTAGCCAACACTTGTCCCAATTCGTAGTGAGTTCTTGCGCTACTAGGTTTTTCTTGAAGAACCTCTTTGAGCATAGATTCAGCCGATTTGTAGTTACCTTGGTTAGCCGCACTCCCGATATCCATTGCAAAGGGTAGTGCACAAGAGTTATTTGCAAAGCCAATGCCGAGCAAGATTGCTATAACCACGGTTTTGTAGTTAAAAATATTTGTTAAAAATACATGTTGATCCATGCAGTTAGTTGCTGAATTTGTGATTATGAGCAGTAAAAAATTTTAAGATAATTCTACATTCGGTATTTGAGGGGTATTCACCAACAACCGCAGCCAGGCCATATGGATACCCGTGCAAGCACTATTACCAGATTTCGTTAAAAAGGCGATAGTTTGTGCCCGTAAAAGAGAGCAGATAATTACATCCGTTGAAAATAATTGGGGCCGCTTTTTTTAAATGCCCCAAAAGTATCAGGTGATTTGATGAATGCGCGAGGAGAGGCAAAAACGCCCTCGAGAGTGAGTTTGTAACGCTCAAAGACTTGCTGGATACCAATATCGTGATTTATTTGCTTAAACTTAGATTTATTTGAGTCTTTAAAATTTTCAATAAAGATACCAATCGAAGGGCAAAATCAAGCATCACCTCGTCCGAATTGATTTATGACTCAGAAACGAGACCAACTGTTGATAAGAACTTAGTGTAGATTGGAGACTTTTCAGCCACATTGAAGTCTCGTCTTATGACTGGAGGACTTCTCAATATTTGGGGCAACTAAAGCCAACCATGCGAAAAAAATGACTAATGCTTGGAGAAAATGCAATACATATTTCAAATTAGGCGGTAGGCCATGGGTTTAGTTCTAGATAGTAATGATTTGCGGAAATTTAAGACAATTCCACAAATGGCACTAGAAAATTAGGTTTCATAATATTTGGTAGGCGCGACTAGATTCGAACTAGCGACCCCCACCATGTCAAGGTGATGCTCTAACCAACTGAGCTACGCGCCTAGGGAGGCCTATTTTAGCACCATTTAATTGGCCCTGAGTACCTAAACAGCCAAGCCAAAGGTAAAACTTTATGTTTTACCTCCTTCTTGAGGAGATAACGCTGGGTACTGAGCGCAAAAAAGAGAGTACCTTTTGAAGTTTAGTTGAGTCAGAAATTTCAACTGTAAAGGTCATCCACGCCACTCCTTTTATAGATTCTGTCTTTACGCCTATAACGTTCATCTTTTCTTTTGCAAAAACCTCAGAAATATCTCTAAGTAGGCCCTGTCTATCATGGGCGCGAATCTCGACATCCACAGGATAAACATTAGAGAGACTATTGGCGTGAGCTTCATAACTCCCCCACTTCACCTCGATTACTCTGTCCTCACTGCGGAGCACCAATTCTTTAAAATTCAGACACATCGTCCTATGAATACTAACGCCCTTACCTCTGGTGATAAATCCGCAAATATCATCCGGAGGCGCGGGCCTGCAACACCTGGCCAACTGAGTCATGAGGGATTCAACCCCCACTACTAAAATACCCCCGCTTGCACTACTTGTCTTAGGCTCTTTAAATTTAGGATGTTTTAAATAGGCCTCATCCTCGTTTACTACATAGGCAACGCGGGGATGCAAAATAATCTCAATATTTCTTAGCGAAAACTCCTCTTTGCCCACCACCTCAAACAGGATCTCCGCGTTCTTAAATCCAAGTTGACCTGCAAGGTCTTCTAAATTTGTACTGGTCTTACCCTCGCGCTGCAAAAGCTTCTCCACCGCTTCACGTCCTTTGGCTACATTCTCCTGGGAAGCTAAAGCGTTAAACCACGCCCTTACCTTAGACCTAGCCCTTGGACTTGCTAAGAAGCCCAACTCAAGGTTCAACCAATCTCTAGACGGCCCTCCCTCTTTGGCAGATATGACCTCCACTGTTTGTCCATTTTTTAAAGGAGTATTAAGCGGAACCATGGCCCCGTCAACTCTTCCCCCCCTGCAACGGTGCCCCAGGCTGGTATGAAGGGAATAAGCAAAATCAACGCATGTTGAACCGCTTGGAAGCTCAACAATTTCGGCGTTAGGCGTTAGAACGTAAATCCAATCACTCAGAGTGTCAATCTGTGCGGGGGCGGAGTCACCCCCGGCACCTGCAGATACATCTTGCTCCCAGGCTAAGAGTTGCCTGAGAATTGCAATTTTTTGGTCATAACTTGAGTCTGCGCTAACACCTTGGTACCCCTTTGAGCCCGCTTCCTTGTAAGCCCAGTGCGCTGCTACGCCGTGCTCAGCATGATCATGCATTTTTTGAGTCCGAATCTGAATCTCTACTGGCAAGTCTCGCTCATCAGCAACAACTGTGTGAAGGGACTGATAACCATTAGGCTTAGGGCGAGAAATATAGTCATCAAACTCGTTTTCTAATGGCTTTAAGCTCGAGTGCACATGAGCAAGGGCTGCGTAGCATTCATCGGAATTTTGAACAATAACTCTTAAAGCCCTGATATCAAAAACTTTATCGAAGCCTAAAGACTTGCCGCGCATCTTTTTGGCGATACTGTAAATGTGTTTTGGTCGACCGAAGACCTGAGCGCGAACGCCCATTGCGTTTAATTCACTTTGGAGTTTGGCTCGAAGTTGCTCAACATAATCTTCGCGCTCTGTTCTTTTTTGCTCAAGAAGTTTTGCTATTTCTTTGTAGGTTTGAGGCTCGAGGAATCTGAAGGCCAAGTCCTCCATTTCCCATTTGATTTGCCAAATGCCAAGACGATTTGCCAGAGGGGCAAATATACTCAAAGCTTCTTGCGCCACCTCCTTAGGGGCAACCTTCTTTTGCGCTGCGTAGTACCTAAGGGTTTGAACACAGGATGCAAGCCTAAGCATCACGACCCTGAAATCCCTTGAAAATGCCAATAGCATTCTTCTCACGTTCTCTGTTTGCGCAACGCCTTGAAGCGCAACAGAGGACCCTGAATTTGCAGACTTTTGTTTGGCACGTGTTTGTTTTTCAAGCTTTAATAGATGCGTCCCCTCAACAGCCAGGGAGGTCAGACTCTCTCCAAATACTTTACCAATAATTTCAACAGGTTTGAATAAGTAGGCGCTTGCGTAAAGCAAATAGCTCGCCGCTTGAAGGGGCTCGGATCCGCCGATTTGTTTCACTATTAAAGCTACTTCGTCAGCATGCGCTAACGAGTTTTCTCCACTATCTAGAGTCTCAACCTCTAACAATCTTTCGGCAAAAACTCTTGCCCTATGCAGCACCTGGGGCTCTTCTGGGACGCCTTGGGTTGCTATCGCAACGAAATCGGTTACCCCGGGCTCAGGCAAGATTTTCTTAAGTGACTTTTGGTGCTCATTGACTGCACTTCGCTCACCCAGATCTTTGGTTAAGGAACCGGGGGTATCCAGATCTGAATTTTTATTTAAATTGGCGTCCAACTCCGACCCTCGATTCAAATTTATCTGCAACATTACATTTAAAGAATTTCGCTATTCTCTGACCAAGAAATTCTTGACCATCTTAAGCTGATCATCATGGATGAGAGTAGGTGCATGCCCTACCCCTTGAACAGTGTATAAAAGTGGTTTTGGACCCCGGTTGCACATCTCCCGTGTGGTCTCTGAGCTCATCAACTCCGACTCCTCACCCTTGATGAGAAGTGTTTCACAATTGATTTGATCATAAATAGACCACATCGTCTTTTCTGCGGCCATTGAGCTCTCTTGTGTCATAAGCTCAATTGGCACTGCTATTTGGTTGTCATAGTGAAATATCCACCTTGGACCTTCAATCTCTTTGAGCATTGGCAAAGAAAGTTTTATCCATTCTTCGTTACTGTGTGGGCCAAAACCTTTGAAAATGAGTCGTAAAGACTCGATCCCCTCCTCTAAACTCAAAAAAGTGTTTCCCTTTCCCACATAGTTTTTTAAACGCTCAATGAATTCCCACCGAACCACTGGCCCCACATCGTTAAGCACCAATCTGCGAATAGGCACCTGCGGCTTTAGTGCGTCTACCCCGCACATCAGCATCCCAATAATGCCCCCCATACTCGTTCCCACCCAGTCAATGGATTTGCGCCCATTTTGATTGCTCAAGTCATCCAACAACGCTTTTAGTCCATACGCATAGGTAGGGGGCTGATAATGGATTGGCTTGGTTAGCCAATCACTTTTTCCCCGCCCAACCACGTCTGGGCATACTATTAAAACCTCCTCTCCCCTTTGCTCATAAGCACCTAGCAAGCTACGAGCCAACACATCAAAATCGCGTCCTTGTCTTGTTAATCCGTGAACACAGATAATCATTTTGCTGGCCTGCAAACTGCCCCATCGCCAATAGGCAATGCTGTGACTCTCAAGTTGAGTAGCCTCCAAAGCTTGGACTGTAAAGTGGCAAAGTTGTGGCTCGTGTGTGATCATAAATCATCCTAAAAATGAAACTTGAACTTTTGATTAATAAGACGCACCAAATCGAGGCGTCCATTTTTACGATGAATGGGTAAAACAACCAATTAAGCTTTAAAAAGCAGCACAACTGCCCTTGCTTCAATCGACTGACCAAGTCCTACAGGACCCATTTTCTCAGCCGTTTTTGCCTTGATGTTAATCCGCTCTTTGTCTATATTAAGCACACTGCTTAAGCGCTCAATCATAAGTGGGATGTGGGGGGCCATTTTTGGCGCCTGCGCTGTAATCGTTGAGTCTATATTCACTAGATTCCAGCCCCTATCTTTAATGAGCTTGTGGGCGTGCTCCAGTAGCACACTTGAATCTACTCCTTTAAACTGAGCATCCGTGTCTGGGAAGTGCCTGCCTATGTCCCCTAAGCCCGCAGCCCCAAGAAAAGCATCAATAAGTGCATGAATCAATACATCCGCATCTGAATGCCCCATCAATCCTTTCTCAAAGGGAATACTCACACCCCCAATAATGAGGGGTCGCCCCTCAACTAAAGCATGCACGTCCCACCCTTCACCAATTCTGAAGTTATTAATTGACATTTGATGATCTCTTTTCTTTTTTTTAATAATTAAAATTCACGGCTATAAGCCCTTTACGCCTTCGCTGTTCTATGGTCAATAAGCGCCTGAGCAAGCTCAAAATCTGATGGATAAGTGATTTTAAAATTAGAGCTCACACCCTCTACAAGCACTGGGCTATGGCCAAGCGCCTCTATTGCGCTGGCCTCATCTGTGAATGAATCAAAGTTGTGCTCTTCAGCCTTGTCAAAGGCTTTCATAAGCATACCCAACCTAAACATTTGAGGTGTTTGGGCGAGCCACTTTCCTTGGCGCTTAATGGTCCCCTCTACTCTGCCCCTGTGGGACTCCTTCAAGGTATCTGCCACTGGGCAAGCAAGTAAGCCCCCAACGGGGTCGCTCAAACAAGTTTGAATCAACTGCTCCACGCTTTTTGGCATGATTAAGCACCTTGCAGCGTCGTGCACCAAAATCCAACTTTCATCCAAAGCGCCCTGATCTTTGAAATAATTCAGTCCAGCCAAGACACTTTGCGCTCTGGTTGCTCCACCTTTGTGTATGACTTTAATTTTTAAGTTATCTGAAAGACCATTTTCGACCAAAATGGCTTGTATGAACAAATCTCCAGGGCTCACCACAATGCATATGCCTTGAATACAGGATACTTGAACTAAAGCGTTTAAAGTATGAGCAATCATCGGCTTTGAGGCAATAGTTGCATATTGTTTGGGCATCCCCTTGCCCGCGCGCTCCCCCGCCCCCGCGCAAGGGATCACAAGGTTAATTGAGGGAGAATCAGAGTCCATTGGGGCCTTTTCAGTTCAGACAATCTAGAATGATAGCTTTTGCGCTTTACAAGTTCAGCTTTTAGATACTTTTTCAGTCAATTAATTGATGCACATACCCAAATTATCTCCCGGCAAACGCCTGAACTTGCAACGACCATTTAGTTCCTCTGACGCACTGATGTTAGCGCGTTTGAGTGCGCAAGAAATTATTCAAAAACACAAAGTAGCCATCATCACCTCAGATGCTAGCGACGCGCAGCGTCTTATGGATGAAATGTCATTTTTCAACCCAGATCTGAGAAGCGTCATTTTCCCAGACTGGGAGACTCTTCCCTACGATAGTTTCTCCCCTCATCAAGACTTGATCAGTGAGAGATTAGCCACGCTTTGGCAAATCTCACAGGGAGAAGCTGACATCGTGCTGATTCCGGCAACCACCGCTTTATACAAAATTGCCCCCCCGTCTTTTCTTGCTGGTTATACATTTCATTTTAAAGTTAAACAAAAATTAGAGGAATCCAAACTTCGTTCCCAGTTGACACTTGCTGGCTACTCGCACGTGTCCCAAGTCATCAGTCCTGGTGAGTATTGTGTCAGGGGGGGATTGATAGATCTTTACCCAATGGGTTCTAGATTCCCATTTCGCATAGACCTATTTGACAACGAAATTGATTCAATTAGGACGTTTGATCCGGATACACAAAGAAGTCTATACCCTGTCCCTGAGGTACGGTTGCTTCCCGGGCGAGAGTTCCCAATGGATGAGGATTCACGGGCCAAATTTAGAAACCGTTGGCGAGAGCTGTTAGAGGGAGACCCCACTCGCAGCAGAATTTACAAAGACATCGGCAACGGTGTTGCCACGGCTGGAATCGAGTATTTCCTGCCTCTTTTCTTTGACGAGACAGCAACTGTTTTCGATTATTTGGGGAAAAACGCAACCGTGGTCTTACACGATGAACTAGAGCCTATATTTCAAAGATTTTGGCAAGACACGCAAGACCGGTACAAATTAGCACAAGGTGACCCTGAGCGCCCAGCGCTAGCGCCGGTAAATTTATTTCTCACCAGCGAGCAGTTCTTTAGTCAATGCAACCAGTACACGCAGTTGGTGTTAAAACCAAAAGCAAACAATTCACAACCTCTCTTAGTTCAAGGCCCTACTCCTTTGCTTGATGCCGAGCCTGGCGCAAATATATCAGTGGGTCAAAGTGAGCCTTTGAGTTCGTTCTCAGGTCCATTGCCTGATTTAAGTGTTCACAGGGGCGCAGTTGACCCTTTAAGTCAGCTCAAGCTACATATTGCAAACACTTCTAACAAGGTTTTGATTATTGCTGAGAGTGAGGGTCGGCGAGCAAGCTTGCTTGATTTTTTAAGAGCCAGCAATGTCTCACCGCCTAGTTTTGAGAGCCTTCAAGAGTTTACTCAAAGCCCAGAGACCCTTGGAATCGTTGCAGCTAATTTGCACTACGGCTTTCATGCTTACGACCTAAAGATAGACTTCGTTACGGAATCCGAACTTTTTGACGCAGGACCCACCACCAGGCGCAGAAAAAAACAAGAACAAACCAGCGACGTAGAGTCTTTAATCAAAGACCTTTCAGAGCTTCAAGTCGGAGACCCAGTCGTTCACAGTGTCCACGGAATCGGTAGATACCGCGGTCTCATTCATATGGATTTACTGGGCGTAGGGCATTCCACGAAAGAATCCTCCAAAGAGCAATCAAATGAGGGATCAGTTGAGGATCCCTCAAACTCTAAGGTTCAAGAATACCTTCACTTGGAGTATGCAGACCAAGCGATGCTTTACGTGCCAGTCAGCCAACTGCATTTAATCAGCCGCTATAGCGGTGTAAGCGCCTCCGAGGCACCTTTGCACAGGCTAGGTTCTGGTCAATGGGACAAAGCCAAGAGGAAAGCTGCCGAGCAGGTAAGGGACGCTGCAGCAGAGTTGCTCAATACCTACGCTCGTCGTGCTTTAAGACAAGGTCACCCTTTTAAATACTCTGCTAACGACTACGAGACCTTTGCAAACGATTTTGGTTTCGAGGAAACCCCAGACCAAAAAGGGGCCATTCACGCAGTCATACAAGACATGATTAGCCCCCGGCCCATGGACCGCCTGATATGCGGGGATGTTGGATTTGGAAAAACTGAAGTAGCTCTTCGAGCCGCCTTTGTAGCGGTCATGGGGGGCAAACAAGTTGCGTTACTTGCCCCGACGACGTTATTAACCGAGCAGCACTTTCAAACCCTTTGCGATAGATTTTCTAAATGGCCTATCAAAATTGCTGAGATGAGTAGATTTAGATCGGCCAAAGAGATAAAAATTGCCATGGCAGGAATCGAGGACGGCTCAGTCGATATAGTGGTAGGTACTCATAAATTAATAAGTGGCTCCTTAAAGTTCAAGGACCTTGGGCTCCTCATCATTGATGAGGAACATAGGTTTGGGGTTAGACACAAAGAAATGATCAAATCATTAAAGTCTGAAGTTGATGTGCTTACACTCACAGCAACCCCTATCCCGAGAACACTGGGTATGGCGCTTGAGGGTCTAAGAGACTTGAGCGTAATTGCCACCGCACCCCAAAGAAGACTTTCAATCAAAACTTTTGTACGCAGTGAAGGCAACGGCGTCATCAGGGAGGCTATTTTAAGAGAGCTCAAAAGGGGTGGGCAGTGCTACTTCTTACACAACGAAGTCGATACGATTGAGAACAGAAAACAAAGGCTGCAGGAGCTAATACCCGAGGCCAGGATCGCTGTGGCACATGGTCAAATGCCTGAGAGGGAGTTGGAGCGGGTTATGCGAGAGTTCATCAACCAACGGCATAATATTTTGCTTTGCTCAACTATTATTGAAACTGGTATCGATGTGCCCAGCGCGAACACCATCATCATGAGCCGGGCCGATAAATTCGGTCTCGCTCAGCTACACCAACTAAGGGGACGGGTTGGACGCAGTCACCATCAGGCCTACGCCTACCTGCTGGTGCCCGACCTACAAGGTCTTAGCAAACACGCCTCTCAAAGGCTTGATGCTATTCAACAGATGGAGGAGCTTGGATCTGGTTTTTATTTAGCCATGCACGACCTTGAAATCAGAGGGGCTGGTGAGGTGCTTGGGGAAAATCAAAGCGGAAACATGCTAGAGATTGGATTTCAGCTCTACAACGAAATGCTCTCTGAAGCAGTGAGAGCACTTAAAAACGGTGAGGAACCCGATCTCTTAAGTCCGCTGCAAGTAACAACAGAAATTAACCTTCACTCCCCCGCCTTATTACCCGACAGTTACTGCGGAGATGTGCATCTTAGGTTGTCGTTTTACAAAAAACTAGCCACCTCCAAAACTGTTGAGCAGTTAGATACTCTCATGGAGGAGATTGTTGATCGCTTTGGTAAACTTCCCCCCCAGGTTCAGACTCTGATTGATGTACACCGACTTCGAATTCTTGCCAAACCTTACGGTGTTGCCAAAGTAGATGCAGCCCCTGGAGTTACTACAATCAGCTTTAGGCCTAACCCTCCAATTGACGGCATGAAAATCATTGATTTAGTTCAAAAAAACAGGCACATTAAACTTGCTGGCAACGACAAATTGCGCATTGAGCGTGAGTTGCCTCAAGTCAAAGACCGCGCTCAATTGGTGAGAGATGTTCTACGCAACTTAGGCCAACCTTTGGTAAGCGTTACAAGCACTTGATACCACTTTCCCTCTCCCCCACCCTTTTGAACAGCAATCTACAACGACAATGTCAACCCAGAAAATCATCCACCTAAACGGATTGAGTCTAAAGAGTCGCACCCCACCACTTAAGCTCTCTGATTACAAGCTAATTGCCTTTGATATGGACTCCACCCTTATCAACATCGAGTGCATTGATGAGATCGCAAGCGTTGTTGGGCTGAGGGAGGAAGTAGCTCGAATTACAGAGATGACGATGCAAGGCGAGATTCTAGACTTTAAAGAAAGTTTGAGGCAACGTGTAAAGCTCTTAAAAGGAGCTCCGGCTGCTGCACTTGAGCAGGTATATAACCAAAGACTGAGGCTAAACCCGGGAGCCCAAAGGCTGCTCGAGATTTGCCGCACCGCAGGCCTTAAAAGTGTTTTAGTGAGTGGTGGATTTACCTATTTTGCAGATCGCGTTAAAGCACTTCTTCAGATCGATTTTGCTCGCTCCAATGCACTCGAGATTAAGGATGGGTATTTGACGGGGGGGCTGGTCCCACAGGAATGGGGGGAGATTTGTGATGGCGAGGAGAAAAAGAAAATGCTCCTCCAGACTTGTCAAATAAACAAGATTGATCTCAGTCAAACAATCACAGTTGGCGACGGCTCTAATGATATTCCTATGATGATTAGTTGCTCAAGCGCAGGTGGCCTATCGGTTGCTTACCATGCCAAGCCTGTAGTGAGGGAGAATGCGCTGCTGTGCATTGATGAGGGTGGACTTGACCGGATACTTGAATTTTTTACAAGTTAACAAAATTCAATTAAAAAATCCAATCCAGAACTACCCCGCGTCACTTTTTGCTCATCAACGAAATTAAGCACTTGCAAAGTCGATTTGCACTTTCATTGATTTGTGTCTATCCGATGCAAGGGCAAAAGCCTCTAAATAATTATTAAGCGCAACCGTATGACTTATTAATGGTTTCAGGTCTACCCTTTTTTGGTTCATCAAACTCACCGCTAGGGCAAATTCTTCATGAAATCTGAACGATCCCCTGTAATCAAACTCCTTAGCAACAAGGACATTCAATGGAATGGTAACCTCACCACCTGTACCGACCTGAACGAAAATTCCCCGGGGCTTTAAAACTTCAAGGCCTTGCACGATTGCCGACTGATTTCCGCTTGCCTCAAACAACACATCAAAAGCTCCCCTGTTGGGTTTGAATGAATTTAAAGCATCTGGGTTTTTTGCGGTATTTAAAACCACATCAGCACCCAACCTTATAGCTCGCTCTAGCGTTTGATCTGTAATGTCGGTGACTACGACTTCAAGTGCACCAGCTAATTTTGCGGCAACCACGGTAAGTGCGCCTATCGGACCGCAGCCGGTAATAAGGACTTTTTTACCCATCAGGCTTCCCGCTCTTGAGACCGCGTGAAGCGCCACTGAGAACGGCTCAGCTAATGCCGCCTCAGAGTCACTCACGTGATCTGATACAGGATAAGCCTGCGTGGCATCGATGACCATTTCCTGCCTAAAGGCACCCTGTATGTGTGGCCATGGCATAGCGCTGCCGTAAAAACGCATATTTAGGCAATGGTTATGCTGCCCCTTTTGACAAAATTCACACTGCCCGCAAGGCCTGCTTGGGCTAATTGAGACCCTATCACCAACTGTTAGGTCAACAGCGGCGGCTCCCACTTGTGTGATCACCCCTGATACCTCGTGACCTAGCACCATGGGCTGCTTTACCCTGACTGAGCCAAATCCACCATGTTGGTAATAATGCATATCGGAGCCACAAATGCCCCCAGCCCTGACCTGTACCTTAACTTGCCTTGACCCAACGGGCTCAGTTGCAAAAGGCTCAAGCCTTAAATCTTTAGCGCCGTGAATGATGAGGGCAAGAGACATATAGATCCGATTTAAAAGGTATGCTGTTGGATTGAAAAGCAGTTAAAGGGAAGCAGTTAAAGGGAAGCAGTAACGCCGCCGTCGACATACAAAATATGACCATTAACAAACTCAGACGCCGCGCTAGAGAGAAAAACGGCTGCGCCTACTAAATCTTCGACATTGCCCCATCTCTTTGCAGGGGTACGTGAGATCAACCAGTTGCTGAAATTTTCATCATTCACCAAGGCCTGCGTCAACTCAGTTTTAAAATACCCGGGTCCAATTCCGTTAACTTGAATTCCGTACTTCCCCCAGTCAACTGCCATAGCTTTAGTGAGCATTTTAAGTGCTCCTTTTGAGGCTGTATAGGGCGCTGTAGCGGGGCGACCCAACTCACTCATAACAGAGCATGTATTGATGATTTTCCCCTTCCCGCGCTTGATCATATGCTTTGCAACCACGCGGGAAACGTAAAAAGCACTGTCCACGTTAGTACGCATAATATTATTCCACTGCTCAACGGGGAAGTCCTGCAACTCAGAGCGAAAGGTCATGCCAGCGTTGTTGATCAATATATCAATTGGGCCTGAATTCGTGGTGACCCCTAACTCGATTTTCTCGATCGCTTTTTCAGCGTCCTCCCAAGAGGTGACATCAAAAGCACACGTATGTATAAGCTCCTTTTTTGCGCCAGAGTTAAGCGCGTTATCACTCACGTATTGAGCGAGCGCGTCATAAGCTTTATTAAGTCTCTCGCTGCTTCGACCATTTAAAATTACACTGGCACCTGCCCCGAGTAGTCCCTTCGCTAGCTCAAAACCTATGCCACTCGTAGAGCCTGTGATCAACGCAGTTCGTCCCGTTAGATTAAAGAGTTGAATACTGGGGAGTTGATTCAGATTTATAGTCATGGGGTTATGTTAATCCAAGAGTTTAAAAGCTTAATTAAAAAGATACAGTAAAGAAGTGAAGCCTTTGAAAAACCAATTCCAAGAGTCCCCCCCCCCAACACCGAGTTCATTTTATTGAAAAAAACTCGCACATATAAAGATCAACCATTTGTTTTTCTTATAACCTAGAGTTTTTCTTCATGTTTCCTGGTTACTACCCCCTACTTTTGTGTGATTTTGCAATTAAGATCAGTTTTTCTTAAATAGTCCATTACGATTTTCCCCTATGAACTCACATTCAAATGAATCCTCGTCACCCATCAAAGAAGAGACCTATGACGCATCAAAATTAAGAGTGTACGCGCAGCATCTTTTAAAAGCAGCGGGCCTTGACTTAGCCATTGCACAAGTAGTCTCTGATACCTTAGTGGAGGGCGATTTACTTGGACACGATACCCACGGATTGGGCTTACTGGCCAGTTACATCAAGGAAATTGAGTCAGGCGCAATGAAATCATCCGGCGCCCCGCTTGTACTGTCAGATAAACCAGGGGCAATATTATGGGACGGGCAAAGACTCCCCGGGCCTTGGCTGCTAGACCAAGCTTACAAAACACTGGCCCCTAGAGCAAGGTCTTTGGGTGTAGCAAGTTTAGTTATTAAAAGAAGCCACCATATCGCTTGTCTGGCCGTCTATTTAATGAAGGCGTTGCAGGACGGATACCTCATGGTTTTGGCCTCTTCGGATGCCAACAGTGCAAGCGTTGCCCCTTTTGGGGGCACACAAGCCGTCTTTACCCCAAACCCCATTGCGGTTGGTTTCCCAGTAGAGCAAAGCGGTGTGATGATCGATATCTCAGCTTCAATTACGACAAACGGTATGACAAATAGAAAACACAAAGCAGGTGAGAAATTCGAACATGATTGGTTAATGACCAACAAGGGTGTGCTAACCAATGATCCATCGGTGTTGTTTACCCACCCCCCAGGAACCCTTTTAGGAGTTGGAGGACTAGATCACGGTCACAAAGGATATGGCCTCTCACTCATTGTGGAGGCGCTAACGGCAGGCCTTGGCGGCAGAGGTCGTGTTGATCCCAAAGAAGGTTGGGGAGCAACAGTGCATGTGACTTTGTATGATCTTAAAGCCTTTTGCGGTGAGACTGAGTTTAAAAGACAAATGGATCACGTGGCGAAACTTTGCAAAACCAATCTGCCACTTGACCCGAGTAAACCAGTCAGACTTCCCGGACAAGCCGCATTTGGCAAAAGAGATCACCAACTCAAATCGGGGGTGCGACTCCACCCCTCCATTGCACCTTCACTGAAAGAGGCAGAAGAAAAATACAACGCAAAATTGTCGGACTGTTTTATTCACTAAACATGTTGACCGCCCGCCAAGGCGGCTGCAAAGTTTTGCGCACTATCTAGCGAAGCGCCAAATAAATGGCCTGAGCCAATTCAGCTGAAATACCCTCTACAGTCATTAAATCTTGAGCGCTCGCGTCTGCAACACCTCTTACTCCTCCAAAGCGCTGTAAAAGCTTGGCTCTTTTTTTAGGCCCTATTCCAGGTATATCTTCAATCTTACTCGCACCTATACGGACCTTGGCTCGTTTTGCACGCATCCCAGTGATCGCAAATCGGTGGGCCTCATCTCTGATTTGAGCAACAAGCATTAGTGCTGCTGAGTCCTTGCCAAGATAAACCTTTTCTCGTCCATCGGCAAACACCAGGTCTTCCAGACCTACTTTGCGGCCCTCCCCCTTTTCAACTCCTACGATACGGGATAAATCAAGGTCCAATGATTCAAACACCTCACGCGCCATTGAAACTTGCCCCTTACCCCCATCAATCAGCACGAGGTCTGGGAACTTGGCCTCGCCTGCCCTTACGAGCTCGGAGAGTTTGGAGTACCTTCTGCTTAATACTTGTTTCATTGCAGCGTAGTCATCCCCTCCCGTGATGCCCTCAATGTTGTAACGCCTGTACTCACTTGGCTGCATTTTGTGGTGATGAAAAACCACGCAAGACGCCTGAGTGGCCTCACCACTTGTGTGCGAGATATCAAAACATTCGATCCGAAATTGATCCAAATCCTCTGGCGCTAAATCGATTGCCTCGATGAGCGCTCGAGTCCTGGCTTGCTGCGACCCCTCTTCTGCCAATAGTCGACTCAGTTGTAGGTTTGCATTCTCAAGCGCCATCTCCAGCCAAGTCCTTCGCTGCTCTTTGGGTTGGTGAATGGTGTTGATTTTTATCCCTGTTTGCTCAGACAAAATACGGATCAACTCTTTATCAATAGGGTAATTAAGAATCAAAGTTGCTGGAGGAGGTATTTCCAGGTAGTGCTGGGATACAAAGGCCTCCAGTATTTCGCTGTGCGCGGCTTGCTCCACGTGGGAGGGGAAATAAGGTCTATCTCCTAAGTGACGCCCACCCCTGACCATTGCAAGGTTTACACAGGCGCGCCCTCCGTGTGTTACGACTGCCAAAATATCCACATCTCGGTCGTCCACGGTATCAACTGCCTGTTGATGCAAGACTTTAGATAACGCGCTTAATTGGTTTCTCAGTTCCGCGGCCAATTCAAACTCGAGCTTATCTGAGTGCATCATCATCCGAGTCTCAAGGGATTTCATAACTCCTTGGGTCTCACCGTGCAATAATTTTGCAGCGTGGCTGACATTGAGTTGGTAATCATCTACAGATATTTTGCCCACGCAGGGGCCAGAACAACGCTTGATTTGGTGCATCAAACAGGGGCGTGTGCGGTTCCTGAATACCGTGTCCTCACACGTTCTAAGTCTAAATATTTTCTGTAAAAGCTCTATCGCCTCTCTGACTGCCCATACACTGGGATAGGGCCCAAAATAGTCATGGTTTTTATCAACCGCACCTCGGTAATACACCATGCGAGGAATAAGTTTGGGGTTGGGATGCCCAAGCGCGTCTTGGCTCTGTCGTTCGTCCACTTTGACGAACCGAGTCATTTTCAAATAGGGATAGCTTTTATCATCGCGAAATAAAATGTTATATCTAGGCTTTTGTGTTTTAATTAAATTATTCTCAAGAAGCAAAGCCTCAGCCTCGGATCTCACAACCGTGGTCTCGAGTTTTACAATCTTGCTCACCATATGACCAGTGCGGGTCCCATCGTGTGAGCGGTTAAAGTAACTGGAGACCCGTTTTTTTAAATTATTTGCCTTACCCACATACAGCAGTTGACCATCGGCGTCAAAGTATCTATAAACGCCTGGCAAACCTGGCAAAGACGACACATTGGCTAAAAGCTCAGCTGAATGAAGGGGGGGAGGAGCAACTTTTTGCTCAGCCAATGTTTCAACTGATATTTCAACATGAGCAATATCAGACTCAGTGCTTTGAGATTCGTGGACTGACTCAAACTCATTTTTTATGTTTGTGCCGTCACTGGGCAAAGGATTCGTTTTATTAGGCATAAAAAAATAGGAAAGACCAAATCGGTGTTTTAAATTATCAACTTTGTATTGTGCACCTAGAGACCAACACCTAGCGTTAATGTGATAATCTGTTGGGAATATATGTGTGATTTCTACTTGACCCTGATCAGCTTCAAACCAACCTTGAAAAAATAAAAAAAACCCAAATGACAACGCTGGTGTGGAGTATATTTTGTAGGGTTATTGACAATTACGGAGATGCAGGAGTTTGCATTAGGCTTGCAAAGGACTTAGCGTCAAAGGGCCAAAAGATTAAACTTTGGATTGATGAGCCCAAGATACTCCAGTGGATGGCTCCAAATTTAGACCCAAATATTGAAATCCTTGACTGGCCGATAGCTCCATTTGCCCTTGCTTTAGAGGTCGATGTGGTACTGGAAGCCTTTGGCTGTTCAGTTCCTGATTTTTTTCAAGAAGTGATTGCAGGGTCAATCTCGGAGAAGCCAAAACCGAGCAGGTTTGGTCATGAAACTGGTGATAGCCAGATTAATCAGCGAATTCAGTGGATTAATCTAGAGTACTTGAGCGCACAGAGTTACGCCTCAAACAATCACGGTCTTCATTCACCCGTTTTGTTCGGCATTGCACAGGGGGCCGTTAAGTGGTTTTATTATCCAGGCTTTGAGAGGACAACGGGGGGACTGATACTGGAGAGAGGTATGCGCCAAAGGATTAAAAGCAGTGAGCTCACCCCTTCACCAGAGACAAACTCTTTTAAAGTGGGCCTTTTTAGCTACCCACAAGCACCTATTGTGGAATTATTGGCTGAACTAAAAAAACAAAATAAGCAATCAGGCACGCCGTGCAGCCTGCGTGTGGCTGGCGGTCAAACCCAAATCATTCTTAAAAAAGCGTTTCTACCATTTTCGCAAAACCTTAGCGCCACTAACAGTGAGCAAGGCTTGGAAATCAATTACTTACCCTATGTCAGTCAAGACGAATTCGATAACTTTCTTTGGTCAAATGATATCAATTTCGTAAGAGGGGAGGACTCACTTGTTAGGGCTATTTGGAGCGCTAAACCCTGGGTGTGGCAGATCTATCCTCAAGAAGATAATATACACTTGGAGAAATTAAATGCCTTGCTAGATTTGTTAGATGCCCCGGCATTTGTAAAAAAAATTCATTGGAGTTGGAATTGTGTCCCCCCCAGCGGCGCTAATATTCCTTCATTTGAATTGAATTTGCCCGACTTGGGAGACCAGGAAAAATGGACCAATTGGCAAGAATGGTGCTGCACCGCACGCAGTAAATTGCTAGAACTAGGGAATTTGACCGATCAGTTGCTCTATTTTGTTCTAAGTAAACGCCAGAAAACTGTAGAATAGTGGGTTGTTTCAGTTAATCTGCCCATGAGTCTTTCGCTTTTGTGGCACACGATTGGTTCGCAAATCTAGACCTTGCAGCCTGAAAGCTTTGACTGAAATTGCCACTAACTTTGAATGAACTCTGATTCTTATGAAAATTGCTCAAGAAATTCGCGCAGGAAACGTAATTAAATACGGTAAAGATCCCATGGTGGTCTTAAAAACAGAATACTCACGTGGCGGGCGTAACTCTGCAACTGTCCGCATGAAGCTTAAAAGTCTCTTAAACAACTTCGGAACCGAGGTCGTATTCAAAGCTGACGACAAAATGGATCAAATCATTTTGGAGAAAAAAGACTGTACCTATTCTTATTTTGCAGATCCTATGTACGTTTGGATGGATCCAGATTACAACCAGTACGAAGTTGAGAATGAAAACATGGGTGACTCGCTGAATTATCTTCAAGAGGGGATGAGCGCTGAAGTCGTTTTCTACGAGGGCAAGGCCATCTCCGTTGAGTTGCCTACAAGCGTTGAGCGTGAAATTACATGGACCGAGCCTGCTGTCAAAGGCGATACGTCCGGAAAAGTGCTCAAACCAGCGAAAATTTCGACTGGTTTTGAGGTCCCTGTTCCCCTGTTTGTGGATCAAAACGATATCGTTGAGATTGATACAAGAACAGGTGAATATAGGCGCAGGGTCTAAATTTGCATTAAAAGTAGCCACCGAGCAGGCAAGATTTGTTAAAACAACCTGGCCTCGATGTCTCATTTAACGTTTACTCGTTATCAGCTTACGCTAACAAGCCCCTAAACAGTGTTTAGGGGCTTGTTTTAATTTTAATATCGGCTTAAAGCATAAGCTTAGGATAATAAATAAATGGACGCAATGATCAACAACAAAGACCCAAGCATCGCCGATGCATGGAGTGATTTAAAAGCTAATATTGACGGTAAACCACAGCTCACCCCCATCTCCAATAGGCTAGCCTTTGCAGATGCAGAGTTTCTCCTCAGACGAGAGACTCGAGGGATTCGCTTTCAACTTGAACTTCTTAAGCCTGATTTGGCTCAGCAAGAACTTGGGATTCATCACACAGTCGTTGTTTTTGGCAGCGCAAGGTTTAAAAGCGAAGAGCAAGCCCACCTCGCCCTTGAGCAAGCAAAATTCAACAAAGACAGTGCAGAGATCAGAAAAGCGGAAATTTTAGTACGCAATGCGGCTTTTTATGAAAAAGCCCGTGCGTTTGCACAAATGGTCACACACGACTGTAAAAATTTAAAATCAGATCAGAAGTTTTTTATCTGCACCGGGGGCGGACCTGGCATCATGGAGGCCGCCAACAGAGGAGCCCAAGAAGCTGGCGGGATGAGTGTAGGACTCAACATTGCTTTACCCCACGAACAGGATCCCAACCCCTACATCACGCCTAACCTCAGCTTTAAGTTTCATTACTTTGCTCTCAGAAAAATGCATTTCATGATGCGAGCTAAAGCCTTGGTTGCATTTCCTGGCGGGTTTGGAACAATGGATGAGTTATTTGAAACCCTCACATTGGTTCAATGCAAAAAAGCCAAACCAGTCCCTATTATTTTATTTGGAACAGAATACTGGAAACGACTTTTCAACCTGGAAATGTTGGTAGATGAAGGGGCGATCCATGAGGAGGATTTAAAACTCTTTAATTATGTAGACGACATCAAAGAGGCTTGGTATTTAATCAAAGATTTCTATAAATCCAAGGATTAAAGAAGATCTACCAATACATTGGAACAAGTTACTTAGGCTACCATTATTTTTTTCTTGCTTTGTGTAACTCTCAAAATCACGGCCCCGCCACCCCCAACCTCAATTACTGCGGCGGTGCTTGAGTGGGCTCACTGGGGGGGACTGAGGACTGAGGTGAGGCAGGCATTGAAGCAGTCTTTAAAGAGGGGTTTAAAGCACCTTCTAAAGAGACAATCGCTGACTCAATGCGATCTAGTCTACTAAGTATCTCAGGGCTTTGTGGCGGGGTAGCGTTTAGATTTTGCAAAGCCGCAACAGACCTTGCAATATCGTTGATTTCATACTTAAAGACTCTATCAAGGCGCTCAAACTTCTCAATCAACTGCTCCATTTGCTCACTTGAATTAACTTTGTGACTTGAGGACTTTTTGGAGAACCTGACGATAACTTGGTAAAAGACTAGAAAAACCAAAACGCTTATCAAAATTGACCCGGTATCCATTAGAAGTCCTATATGTAGTAATTGCTATGTTGATTTTTTATTGATTGGTTTATTTAGGAAAATAACCTCCACGAGGCTATATCAAAGCTGGTTAATTGGATTCAAAGCTTTACCGTGCTTAAAAAAAGCAATCAAATTATCAGCAGCCAACTGAGCCATCGCGGTTCGAGTCTTAGTTGAAGAACTGGCAATATGGGGAGTTAAAACAACATTGGATAAACCCAATAAATCTGGATTTAATTGGGGTTCATTTTCAAACACATCTAAGCCTGCTGCGGCGATGACGCCTGAGCGCAGTGCTTTAACAAGTGCAGCGTCATCGACTATTCCGCCCCTAGCAATGTTAGTCAACGTTGCCGTGCGCTTCATCATGCCTAACTCTTTCTCTGCGATGCAGTGATGTACTTCCTGCGTGTAGGGTAGAACCAGCACCAAGTGATCGGACTGCCTCAAGAGCTCTTCTTTGCTTACATACCGAGCCTTGCATGCCTGCTCTAAAGGGTCTGAGAGCTTAGAGCGGTTGTGATAAATCACATTCATCCCAAACCCATGTGCGCCCCGCTTTGCAACAGCTTGCCCAATACGCCCCATCCCCAGTATGCCCAGTGTGCTGGAGTGCACATCAGCGCCGGTGAACATATCAAGACTCCATTTCGTCCAAAAGCCTTTTCGAAGGTAATGCTCACTCTCGCTAATTCTTCTCGCAGCAGCCATCATCAAAGCAAAACCAAAATCAGCTGTAGTCTCTGTCAGCACGTCAGGAGTATTGGTGGCAAGCACGCCGTGCGCCGTCATGGAGGAGACATCAAAATTGTTGTAGCCCACGGCAATGTTTGCACAAATCTTTAGCTCCGGACAGGCAACTAGAACAGTTTTGTCTATGCGCTCTGTGCCAGTCGTCATGACAGCAGACTTGCCCTGAAGTTTTTTAATCAACTCCTCTTTGGAGTAAACCACATCGCCGGCGTTGTACTCTACATCAAAATGATCATTAAGTTGGGTGAGCACTTGATCGTAAATTTTGCGGGAAATGAGTAGCTTAGGTTTTGTCATTTTTCAGGTATTTAATTAAGAGTTTATTTGAGTGGACTAATCTAGTACCGCCTGCATTAATTGGGTTTTGGAGACTCAATCTCAAAAACCTGCCTAAGGTAGGCTAAATATTTCTCATCTTCGCACATATTTTTAGAGGGTGTATCAGAAAGCTTAGCCACGGGTTGCCCGTTGCACTGAACCATCTTGATTACGATTTGGAGCGGATCGTAGCCCAAATCATTTGTTAAATTTGTACCAATACCAAAAGCCATCAAACAACGACCTTTAAAACGTTGATATAACTCTATAGTGCGGGGCACTGTCAACCCATCGCTAAATATAAGCGTCTTGGTTAATGGATCTACCCTATTTTTGATGTAGTGTGAGATCATTCGCTCTCCCCAGTCAAATGGGTCTCCGCTATCATGGCGAGCGCCATCAAAGAGCTTGCAAAAATACAAATCAAAGTCCCTTAAAAAAGGTCCCATCCCGTAAACATCACTCAAAGCTATACCCAAGTCGCCCCTGTACTCTCGAGCCCATGTTTCAAATCCAAAGACCTGGCTGTCTCTTAGTCTGGGCCCAAGGGATTGGCAGGCCTGTAGGTACTCATGCGCCATAGTTCCCAGCGGCTTAAAACCAAGTCTCATTGAGAAAAGAACATTGCTTGAGCCTGCAAATTGTCCGGACTTCTCAGCCCCTAAATTTGCCCACAAGACGCGTAAAACCTCCTCATGCCAGGACTTGGAGAATCTCCTGCGGGTGCCGTAATCAGCAATTCTGATATCTTTTAAGTTATCAAACTTTAGTTGATCAATTTTTTCAGCTAAACGCCGCCTACCCTCTACAAAATCGGGCACTGCGTGTGTGTTTCTAAAGTAAACCTCGTTGACGATTGCCAAAACCGGGATTTCAAACAAAATAGTGTGAAGCCAAGGACCTTTGATAACGATATCTATAGAGCCGTCTTCCAAAGGCTCAATTTGAATACATTTTTCATTGAGTTTAAATAGCCCTAAAAAATCCACGAAATCACTTTTTATAAATCTAAGGGATCGTAGGTATCGAAGTTCATCCTCTTGAAAATGTAAATGACACAGTGACCTAACTTCGGAGCGAATTTCATCCACGTAAGGGGCTAGCTTTACACCAGGCGAACGACACTTAAACTTGTATTCAACCTGAGCCCCTGGAAATTGATGCAAAACAGCCTGCATCATTGTGAATTTATAAAGGTCTGTGTCAATAAGGCTAGTAATAATCATAACTTTTTATTTGTGCATCTCACAAAAGTGTTTGACACTTTAAATGTCCCCCACCCTAGGCCTAAAGTCCCACTCAAACCCAACGAGTGAAAGACTCAACCTTCTCCCGAGGAGGGCGAAGCGAATTTACCACGGCCTGCTGATCTGCATATCCAAGGGACATTCCGCAAACGAGTAACTCGTCAGGGCCAGCGCCTATTAGAGGCATCACTATCTTTGCAAAAGACACCCAAGCCCCTTGAGGGCAAGTGGCCAGGCCATTTGCCTGCGCAGCAAGCATGAGTGTTTGCAAAAACATTCCATAATCTATAAAAGCACCAGTACCCAAGTCCTTGTGCATCGTAAAAATAAGACCTACCGGAGCCCCGAAAAATTCAAAGTTGCGTTGGTGTTGAACATGCATTTTATGTTTTTCACCCCTTTGAATACCCAAGAGAGAGTAAAGGCTCCAACCATTTTCGCGCCTACGGTCCAAGTAAGGGCTGACCCACTGGGTTGGGTAATAGTTATAGGAGGAGGGGTACTCTTTTGCTAGCTCTGGATTCAGAGCTAGTGCGTCGTGAACCTTACACACTTCGTTAATTAATTTAACCCGCTTTTCTCCCTGTAGAACATAAACCTGCCAAGGCTGAGTGTTGGTGCCCGAAGGGGCGCGAGAGGCAGTCTCCAAAACTTTTGTTAATAACTCTTTTGAAACAGGATCGCTCCTAAAAGCTCTGACTGAGTTTCTGGAATTAACGGCTTGGTCTAGACTCATTTTTAGAGGGTTAGTTTGTTGCATGAATTAAGTTAAGTGTGTTACGCAAGTTCTTTGCAAGTTCAAGCGCTGGCTTGTTGCTCACTCGGTCCACGTACACGTGAACCAACTTACCCCAAGCAGCGCTTTTTAATTCATTTTGAGAAAAAATTCCGATCGTGTACTCCACACTTGAAGTTCCAATTTTAGTCACAGCGATCCCGACATCCACGAGTTGTGGATAAACGATTGGTGAAAAGTAATTGCACTGAGAGCTAACAACAAAACCGACTAAAGATCCATTCGTCGGGTCGAGCACTCCTTGCTCAATCAGATGGGTATTCACCGCAGTGTCAAACCAACTGTAATAAACCACATTATTGACGTGCCCATAACAGTCGTTATCCATCCAACGGGTTGTAATTGACCTAAAGGCTTTAAAGAAATCACGATCTAGAGGTACAGGTTTCAATTTTTTTAGCCTCAATCGATAAGGTTTTTATGTTGTTAAGCTTAATAGCCACTGCAGAACCACTAAATATCTATTTTGCCATTGAAAGAGGTGAGTCAGGGCGCATTTCCTTATATTTGAGCCAATAATCATATGCAGTTCGAAATGTATTCATATTTATATTTACAGTGTCCGCAATGGGTACTGAGTATCCCCCTGCCATAGAAAAAGCAACGGGTACCGCTCGCACACACGCCCACTCAAAAATAATATGATCACGTTCTCTAAGCCCCTCAAAGCTTAAATTCAACCGTCCCAAGCGGTCCCCTTCGTAGGGATCTGCCCCAGCTAAATAAATGATCAAGTCTGGTTTAAATTTAGAATCTAAAGTCATTAACGCTCTTTGCAATGCCTCTAAATATATTTCGTCTGGGCATCCGTCTTGCAACTCCACATCGAGATCGCTTTGCTCCTTTTTGAAGGGAAAATTATTTGCACCGTGTAGCGAGAGCGTAAAAACCGATGGATCCTCTTTGAAGATATGTGCTGTACCGTTGCCCTGGTGAACATCCAAATCAACAACTGCAATTTGCAAAGGTTTGCAAGATCCGAAGAAACCCGAATCAGCCTCAAAGCTTGATCTTTGATGCTCGAGTTGGAGCACACGCACGGATACAGCGGTGTCGTTGAAAACACAAAATCCGCCTCCCCTGTCTGCATAAGCGTGGTGGGTTCCACCCGCTAAGTTGGCAGATATCCCCTCTTTCATGGCAACTCGACAAGCCATTAAAGTCGCTCCTAATGAGCCCCTTGCTCTATCGACCATACCTACGGACCAGGGGAACCCGATCTCTCTTTGTTCAAAGGGGCTGAGGGTTCCCTCAAAAACGGACTCAATGTAGTTGACATCATGAGCCAAGGAAAGCTCTCCTCGGGTAACCGGCCGAGCAAGACATAACTCACATCCCGTGAGTTCCTGCGTCAAACGGGTACGCAAAAGCTCGTACTTCCCCATAGGGAAACGATGGCCTGGGGGCAACTTTTGAGAGTTTGGAGTTGCATAAAATATTTTCATAGAACTTCAATTGTGCACATAAAAGTAAAAGTCTATGATCCAGATGAGCTTTAGCCCAAGCGATAGCAAGCTTTGCTAAAAGGGTCTATATAAGTGGATAAGAGTCGATGAGACTCTATGAGGGTCGATAAAGGTCAATGAGGGCCTGTGCAAAGCGGAAAAATTAGGATTCAGGCTCTAATCGAGTACTTTGCAGCGTCTTAATTATTGAATTGGGTCGGGATAACCCTATACTTATCTCATGCTACACGGCGAACGGTCAGTGTAGATGATTTATTTTCAACATCCACGGAGAAAACCATGTTTACACCTGAACAATTAATGTCAACTCAAAGAGCTAACGCTTCTACTTTTTTCGGTTTAACGGAAAAAGCATTCGAAGGAATGGAGAAGCTAATCAATCTCAACGTTGCAGCTAGCAAAGCAGCCATCAACGAGACTATGGAACACGCAAACTCTTTGATGACCATCAAAGATCCACAAGAATTCATCAGTATTCAAACTTCCATGTTCCAGCCTATGGCTGAAAAAATGACTTCTTATGGACGTCACGTCTATGATATTACTACAGCAACAAACTCTGAGTTTACAAAATCTGCTGAAGACAAATTTGCCGAAGCACAACACACAATCTCCAGCTTGATTGAGTCCACCTCAAAGAACGCACCCGCTGGAACTGAGTCTGCAGTTGCAATGCTCAAAAGTGCCTACGCTGCAGGAACAAACGCAATGGAATCCATCCAAAAAGCTGTTAAACACGCTGCTGAGGTAGCTGAGTCAAACATCCAAACGGCTACGCACAGTGCAGTTAATGCAACTAAATCAGCCGCAAAAAAACGCGCTTAATTAGAAGTCTCGCAACGCGAGCGTTGAATCCATACGCTCACGATTAAGAGATACTTGAAAGCTCAGGTCGTAAGACTTGGGCTTTTTTTATTTGAACTAAGCCCTATATTTGTGATCTCACTACAGTCCAGACTTTTGATTAAATGTATTGCTGCGCTATCCAATACGCCTGGGCGCTTGGGGGCACTGCGAAAACGGAAAATGTTTATCAGGATTGAGCTAAATAGAGTCTTTAATCAGTTGTAAACTCATCGGCCGTATATCGGTGAGCATAACAATTTAAATCTTTTTCCCCCATACTCTTTTAGGACTGTAAGTACTAGAAATGTTTTGCGAGGAGACGGCTAATTTTTTTGCCGCAGGATTGTTGGTTCCATCAAGTGAATAATATTGATCACCGGGAGAAAGTTCTTCTAGGGTCCACTGCGGCTCAACCTGTTTGGGAGGGGCCAGGATGGGGAACTTTTCATTCAGCACATCCGCGTTAGATTGCTGAATCAATCGACCGTTGACTGAGGCTTGCCCATCTATTCCGAGTGTTTCGTAGTAAATATCCCCCTGGACCAAGGAATTGGGTTCTAAATTGATCTCCCTGGCGTAAATATTGCCCACCACAGTGCCAGATACAGAAACGGCTTTACAAATTATTGAGCCAAATACTTTGCCACTATAGGAAATGGATACAGCGTCAGTTGATTTTCCAAAACTCTCAACATCCCCGTAAATGACACCCTCAATCAGAGCAGTCCCACTAAATTCAAACTTTCCCTTAATTGTGGCGCTCGCATTAATATGGTTATCGTACTTTCCGAACTGGGACAAAACAAGAGAGGACGTTGTGTTCATAAGTGCACGTTAGAGTTAATTTTTTAAAAAATGAAGGGATAGATAATAATATTAAACCGAGATTGTTCATCCGCCCAGTTTTAGTCAAAATGACCAGTCCACCGGCTCTTTTGCATTAACACATAAGCCCTCAAACCATGGCCTTCGCTTGCCTTCGCTTTCGGGCTACAGCCAAGTTTAGTATAGGTTTAGTGTAGGTTATGTGTCATCTTTAGCACTCTCCAATGCGCCACAATCGCTAACAGTTTGAAATTTAGCATTGATAGTGTTGGGTATGATTTCTGTCTGCGACGGCCTGACTGAATACGCTGATCAAGTTAAACAAAAGCTCAACAAACTGATAGGAAAATTTTGACCTAGTTCGGTTTTAGTGTAATGCAGGTAAGTCATTCAAATAATGTTTGTGGGGCAAGAATAGAGCGAAATTTTCAATGAAAACCTGACAATCCAAAAATATTCAAATCTACTTTAACGTTTGTTGAATTATTTGAATTTATACTATTGTATTATTTGAATCGGATAGAGTAATCATTTCCTAAAAGCTAATCCAATTAAAATAACACTAAATATCTAGAACTCATAATTGATGGCAAATAGGTTTTTACACTCAACTGGCTTTTGAGATCTCAGAGATGTAGCACGCTTAGTTGAACTCTGCAATCAGTGAGAGTGAATCCATCCATCCAATAAATTGAATTTAAATTTAAATTTTTACCGTACTAATTATTGATTGCTTATGGGTTGCTTCCCTCTGCCATTTTTTAGATTTTCATTTAAACTGCCTACATGCAACATAACTTAACAAACACTGGCGCCCACGAACACGCTTTTCACTCTACAAATCCTGCCGCTGAAAAGGGAACTGTTTGGGTAATGTGGATCACAGCGTTCATGATGCTGATTGAGATTGTCGCAGGGTGGTGGTATAACTCCATGGCCTTACAGGCTGACGGTTGGCACATGAGCTCACACACACTTGCGATTGGTTTAAGTGCCTTTGCTTATAGTCAAGCAAGAAAATATGCAAAAGATACTAGATTTGCTTTTGGCACTTGGAAAATCGAAGTGCTTAGTGGCTTCGCAAGCGCTTTATTTTTAATGGGCGTTGCTGCAATGATGATTTTTGGCTCCATTGAGAGATTATTTTCTCCCGAGCCTATTCACTATACAGAGGCAATTTTTGTTGCCTTACTTGGTCTTGGCGTAAACTTAGTTTGTGCTTTCATACTTGGATCCGCGCATGATCACCATGGTCATTCTCATGGTCACTCTCATGCCCATTCTCATGGCCACTCTCATCAGCATGAACGCCAAACTGAACTCAGCTATGACGCGAAGCAATCAAAACTTCATGATCACGGCGCCCATGCTACTAATGACAATGACCTGCACAGCAAATTTGATCAAGCGCCTGTTAGCGCCACCCACGAGCCCCGTTCCAATCATTCTCACCCAAAAACTGCCGAATCAAAACCTAAAAAATACGATGATCTGAATTTACGATCTGCTTACATACACGTTGTTGCAGATGCAGCAACCTCTGTTTTGGCAATTTTTGCATTGTTAAGCGGTATGTACTTCGGTTGGTCGTGGCTTGACCCTATGATGGGCATAGTAGGTGCAGTTTTGGTTGCAATTTGGGCTAAAAATCTGGTTGTCGACACTGCAAAAGTTTTATTAGACAGAGAGATGGATGATCCAATTGTCGATGAGGTCAAAAAGTCTCTTCAAAATATAGACAAAACCATCATCACGGACCTGCATATATGGCGGATTGGAAGCAAGGCTTATGCTTGTTCAGTCACTCTTCAAACTCAGGACTCAGGCCTCATTCCGTTAAAAATAAAAGAACTTCTTCAAACAGTTGGCGGAATTGCCCACGCAACCGTTGAAATTAATAATTAGTCAAATCGCTTGACCAAGGATATTGGGCCAGAACCTAGTCTGGTTATCCCCAGATATTCGCCTACAAAGCTAGTGCACAATTTGCTCATGAACAGAAAATTTATTCCCATCACTAAAGATACGTTCGATTTAGGCGACTTAGATCCGTCTTTCTCGTACTCAACCACTCAAGGATCAATCAGGGACCACTATGAGCGCCCTCTAAAAGACCTCAGAATCAGCGTTACGGATAGGTGCAACTTTAGGTGCACCTATTGCATGCCAAAGGAAGTCTTTGACTCCAATTACAAATACCTACCACACTCTCATCTGCTTAGTTTTGAAGAGATTTTTAAGCTGGTAAAAAACTTTATTGAACTTGGAGTCCAAAAAATAAGGATCACCGGCGGAGAGCCCTTACTGCGTAAAAACATTGAGTTTTTAATAGAAAAACTAGCAATGCTCAAAACTCTTGACGGATCCGATCTTGACTTAACTCTCACCACAAATGGTGCTTTATTAGATCGAAAAGCTCAATCCCTTAAAAATGCGGGGCTTCAACGCGTTACGGTCTCATTAGACGCGCTAGACGATTTTGTTTTTAAGCAAATGAACGATGTTGATTTTCCGGTATCCGATGTACTCAAAGGAATAGATAAAGCCTCACAAGTTGGACTCGCGCCTTTAAAAATAAACATGGTTGTCAAACGCAGTGTAAACGCACAAGAAGTTGTTCCTATGACTCGTTACTTTTTGGGCTCCGGTGCTACGCTGAGGTTTATTGAATACATGGATGTTGGGGCTACTAACGGCTGGAAAATGGATGAGGTCTTGCCCAGCTCAGAGATTATTAGTCTACTGAGCTCAGAGTTTCAGCTAAACCCCCTAAAGCCCAATACTCAGGGTGAAACGGCCTCCAGATACAGCGTTTTAGCGTCCAATGGACAAACGGGGGAAATTGGCGTGATCAGCAGCGTAACTCAGGCCTTTTGCTCGGACTGCACCAGAGCGCGTCTTTCCACAGAGGGTCAACTCTATATGTGTCTTTTTGCCTCCAAGGGCTTTGACTTTCGCTCACTACTTAGGGCCGGTGCAAATGATGATCAAATCAAACAAAGAATAGCCCAAATATGGAGCTCACGAGAAGATAGGTATTCTCTGCTGCGGGGGTTAAATAAACACCAAGAAAGCGGGCCCAAGAAAGTAGAGATGAGCTATATAGGTGGTTGAAACTGCTCAGCTTTAATTCCTGCTCCCACCCACCCCACCACTCTATGCAACCTATCATCACTGGAATTATCCTGTCTGGTGGTCAAGGCACCCGGATGGGTCACTTAAACAAAGGTTTGCAAACCTTTGGCGGGACTGCTTTAATTGAGCACGTCATCAATCGCTTAAAAAATCAGGTAGATCAAATCGTTATCAGCGCGAATAAAGATATTAATCGATATGAGGCTCTTGGATATCCGGTTTGGCAAGACAACAACCCCAGCAGGGGTCCACTCAGTGGGTTTTTAACAGGACTAGAGAACTGTTCAAGTCCCTACATCATGGTCGTACCATGCGATACACCGTTGTTACCGGTTGGTATTGTCAAAGAACTCATGAAAAGGTTACAAGATACGCAGACCGATCTTTGTATGCCCGCAACGAGAAATCTCAACCTAGGTCATTTGAATTCAGATGCTCCACAGCAACGCTCTGAGCCATTTAGGGTTCAGCCCACATTTTGTTTGCTCAAAAAGTCTCTTGCTCCTAGTCTAAGGGAGTTTTTAAATAATGGTGGATCCAAAGTTCAAGCTTGGACGAGCCAACAAAATTCTAGCTATTTACAATTAGAAACGCCCCCCTTTGGTGCCAATGCTTTTGTTAATTTAAACACCCTTGAGGAGCTCAAAGCCACCGAGAGAGACGTACTTTCTCCAAAGAACTCTATATCCTTAGATTAGACCCTGCACTTTTAAAACCCCCTTATTCGCAAGCGCATCAGCACGCTCATTGCCTGGGTCACCGGCGTGTCCCTTTACCCAGTGCCAATTGATATCGTGTAATGAGTCATGTACTAAATCATCTAATTTTTTCCAAAGATCTACATTTTTGACTGGTTGCTTAGCCGCGGTCTTCCAGCCCTTGGCCTTCCAGCCGTGAATCCACTGCGTAATGCCTTGGCGCACATATTCGCTATCCAAATAAATATCCACTTTACAAGGTTTTTTTAATGCAACGATGGACTCAATGACAGCGGTCAATTCCATGCGATTGTTGGTGGTTTGGAGCTCACCCCCAAATAACTCCCTCTCTACCCCAGCGCAGCTCAAGTAAACGCCCCATCCTCCAGGGCCCGGGTTCCCCTTACAGGCCCCATCCGTATAAATAACAACTGTTTGCGAAGGCTTTGAATTTGCCTGTGAATTTAAGCTTGAGTTTGTATCTAGTTGTATATTTGCCATATTTCTAATCTTCACTTGCACCTAAAAAATTTTCAACTTTGTTTGCTGAACTGGAGTTAACACTCGCTACAGCGGATCTTGCACGCGCATGGGGACGCTTCCAAACGGGACCAACCATCTTCATTCCTCGCACCCTCTTGACTGCGAGAAGAAAATATACAGAACCTAATATAGGCCACCACCTATCGCCTGCGCTATCCATCCAAGCAAATCTATTCAGCCACGTCTCAGTTTTAAATGCAGGCCTGTAAGCACCAAAACGACCACCCTCTACTTCAAAACTTAACAACTTTAACCAATCCCTCAGTCTCCAGTAACCTATAAAGTCCCCCTCCTGTGGAAGGAAACTGCTATCCAACCCAAGACCTCTATAAGCGTTAACTCTTTTTTGGCAAAACCCCCACAAACTAACTGGATTGAGCCCACTGATGACAACCCGCCCCTCAGGTACGAGCACTCGCTCAACCTCTCTGAGCGTTGCATGCGGATCGGGACTAATTTCTAGGGTATGGGGTAATAAGATCAGATCAATTGATTGATCTGGAAAAGGCAAAGCTCTGCTGTCTAAAATGATGGAATACTTTTTTGGGTGCGCAACTTTAGAGCTGCCGTTCTTTTCATCCAATATTTGAGGTAACTGGGAATGCTCTTTATTTTCAAAAACCTTTGCAGTCCATTTATAAGGCATCCTGTTCGTATCTAGGCCCTCAAAGCTAGATAATCCTAACTGTATGGCGTGAAAGCCAAAAATATCAGCTACAGTGCGGTCAAACTGTTTTTTCTCCCAGGCCATTAAGTATTGTCCAGGAGGAGTCATCATCCACTCTTCTAGTCCAATACTTTCTATAATGCCGTGACTCATGAATCTTTTACCTTTATCTACATTTAACGATAATTACTTTTGGCTCATCACTTACAATGAAAGCGCTTTAGTGGTTGGACCTGCACAATCTGAGCCCATACTTGACTAGCTCGACCACTTTAACCTAAGCTTGGAGACAATCTTAATCACTCACCATCACTCTGATCATATAGGAGGATTGAAGAGTCTACGAAAAAAAAACGAACGCAGTTGTCAATCAACCCTTTTTTTAGAGTTCAAATGCCCCAAGCCATTCCTAGTGCCAAAATTTTCAATCAAAATGCCAAAACACCAACTCAGGTTTTGCAAGTTTGCTTGAGCGCCAAAGCGACTTAAGATAATAATTTTTTAAAAGTCTGTTGATCTAAACCGTTTCATTTTCATTTTCTTTTGGCATCTAAAATTCTATGTTACAAATTTTTAAAATAATTTGCAGCCTCTCTCTCTTAGTACTCACTTTGTTAGATTTAAGTGGTTGCGCAAGTGGAAAAGATGTAAGTGTATCTTCTGCACCCTCCCCAGTCACAGATGAGATAAACGCACTTTATCTACAGCGTTTGAATGACAACCCCAATCCAGAGTCGCCCCCATCAAAGACCAAAGATTCACAGGCAAAGACTGATCCTAGAAATAGTTTTTCCAAATCTCAAAGCAACTCTCAATCTGAGGAGCTCTCCCCCATCAGGACTCAAGCCATCAACGCAGACAAAGTGATGCAGGTAGAACTGGCAGCCAATCTTTGGACGCGCATAAGGATGGGTTTTTCGATGCCCGATTTAGAGTCTGAGCTTGTGAGCGACAGGCAATCTTGGTATGTCTCCAAGAGCGAGTATTTGCTTCGCATGACACAGCGCTCTGAGAAGTACTTGTACTACATTGTTGAGGAGCTTGAGAGACGACACATGCCAACAGAGTTGGCTTTACTGCCTTTTATCGAGAGTTCCTTTAACCCCCAGGCTATCTCGTCTGCGAAAGCATCGGGAATTTGGCAATTTATGCCTAAAACGGGTAAGAATTTTGATTTAAAACAAAACGCATTTAGGGACGACCGTCGTGACGTTTTAGCATCGACTAGGGCAGCACTCGACTATTTGGAAAAGCTGCACCTTAAATTCGGTGACTGGCATTTGGCTCTTGCTGCCTATAACTGGGGAGAGGGTAACGTTGGCAAGGCAATAGCTAAGAATAAAAACGACGGGTTTAACATCACGTATCTTGACATTAACATGCCAAACGAAACGCGCCTTTACGTCCCCAAACTTCAGGCAGTCAAAAATATTGTGGCCAATCCAAACCAATTCGGAATTCAATTGCCCCCGATTCCCAACCACCCCTACTTTCAAACCGTCCCATTGCCCCGGGATATGGATGTGAGAGTTGCGGCGCACCTTGCTGACGTAAGCATGGATGATTTCACGGCGTTAAACCCCTCCGCTCATCTCCCAGTGTTGCTTGCGGGAGGTACGCCGCAAATATTGCTTCCCTGGGATAACGCAGAAATTTTTCAAAGAAACTATGAAACTTTCGGGGGTAAATTAGCCAGTTGGACCGCATGGGTTGTCCCCACTACGATGAAAGTAGCAGATGCAGCCAAACGGTTCAAGATGACAGAGGTCGACTTTAGAAGCATCAATAACATCCCGCCCAAAATGATCATTCAAGCGGGGTCGGCTTTATTGGTGCCCAGGAGCGATAAAGTCAAAGCGGATGTATCAGCTGAAATTGCAGATGCGGGGCAAGTTAATTTTTCGCCTGAAGTCATGCTTAAAAAATCGCAAATCAGGGTTAACAAAAAAGACACTCTAGAGGGCTTTGCAGCAAAGCACCATCTCAAAGGGGAGCTGCTTGCGGAGTGGAATAAATTATCCTTAAACTCACCCCTCAAACAAGGACAGCTGTTAGTTACTTTTATAAACGTCTCTCCCCCTAAACCTAAGTCAACCCGGTCCGTTAAAAATAATTGAGTGCAGCAAATTTGATTTGTTCATCACGTATTGCCAGATGAACCCGCAGGTTGCCAGCGCATCAACCGCCGCTCAAGTTTGCCCACTAAAGCGTCTAGCACTAGAGCACAGATCGTCAACACTACGATACCTGCAAAAACCGTGTTCACGTCAAATGTTCCCTCTGCTTGTAAGATCAAATATCCAACCCCTCTAGCTGAGCCGAGATACTCGCCCACTACCGCCCCAACAAAGGCCAGCCCCACTGAGCTGTGTAGGCTTGAGAAAACCCAACTGGTGGCGCTTGGTAGGTAAACTGTTTTTAAGAGCTTTGATGCATTTGCACCAAGCATTCTTGCATTTGCCAGGAGCACGGGATTTACCTCCTTTACCCCTTGGTAGACATTAAAGAAAACCACAAAGAATACCAATGTCACTGCAAGTGCTACTTTGCTCCAAATACCCAAGCCAAACCAAAGACCAAATATAGGGGCCAAGATGACTCTTGGCATTGAGTTAAGTGCTTTGATGTAGGGGTCCAGCAACTCGCTTGTCAAAGGAGAAAGAGCAAGCCAAAGTCCACCAGATAACCCAAGTCCAGTTCCAATCACAAAGGCAAGCACTGTCTCAAGCAATGTGACTCCAAGGTGAATGTAGATCCCCCCGGTGCCATGAATCCCCGTGCTCAGCCATTCATTCGGAGCAACTACTATGGGTACAAACCACTCAATTATTCGAATTAATACAGCTAGGGGCTCGCCTAAGAAAAAAGCCAACTGTGGGTCCTGAGCGACTAAGCTCCAAACACCTATCAACGCAACAGCTAAAACCAGTTGCCAAAAGCGCAGCATTTTTTTACTGTTATGAGGGAAGGCTGTCTTGGGGGTAATTTGTTGATTCAATCGATTAATTCCTCTTTGGGCACAAGTTGTTGACGATATCCCTTTAGGACCTCATCTCTTAGCACGTTCCAAATCTGTTCATGCAAACGCGTGTACTGTGCATCGTGCCTAATCTCTGCCACATTTCTAGGGCGCTCCAAATCTACTAAAAACTCTCCAATAGGATGTGTCCCAGGGCCCGCTGAGAGCACTATAACGCGGTCACTCATTGCAATCGCTTCATCTAAGTCATGAGTTATGAAGACGACTGCTTTTTTCTCTCTTGACCAAATCTCAAGGATCTCATTTTCCATCAACTGCCGCGTTTGAATATCGAGTGCCGACAACGGCTCGTCCATTAAAATAATGTCCGGATCCAGCACTAGTGTTTGAGCAAGCGAAACTCGTTTGCGCATGCCCCCAGATAGTTGATGAATGTAGTTATCAGCGAAACTGCTAAGACCTACTCGGGCTAACCAATCCATGGCCTGCGCTTTGGCTAATTCCAGGGGCACTCCCTTGTATTCGAGGCCAAGCATGACGTTTTGAAGAGCAGTTCGCCAAGGTAGCAAGGACTCGGCCTGAAACATATAGCCAGCCCTTACATTGAGCCCCTCAAGACGCTTCCCAAAAACCCGGACCTCTCCCGTAGTTGGCTTTAAGAGACCGGCGGCGACATTTAACAGCGTGGACTTACCGCACCCAGTTGGCCCCACCACACTCACAAACTCGCCTTGTGAGACATTTAAAGTAGTATCTTGAACAGCCGTATAGCTCTCGGTTTGGTTGGAATTTGATTGAAATTCACAACCTATGCAGTCAAGTTCAAGTGCGTAAGTCATCAGGCTTTAAAGCGTTCTTTGGCGCGCTGGGCAAATTCATTGGTGAATGTTTTAGATAAAATGATTTTATCAGCGTGAAAATCCGTCTCGAAACTGGAGATGGCTTTCAAAGCAGTGGCAGGAGCGTCAGCAGACATCACACCGTCGAGTGACAAAGCTTCCCTGATTTTCATGAACGATGCAAGGTACAGGCCTCTGTCTCCGAGTAGATAGCTCTCCGGCACAGTTTTAATGATCTCAGAGGGACCCGCAGTTTGGAGCCACTTTAAAGCTTGCACGATTGCATTGGCCATAGCTTGACAAGTGTTGGGGTTTTTTTGAACAAAATCAACTGAGGCGTACAAACAAGCCGCAGGCATAGGCCCTCCAAAAACTTGCGCAGTGCCCTTAAGCGTTCGGGTGTCATAAATAACTTTTACGTCCCCTTTTTGCTCCAACATCGTCATAACAGGATCAATGTTGCTAATCGCATCTATTTGACCACTTCGAATAGCAGAGATTGCTCCAGCGGAGGTACCTACGCCAATAAAGCTGACATCAGAGGCCTTTAGCCCAGCGCGTGACAAAATCAAATTAGCTGCAATATTGGTGGAGGAACCTGGTGCACTGACACCTATTTTTTTACCCCTCAAGTCCTCAAGTCCTTTGTAGTTGGGCAAGTTCTTAGTAGACACTCCAATTGAAATTTGAGGTGCTCTGCCCTGCAACACAAAGGACTGGTAGAACTGATTTTTGGCCTGCAGGTAGACCGTATGCTCATAGGCCCCAGAGCAGACATCAGCGGACCCGCCGACCACAGCTTGCAAAGCTTTTGCACCCCCCGCAAAATCACTTATATCCACCTCTAGGCCCTCACTTTTAAAGTAACCGAGTTGCTCGGCCAAGCTCAGGGGTAAATAATAAAAAGTTGCTTTGCCGCCGACTGCAATTGAGATTTTTGTTTTCTCAAGTCTACTTTGAGCAAAGACACCGCTGGGCGCAAGGCCAAGCGCACTCCACCCGATGAAGGAGGCACTAAGGGATTTAGCAAACTCTCTTTTGTTTAAAGGTTGATCCATAAAATTTCCTTTTATTGAACATGAAAAATGTCAACTCTGTCGCCTGTCCACCATGGCGTGTGCGATCGTACCAATATCCACATACTCAAGCTCGCTGCCAACGGGTACCCCGCGCGCCAAACGACTGACGGACAGACCCCTTTTCTTGAGGGTCTCAGTAAGTACGTAAGCTGTAGCTTCGCCCTCAGCATTAAAGTTAGTTGCCAAAATCACCTCTTGAACCATACCGTTACCAGCCCTATCTAAAAGCGCTTGAACACCAATCTCTTTGGGGCCGATACCTTGCAAGGGGCTAAGAGAGCCCATCAGCACAAAATAATAACCCTTGTATGCGGCAGTCTTTTCGATGGCGGATTGATCGGCTGGCGTTTCGACCACACACAAACGCGTTGCATCCCGAGTCTCATCTAAACAGGTCGCGCACACAGTATCTTCGCTTAACGAATGGCAAAGAGTACAGTGCTGAATGCTATCAAAAGCTTTTGTTAGTGCTTGGGCAAGTATTTGGGAGCCCTCTCGGTCGCGTTCCATCAAATAATAGGCCATTCTTGAGGCCGAGCGTTCGCCCACACCAGGGAGACGTTTAAACGCTTCAATAAGTGCCTCTAAGGCGCCTAGTGTTTTCATCAAAAGGGCAATTTCATCCCTGCAGGAAGACCAGCAGACAACTTGCCCATCTTAGCCTCACTGGTCTCTTCGGCTTTGCGGGTTGCATCATTAAAGGCTGCAGTGAGCAAATCCTCAAGCATCTCTTTGTCATCCATCACCGAGGGGTCGATATGCACTCTTTTTACAATATGTTTACAGGTCATCTCAATTTTTACTTTGCCACTCGCCGCCTCACCACTTACATCCATCAACGCAAGCTCGTCTTGAGCTTTGCGAAGATTTTCCTGCATCATTTGAGCCTGTTTCATGAGACCAGATAGTTGACCTTTATTAAACATTTGTGTTTCCTATTTTTTTGAAGTGTGTTATTTTAAATTGTCTGTACGATTGTCTGCGGTAATGGGTTTGATACTACCCATGATGATTTTTGCGTCAAATTCTTGAACCATCCTTTTTACTAACGGGTCATTTTGAATTCGCTCAAGAAACTCTTTTTCTCGAGCTAAATTTTTGGCAATATTTCGCCTGGCTGGACTGTCTCGGACCACACCAATCTCAAACTGTAATGTAACGTCATAGCCTGTCTGTTTCAAAGCGGCTTGGAGTTTTTCGCGGTTGCTGTTGGAATTTAAGTTCTCACTCTCAACTCTAAGAATCCAGCCATCCGTTTCGCGCCCTATCAACTGGGACTGCAAAGCCAACTCTCGGTTAAGTCCGTGTACTTTACCCGATTCTACTAATTGGTAAACAACGTCGCTCCAAAAGTCTCCTTCTGCGGTCGCAACCAACTCTCTCACCAATCCAGACTTAGGTACCTCAAGGTTTTGGCTGCGCTCGGATTGATGATGCACAGTTACTGGAATCATCTGAGCAGCCTCAGCGGGCTTGGTTGGAGCTGCGTTGGCTGCCTGATCACCAGGAGACAAATGTGCAGGGGGTAACGGCAACTGGCCCGAGAACGACTCGTTCTCATCCGCTTTATAGTGCATCTCTTTGACTGGCAAAGAAATGGAAGTCATTTCACGGGCGATGAAATCGCCTTGAGTTAAGTCTTTTGATTGATTGGGATGGGTATCAAAGTGGATAACTGGCTTGGCAGAGGGTACCGGAGTAATTAGAGGGGGGGCACTAGCGGCAAGGTCAGAAAAGGGTTGCGCTGCCTGAATGGGCTCAGTTTTTAAAGTTTTTTTTTGAGCCTGTGGTGACTGCGCACCGATATTGGTCAAGGACGATTCGGATTTCGAATGCTCGCTTTTAAAGGCCAGTAGACGCAGCAAAATCATCGTCAGTCCAGTGTATTCGTCTGGAGCTAAGCCAAGCTCTGCTCGACCTTGAAGGCAAATGCTATAGAGCAGTTGTGTTTCATCTGAGGGCAGTTCAAGCGCAAGGTCCACAACCCGTTGCTCGTCTGGGTCTGTGGATTCCCCTTCTTTTGCCCAAACTTGAGCAAAGCTAGGCACGTTTTGGATAACAGCCATCCTTTGCAAAACGCGGGCCATTTCCTCTAAAACACTCGCAGAATCGATCCCCATTTGGCGTATGTTTTCACAGATCTGGAAAACAATCCTACCGTCTGCTTCAGACAATGCTTTGATCAGGTCAAAAATATATCCAAAATCCACGCTCCCCAACATTTGACGCACATTGGCCTCTTTTATTTCACCAGCACCAAACGCTATAGCCTGATCCGTCAAGGACAGCGCGTCCCTCATAGAGCCCCTTGCAGATTGCGCTATGAGTTTCAAAGCAAGTACCTCATAGGCAACTTGCTCTGTCTTTAAAACTGAGGACAAATGTTCCATAATAGTCTCAGGTGCCATGGGTCGCAAATTAAACTGCAAACACCTAGATAGAACTGTAACTGGCACTTTTTGGGGATCGGTCGTTGCAAGAACAAACTTTAAATACTCAGGTGGTTCCTCCAATGTTTTAAGCATCGAATTAAATGCATGATTGGTGAGCATATGTACCTCATCAATCATAAAGACCTTAAAGCGCCCTTGAACAGGCTTATAAACCGCTTGTTCTAAAAGTTGCTGCACCTCGTCCACACCCCTGTTGGAGGCGGCATCTAATTCCGTATAGTCTACAAAGCGACCCGCATCAATTTGCGTACAAGCGTCACATGATCCGCATGGATTTGCGGTAATGCCTGCCTCGCAGTTAAGCGATTTAGCCAAAATGCGGGAAACAGTTGTTTTCCCCACGCCTCTGGTACCTGTGAACAAATAGGCGTGGTGAAGTCGCTGCGTGGTGAGTGCGTTTGACAAAGCCGTCACGACGTGTGACTGCCCAACCAATTCAGCAAAATTTTTGGGCCTGTATTTACGAGCTAAGACGATGTATGACATAGATTACATTCTAATGCCGTAACGCTGTCAACTCGCCCATGCTCGTGGAGTCAAGCCCTTAAAGCCCAGTACAAAATCCAAAAGGAGGTGTTTGAATTTAATTAACAGCTGAAAATGTTAAGCAGACGATAATGCGTACAATCCTAACTGACGGGCCTTCCCGCATGGACAAGCAGCCAACCGGGTCAGGTGGGGAACCAAGCAGCCCTAACTGTAAAGCCAGTGCCGGGGTTAAGGCTCGTCATCTCTAAAAGTCCTATTAAGTATGTGAACGAGCGAGATTCACAAGGCGTCGTTAACTTTAGCGCCTGGACAGGTCGTCAACAAATTGCTCATTTTTTGTTGGTCAACCGCAAAAGATACTTTCCTCGTGTCACCTTTGCCCTCTAAAGTGATGCGATAAATAGAGTCAAAATCGTCACCTTGCCAATGCTTAACCGTTTGCGCTAATTCTTTGTCAAACGGCTCAATTAGCAATTTCGCTATAGCGTCAATTTGGTGGTGCTCCCAAGCGACGAAGAAAGTAGAGTTCTCCATTCCTGTGCCCAGTAAATAACCAACAAGAGGTGAATAATTATTGATTGAATAGGATAAATTGACGGGCATCTCCAAACGAATAGCGGTTGGCTCAATCGTTGCAAGTGGTCTAATATAAGCGTACAGGATGCCTCGATCTAGTTTTTGCTCGCTTGGATTAGGCGCAAACAGCTCTAGGGGGCGTCCGTACTTTGGGATTAAAACATCGGGCAACGCGAGAGCTCGGCGTAGCCCTTGACACGAGAGTTGCCCTAGGCCCGCTGCTGGTTTTTCAGCGTGTCTGAACAAAACAATCGTCTCGCCGCACCACGCGGGCGCACAGGCAAATGCCGACCAGACAAAGAAAGAGAAGAGTAATATTTTTTTCATAAATCCAATCATTGTATTGATTTTACCCAATTCTCTACAAAGCCTCGTACGCTCAACTCCCGTAGCAAGGTAATTAAGGCTTTATTGCGATCAGCAGAAAACTGTATATAATTACAGATGTCATGAAGAATTTTAAACTACCGCTCTCAGTGCCCATCGCCTTTGAATCAAGCCCTCTTATGCTGGATTTATGCCCCTGGGGCATGACCGCAGGCTTCCCCTCACCTGCTGCGGATCATACTCAAAAAAGAATTGACCTAAACGAGCACCTTATACGCAACAAAGAAGCCACCTTTTTATTCCGAGTTAAAGGGGAATCAATGAGTGGCATTGGCATCTATCAAGACGACATGCTCGTTGTAGACAGATCGCTAGAGCCTAAGCACAACGATATTGTTATCGCCGTACTTAATAATGAGTTCACAGTTAAGCGACTGTACAGACGGGGAGGCGTTGTCAAGCTTATTGCAGAAAACAAACTTTATCCGCCTCTTTTAATCAAAAATGGCGAGGAGTTAACAGTCTGGGGCGTCGTCACCTATAACCTGCACAAACTTCACTAGTAGCCATAGATCAATATAACGTGCAAACTCAAGCGCTGACGCCACCACTGCACGTCAAACAATTGGCGTTAGTTGACTGTAATAATTTTTATGTGAGTTGCGAGAGAGTCTTTCGCCCAGATCTCATCCACACCCCTGTTGTTGCCCTTAGTAACAACGATGGGTGCGTAATTTCTCGCTCAAACGAAGCCAAAGCACTTGGCGTTAAGATGGGACAACCGTGGTTTGAAGTAAAGGAACTTGAGAGGGAGCACGGCGTACTGGCACTTAGCTCCAATTACGCGCTGTACGCGGACATGTCCAACCGAGTGATGTCTATTCTTAGCCAATTCACCCCCACACAGGAGGTCTACTCCATTGACGAGTCTTTTCTAGACTTAAGCGGCATCCGAGAACTAAGAGATGTCAGCTACAAAATTAAACAAACGGTTGGCCAATGGACGGGAATTCCCGTATGCGTGGGCATAGGGCCGACAAAAACGCTTGCAAAACTGGCCAACCAAGTTGCAAAGAAACACCCAAAATCCAAGGGTGTGTTTAACTTCAACGATCTAAACGAATCACAAAAGGATGCCCTACTCTCGAAAATAGAGGTGTCTCAGGTGTGGGGGGTGGGCCGGCGCTTAACGAACAGGCTTAACGCTTACAAAGTTTATACCGTTCAAGATTTAAAACTTGCAGATACTCCCACACTACGCGCCGAGTTTGGGGTCGTCATGGAGAAAACGCAACGTGAACTGCGCGAGCTCTCCTGCATTGATATGACGCAGGTAGAGCCTGCGAAAAAGCAAATCGTTTGCAGCCGCTCATTCGGGCAGATGATCACAGATGTGAATGCACTTAAAGATGCGGTTTCACTTTTTGTATCCAACGCATGTCAAAAGTTAAGGGCTCAACAATCTCACGCCTGCATCATTCAAGTCTTCTTATCCACCAATCGATTCAGAGCTGAATTGCCCCAGTACAACCCGTGTATCAGCGTACCCTTGCCACAGCCCACCAACGATACGGTGTACGTCAATACGTGGGCCAATTATTTAGTAGAAAAAATGTTTAAATCCGGGTACAGCTATAAAAAAGCGGGCGTTATGCTCAGCGAAATCACTCCAACAACACACATGCAAATGGATATGTGGGAGCCCGCGCACCAACCCAACGAGAGACTGATGGGCGCCTTAGATGAGCTCAACAAACGATATGGACGGGGCACTGTGACGGTATCAACGCAGGGCACTTACTTAGATAAACAAAGTGGGCAAAACTGGCATATGAAACAAACTAGAAAGTCCCCCAATTACACGACCAATTGGCATGAGGTACCTTACGTTTGAGGGTCTTTCAAGAAATGCGGGCCTGCTCTTTATGCATTAGCACGAGGGAAAGTTCTAACTACTTTACGCGGCTAGGCTTTTGAACCATGGAGCCAGCAAACCTACCGCCCCGATCAATCTCCAAGTCGCAGTACTCTAGAGCGCCGGAGACTACACCAGAGGCACGTATGTGGAGGTACTCCTCGCAGTGAATCTCTTTGTTAATTTCACCCAACACATCCATCTCACGTGCTGTTACTTTTCCGGTAATTTTCCCTTGCAAGCCGACTAGTAAATTATCGGCCCTGAGTTCACCGTTGACAGTTCCGTGAATCTCGGCTTTGCCGGGAACATTAAAAGTGCCTTGAATTACAACACCTTCTCCGATGTAAATATCTTGCCCCTGCGACCTGGGCTTTGCGGAGGAAGTGCTGCTTGAATTGAACCCCGAATTGGGGTTCGAATTTTGAGCCGCGCTTGGATTGGAGTTTGGATTAGGCTTAAAAGTATTACCGACCATAATTATGTGCTCTTCTAAAAAACTAAGTTTATTCTAATAGAAACTCCAGGGAAATAAAAAACGCACCAACACATTTCGTCGATTACGACTACTATTTACCGGGGTTTTCATCCATTTGACATATGAACAAGAGGGGAAATGGTGAGATTGACGAAATCCGCACGAAACGAGCCTTAGAATTCAAGTCACTAATCAAGTAACTCAGCACAATCTAAAGGTTTCGATGAAAAATCTCATTCTTTTATTGGCCATTTTTATCGCCTCAGCTTTGGGTCTTTACGCGAACGCCCAAGACGCCAAAAACGCACGCATCTCCATCACTGGAGCTTACAGTAAAGCAACCGTAGCAGGACAAACTGTTGGCTCAGGATTTATGAAGATTGCAGTTACGGGGGAAAGTGATCAATTAATCGGGGCCAGCACTCCGATAGCGACTGAAGTGCAACTCCACAGCATGAGTATGGAGGGAAACACAATGAAAATGCGTCAAATTAACGCCCTTGAAATACCAACCAACTCAAGCGTTGAGCTCACGCCAAGCGGCTTACATTTAATGCTAATGGGGCTCAAAAAGCCTCTTGCAGTTGGCGACGTGGTAAAGATAAAGCTTAAATTTGCATCCTCTGGGGAGCTAGAAGTCAATCTACCCGTTCAAGCCGTGGGAGCGGGGTCCATGCACGGTCACTAACTAAATCAAAAAACCAAGAAACGCGCCAATCCCTGCTATTTTAAAAAAACTATTAATTGACTAATAAAAAGACAAGTGGAGCCGAATATATATTTAATAGCCCTATATTTTATATAGCAATTTTAGATTATCCTATGGAGGTAACCAATGGGAGCGTTAATGCTTGATGAGTTTACGAAACGAAATAGGATTGACTCAATCGATTTGCTAAATGAATCTATTGACAATTTAAAAGAATTGCACTCGGTGCTTGTTATAACAAGCAAAGCCTTTAAAGAGTCAATTGCCAAAGAGAAAAAGATGTTTGAGAGACTGATCTCAGCTGAATTTCGAGTAACTGAGTCCCAGACCGAAAGCGAGACACTCGCACCATCCGCTAAGGATGACTCTGCATCAGATACCTATGTACTGTCCGAGGACAACCCCGCCGGCACTCAAACTGAAGCAATAAACGAATTAGAGATTGAGGGAACTATGGCGACTGAAAAAACAAATTCTGCAGTTTCTGTAATTTGATAAAACAACATACAACACCCACAATAGCTATTTCTATTTAATGGCTTGCCAAAAAAGAAGGCTACTTAAAAGGCAGTCCCAAGCTCGGCTCATTTATAGTGGAGTAGTCCATGCCGCACAGTCCAATGCCCTGCTTATACTGCTTTTTTAGTCTTTTGCTAGGGCCATGCTTTTTTTACTGGTCTGTATACTGACCATGGTTTAACCAACAGTGGCGTAACTTGCAACAATCGATTAAAAATATATCTCTCATCTTGTCTATCGTGTTTTGCGCTCAGGCTCGCCCAGGCGAGGTCTTGATTGCAGTAGCAGCTAATTTTGCATCTCCCATCGAAAAAATAGCAACTGCTTTTGAGCAAGACACGGGGCATAAGGCAAACTTCTCAATTGGGTCTACAGGCAAGTTTTACGCCCAAATTAAGAGCGCAGCCCCTTATCAAGTGCTTTTATCCGCAGATGAGGAAACGCCTGCCAAGCTTGAGAAAGAAGGGTTTGCAGAATCAGGCTCTAGGTTTACTTATGCCACTGGTAAGTTGGTCTTGTGGAGCAAGCAATCCAACTTAGTAGACAATGCAGGGGATGTTTTAAAAAAGAATGGCTTTAAGCATATATCGATTGCTGATCCCAAATTGGCCCCCTACGGTTTAGCGGCAATTCAAACTCTAGCCAAACTGGGGTTAGACAAGCAAATCTTGCCTAAAGCTGTTTGGGGAGAAAATATTGGACAAGCCTATTTATTCGTTGAGTCTGAGTCCGCGGAGCTGGGGTTTGTCGCTTTATCTCAGGTCTACATTGATGGACGTATTAAACAAGGCTCAGCCTGGAAGGTTCCCCAATCCATGCACTCGCCTATCAAACAAGACGCGGTTGTTTTAACCAACGGCAAAGACATACCTGCAGCTAAAGCTTTTGTGTCCTACTTGAGGAGCAAAAGAGCCAGAGATATTATTAAATCATACGGATATGATTGATTACACCGATGAAAAACTTTGTGCTTATAAGTGCAATCAATTGAGTAGGGCTGAACCAAGCTGAGCCAAGCTGAGCCAAGCTGAGAAAAAACAAAAAATGACTATTGCCTTTGATTCAGTTTATTTGTTTTTTTCATCACCGTTTCAAAAATACTGGAACTTTCAAAATAATCTAACCATTTAATGAGGTACGGTAAGGATTGCCGCCTAAACCACTCTAAATCGGTTCTAGCAAACTGACGGATAAAAGGCGCCAAAGCTGCATCCAAGAATGAAAAGTAAGAGCATGCTAAAAAAGCCTCTTTACTAAGTATCTGATTTAGCTCCTCTAAAATGAAAAGTCCTGCATCCCTGAAGGCCAGCCCATTTGACAAACCAAAGCGACTTGGATATTTGTAGCTATCTAAATTTTTTTTAAAATCTCCATCGTTGATCCCAATGAGCTTGAACGTGAGAGCTTTTGAGTCCTCTGTGCTGGGCGTCCAACCAAGAGGATCGTTGCGTTCAAGGGCCCACCTCATAATGCCAAGACTCTCATCAATCACTCGGCCCTCCTCCCCAGGAAGCCAAAGTACCGGAACGGTACCCTTGGGGGATAGCTCAAGCATGTGCACAGGCTTATTCTTTAGATCCACCTCTCTGTGCTCGTACTCTACACTGCTAACACTCAATGCCAGTCTCGCCCTGATAGCGTAAGGACATCTTCTAAATGTGTACAACACAGGTAGTGTTTGGTCAGTTGTTACGGGCTGAGTTAGCATATTTTTTACTAAAAAGACTTAGCTGTTTTATAAACTGTTATTGGTGACTTCAAAAGTCAATTTAAAAGTTATTTTCAAAGGTACTCTTCAACTATTGAATAAAATCATGCAGGCCGGTTGATGACGCTAAAATGAACCTCTATCTTAAATTTTAGTTTGAATCCTACAACATGTCCAAACTCCCAACTATAGTCCTCGAGTCTGCGCCTAATCCAACGTGCGCTGTCATTTGGTTACACGGCCTGGGCGCGGACGGGAATGACTTTGTCCCCATTGTTGAGGAGTTAGATTTAGATGATTGCCCGCCCATACGTTTTATTTTCCCAAGCGCCCCTAGCATGCCCGTGACCTGGAACCAAGGCTACGTAATGCCTGCGTGGTATGACATTACGGGGAGTGATTTGATTAGTCGTCAAGATGCCCAAGGTATTGAGAAATCGGCAGCGTCCATCAAAGAGCTAATTACAGAACAAACAAGCTTAGGTATTCCCTATAAAAATATAGTGCTTGCTGGCTTCTCGCAGGGCTGCGCAATGGCCTTGCATACAGCATTAACTCTACCCCACTCATTGGCCGGTATTGTTGCTCTATCAGGCTATCTGCCCTTAGCGGATACGTTTAAAACGGCTGCAAATCCAGCCAACCAGTTAACTCCCATCTTCATGGCCCACGGCACCCAAGATCCAGTTGTTTTACTAAAACGCGGTGAGGACTCAAAAAATCTCTTAACCTCCTTGGGCTACTCGGTAAATTGGCATACATATGCGATGGCTCACTCGGTACATCCAAATGAGCTTGAAGATATAGCTGGTTTTTTAAAAAAAGTTTTGTCCTAAACTGCTAGCGAATCACGACATTTTTCAAAACCCATAGTCTCTACTTTATCAAAATATTGAAGCGCCCAAATAAGGCAAGTGATAGAGTCTTGCCCGCCTGAGAAAAGTACAAGCTCGTTTCGCTCAAACGTAAGAGGTTGCATTGAGTATATTTACTAGTTTTTTTAAGAACTGATTTATTTGTCAAATGCGGCTGAATTTTAGGACTCAATCGGCCACGATTTTGCCCAATTCCACCACTCGCTTCCATCTGTGAGTTTCTGCAGCCAAGAAAACTTTAAACTCCTGGGGCGTGTTTCCTACAATCTCAAAACCCTGGTCAGTCATATATTTTTTTATCTCTGTCGATTGGAGTGAATTAATAAGCGCAGCGTGAAGTTTTGCCTGAACACTTGGACTGAGCCCCTTAGGTGCTGCCGCGCCTTGCCAAGAGTAGACCTCGACATCTAAGACGCCGCTCTCGCCCAAAGTCGGCACATTTGGCAAAAGAGGAGATCTGTTAGCGCTTGTGATGGCAAAAGCTTTTAATTTGCCAGCTCTAACTTGATTGAGAACCAAATTTAGATTCTGAAATGATGCGTCAATTTGTCCTCCTAGTAAATCTCCAAGCATGGGGCCACTTCCCTTGTATGCAACGTGAATAGCAGCTACGCCTACCTTTTGTGAGAAGAGTGCCAAAGTCAAGTGATCAGATGAGCCGTTACCAGAGCTTCCAAATGATACTTTGGAAGGATTTATCCGCATATAGTCAATAAGTTCTTTGAGATTGGAGACTGGGAAATCCGCCCTTGTCACCAACACATTGGGGGCTCTTACCATCACACTCAAAAGATCAAAATCTTTTTGTGGATCGTAAGGCAAATTTGCAAACAAGGCTGGATTGATGGCGTAGACACTGATGGGAGCAATCATTAAGGTGTATCCATCACTGGGAGCGCGGCGAACAAAGCCAGCCCCAATGGTTCCTGTGGCACCCGCCTTATTATCAATCAATACACTTTGCCCCAGAAATTCGCCCATCTTCACGTTTACCGCTCGTGCGGCCATGTCCGAGGATCCACCAACCGGAAAAGGGACCACGACGGTTATCACTTTATTAGGATAATCGGTTTGCGAATACGCGCCCCAAACGATTAAGCAGCCTAAAAGAAACAAAGATCGTTTTAAAAATATAAAGTTAACCATTAATAAACACCCCTCAATTAGAGCCAGTAAATTTGCCTGCCATTTTTCTACCATTTGCTTGCCCTTTGCTTGCCATTTGCTTGCCATTTGCACGCACCCAAAAGGGATGAGGCAACTTTAGTATCACCCTATTAGTGCGTTGCTTGCGTATTAAAAATGATACGTTTAAATGCTTTTCATCAAATTTCGTTCAAAAAGCGCCCCCAAATGATGCGAAAACGTTATGAAAAGCCTATTTTCTTTGATATTTTCATATTTATTGACAGGCACATATATTGCAATATTATGACGTCTCCTTGGTAAATAACAATTTACTTTTGCCCACCTAAGCAGTGGGTTTTTTTTGTCTTTTTAGAAATCTTGGAAAATTTATTTGCCAGAGATTAATTGCAAGAATCTCTCCTTGTGGGCGGCAACTCCAGCCAACAAAACCCAGGCATTTGAGTTCATAGTTGGGAAATATGGGTCGGTTTTCCCCCAGCCCCATCAAGATGTTAAATATGCCCTTCGATGAGATCATTATGTGGCGAGCTATGTGCCTCAAACATAGCTTTACTTCTATTTTTTGAATACATAAGAATTCAAAAAAAGCGCGGAATGCCAAAAGTCACACTCAAAAGTGTTGGCGATAGAATGGCCTATTAATTTCTAAACCCAGGGAACCCTTTGAAAAAGCAATTTAAAAACTATTTAGTTGGTGCTCTTATGCTGGCGGGTTTGACTGGTTACGCAGCCGCTGATGAATTGAAAGTTGGGTTTATAAATACCGATAAGGTTTTTCGCGAGTCCAATATGGCCATCGCCGCTCAAAACAAACTTCAAGGGGAGTTCTCAAAGCGCGAGAAAGAGTTGGTTGATGCGGGTAACTCGTTGAAATCAGATGCGGATAAATTCGACAGAGACTCAACAACTATGTCTGAAGCTCAGCGAGTCACACGTCAACGTCAACTCATGGACCAAGACAGAGAGCTCCAGCGTAAACGACAAGAGTTTCAAGAGGATGTTAAAAACCGAAAGAATGACGAATTTAAATTGGTGCTAGATAAGGCCAATAAAGTGATTAAACAAATGGCTGAAACAGAGAAATACGACGTAATTCTTCAACAAGTCGCTTTCATTAATCCTAAACATGATGTCACCGATAAGGTTATCAAGGCTATGAACGCAGCCAAATAAAATAATAGCCTCAGTACTTTCCTGGCTACTGCTCGGTCCTTTAAAGCGCCTACTTGCTAGGCGCTTTTTTGTTTGCGGATCCGTAACAAACTCAGAGACTTCAAGATTCGCAAGGGCAAAAATATTAGGCATTTAACTTGCTTTATTGAACTAAGCGCGCAATGCGGCAAGAACTCTCCACCTTTATCGCTCTGAGTCATTGAAAAATCACAAATACATGAATCCATTAAAACCATCAGAGCAGGGATGCATCCCCTCAAAGCTCCAGCGTAAGTTGGATGAGACGGGGCTTTTGGAAAAAAGCAGCGAGTTAGAAAAATCAGCCCAACTTTATTGGGAAACCTTTTATGAACGACAACTCAATCAATTTCCCCCCTCTCAGTTTGCGGCCTTTATTGCAAATGAATTTAAAAACCACTCCCTATTTGTAGACATCGGGTGCGGCAACGGTAGGGACTCACTATTTTTCTCCTATTTGGGCCATGATGTGATTGGTGTTGATAAAAGTTCTGCTGCCATTAATTTTTGTAATTCTCAGATGATGAATTCAAATAAAACGATGAGCACCTTTGTAAATAGCGATATTTGCGATTTAGAACATCACAAGACAGTGTTTGAATCCACCAAATTGATCAAAAAAGTTATTTACTCTAGATTTTTTATTCACGCAATTCAAGAAGACAAGGAGGACGAGCTTTTTGAGTTCATCAGAAGTATCTGCCTAAACCCGCAGGATGTGATTGCACTAGAGTTTAGGACCGAGGAGGACGCTCTCAATCCAAAACAGGCTCAGGCCCATTTCAGGCGATTTATCTCACCGTCCAATCTAATGCATAAATTGCAAAGCACCTTCAATTTCCAAATTCAGTACCAAGTTCAAGGGTACGGAATGGCCAAATACGGCGTCGAAGATGCACATGTTTGCAGAGTTATTGCAAAACCAACCCTCTGCTAGTCAGCTAGGATTAACTACTCCATTTGAAATTTTTTCAAATGAGTTCGTGCCCCCCAAAAAACGCCTATCCAAACGCCAATCAAAGTAGCAGTCTATTGCGTTCCAATCTAGTCGTTTGATGTGGCAATCATTTGCCACGTCTATAACATCCTGAGCATTCCTTAAGGCTCAAAGGACAAATCTTTGAGCAAAATTTTCGCGCATCCCCCGACTACAGCGAAGCTTAGTCGCGGGTCAAGCGAAAGGAGCCGAAGGCGACATGCGTCACCTACGGAGGCGATTCTTGATCCTGGATATACGC
>CAIQHG010000027.1 GCA_903871545.1 uncultured Burkholderiales bacterium | reverse complement strand
GCGTATATCCAGGATCAAGAATCGCCTCCGTAGGTGAGGCATGTCGCCTTCGGCTCCTTTCGCTTGACCTGCGACTAAGCTTCGCTGTAGTCGGGGGATGCGCGAAAATTTTGCTCAAACTAATCCCCCAGCAAAGAGAACTTTTCTGCATTAGCCTTTAGACCCGTTATAGGGTTAAAGGCGATGAGCTTTCGCCTAGATAAGATTAGTAATCTTGTATTTGGCAAGCACCTAAATATTTGATCCGAACGTCTGAATTCTCATACGTTCCCACTATATAAACAGCTCGGTAATTATCTGTATTCGAACAGTTGGTATGTGTTGTGTTTGTGACGGCTGTTTTAGAGACGCCCCCCCCAATCGATGTGAATTTTAATTGGATGTCAGTTGGTTGAACCATGATGGTTTGACCACTGTTGTTTGTGGGTGTTTCAAAATCCGCGGCTATGACAGACATTTGACCACTTATAAAACCAAGATTAAGTGTAGAGCTCCCCGTCCAAGCTGCCAACTCCGCTTGACCAGAACTGGTCAATGTCGCAAAGTTTACATTCAACAATTGAGAATAGCTAATAGGCATTCCAACAACGGGTACCGTAACAGCTTGAGTCACTGGAGTAGAGGTTGTTACGTGATCAAGCGTGGTGTTGTAAGTTTTAATACTGACTGTGACTGGCCCATTTGCAAGAGCAGATTGAATTTGTGTGGCACCTGTAGGAACGGTTGGCGGAATGTTTAAATTATTTGTACCAGTAGGTATGTCAAGGGAGAGAACGCTTCCCCCCACTTTGTAAACCTCGTTATTTGAGTCCGTTCCACCCTGGCATGTAGGACTGTTGTTGACACAAAAACTTAAGACGCTGTCATAACAGTGAGTGGGATTTGAGCTTGAGGCCTGGGTGCACTGCATATAGTAGGTACCCAAAGAATTAGAGCTACTATCAGTGACTTTGACGATTGCAGACATATTGCTTTTACTAGTTACCGCATTATTGACCAAACCCGTGCCAATTTTGAAGTTATACCCACTCACTAAACCTTGATTGCCTTGACTGCTCAGTGTTCCGTCTACGCGAATCGTTTGAGCAATGAGGGGTGATACAGTAAGGGAGTCGTTGAACTGATTTCCGTAAAGCTTTAAAGACGCAACCTTTGTTCCCGAAGAATCGACCGTAAATTTATAGACCAAGGTTATGGGGAAAACCGATCCACTGCTCAGCAAAATATTTGCATTGGTACCGCATATTCCAGTTTGAGAGGCCAATTGTGACGCCGTTGATTGAAAGCTAAGCCCACTTTTGTTGAAGTAACACGAGTTGATGGATGTTGAAGAAAGTGCTAAATTGTTGTTATTTGATGTTGCAAATTGCGTGGCTCCAGCAAATAAAACACTGGCCGTTTGACCAGAATCTAAAAAATTAGAATCCACGTAGCTATTAAAAGAAGTCGAATCGCTGTTATTAAACGAGCTAATGATATTGGCTGTTAGCGTATTGATTGCATTAGCGACTAAATTTTGTAATCCAATCACCACATTGCAAGAGATCGTAATATTGTTGTTTACGCCAGTTGCCGTGCCTGTGCCGTTTGAGACGATACAAGTTTGTCCATACGGTTGGGTTGTAATAGATACGTTATAAGTTGAATTACTTGGAACTGTAAAAGAAAAATTTCCGGAGCTATTTATTAGTTGTGATTGAGTACCATTCGCTAAAAGAATGGAACTGCCAGCATTTAGCCCACTGACCGTGCCAGCAATAGCCGTTAAACCACTGCCGTTGTTGTTTACCCAAAAACCGACACCGTTTTGAAGTTTTAAGTTGTTGGTACTAAAGTCTTGGTAGCCTTGATCAGTGAGGAATTTCTGCAAGGTCCCCGCATTATCTAGCGTAGGGGAATAAAAATACCATTTTGCCTTAGTCGCATCCCACGCCCAAATACTGTTGACATTCGCCGCATATGAACCCACACTAGGAGCGGAGGCGCTGAAGCTGGCGTTCAAAACCGCAGGCAGTATAGCGTCTCCAACTGCAATTAAATTCCAACCCGTTAAAAGTGCGGTCGGGCTGGTTGGTGAAAAATTAGACGCACTATAAATACTGGCCGCACTGGTCGTAAAAGTGAAGGCGGCTTTGGCGTTAACCCAGAACCCGTCTCCTGGGTTAATGGTTGTTAAGGCCTCGTATCCTTGGTTGGAGGCGTAACTTGCCCCCCCATCAGGTAGCGAAGGCGTATAAAAAGCCCACTTACTCGTCGCTGCGTTCCATTTCCAAACGGTATTAACGTTAGACTGATTACCAAAAGCAGTTTGAATAGATATTGGCGCACTCACGCCGTTGCCCAATAAATTCCAGCCATAAAGAACAGAAATACTAGATGTTGAGCTTTCAGCCTTAGATTCACCTTGGTATGAAAGTATAGAAACAATGCAGCAACTAAGCGCAAAGAATATTGCGCAAGTAAATTTGTTCCAAAATTTTAGATTTAAAGATTTCGAAATAAAATTCATAAGATGTTGTTTATTATATTAAAATATTTTACTCCAATAACATATAGCAGTTCGTTCCATACATTTATAGTAAATATTCATCGCTACTTATTTGATGCAAATACTCTAACTATCAAATCATCCGTTCTGTTGATTATTTCCTTAAATATTTTGAAGATGCATTTGTAGCTTTGTGGTCTCCGTAGTAGATGGTCTTTTGGCTTTTAAACTGCATCCCGTAGCTACTCAGTCCGAGTCCAAATAAGACCGACTTCATAGCCCCAGGCGTTTGGGAAAGTTTCCAGCCCACATAAACGCGGGTCACGACATAACCAAAGACAAATATTGCAAATCCCAATAGCATCTGGGTGTTAGCAATAAGTAGCCCACCCACACTGGTCGCTGCAAATAGCCAAAGATCATTCACCGCCGCCCCGGCAAACACCTTTTCAGCACCACCAAAACGGGGGATGTGGTGCGCGCTCATTCGATTGCCTTTGTTAATAGAGATGCGCCCGCACCAGCCTCAAGTGGGGTACAGGTCAAATGATCCCTCCAATTTTTTGACCCAGCAAAGTCAACCAGTGGAACACACACACTTTCACCACTTAAAACAACTTTTGGCCAATTCGTGGACCGTATGTTAGTGTCTGCTTTCTTGATAGACCTCAATTCTCTTGATTTTTCAATCTCAATCTGCTCTGCATTTAAGATGTTTTGTTTGTAGCTCCACAGGTCTTCCTCCTCCTGCGCGCTGAACAATACGTAGTCATAACGCACAGGCTGAGACACAATAATGGCTCGACTTGGTATGCGGGCGTCCGTCTTTATCGGTCCGTAAACGTAATCGCCACCCAATAAAGGGGCTAAAACCGCCGAGCCAACTACGGCAGAGGGCGTTAAAACGAAATTTGAGCCGGCCTGTCCAAAAGCTCCAACGCTTGCAACAAGCGTTGCAGCCTGTAAAAGTGATTTAAAAGAGGCGATATAAGTCATTTGTTCTGCTTTTGTGGTGTGGGTGAGAGTCTGTTGAGTCGGTTGAGTCGGTTGAATTGGGACGGCAAAGCAGGGTGTCTAGGCGTTCTGCCCGGCTTCTCAAGAGGACCAATTAAGGTCTAAGAATGATTTTTATGTTAGTGGATACCATCTGCAAGTGACTCACTTTTTTTTAATCTGATATTTTTACTGTGTTTGATATTTAAAACTTTTTTGTTTTTTATACGACTGGTCCTATTCCTGTTTAATGCTGTTTAATCCTCTTAGCCAGTTCGGTTGTGCAAAGGTTCAGACGCACACACGCTTTGAAAAAATAGGGGCTTGGAGGAGTATCTGAGCATTGGTCGCATTAGTAGGATGAGTAGGATGAGTAGGGCGGTAAAAATGAATAACTTTTTCTACTTTGCGTACACTGAATAAAGCCTCGTGGCCTCAAACCGGATCTTCTCAACTCTAGAGTCCTGAGCCCAGTATTTCAATGCATTGGCAAACTGCATATCACCCGTAATAAGTGAATGTTCACTATTTAGGGTTGAGCTGCCTTTGACCAGTAAAAACGTTGGCACACCGTTGACCTTGTATTTGGCAAATATCAGGGGGTCAACGGCAAAGCTGGCTCGGCCCTGACAGCAACTTTGGTTGATCTGAAACACATATTTTTGAATGGCTGCCTGACCCTTACTCCCAAAACCGTTAAACACAAGCGTTGTCTTCGTGCTCAAACTGTCTTGAGCCAGAGCCTCTAATTCACTTGCTGGCATCTCGGTTGATACAAAGATGTAGGTCTGCCACTTAGCCGTAATGGATTCGTACAGGCTTTGAGCGCGCAGGGCAGGGCTCAAACCCACTAAGACTATTAGACCAAGTAGCGTTTTCTTCATATCAGTTCGCAGATCCTGCGGAGTAGGGTTGGCAACAGTCTTTGCGTTGAAAGATAAAGTAGCCGTAGTCTTTGTCAGTAATTCTGGCAGCACCCGCCTCTTGGAGATAAAGGGGCCTGCCAATCGGCGTGCACATTGCGTCTGGAAACGGGAACACCCTGTTCGTCTTGTACTGGCGTTTGTCCATGACGAGCTCAGGCACGCCAAAGGCTGAGCAGGCCTGCAAAGCAGCGGCCCCCGCCGAGGACTGTTGAGTGCCTGCGGCGTGGAGTTTTGCAAAAATCCGAGCAATAAGTAAATGGGACACTTGCTCCGGTGTGTTTGCAACATTCACGTTGCCTGTTAGCGGATACATCTCCCCCCAAGCGCCTGCAACCCAAAATAGATTTTGATTGGGAAATCCTGTGGTGGCCTGTATAGAGTCGGGGCCCTCTGCGGCAATCGAGGCAATTGAGCTAAAAGCAAAAGCGTAAGGGGTGAGTATGAGTGCCAGCGTGTCGTCATTCCACGTGGGGTCCGCCCAGGACATATAAGGAATATCAAACGAGCGGTTATCCAAACAAGGAGAGGCGGCAATGATGCCCAACGCGGTCATCACCGGATTGATGTATTCGTTGAGCTGCATAAAGGCGGTCTTGCCCTTTCCCCTTCCTGCGGAGACGGCTCCGTTTTCTAATGAATTGAACGGTAAATTGATCTGAACCCCACCCATGAGTGGCATGCACCCAGCCGTGTTCGTCACATCAACCATGTACCTCGGCTCCCAAAACGCCACTGGTGTGCCCACGCTTAAGTTGTTGGCACATGCACAAATGGGGTTGGTGCCCACTCCCGTGTCGTAGTCGTCCCCTTGAACGCCAAGGTTCATCAGCCCACCCCCCAATATCATGGGAAATAAGCAGTCATAGCAAATATCTGTCAAAGGATTGGGGAACGTTCCCGTACAGGTTTGTGCACTGGTTTGTGCGCTGCAAAGTAGAGATAGGCAACACAAAAGAACGAAGGCCAGCTTTTTCAACTTCTGACTCCGGTTTCAACAAAGAGCTTTGTGCCCCTTTGTGTGAGTGTTGTCGGTACGCTCAAGATGTCCAACGCATAGGTCAGGTGCAACGTTTTTATGATTGCGCCGTCTTGATCGAAATAAAAGGGAATGGATTTACCCCCCCTAAAAGGGGTATTCTTATATTTAATGCGCAACTCGTAAGGAGAGCCCTTTGTCAGCACAATCCTTAAGTGCTCTGTATTGGCTCTTTGGACCGCATAGTTAATTTGTGCCTGGTCAGTGCCGTCAATAAAGATGAGCCCGTTTTGAAGAACGACCCTCTCCAGTGGCCTAATCACAGTTCCGCGTTTAGCAACCGTTGCGCCACTTGCGTCCTTGAAGTCTTTGGGTACTGTAAAAACCAACTCCCTGAGCTCGGCTTTGTAACTCGTATGGGTTACAAGCCCCAAATCCCCAAAGTTATGCAGTTTGGCCTTCAATACCGCTAGTTGGTGCTTTTGATACCGCTCTACGTCCCCGCTTTGGACCCTCTCAGCCATAATGGCTTTAAGTTGTATTCGCGCGTCTTGGTCCACAGAATAGGTGTTTGCTTTTTGTCCGAGATTTTCTGCAAATGCAGTAAAAAAGAACATCAAAACTAGAGCAGTTACTAACTTATTCATCTTAATATCACCATCGTCGTACTTAGGTCTTGGAATTTAGTAGTTCCCGCACCTTCGTTCATCGCAGACCTGATTTTGGCTGCATAGACTTTTCTATTGAACTCATCATTCGAGGCGCCTGCGTTGTAAGCCCCAACCGCTCTCCACGTATTACCGTGTTTTTTGATTGAATTTGCAAGTATCCAAGCCCCCACCTTGATGTTGACACAAGGGTCGTGCAGATCTTTTTCGGAAATGGCGTACTTTGATAGCTCTTTAAAATGGCTTGAATTAATTTGCATCAAACCCACATCTCTTGTGCCATTGAGGTTTATATTGATAGCGTCCACTCTTCCTGCGCTCTCAACCCAAGCAATTGATCTCAGTAGCCTCTCATCGACTCGGTACATTGCCGAGGCTTCCCCGTAACAAAAGGCGTGAACCCCTGAAACACTAAAACTCAGTGTCAAGAGTGCAAGGAGCGATTTGGTCTTAGTAAACAGCATTTAAAGTGGTCCATGGCCAGAGAATTCTGACCAGTCCATGTTTTTTCGGCCAAGCCTGTTGCTGATCCACTTGACCAAAAAGCTTAGCCCCAGCAGCATTTCTAAAAGAGCGGCCAAGGCAAAGGTATATAAGGCTAGAGCAATAAACAAGGGCGCAAAGACTCCAATGCTGTAGCTGGTGAAACCGATGAAGAGCGCCAGTGCAGTTAAAGACAGGGAAAACAGATGAATCACAAAAAATCTGCTGTAGTTGACCTTGTCATTAACTTTGTTGTTGGCCCCCCTGCTCATTTGGAGGCTCCGAGCTTGACCGCTTGAAGCGCGTTTAATGTGGCTGCAATTCGCTCGGCAGGGACCGCCCCTGGAATCATGCTCCCGTCAGAGAAAATAATGCTAGGCGTACCCTGTATCTGCATGGACTGACCCAGCGCTAAATTGCGCTCAATAGGGGTCGGACATGAGGAGGCAGGAGTTGGGGAGGTTGCGGAAAAACTGGAAAGGGTGGAAGAAGCATGTTTAGGCATCACGCCTTTGCTTAAATACTCTCTCCACGCTTTTGCACGGTTAGGGGAGCACCAAATCGCCTGGGAAACCGCCTTCGAGTTTGGGTGTAGGCTTGTCAGCGGGAACGGGAAAATATAGACTTTTGTGTCAACTAGTTTGGAGAGCTCTGGCTCAAGCTGTTTACAAAACGGACAGTCTGGGTCGCTGAAGACGTAAATGGCTTTGGAGCCTTGTCCAAACGCAATGGCATCATTCAAATCTAACTTAGAGATATCTATCAGGGGTTTATTCGCCTGAATCGATGTCGCAGTTGAGGCCGGCGTTAAAGATGCCGTTAAAGACACACCGTCTTTGAGTTGAATTACATCTCCCTTTATCAAAATGGAGAGATCATCCGAGATGAAAATCACCTCAGAGCCCTTGACCACGCTGTGAAAACCTTGAAATGCCGGGGCCGTCGTGGACCCCGCGGAGGAGGGATACCTTCGCAGCAGTTGCTCATCAAAGGACGCGGGCGAAGTGATGGGGGCGGGCGCAGGAGCAAATAAATCAACAGCAGACGCAGACTCCCCCGCCGTGGCAACCCAACACGCAAGCGCCGTACTGGCGGCTAATAAAAAGTGACTGTATTTCATGTAATTGCCTTAGAGAGGAGGGTGTAGTTGTTAAAGACCACAACAAAGTAAATTAAATTGAGACAAATGCTCAGGTAAAAAAAATAATGCAAAGATTTCTCAACTTTTACATCCGTGTTTGTGTGTTTATTTGTACTCCTGTACGTATTTAGGGTGATCTGGGTAAAGAAGGTGTAAGACCAGATAGCAATAACGAGCACCTTATAGGCAACCATTCGCAACAAAAATGCGGTTGGACTCCTTGCCCCACTCAGTACAGGGTTGACTTCTCGGGCCAGTTCCTGAGCGGTTGTGATGAGTCTTGAGTCCACTGCGTGCACTGAGCCGATCAACACGCCGTGGGAGAGTAAATAGGAGCTGTGCAGGTCCAAACCCTGGAGCACCAAGAACGCCGCAAACCCAAGGACGGAGAATGTTTTGAGACTGAGGTGAGGGCTAGGGCTAGGGCCGGGGTGAGTGGGGATGTTGGGGTTTTGTTGAATGAGTAATGATGGGTTTATCTTTAATCCTTAATAAGACAAAAGAACGCATTAAACATCTTTTTAATTATTCTAGTAGATTGGATTTTCGAGTCTAAATCTATTCTTCTTGAATTATATTTTTAACTTTAATAACTTTTACTT
>CAIQHG010000026.1 GCA_903871545.1 uncultured Burkholderiales bacterium | reverse complement strand
TAAATAAGCTTTTGAAGTTACTTCAAATATTACAGTTCAAATTATTTCCAACTTTAATCAGCTCGAGCGAGCAAGAAATTAAAACATGTTTGTGTGAAATTGCCTAGAATAATTCAGCAAAGGCTCACCACATGAGCCCCGTTTACTTTTCTTGAATGTATCTATGAATTTTGATCTACACTCATTGATAAAAATAATCAGCTTTTAAGCCAAGTGGTGAATCCTTTTCTGAATTTAGCCACTTTTGGCGCAACAACGTAAGAGCAATATCCCTGAGCAGGATTTGTTTTAAAGTAATTTTGATGATACGACTCAGCACTGGCGTATTTCTCCAAAGCCAATACCTCGGTTACTATTGGATCGTCAAAAATCTTTTGCTGAGTGAAGTCCTCGATAACTTGCTTGGCAACAGCTGCGTGCTCGGGATTTTCGTAATAGATGCCGCTTCGGTACTGAGTTCCGATGTCATTGCCTTGCTGATTCAAGGTCGTTGGATTGTGAGTTGCAAAGAAGATGTAGAGGATATCTTTTAGAGTGATGACGGCGGGATCAAATTCAATCTTTAAAACCTCAACATAGCCAGTTGTCCCAGAGCAAACGTCTTCGTACGTTGGCTTTGATGTGCGTCCATTTGAATAGCCAGATTCAACTTTAACAACTCCCCTCACCAATTGAAATACAGCTTCAACGCACCAAAAACATCCGCCGCCCAGGGTTATTGATTCATGAGTCATTTTAAGTCTTAAAAAATAAAGGGTTGAATAGGCATTTAGGCATGGAATTTGGGACTGTTTATGCTCAGCGAGTTTTGACAACAAACTTAATAAGTTTCCCAATCCTAGTATATACAATGGAGGGCTACATTCCTAGTCTGTCTTACAGCTTACTCACTTACAAATAAATTTCATGGAATTTTCAAGTCTTCTCTTTTTAAAACCCATATTGACGACGTTGATTATTCCCCCAGCGGGCCCTTTAGTTCTTGTGTTGTTTGGCTGGATAGTCTCGTTTAAGCGTAAAACTTCTTACCAAAGAATTGCTTCTCTTTTAGTCTTTACTGGAGCTGCAGGCCTGTGGATTCTCAGTTGTGAAAACACAGCGGTTTGGCTCTCTGAGTCTTTGTTGCCCCAGTATGCTCCAGTAACGACCGAATCAATTAAAGAAGCGCAAGTTATCATGGTTCTTGGAGGAGGCGCAGAGCCTTTAGTCGTTGAGTACGGGGGACCCGATTTAAGCATGCCGGCTTATGAGCGCCTTCGTTACGCGGTGCACCTATCTAAAAAATACAACCTTCCTTTGGCCTATTCTGGAGGGGTGGGCTGGGGGGCTGGTCCCAAATCTATTGCCGAGGCAGAGGTTGCAAAATTGATACTGAAAAAGGAGTGGAACATTGACCTCGACCTTAAACTGATGGAAAGTCAGTCTAAGGACACAAGACAAAATGCAAACTTTAGCTATGCGTTACTGTCTAAACAAGGAATTAAACACATTGCACTGGTGACACACGCATGGCATATGCCGCGGGCCAGTAGAAACTTTAAGGATGCAGGGTTTGAGGTTATTCCCGCGCCTATGGGCTACATTTCCCTCTCTCAATCCCCCCTAATGGACGCACTGCCCTCTGACTCTGGACTCAGAGACTCGCGCTGGGTACTTAGGGAATGGCTAGGGATGCGTTTGACTTAAGTACCTTAATTTGTAAAGATTTAGTTTACTTTTATTAATCACAAGAACCAATTAAAGCTAAAATACATTGTTACTTTGAACAGCAATTTAACGAAATGTAGATAAAACCGGAGCTCAACTTAATGAATTTTGATCAAGCACGTTTTAACATGGTTGAACAGCAAATCAGGACCTGGCATGTCTTGACTCCGAGAGTAATAAACGCTTTATTAAAACTCAAAAGAGAAGATTTCACTCCCCTTGAGTACCAAAATCTAGCCTATAGTGACACAGAGATTCCCTTGCCCAACGGCAGCTCAATAACAGCGCCCTGCGTCCAAGCCAGATTGATTCACGATTTGCACTTGGGGGGCACAGAAAAAGTGTTGGAAATAGGCACTGGGTCAGGGTACGCCACGGCTGTGATAGCTCAACTTTGTCAACGAGTCATCAGCATCGAGATAGACAAGGATACGGCAGTAAAAGCGAAATTAAATTTACAAAAAGCACTTATCGATAATGCAGAGGTTAGGGTTGGGCAGGGACTTGAAGGCAGCGCAGTTGACGGCCCCTTTGATGCAATTATTTTGCAAGGCTCAGTCCACGAGATCAACCCACAACTTCTTGAGCAACTGCAGGTTGGCGGTAAAGTCATAGCCGTGACCGGCGAGGGTCCTATGATGCAAACCACTTTGGTAACCCGACAAGGACATACTAGCTTTACATACCAAAATCTGTGGGACACGGTGCTCCCAAGATTAGAGGGTGTGCGGGAGCCTTCACATTTTCATTTCTGATTGATGGCTAGTGCGCGTAGTTATAAAAAATTTGTCTTGATGAGGGTAATATTTGGCTTGGTTTGGCTTGGATTGGCCTGGCCTGGCTTGACTTACATTGCAGATTATTTAATCCAATAGCACGAGCAGGTCCACCCACTTAGCGCCCATTTTTTGGCTAGACTGAGTTGCATATGTAATGCGATAGGTCATGCGTTATGAGGCAATTTATTGCCGTTGCTGCGGATAAGTCAAAAAAATTACCCTCAAAACTCAGACTGAAGGTATCTGTCGCATACTCCTTTGTGTTGGTTGTCCTCGTTTAGTAATCTATTGCCCCGGTTTGGCTGATGCAATACACACCAATTTTTTGATGCCACCCTAATCGTATCCGCTCTAAAGATACTAAGTTATATAAAGCCCCTTGCCAACAGTGAACCTATAAAAGACGTATCTTCCATCTATTGTTTAATAGAAAAAACTAAATATTTAATACATTAATATTAACCTGAGAGTTGTCATACTTTCTTTCTTGCGGTGGAGGAAGCAGTTGACTCGAATGAATTAAAAAAAATTTAAATTAAGTTTTCAAATCTCATTATGGGGATACCAAGGGATAAGCCTTAAAAAATTTCATATTCAAACCCCTCTATCAAACCCATTTGATTCAAACCGAATTATGAATCTGTGGCAACAAACGATTGGCTCATTTTTTGCATGATAGCTATTATGTGGTGTCATTTTTTTGACGGGCTTTTGCTTGTCTGACTGCCTCAATGCATTTAGGAAAAAAAAATATGAATCCATTTCGTTTACTGCCCATTAAGGAGTCTATTCGAGCGGCTATCGCTATTGCGGTAAGTTGCGCTCTTTTTGTAGGATTTCAAAAAAACGCTCAAGCTCAAAGTCTTATCGAACTATACGAATCTGCAAAAGCTTACGACGCAAACTATCAAGGGGCAAAAGCACTTTTTCAGTCAAGCAAATACAAAGCCGATGAATCATTAGCTGGACTCTTGCCCAACATCTCTTTATCGACCACAGATCAGCACCAAACTGTCAACGGGTACACTAGCTCCTCTGCATCAGGGCAGTCCTCCAACTACCAACAGCTGATAAGTGCTCACGTGGCAACTTTGACGGCTGTCCAACCCCTTTACAACCCAACCAGTTACGCTACTTACAAACAAAGCAGAAAGCAGCTCAGCCAAAACGCTGCGCAATTGGTGGCGGCTGAACAAGATCTTTTGATCAAGGTTAGTCAAGCTTATTTTGATTTGCTAGCGAGCCAAGATAGCCTTGAAGTAGTCAGAGCTCAAAGAACAGCCATTGGTGAACAGTTAGCTTCGGCTAAAAGAAATTTTGAAGTAGGCACAGCAACCATCACCGATTCCCGCGAAGCTCAGGCCCGGTATGATTTAAATACATCACAAGAGATTGGTGCAGCGAATGATGTAAGGGTCAAAAAACTAATTTTGGATCAACTGGTTGGAATGACCAATACGCGCCCAAAACCTCTAGCCAAGGGTGCTAAGTTGCCTCCACTGCAAAAAGAGGATCCAGAAATTTGGGTCAAAGAAGCAGAAGATACGCACCCTAGTATTTTGAATGCCAGACTTGCGCTTGAGGTTGCTCAACTTGAGGTAGAGAAATCTTACAGTGGTCATAAACCGACCGTGAATTTTCAAACCCAATTCTCAGATCAAATAAACCTAGGTGGAACTAATTCCTCTGGGATTTCGATAGGCAACAGCGATGCAAAATCAACTTCGACAACTTTTGCAATCGTGATGAATCTTCCCCTCTTTGCAGGCATGTATACACACAACCGTATACAAGAAACAATTTCTTTGGAGGAGAAAGCACGTGACGATTTGGACGCCGCCCGCAGGAGCGTAAGTCTTGCAACCCGCACTGCTTACTTGGGTGTGGTCTCAGGGCTCAGTCAAGTCCAAGCACTTGAGGCGGCACAAAATTCAAGTCAAGTAGCTCTTGATGCCAATAAATTAGGCTACAGCGTTGGGATTCGAATCAACATCGATGTCTTAAACGCTCAAAGTCAGTTGTATCAAACTAAGGGAGAGCTTGCAAAGGCAAGGTACTCAGTGCTCGTGGGTGAGTTAAAGCTCAAACAAGCCAATGGAACCCTTTCAACAGAGGATTTAGCGGCAGTTAACGATTTATTAGAAAAATAATTGTTATTACAAATAATGCTCTAACAACTGAGTTGTTTTAGCAATTGCGCCCCTGTTCTTTGATGCGAAATCCAAAGCAGCTTCAGACATCTGTCTTTGTTGCTGAGAATTTAAAGCAATGCTGCGCGCCTCGCAGCAAGCGCCCATAAAGTCACTCATCTGAACTGCAGCTTTGGAGCGTATGGACTCTTTTGCTGCTTGGGCAAAATTAAAAACATAAGGTCCCATTACAAGCGGGCATCCGCACGCAGCTGCCTCTATCAAGTTTTGCCCTCCAAGGGGCTCAAAACTACCACCGAGTAAAGCGGATTTAGACATTCCGTAATAAAAATGCATCTCCCCTAAAGTGTCCCCTATCCAAACACTTGGGAGCATCTCGTGTATTGCTTGATTTTTCTCAAAAACATCCATGACACCTACACTAAGCGCGCTTGGCGTTCTCCTTGAAACACCAAACCCAAGTTGCAATGCCATTTTAGTAACTTCATCAAATCGTTGTGGGTGCCTGGGAACAATAAGCCACTGCACACCTTGCCTAAGCTCTTTATTGGCAATCAGCGAATGAAACAACAGCGCCTCCTCGCCCTCCCTAGAGCTGGCAAATATCACAATTGGCTTGCCAAAGGACTGGGCTATGTGTTCTCCAAAAATTCGACCTCTATTTAATAATGCCCCATCCACTGCAGCGTCAAACTTAATGTTGCCGAAAGTACCGATCACATTTGCGCCTAAAGCAACTAAATTTTGGGTGTCGCTTGAATTTTGTGCAATCACAGCGCTTAGTCTTTGATAGATATTTTTTGCGAAAAATCCAAAGACTCTCGTTCTCTCAAAAGATTTGCGACTCAGCCGAGCATTGACTAAAACAGTTGGGATTTTTCTTTTCGAGCACTCAACAATCATATTAGGCCAAACCTCTGTCTCCATCAGAAGTCCGAGTTTGGGACTGAATTTATCTAAAAATCTGTTTACCGCGCCCGTCGTATCCCAGGGGTACCAAACCTGCACTATCCGCTCAGCTTTGAGCCCAATGGCCTTGATGAGCTCCTCTCCCGCAGCTCTACCAGTTGCAGTTGAATGAGTCAAAACAAACCTGGGTTGATTGTCAATCGAAGCAACATTTTGAGGGTGACGACTGTAGCGGTCCAATATGGATTGGATTAAGACCTGCGCCGCCTTGGTCTCACCAAGGGATACCGCATGTATCCAAATAGCACCTGACGCAAATTGGGCCAAGGTGGGATTTAAAGAAGTATCAAAATATCCCAACCTCTCGTTTACTGCAAACAAATACCCTTTTTCTTTTCTCCCTCTTTTAATCGCTTTCATCTTAACAAAAGGGCTAGCCAAACGAGTCAACACAGAGTAGGCCGCCATACTCAAATCGAATCCTAAGCTTTTACGGAGTGCGGTGGACATCTAAGCTGAATTGAACAAATAAATCAATCAAAAAGCCCTGGCTGAGGGTTTAGCTCTTCCTTGGCTTTATTAGATAGTTTCGTTACTTTAGGCTTTTTGGACGCGTCCGACCGTAGGCGTGAGGACTTTAGTTGCGTTTGCCGTGATTTTTTTATATCCTCACCTAATGCCAGCGCAGTGGGTGGGTCTTGCAGCTCTATAGGGAAGGATGAGTTTAGAGATGTATCAAAAGCTGAGTCATTTTTTGCCTCTTCATTGGCGGCATTATTTATCTCCGCACCGCTCAGTGTATCTGTTAAAACCTTGCTAGTCGGATTTTGAATTTCCTGCAATGAGTGCCAGCATTTCTCCCACAACCCAATAACGCTTTGAACGCTTGGCGTAGGACTCTCAAAGATGCTGGCTTGGTGAGACAGTCTTTGAGGACCTGTTCTCCAGTTTGTATCGAAATTGTAGATTTGCACCAAGGGCAAATCCAACGCCTCTGCAATATGGCTGAGTCCGCTGTCTACTCCAATAACGCCGCTGCAGGCCCTTAAGTGCGCAGCCAAATCTTTCAAATTCATTTTTATCCAAACGACTGCGCCTGGCAAAGTGTTTGCAATCTTCCTTGCTTGTTCCAACTCTTTTTCCGAGCCTTGGGGCAAAGCAATATTAAAACCCTGCTTCATCAAGGCTTGTCCCAGTTCGGTCCAATTTTTAAGGGGCCATGTCTTATCGGCCCTTGAACTGGCGTGTACCAGCACCACCGTGTTAGGAAGAACCGATGGAGCAGGACTTACAACCAGTGCTAATCTAGACAAACCAGCACTAACTTTTTGCTGAATTGGATATGAATAGCCAAGCGCATTAGCACAAAGTATTCTGGCCCGCTCAACTGCGTGCACCTGGGGCTTTATTTTGATGGATACATCAGCGACCCATTTTGTTAAAAACTCATAGGACGCCCCGTTCGTTTGGTTTCCCATTGCATAGCGTTTACCACCCACGTTTAGTTTTGCAAGCTTTGATATGAGTGCAGATTTGGACAAACCTTGTAAATCGATGATGGCGTCGTAGCTATTTTCTCGTAAGATTTTTTTAAAATCTGCGAACTGAGACCACATTTTATTTGTCCACCAAGAGCCCCTCCACTCCCGAATATCAGACTCAATCACTTTGTCTACGCCGGGGCATATTTTCAGTAAAGGGGCAAAGGATTTTTCTACAACCCAGTCAATTTGTGCACTGGGAAATTGAGCCCGCATATCCATTAATGCCGTCAATTATGGACCACGTCTCCCAGGGAGGAGAGTTTGACAACTAAAATTTTCAACGGCGTGTGCGTGGTGCTGACGCGCTCAGCATTTTTCTCCCCTAATTGCCCCCCTTGGGTCGCTAAATAGGGGGAGCTCAATGCGATGCGCCTTGAAACGTAGCATCAGACTTTACTGATCGCAAAAGCTGCATCATATCTTTCTCTATCCTAGCTAACGCTTCAGGCGTTTGCCCCTCAAATCTCAGTACAAGAACGGGCGTGGTGTTGGAGGCACGGATCAATCCAAAACCGTCACTCCAATCAATACGAAGACCGTCTACTTCGCACAAAATGGGATGATTTTCAGGTGAAGGCAAATGAGAGGATTTAACTTTGTCGATGATACCTTTGGTCACAAGGTGAGGCTCACCCTCAGCGCAAGGGACATTAAGCTCAGGTGTCGAGAAGCTTGTGGGTAAGGCAAGTAACACCTCATTTGAGTCAGCGCTTTTACTGAGAATTTCTAATAAACGAGCACCTGCATAGGTCCCGTCGTCAAACCCGTACCAACGCTCTTTAAAAAATATGTGCCCACTCATCTCTCCACCAAGAGGTGAGTCAAGTTTCTTCATCTGCGCTTTAATGAGGGAATGTCCCGTCTTGAACATCACAGGCTTTCCCCCAAAAGATAAAATAGCTGGGGCAAGTTGCTGGGAACACTTCACATCAAAAACAATTGAGCCACCAGGCACCCTACTGAGTACATCTTTAGAAAATAGCAGCATTTGACGATCAGGGTATATGGTCTGACCGTCCTTAGTTACAACACCTAAACGGTCCCCATCCCCATCAAAAGCAAGTCCCAACTCAGCATCTGTGCAAGCCAAAGTGTGGATGAGGTCTTTTAAATTTTCAGGCTTACTGGGGTCAGGATGATGATTAGGGAAATTGCCGTCCACTTCACTAAAAAGCTCGATGACTTCACAACCCATTGCACGAAATAAAGCAGGCGCGTAAGCCCCGGCAATACCGTTGCCACAGTCAATTGCAATTTTCATTTTCCGCATTAACTTTACATCATCCGTGATACGGAGGCTGTAATCCTTAGAAATATCTGTATTTGACAAATTTCCGCGCCGTGGAGCGCTAACAGCGCCTTGTTTCATATGAGAGTACAGCGATAGTATTTCCTCCCCGTAAATAGCGCGTCCACCCAACACCATCTTAAAGCCGTTGTAATCCTTTGGGTTATGACTGCCGGTGATCTGAATTCCACTTTGACAAAGCGTATGGGCTGCATAGTAAAGCATCGGAGTGGTGGCCATGCCCACATCGATCACGTCTACTCCGCCTTCTAAAAGTCCCTCAATTAAAGCATCTCTTAAAACGGGTCCGCTTAGGCGACCATCCCGCCCAACAGCGACAACTTTTTGTGACTCATTAAGAGCCGCATCTGCAAAGGCCAAACCTAATGCTTTTGCCACATCAGCGTTTAGTGATGAGGGGACAATACCCCTGATATCGTAATCTTTAAAAATAGTTGAATCAATTTGCATTTTATTTAAACGTATAAATTAACATTTACTTTATTAGAGTTAATGACGTACCGACTCTAAAAAAAAAGAATAGGCAAGCCTGCTTTGACAATACTTTTTATAACTTCTAAATTTGTAACCGTTGCATCAGTTCTTTGATTCTCAGCTCTAGTGGAGGGATACTTAATGAAGCTGAGTTCACAAAATCAGTCTAACAAGGACTGAGCTAACTCATTTAATCGGTGGTGTGGGGTGATTAGTGCGCTCAAGATGCTGAAGTGATTTTGCCCTGGCAATTCTTCGCAAACAGGCACCCTGTGCTCGCCCCAGGCTTGTTGGATGAGGTGATTTTGTCGAATAAACTCCGCGCTCTCTTGCTCACCCGCTACGCTGATTAATTTGCCGCTTCTGGGGGCGGGAAAAAGGGCTGGGCTACAACGTGTCGCGTCCGCATCTGATAATTTAAGGGAATCTCTCAAAAAAGGTGTTTTGGTTAGAGGCATGAGATCAAAAAGACCAGAAATTGACAATGCGTTTTTTATCAAATCACTGGGTAAGTCTGCGTCGTATTGACTCCAGTTACAGGCCATTAACATGGCTGCCAAATGCCCCCCCGCAGAGTGTCCCACCACATGTATTTGCCTTGGATCGCCCCCCCAATGTTTAATGTTTTTGTAAACCCAAGCGAGACATTTCACCATTTGCATTGCAATTTGGGGGATCGTTACGTTTGGACATAAATCATAATTGGGTACGACTACTGATGCCCCCATATGATTAAAAGTGGGAGCAATAAACGAATGATCCGCCTTATCAAGGGATCTCCAGTAACCGCCGTGTATAAAAACGATAATGGGAGAGTGAGGCGTTTTGCAGGGAAATAGATCCAAACTCTCCTTATTACCTTTGCCGTAAGGCACATCCAAAATGGGATGCTGATTTAACCGGACTTTCTCAGAGTCACTTTGCCAAGCGGAAAAATATTCCGCAAAATTAGGAACCAACTGCCTGTTGTTGTACATTTTGTCAAGCCATTCCTCGTTTTGCACTGAGGGTGAGCTAGATGCAGAGTTGTGTTGAGTATTCATCTGGGTGATGCGCGAGGTACAACGACGTTATAAGCGCCGAGTAGGGATAGCTTGACAAGCGGTTAACTCGTCCCTTTTCGCTAGTTGGCTATCTGTGTTGATAGTAGGTCCGTGTCCAATTAACCGGTTATGCCATTTTGTGCATTGCGAATGGCAGAAGAAGCATCACTTGATGCTGTGGGCGGGTTTCCAGTTGGGTTTTGAATAACAAGACCAAGGAGTTTAGCTCCGTGTTCGACTGCAATTGATCCGTAAGAGATGTCTCCATGAACAATGGACTCTTTGTGAAACTCAACTCGCTCTGTAGCGTAAATGTTCCCCTCAACTTTACCTGCAACCATGACTCTGTGAGCGGTGATATCCCCAGATACCTCACCACTAGAACCAATTGCAACAGTTACTTTATTATCTTTGTTGGTCTCTATGTTGCCAACCACTTTGCCATCAATCCTTACGCTGTCGAGCAAGACAAGACGGCCATAAATTTGGGTAGTCTTACCAATGATAGTGTCAAACCGTTCCTGAGTCGTTGTCAGCTTTTTGTCGCGTAATTTTTCAAACATTTAAGACTCCTGAGGGGGCTAACAATTTAGACGTCTTTAGACTGCGGGTCCAAAGGGTAAAACATGCACTGGATTGATAAGATGCTCTTTTTTAAACACTTCATAATGTAGGTGAGGACCTGTGGATCTTCCTGTGGTGCCAATTTGACCCAATTCATCACCTTTATTCACTTTATCACCCTCAGAAACACTGCGCTTTGACAAATGTGCATACCTGGTGATGAAGCCCTCAATGTGCGAAATTTCAACCACATTACCGTAGCTTTGATCCCAAGAAGATCTTAAAACCGTGCCCGGCCCAGATGAAACAACCGGGGTACCTATGTTGGCCGCGAAATCCAAGCCCTCGTGCATAGCAAGTGCACCGGTGAAGGGGTCATTTCTTATCCCAAAACCACTTGTGATGCGAAATTCTCCTTGAACGGGCACACCTGTTGGTAATGAGGAGAGCCATTCAATTTGCTGGTCCCATTTTGAGTGAATATCCTTCAAAGCCGCCTGTGTTTGATTGATGTCAATCAGAGTTTTTTCCAACTCCTGCTCAAGAGGCAACCTGATAAAGGTGCTCAAAATTCTGGGGGTTACAAACGGTCCGCCTCTACTGTCGTCTTTGTTGTGAGACCACTTATCTCTCAAATTAGAGGGTGTGGCCAATTCCATGAAATGGTTTTTTGTGGCTTCTAATTGTTTAATCTCACTAATAGTGGTTTGCAAAGAGTCACGCATTTTATCCAGATCGTCACGGTAAATAGCTTCCATTTTGCGCTGCTCCGCTTCAGTTGTGACCCCGCCCAAACTCCTAGCAAGCGCAGGGTTATATTCAACTGCGATCTTAAAACCCACGAAATGAAGCAAAAAACCCAGGATAAGCAAAGTAAAAGCAGCCACGCTAATGCCCGCAAGGACCGTGCGCAAAGTTATAGAGATTGTTTTCACAGAACCAGTAGGTCCCGAAAGCCACATCAACTGCATTTACAAGAACTTTAAATTACGAATTCAATTTTTATCTAATCCAAGGCCATGGTAATGACACCATAAGCCCCAGATAACTACGCCCGGGTACTCAGACCTGCGGGCGGGATATCCATTTTAGGCATTTCATGATAATTAACAATGGAAAATTCAATAAAAATTAAAAAAATCAACATAATAAATACTTTATTGCTATTTTTTCGTAGTTTTATAGTTCTTAAATTACCATTTCCATGTTGAACAGTAAAGGATGGCTGGAAGACTTGTAACCCAGGCCCAAAAGAAACGGTTGAGTCCAAAGAACCAAAATACCAAAAAGTGAAAAACCACCGCAGCAGCACAAAATATCATCGCAATTTCAAAGGAAATAAGGCTCAGCGGCATACCCGCCTCCCACAGAATAAAGGTCCAACTGCAAAGACTTGAAAACCAGGGCTTGTTAAAAATGCTGTTGGCCGGTAGCGGACCAAAAACTCCAGTATTCAAAAAAATAGGAAGACTCACGCCCCTTCTCCAAGAGCCGTTTAGTAACTTCACCCACCCAGACATGAAATAAGAGGTTATGGAATGAATGCAGATGTACCAAAGCGCTGCAACCCACCCCATGGCTTCTCCCTCGAATAAGCCTATACTTTGTCCCAAAGTAAGACCGCAGGTGAGCACCAGGGTCATGAAATCACTGCCGCCGTTAAAGGCCCCTCTCCAGCGAATCAAAAGAAGCAAATTGGTGAATAGCAAAAACCAAGCAGAAACTGGATTTACCCCCATAGTCATTAGACTTATGCCGCACAAAAGCCTAGAAATCAGCAATATTTTGTAATTGGCACTAATAAATATAAAGTCTAAGAGAGCTGCAATTAAAGGTGCGGATGGGGGAATATCAAAGCGCTGAATTCGCCAATCCCAAATACCCCCCTCGACAGTCCAGGGCAGGAGCTTTAAGTACTCTAGAGTTTGAATAATCAAACTGAAACCAAGCAAAAGCTCTACTAATTTAGCCGATAAGATGAGCTTTCCAGCAAGCATTATGCTCACAAACTACCTTCATTCGTTTTAACTGTGTAGTGCTCGCAAATAGAGGACAGTTTGAAGAATGGGGAAAGCATTAACGTGTGCGGCTGTGAAATCTGCTCAGGATCGTTGAGATTTAAAATTATCTCAAATCTGTATTCCAAAATGCCATCTGCGGGGTCATGTCTGCTTACCAACTCGGATAGGTTCTTGTCGGCTTGGATTTCTGAGTCGACAATTCTTTTTACTATCTTGTAGCTGACCCAATCGCTCACATTTTCATTGGTTGGTGAATGTTGAAGGTCGTTGGCCAGGTGTTCCACCATGTTTTGGTTTGCAAGTGAGATATTGACCAACGGGTTGTGCACGAGATTGAAAAAATGTCGCCTCGCTCTGGGGTAAATCCACTTTTCAAAGACCCAATACTCTTTACTTGATTCCTCAAGGGTTCTAAGACCTTTAGCTCTTACCCTCATGTACAACTGGGGTTGCCACCCAAGTGAATGATAAAACTTCCAATTAGGGAAAAAAGCTCTAAATAAAAAAAGCCAAGGGCTTTGAACCGTCTTGGATGAGACAAAAAAAGTCAACAACAAGACCAAGAAGTATGCACCAACAAGAACTAAGCTCATATGCGGGTTAGGAGTAATTCGTAAATCATTTACTATGATGATGCCACTTAAACATTCAAACGGGAAAATCAAATACGCTGGTAGGGAAAATAATACTTGGATTGTGTTTGTTAGGACAAAAAACGTTATTTTTCCATAAATGGGTCCTTATTAGACCATCGGATAGTTTATAAAAAAAAATCTCCTTTTACAAAAAATAGCCCCTATCTCTGAGAAAATTAGCCTGCAGATAAAAAACACTCTGGCAAGCATGGACTTTGAATATTAAAACTTAGCTCATCTTGTTTCGGATATAAAAAAACCTCAGATGTCTTTAACAACAGCCTCTAAAAATTCACTCTCTTTTGATATCAAAAGCACCCTCTTGCCCTTGGAGAGTGTCATCATTCGCTCTAAAAATCTAGACCAAGTGATTAACGACTTGCAGTCAAGGTTCTCAAAACACCCAGATTTCTTTGACAACGACCCTGTCCTACTGGATTTGACTCATACGGGGGGTGAGGAGGGGTCTGAGATCTTTGACTTGGCTGAGCTTTATCAGGTGCTCAAGAAATACAAAATGAATCCTGTTGCTTTAAGATCAAACAGTGCCTCTCATCAAGCTTGGGCTGAACTGGCGGGGCTGTTTTTGATTTCAGACTCACAACTGGGTCCTCCCAAAAAGATCCCCCCCGCAAAGACTCAAGAGACCATTAACCACAGCGCTAGTGCACAAAACCATGAACTTAATGCGCCACAACAACCAAGCAATGAGCCCGCTCTTGCCTTAACTCCAGCACCCACTTCTGCGCTTATTATCGACAAACCCCTTCGCTCGGGACAACATGTTTACGCCAAAGGCCGTGATCTAGTGGTGATGGCTATGGTTAACCCTGGCGCTGAAATTATGGCTGATGGACACATCCACGTCTACGCACCACTTAGAGGAAAGGCAATTGCCGGAGCAAGGGGGAACCAAGAAGCCCGAATCTATACAACTTGCCTTGAAGCTGAGTTACTCTCCATAGCTGGCATTTACAGGACCAGTGATACCCCCATCCCCAAAGAAGTTGCCGGGAAACCGGCTCAGGTAAGGTTAATCGATGAAAAATTGGTCATGCAACCTAACTAAACTTTTGAAAAGATTTTGTTTTTATTTAAATTGAAGGATCCATGCTCATGACGAAAATTGTTGTAGTAACCTCTGGAAAAGGGGGAGTTGGAAAGACAACAACGAGCGCGAGTTTCGCCTCAGGACTTGCATTAAGAGGACATAAAACAGTGGTCATTGACTTTGATGTAGGATTAAGAAACTTAGACCTCATCATGGGCTGCGAGAGACGAGTTGTTTACGATTTTGTCAATGTAATCAATAGCGAAGCAACTTTGAACCAGGCCCTTATAAAAGACAAACACACTGACAACTTATTCGTACTTGCCGCCTCTCAAACACGCGACAAAGAGGCTCTTACACAAGAAGGAGTGGAGAGAATTCTTCGCGAACTCGCTCAGATGGAGTTTGAATACATAATTTGCGACTCCCCTGCTGGCATAGAGACTGGCGCTTTAATGGCGATGCATTATGCTGATGAAGCATTAGTGGTAACGAACCCAGAGGTTTCCTCCGTCAGAGACTCGGACAGAATTCTCGGGATGCTCAGCAGCAGAACACTGCGTGCGATCAATGGCTCTGAGCCCATCAAAGAGCACTTGCTTATCACTCGCTATAACCCGGCTCGAGTAGAGGAGGGACAGATGCTGTCCATTGAAGATATTCAAGACATTTTACGTATTCCCCTAATCGGTGTGATCCCAGAGTCAGAGAATGTACTCCAAGCCTCTAACCAAGGGGTACCTGCGGTTCATCTAGAAAAAACCGAAGTATCCGAGGCCTACCTTGACGTTGTAGACCGTTTTCTCGGCGCTGATAAGCCGCTTCGGTTTATTGAAGCCGATAAGCCTGGCCTCCTCAAGCGACTATTTGGAAGGAAGTAAACAATGTCCATTCTTTCTTTCTTATTGGGCGAGAAAAAAAAATCTGCTAACGTTGCAAAAGAGCGCCTCCAAATCATATTAGCGCATGAGCGCTCGGGCAGAAATGCAGCTGAACCCAACTACCTACCTGAGCTGCAAAGGGACCTTATTGCAGTGCTCAGCAAGTACGTCAAAATCAATGCAGATGACATTAAGGTTAGCTTGGATAGACAAGATAACTTAGAAGTTTTAGAGGTCAAAATTGAATTGCCAGAGGTGAGGTAAAAAAGGTATTTAAAAGCTTTTCATGGCCGCACTGTGCTTGATGCATACAAGCATATCGCACTGGCGGCCCCTATGTTGAGCGACTCCTCCCCTCCAGGCTGGGCTATCTTGACCTTCATATTTGCCAAATCAAACAACTCTTGGCTCACACCTTGGCCCTCATGCCCGAATACCCAAGCACACGGGTTGGGAAGTCGATTGGTGCTTTGTAGTTCATCTAAGAAGATGCCCACGTGTGAACTGGTGCACAGCAGTGGGATTTCCAATGATTTAACCTCAGCAAATGAATCAGACTCTATCAAGCTGAGTCCAAAATGAGCCCCCATCCCAGATCTAACCACTTTATTTGACCACAAATTTGCAGTCCCCTTTAGGGCGATAATTTGTTTAAAACCAAAGGCAGATGCACTTCTAAGCACTGAGCCTACATTGCCGGCGTCTTGAACTCTATCGAGGATTACGGTTGGGATTTTAGAATTAAGGCTTTTCAACTTTGGAATATTGACCAAAAAACCCACATAGGTTGGCGAGGGTAAGGGGCTTAGCTTATGAAAGAGTTCGTCTTGAAGAAGAGTTATTTTGTTTGAATTTTCTAGCCACTGGGGATAGCGGCGAGTAAGCTCAGACAGCTGAGAGGCGGCGCAAATTAAATGCTGAATCTCAACCCCTTTGTCAAAGGCTGCAGAGCATAAATGCTCTCCCTCTAACCAAAGTTCGCCTACATTTTTATAAGCACGCGACTCAGCAATTAAGCCTCTCAATTTCTTGATGAGTTGATTATCTTTGGAGTGAATGGTCTCAAGGCTTTGGAACTTTGGGTTAATGGTGCTCTTCATCCTGAAATTATAGGACCACCGATTTGTACCTAATCAAAAACTTTGTATTAGCGAAAGATAACGGCTATAAAAATCATAAATAATAATTGCAATCGCAGCGCCCCCCATTACGCTCCAAAGTGCCGTACTGCGCCAAAGACGTAGTAAATAAGAATTACTACCCGAATCGGATTCTCGCGCCTGAAAATGCGCAGAAAAATGCTCATCCGTTTTCTCTATAGCCCGTGAATCTTGGGATTTAAAAAGGTTAGCAATTTTTTGAAAAACCCCATCAATCCAATTCCCCAAGTATTTGAGTTTTTGGTTTGCAGGAATGATTCTGTTTTCTGAGGCTAATGGGGTCGTATCCTCAAAATGCCTAGGAGGATTAGTGAACTTAAAACCCAGTATTTCAAGCACTCTTTCTCCGGCTCTTAATTTGATTGATTCAGAATAAAAAAGGTTGCTCCCGCCCTCCTCTAACTGGATGAGCTGTTCAGTGGATAAAGCCGCTTTTTTAGCCAGCACAGACAGTCCTATCCCTGCAGACTGACGCAAAGACTTCAGAGTGACCCCGTCTGATGATTGCCAATTAATGGTACCCATACGAGAAGAACGTGCTTATTTAGATTAGCGTGATACCAGAAGAGGAGAAAACGCAGAATTTGAAATTTACTTATTTATAGTGGCTGGGTTTCTAATAAAAAACCCGTCACCAAAACTATATCAGAAAGAACCGATTTTTCCGCAGAATCTTAAAAATTACTTTTTATCAAAAAAGTCTAAGAAACAAAATTTCAGATTTAAAACTGAAAGCCGAACAAGACTGTTCCACAAACGCCTTTCTCCGCTCCTCAGTTGCGTTAAAAAATCTCCCCTAACTCCGGCACAAAAGTGTCCGCCTTATGCCGGGTGCGAAGATTAGAATTTAACGATAATGCCGGTTTGAACTACGTTTGCAGCCTCACCGCTTAAAACTCCTATTCCTGTAAAGCGTGTTGCCTCCACTTTCCAAGAATATAGCTTGGAAATTTCGTACGCAGCCTCGCCCCCAGCAATCCAACCATTACCAGTCACTGTTTCCCCGGACGCAGCATCAATTTCAGATGAACGACCAAACCCTAAGACAGCGCCAAATTCGTATTTGGAGAAGGAGTAAAGCTCTTTAACGCCTTTAATAATTGAAACATTTGAGCCCTTGTCGCCATGACGACCTGCTGAATACTCGAGAACCACCTTAAATCCAGACTCACCCAGGGGTAAAGCAGCTGATACGGCCGTAATGCTTTGCTTTGAGCCAAAATCATATCCACCGTCCAGTCCTAGCTGGAAAGTAGATTCCCGTTCATATTCAACAGGTCCCTTTCCCTCAGAGCCACTAGACTCGTGAGTCCCGCCAGCGCCGTGGGCGAAAGCCCCGAATGAAATGTATAGAGCAGCTAAAAGGAATATTTTTTTCATAGAGATTCTCATTTTTTTAAAAGTTTCAACGAAATCAATACTTTACAGCATCAATTAGTTCAAACAAATCAATCGGCCTGAAAAGATAAAACTTGAGCAACTACGATTGTCAAAAACAACTAAAACATTTTCTGGGGGTTTACGGGCCTGACTTTTACGGTTCTCGATTTTTCGACAAAACCATGGCCACGGGGGCAAATGAGCGCCGGTGCCAGGGCGTAGCACCCTCTAAATTCAACGCCTTCATGTGCATGGAAGTTCCGTACCCCTTGTGAACGGCAAAACCGTAAGATGGATACTCTTGATCAATTAGAACGCACCACCTATCGCGACAAACTTTGGCCAAAATAGATGCCGCCGAGATACAGTCAAGTAGTGAGTCTCCTTTAACCACTGCTTTGGCAGGTACGTTGAGCAAGGGTAAGCGGTTGCCGTCAACCCAAACTCTTTTGGGCTCAACCTTTAAACCGTTTACTGCTCTTTGCATAGCCAGCATAGTGGCCTGTAGGATGTTGAGTCGATCAATCTCCTCAACGCTTGCTTGGGCTATGCAAAAGCTAATGGCTTTGTCGGTTATTTGGGAGTAGAGATATTCTCTTTTTTTTTCAGTTAGTTTCTTTGAGTCTGCCAACCCAGCGATGGGTTGCATAGGATCCAATATCACTGCAGCCGCCATGACGGGTCCAGCAAGCGGTCCCCTACCAGCCTCATCGACTCCGGCACAAAGCTCATTGGGATCAAAACCTGGGACGTGAAATGCTTGATGATCCTTCAATTAGCGATAAACCCTGCGATGACCTCTGTTGCTATCGTAGGTGTATCCCGAATTAATTGGTGATGGAGTTCGCTAAAGGTAGCCTTCAGAGTGAGGACGTCGCTTGGAGAATTAAGCAAATTCAAAATCTCTTTAGCCATGGCTTTAGGAGTAGCTTTTGTTTGCAAAAGCTCGGGGACCACCTCTTTATTGAGGAGTATGTTTGGAAGACCAATCCAGGGCAAGAGTCTTTGAGGCCAGATCAGCAAATAACTAAACCAATTCACATGATACCCAATTACCATCGGTCGCTTATAAAGTGCAGCCTCTAAAGTGGCAGTCCCGCTTGCCACCAACACCACATCGCAAGCGGCAAGTGCCGTGTGAGATTGACTGTGCAAGATTTTTAAATTGGGAACAGTTATTCTCTTGCAAAGGGCCTCAACCCATTCAACCAAGTGCGGCACGACTGGGAGCAGAAAATGCAGACTGGGATCGGTTTCTTGCATGATTAATGCAGCACGCAAAAAGCGCTCCGTCATGTGTTCAACCTCAGAGGCCCGGCTCCCCGGCATAAGCGTCACGACTCGTGAATCTAAGCTCAAACCAAGCTGCATTCGTGCAGATTTTGCATCTACCTGCATGGGAATTATCTGCGCGAGGGGATGCCCCACAAAGGTGGCTTTAATGCGATACCGCTCAAGAATAGAGGGCTCAAAGGGGAAAATACAAAGTACATGATCTGCGCTTTGTCCCAGTGTAATAGCTCTACTGGCCCTCCAAGCCCAAATGGAGGGGCAAACAAAATGCAAAGTCGCAATTTTGGCTTCCTTAAGGGTTCGCTCAAGCGCTAAATTAAAGTCGGGCGCATCGACGCCAATAAACAAATCAGGCGGGTTTAGTAGCAATTCTTTTTTGAGCTGATTTCGGATGCCGAGAATTTCGCGAAAATGCATCAGTACTTCAAAATAACCCCGAACCGATAGTTTGTGAGAAGGCCATAGGGCTTTAAAACCCAGCGCGCACATTGCCTCACCTCCGATACCGAAAATCTCAGCATCAGGCCATCTCTGCAAGATGCCTTTAATTAAGAGACTTGCAAGTAAATCTCCCGAGGCCTCACCTGCCACAACGGCTATTCGTGGGGAAGTTTTTATTTGATGTTCTAGATGAGACGGCAAGGCAGGGCCTTCATAATACGCTTTCATCAGCGCACGATACCACGCTGCTCTGAGTTAGGTGCGCCAAGGAAGTCAAGCATCATTTGGGTATCTTCAGCTGAGTCGGGATCATTTAGTGCCAAATCCGCGATCGCCACCTTAGCTTGCTCAAGGGTAAGGTTATCACGGTATAAAACCTTGAACATCTCCTTTACGATCTTAATTCTCTCGGGTGAGAAGCCTCGTCTTTTAAGGCCCTCAAAATTCATCGACCTTGCTTTGGCCGGTTGTCCTTGGCACATTACAAAGGGGGGCAAGTCCGCCCATATCATCGCATTTATAGAGGTGAAAGAATGAGCACCGAGTCGGCAAAACTGATGAACTGTTGTAAAGCCTCCTAAGATCACGTAATCGCCAACCTGCACGTGACCTGCCAAGGATGCATTATTCGCGAAAATGGTGTTATTTCCGACCTGGCAGTCATGGGCTAAATGCACGTAAGCCATGATCCAATTATCATTTCCCAACCTGGTACAAGCCTTATCTCCTGCAGTGCCGATGTTGAGCGTACAAAATTCGCGTATTGTATTTCTGTCTCCAATAACTAGCTCACAGGGCTCACCCGCATATTTCTTGTCTTGGGGCACTGCGCCGATTGAGTTGAACTGAAATATTTGATTATCTTGGCCGATGGTCGTGTGGCCATCAAGCACACAATGAGCCCCGATTTTAGAACCACTGCCAATGCGCACATGAGGTCCAATCACAGTGTAGGGTCCGACTTCCACGCTTGAATGGAGTTGAGCACCTTGATCGATGAGTGCAGTTGAATGGATCCTTGTCATAGGTATGGAGTAATAGTGTTTGTTGGAGATAAGAGGTTCAAAAAGTAGGTTTAAAGCGGTGCAATCTATTCCTCAATAGTTCGCATCGTGCACATCAACTCTGCCTCAACGGCCAAGTCCACACCGACAAAACCTTGTGCCTTAAATTTCATCACTCCAGCTTTCATCCTGAGAACCTCGATTTGGAGTATCAATTGATCCCCAGGCTCCACCGGTTTTTTAAATCTTACGCCGTCAATACCAGCAAAATAGAAAACGTTGTTACTTTGAGAGCTGATATCAAAACTCTCAAACGCCAAAAGGGCAGCTGCCTGCGCTAGGGCCTCAACCATGAGTACGCCGGGCATTACAGGCCTGTGAGGGAAATGACCGTTAAAGTACGGCTCGTTGATAGAGACATTTTTCAAAGCCTTAATGGATTTACCTTTTACGATCTCCAGCACCCTATCAACCAACAAAATGGGATAGCGGTGGGGTAAGAGTTTTAAAATTTTATGAATATCCATGCTCATGGTAATAATCTTTATCTATTAATTAAAAAGGATTCAAACAGAAGCTAATTTGAAGAATAACCGTCAAGTAATTATCTTATTTAATTTGTTTCTTTTCGCTATACGCGATACTAAAAATCTCGAAACCTTCAGCGCCCTGTCCTAGTAAACTTCAAAATGCAATTACGCCACAGAAAAGTGCGTGGTTATTTCGAGCCACCCAACATAAGAGACTTTACCTTATCTCTAAGTGAAGAGAGCTTTCTTAGGATTGCAGCATTTTTTCTCCAAACAGAATCGGAGTCAAATGGATAGTAACCTCCGTAATTACCTTTCTCCGCAATTGAGCGTGTAATAACGGCCTTAGCTCCGATATTGACGTGATCGGCAATTTCAATATGTCCAACAAATCCCGCCCCTCCAGCCACAGTGCAATGAGCGCCGATTTTTGTACTTCCAGAGACGCCGACAAAAGCTGCTATGGCAGTATGAGCACCGATTCGGACATTGTGGGCAATTTGGATCAAGTTATCTAACTTTACGCCGTCCTCAATGACAGTATCTCCAAGTGCTCCTCGGTCAATGCATGTGTTGGCACCAATTTCCACTTGGTTGCCGATGAGGACTGAACCGAGTTGTTCAATCTTGACCCATTTCCCCTGGTTCTGTGCAAATCCGAAACCATCTGCACCAATAACTACACCGGGGTGAATGATACAGTCTGCTCCGATTTTGCAGCTATGAGCTACATTTACGCTTGAGGTAAGCACAGTTCGCTCACCAATCACTGCTCCTGAGCCAACCACGCAGTGAGGGCCGATCCGGGCGCTGGGATGAACATGTGCATTTGGGTGAATGACAGCACTAGGGTGGACTAGGGGTTCACTTGAGTCGTGCAAAGGATGCAATGTACGCCACAACTGAGTCAGTTGAGCGAAATAAAGATAGGGGTTATCTACGACGATAAAAGTCCCCCCCCTACTCGCGCTACCCTGTTTGATGTGATTGCTTGATAAAATTACACAACCCGCTCTGGTTTTATCTAATTGGTCCACATAAAGAGGGTTACTCAGAAAGCTGATCTCATTAGGACCAGCGGTTTCAAGCGGGGCAATTGCATTTATGCTCAGCTCGCTAGAACCAACTAAAGTGCCACCAAGCCGCTCAACTATAACGGTTATTGGTAGCGACACAGGGCCAACAATTTAATAAACTTAGGGTGAAAACAATGGCTACAGTCGCTCGAGTCCATGTTAGATTGGGACAATGAATTACTTTGGACTTGTAGCACCAGTTACCGCTGGAGATTGAGAGTTAATCGCCTTGATCACTTTTTCAGTTATGTCGTGCTTGGGACTGATATAGACAGCCTCTTGCAAAATGAGGTCATACTTTTCTGCTTCGGCCACTTGACGAACAACCTTATTTGCTTTTTCTAGAACTTGTTGGAATTCCTCATTCTTACGGGCATTCAAGTCTTCTTGAAATTCCCGTCTTTTCCTCTGAAATTCGCGGTCTTGGTCTGCAATTTGACGCTGCCTAGTAACTCTTTGAGACTCGGACAAAGTGGGAACGTCACGCTCGAATTTTTCTGAAGCTGTTTTTAGAGTATTTCCCAAATCAACCAAATCTTTTTCCCTTTTTGCAAACTCTTGTTGAAGCTTAGTTTGAGCGGCTATAGCAGAGTTAGCTTCTCGGAAAATCCGGTCCGTATTTACGTACCCAACTCTGAAGTCATCAGCCAAAGCAACGCCAGTAGCGGCTAAAGCCAGAAGAGCGATTAATAAATTTTTTGTAGTCAGCATTTTCATCAAAAAGAAGTTCCGATTTGAAATTGTACCTTTTGCATTCTATCCCCAGGAAAATATCTCTCCGGGTTAGCGATTGCAAAGCGAAGTGGTCCCATTGGCGATATCCAGCTCAATCCCACACCCACAGATGATCTTAGCAAGGCAACATCCATTTTCTCCGTCTCCCCGTACACATTACCCATGTCGAAAAAAGCGTATAAACGTAGGGATTTATCGTTTCCTGCACCGGGAAAAGGCGCCAAAATCTCAGTGTTAAGGGTAAACTTTTTGGGTCCACCGACCGTTAGCCCAGTGACATCCCGTGGGCCCAGTGTGCCTGCAGTAAATCCTCTCACAGAGCCTAAACCCCCAGAGCTATAGTTCTTGAAAACTGGATATGGCTTGCCCTCCATCCCAGAACCAACATCCAACTCGGTATTAAAAGCAAAGGTGTATTGCTTTGTAATCGGAATATATTGCTGAAACTGACCACCACTTCTAGTGTAGCGGGTATCCCCTAGCGCGCCAATCTCAGAGTTAAGTCTCATCAAACGGCCTTCATTGGGGGTTAGCAAATTGTCCCTGCTGTCCCTTGCCCACCCAATAGTTGATGGAACTGAGACCGTCTTATAACCAAATCTTTGCGCAAAATCCAAATAAGAGGCTGGGATGTTACTTCCGGGTTTTATTTCCGTTTGCTCTGCAGCAATTCCTAAGTAAACAGTATCCAACTCAGCAAAAGGAACCCCGTATCTCAAACCCACACCGTCCGTTATCAATCTGTAATTTCCGCCTTGGTCAACATAAGGGATGCTAGAACGATGGTAATAATTTACGCTGCGAGAGACGCCGTCGTCGGTAACGTATGGGTCCGTTGTATTTACCTGGAGAAGTTGATTGTACTTACTAGAACTAACTTGCGCTCCAACGTAATTACCTGTTCCAAATACGTTATCTTGTTGAATACCGAAAGTCAAAAATACTTTTTCAGCTGTTGAGTATCCTGCCCCTAATTGCAAGCTACCGGTTGGTTTTTCAGTCAAAGTAACCGTTAAATCTACTTGATCAGGCACTCCGGGAATTTCTTTGGTGTCAACTTCCACTTCCTTAAAAAATCCGAGCCTCTTTATTCTGTCTTTTGAAATTTTAATTCTGTACCCGTCATACCAAGCAGACTCCATTTGTCTGAATTCACGACGAACGATTTCGTCTCTTGTTCTCGCATTTCCAGTAATATTGATCTTCCTCACGTATACACGCCTTGAGGGATCTCCTTGCAAAACAATCACAACGCGATTAGTTGCTCGATCGATCTCGGGTTTGGGCTCAACGCGGGCGAATGCGAAACCAAAGTTTCCATAAAAATCTGTGAAGGCCTTAGTTGTTTGTGTAACTTGGTTAATGTTGTAAGGCTCACCCGGTTTGATGGCGATCAGGGCCTTAAATTCCTCATCCCTACCCAAAAAATACCCTTCTAATTTAACTCCCGATACAACAAACCTTTCGCCCTCTGAAACATTAAGGGTAATGTTTATTTTCTGTTTATTGGGTGAAATTGCAACTTGCGTAGAGTTAACTTTAAACTCCAAAAATCCCCTGGATTGATAATAAGACTTCAATATCTCAATGTCAGCATTTAGTTTGGCCTGTGAATAACGATCCGATTTGGTGTACCAACTAAGCCAAGTGGGCGTGCTCAAATCAAGTTGACTTAAAAGAGTGGACTCGGAAAATGTTTGAGACCCTACGATATGCAGTTCTTTTATTTTTGCCACATCTCCCTCAGTCACGCTAAAAGTGAGGTTGACCCGGTTTCTCTCAATAGGTGTGATGGTTGTAATTACTTCTGCACCGTACAAGCTTTTATTGATGTACTGTCTTTTCAATTCTTGCTCAGCTTTGTCAGCCAAAGATTTATCAAAAGGTCGTCCATCGGCAAGTCCCACCTCTCGAAGTGCTTTTCTAAGCGCATCTTTATCAAATTCTTTTGCACCAATGAAATCTAAATTAGCAATGATGGGACGCTCTTCGATAGCAATTACAATTACATTTGACTTTATGTCGATTCGTACATCTTTAAACAAGCCCAAAGCAAATAGACTTCTAATAGCTTGAGTGCCCTTCTCCTCTGTGTATGTATCGCCCACTCTAAAGGGTACGGTTGCAAAAACGGTACCAGGCTCAACCCGCTGCAGCCCCTCAACTCGGATGTCATCAATCTTAAAGGATTCAAGGGCCCAAGCGTTGTGCACTGCCATTAAACCGAGAAGCAAAAAACTCAAAGCAGTCTTAGTAAAGAAGTACATGTATAAATTTTTTATCATGAAGATGTTGCAGCGCGCCGTAATTTAAAAGTTTTTATCAAAAAATGGTGGAAGTTAAAACGCGAAAAACTGTCCGGCAAAGCCAATTATCCAATAAGTCTCATCACATCGTTAAAAAAAGCTGTACTCATCATCAAAATTAACAAGGCCAGTCCAAAACGCAAAAAACGAGATTGCCAGATTTCGGATGGACCCTTACCCGTTGCGAATTCCCAAAGATAATACATTAATTGTCCACCATCCAACACTGGGATAGGCAGAAGATTTAAAACTCCTACGCTTACGCTTACAAATGCCAAGAAATTCAAGAAACTGGCCAAACCCACTTCTGCACTTTTGCCGGCAAACTCTGCCATCGTTAGAGGACCGCTTAGCTCATGCCAAGATAATTGACCAATCAACATTCTGCCTATAGAACTCACAGACATTAAAGCTTGATCAAAAGTTTTTGAGCAAGCAACTCGAAGTCCGTCCCAAAATCCAAGCCTTAAAAACACCAACTCTGGCGATCCGCCTATTATGGCATCCACACGCCCTATTGTTTTATCACCTTCCCTGACGACTTTGGGGCGTAAGTACAATCTTTTTTCGCTAACTGGACTATTTGAATCAAGCCCTTTTTCAGATTTTCGTTCGATTTTAAAGACCATTTCGTCTTGATCAGCCTTTAAACCGAAAGTTTGAACAGTTTTTGAATCAATGTTTGAGCTATTTCTGATCAATTGGATCAATTGTTGTGCGTCTTGAACTGGCACTTTATTGACCTGCATGACTAAGTCACCAGACTTAAGTCCTGCTTTTTCAGCAACACCGCCCACAAGCACTGAATCAATCAAAGCCGCTCGCTTGGGGCCAGTCAGCCCCAAAGTCTTTAAAGCTTCAACCAAAGACTTGGGATTTTCATTGAACTGTTGATTGACCGCCCATTCACTAATGTCAAATTTTAAAGACAAATTAGATTCATCTTTTGCAATAAGAGTCTCCTGTGTTCGCAAGTTATCTCGTCCGTCTCTGAAAACAGACAATTCGACCCACTGAGGACCATTATTTGAGGTGAAATCGTCTTGACTGAGGGTAGTATGCGTTCTATCGTCTTTTGATTGAAAAGCTAGTTTTGCAGCAATCAAAGCTTCTCTTAGCTCAGAGTAAGTGCGAATGGGCACCACTAACGGGGGCTGTGACTCATCAATTTGGGCGCTATAACTGATCTGTGAAACCCGGTCTCCAGAGATAAAGCCAGACTGGTCCAAAACAGAATTCATAGTGGGCGCACCTAACACAGCCGCCGGCAGACTTTGTCCCACCCACTGGACACACGCGTACAAAATAACGGCTAGAACCAAATTAGCCATTGGCCCAGCAATTACGATCAATGCACGAGCGAGTGATGATTTGCGGTTAAACGAGCCAGCGAGGTGATCTGGGTCTAACAAAACCAAAGACTTATCTTCTCTTTCGTCCAACATTTTTACATATCCGCCTAGCGGTATTGATGAAATCAAGAAAAGTGTCTTCGAGCTATCTATACCAGTTGCTAGCACCTGGTAAGGGGAATCTAAGGCCTTGATTTGAGAAGCTTTTATCCAGGTAAAGGGTCGTAATTGCCAACCTAGCAAAGGCGCTCCAAATCCGATAGAGAATTTCAGTACCCTGACGCCGCACAGCACTGCAACTTTGTAGTGTCCATACTCATGGACCACCACAATCACGCTTAACATCACTAAAAAAGAGATTAAAGTTTGCATTAGAGTTTTGATAAATCTTCGACTACGCTCCTAGCAACCAGCCTTGCGTGCGAGTCCAATATCAATAAATCATCCAATGATGTAATTGGCCCTGGTGCAAAGAGATCTAGTGTTCTACGATTAACTTCGTGAATTTGGGTGAACTTTATCTTTTGATTTAAAAAAGCATCCACTGCTATTTCATTGGCTGCATTTAAAACGCCAGTAGAGCCGGGCTGCGCGTTGAGAACCTCCCATGCTAACAAAAGTCCAGGAAATCTATCTCGGTGTTGGTGGGAGTCAAAGTCCTCAAATGTCATGGGAGGCGTATTTTGAAAGTCCAATTGACTGGCACCAGACTCAATACGATCAGGCCATCCTAAACCGTAGGCTATAGGAACTCTCATATCAGGCGTACCCAGTTGAGCAACGACAGAAGTGTCTTTGTACTGAACCATTGAATGAACAATGCTTTGGGGGTGAATCACAACTTCTATTTTTTTAGGATCTAATCCAAATAAATAATGTGCCTCAATGACTTCTAAACACTTGTTCATCATTGTTGCTGAGTCTACCGATATTTTCTGTCCCATAACCCAATTGGGATGGCGACAAGCCTCCTGAGGCGTAACTAGGTGCAAAGTGCTAGGGTCGCGTGCTTTAAAGGGACCTCCTGAAGCTGTCAAAATGATTTTCTGTATTCTTTGGTCCCAGGTGCTTGGATCCTCAGGTAAGGACTGAAAGATAGCGGAATGTTCACTATCAATCGGTAATAGCTTTGCATTTCCAGAATTAACCTGGGATAAAAACAAATGACCCCCAACAACTAGAGCCTCCTTATTGGCAAGCAAAAGTCTTTTGCCCGCCTTGGCTGCCGCTAAGCAAGAGGATAAACCTGCCGCACCAACGATCGAGGCCATCACAGTGTCTACCTCGCCGTGTGAGGCTAATAAATCTAAATCCTTAGCTCCACTTAGAACATCAATCTTCAAGCCCATTTGCTTTAATCGTTGTTCAAGTTTTTGGGCGGCCCTTGGGTCCACTAATAGCGCGTAGGTGGGCTTAAAAAGAACACACTGCTCAAACAAAAGGTCAACTTGGGTGTTACCGGTTAAAGCGAAGATTTTAAATTTTTCTGGATGACGGGCAACTACGTCTAAAGTACTTTTTCCAATAGAGCCCGTTGAACCCAAAATCGTAAGAGTTTGAAAGCCCATAGTTTTCCTCAAAGTAACTCACTCTTCTTAAATTTCGCAGGGGCGGCGCTTGCGTACAAATACGCAAAATTCATCAATTCAAATACAACGATCAAATCAGACTCCAAAGCATCGCAATTGGCAATGTCGGTAGTAGTGCATCTATTCTGTCTAAAACCCCCCCGTGCCCAGGCAGAAGTTTACTGCTGTCTTTTGCCCCAGAGCTTCTTTTTACCAAAGACTCTATTAAATCACCCACAACGCTCATACAGACCATAAAAATCAGCGCTATTACTTCAGTCACAAAACCTTTATCCGCAAGTAGACTAAACAAGCTCAAGTAGTTGGCTTGAGTTGAGTTTTGCGAATTTAGTTGCACGGGTTGGATTTGTCCCATCTGGACCGAATCAAACCAAACCCAGACCCAAGAGAGAAACAATACCGCAAGTACACCGCCCCAAACGCCTTCCCAACTCTTGCCTGGACTAATATTTATAGCTAATTTTCTGCGGCCAAAAGCTCGTCCAAAAAAATAAGCCCCAATATCAGCCACCCATACCAACGCAAATATGGATAAAAGAAAATTAACGCTCATTGCCTTTGCCTGAAAAATGGCTATCCAAGTTGCATACAAAGCAAAAACCCCGCCCAAAATTCTTATCGTTTTATTAATATTTAACCATCTATCCGGCCCCAGCCTTAAGAGAATCGCACCAACAAAGACCCATAGAACGCTGCAAGTTAACCAAAAATAATAATTGGGCTCAATGAAAATTCGAAATCTCCAAGATCCAGCACACAAAAGAGTGCAAAATAAAGCTATTCCACTCGCTTTTTGAAAACTTAAATCGTTTAGACGCCCCCACTCCCAAGCACCCGTAGCACACAAAATCAAGGACACCAAAGCCAGCGGGACCTGACTTGAAGAAAGCAACGCGGGGACCAACACACTGAGTAGCGCAATTGCAGTGATAACGCGTTGTTTAAGCATAGAGTGCTGGCGTGTATGAACCAGCGGTCGATTTTTGATGCGCCCCAGTAGTCGAGTTTGCAAACGACCAATTAACGGGGTCTGCATTCGGTGGGGGAGTCAAAGTTAAATGGGATTGCACAGTTTAAACAGCCATCAACTCCTGCTCTTTGGCAATTACTATTTTGTCAACTTCGGTGATATGTTTGTCCGTTATTTTTTGTATATCCGCTTCAGTTCTTTTTTGATCATCCTCAGATGCTGACTTATCTTTAACTAATTTTTTAGTCATCTCATTTGCATCACGGCGAAGGTTTCGGATGGCTATTTTTGCATTCTCACCCTCGTTTTTAACAACCTTAGTCATCTCTCGACGTCTTTCCTCAGACATTGCCGGTAGGGGCACGCGAATCAACTCCCCCATTGAAGCTGGATTTAACCCCAAATCACTTTCACGAATGGCTTTCTCGACTTTGGCGCCCATCCCCTTTTCCCATGGCTGAACGCTGAGAGTTCTCGAGTCAAGTACAGTCACATTAGCCACTTGATTAAGTGGGGTCATATTGCCGTAATAGTCCACCATCACAGAGTCCAACAAAGTTGGGGTTGCTCTACCGGTTCGAATTTTCGCCAAGTTTTGACGAAAAGCTTCAATAGACTGATTCATTTTTGTCTCAGTCGTGCTTTTGATATCTGAAATTGTCATCCCTCTCTCCTCAATGTGTGGCCCCGTCCAAAAGGGTGTATTTTAGTTTTTATTTAAACCAAATATGTTTGGTACTTAGTTAATTTGACCCGAACTTTAGACTCCATTATGCGTGAACTAAAGTTCCCTCATTCTCGCCCATTACAACCCGCTTGAGAGCCCCGTTTTTAAAGATTGAAAAGACTTTAATAGGCAATTTTTGATCGCGACATAAAGCAAACGCTGTTGCATCCATAATGCCAAGATTGTTGGCAATTGCCTCATCAAATGTAAGCTTTTCGTAACGAGTAGCGTTAGGATCCTTTTTAGGGTCAGCCGTGTAAACGCCGTCTACCTTGGTTGCTTTTAAGACCAATTCAGCCCCGATTTCAGCACCTCTAAGCGCGGCAGCAGTATCTGTCGTAAAAAATGGGTTACCTGTGCCCGCCGCAAAAATAACCACCTTCCCTTCCTCCAAATATTGAAGCGCTTTAGGCCTCACGTAAGGCTCTACCACTTGCTCAATTCCTATCGCAGACATCACTCTTGCGGTTAGTCCCGCTTTATTCATCGTATCTGCCAAAGCAAGTGCATTCATAACAGTTGCAAGCATACCCATGTAATCCGCTGTGGCCCTATCCATTCCCACAGATCCCCCGGCAACACCTCTAAAAATATTACCACCTCCAATCACTACGGCAACCTCCACGCCCATACGAATAATCTCAGCCACCTCATCCACTACTCTAACAATGGTATCTCGGTTGATTCCAAAGGCATCATCTCCCATCAACGCCTCGCCAGATAGCTTTAATAAAATACGTTTGTGGGCTGGCTTTTGCGTCATGTGATTTTGAGTCATAGATTTTTCTCCTGTTTCGGTGTGAAGTTTAAGTTTATGTATTTTTTACTCAAAAAAAAGGAGACCTAAGTCTCCAGTTTTGAAATCAAGCCGACTGCTTAGCGGCAGCGACTTGGGCCGCCACCTCAGCGGCAAAGTCATCTACCTTTTTCTCGATTCCCTCACCCACTACGTAAAGTGTGAATGAAAATACTTTGGTCTGTGCAGATTTCAGCATCTGCTCAACTGTTTGCTTGTCATTTTTAACAAACTGCTGATCAAACAAAGATACTTCTTTCAGATACTTTTGCACTGATCCCTCTATCATTTTGGCAGCAATCTCAGGTGGCTTGCCGGACTCAGCAGCCTTTGCAGTTGCGACAGACCTTTCACGAGCGATAAATTCATCAGGCACGTCTGCACTCGTCAAAGACACTGGTTTCATGGCTGCAACGTGCATAGCGGCGTCGCGTGCTGCTCCCTCTGACCCTTCAAACTCGATCATTACCCCAATTCGAGTACCGTGTAAATAGGAGGTGAGGGAGTGACCTTGGGAGAAACGTTTAAAGCGGCGAAAACTCATGTTCTCGCCTATCTTGCCAATTAGCCCTTTGCGAACATCTTCCAATGTTGGACCAAAACCATCTTGCTCATAGGGAAGATTCACTAACTCTTCAACTGTGGAAGGATTGTGCTGGGCTATCAATCTTGCAGCGGCGTTTGCAATAGCTAAGAAGCTATCGTTTTTAGTTACGAAATCTGTTTCGCAATTAACTTCAATCAAAGCGCCTAGCTTATCATTTTCGATAAACTGAGCGATCACCCCTTCAGAGGTGATGCGGGTTGCAGCTTTGCCTGCTTTGCTGCCCAATTTGACGCGTAAAAGTTCTTCAGCTTTTGACATATCTCCTTGTGCCTCAGTGAGTGCTTTTTTGCACTCCATCATAGGCGCGTCAGTTTTAGCTCTTAGCTCCGCAACCATGCTCGCAGTTATAGCAACCATTTTTAATTCTCCATTTCTAATCAGTAGTTGTAAAAAAGGGGCCTGAAGCCCCTTTGGGTGAGCGCAGAGGGCTTAAACGGCAGTAACGTCTTCGCCTTCAACTTCAACAAATTCATCTCCTCCTTCAGCTTGAACAGCCTTCACAACATCGTTCACCGCGTTTGCACGTCCCTCCAAAATGGCATCAGCGATTCCGCGAGCATAAAGGGTCACAGCTTTTGAGGAGTCATCGTTTCCAGGAATAATGTAATCAATTCCTTCCGGGGAGTGATTGGTATCGACAACACCAATCAAAGGTATGCCCAACTTCTTAGCCTCTGCAATTGCAATCTTGTGGTAACCCACGTCAATTACAAAAATAGCATCCGGTAAGGTTGCCATGTCTTGAATTCCACCAATGTCTTTTTCAAGCTTTTCAATTTCACGGGTAAATGTGAGCTGCTCTTTTTTGGACATCACGTCTAAACCAGCTTCTTGCTGGGCCTTCATTTCTTTTAAACGCTTGATGGAAGTTTTGACAGTCTTAAAGTTTGTCAACATGCCGCCCAACCAACGCTGATTCACAAATGGAACTCCTGCGCGCTTGGCCTCAGTTGCGATCAAATCTCTGGCTTGGCGCTTTGTGCCAACCATCAAAATGGTACCTCGATTTGCGGACAACTGCTTAGCGAACTTAGTGGCCTCTTGAAATAAGGGCAACGTTTTCTCTAAGTTAATAATGTGTATTTTGTTGCGATGGCCAAAAATGTATGGGGCCATCTTAGGGTTCCAGAAGCGAGTTTGGTGCCCAAAATGGACACCCGCCTCCAACATTTCACGCATAGTAACGGACATAATTTTCTCCAAAGGTTGTGTCTAAAATCCAATCCGTCATCAAATCAGTTAAGATCAAAAATCTTAATAAACTCGACACCTTATAGGGATTGGTTTGCGAATAATTCAGTAATTCTCTGCGGGAATGAACCTTCTTGCGTCAAATAACTGAACTTGCAAATTATAACATATGCTCTTTATTTCACACATTACATTGCACACTAAGTACTTAACATGAAGAAAATAGCAGTAATAGGTGCGGGAATCATCGGGATTACAACAGCTTATGAAATAGCCTTAAAAGGACACGAGGTCACTATTTTTGATCAAAACAGTGCGTGTGCAGAAGAGGCTAGTTTTGCAAATGGCTCCATCTTTGCCCCCAACTTTGTCTCCCCTTGGACGGCGCCCGGGTTGCCCAAATACTTGTTTAAACAATTACTCACTGAGCACTCCCCAGTCCGTTTTGGCGGTTTCGGCCGCAAAGAGCTTGCTTGGGTGGTCAAATGGCGCTCAGCTTGCAAAATGGATAGTTACTTGTCACACCGCAGTCAACTGCATAACTTAGCAGTATTTAGCAAAGAAGTCTTACAAGAAACAACACGTAAATTAAATTTAGACTATGAACGCACTCAAGGCTTGATGGTGTTATTTAGAACCCAGGAGGAGAGGAAGAATTCACAACCCAGTCTACAAATCTACAAGGAAATGGGGGTCTTGTGCTCCGAGATGAGTCCCCTTGAAGTAAGAACAAAAGAACCCGCTTTAAATACCGAGACCCCGCTGTCTGGCGGGTTGTACTTTCCAGAAGACGGAGTGGCCAACTGCAGGCAGTATGCGCTATTACTAAAAGAAGAATGTGAGCGACTTGGCGTGGTATTCAAATTCAATTCAAAGGTTAACCCACTCACATTTAGCCAGCCCACATTAATTCAAACTCAAGAACAATCATTCAAATTCGATGAAGTGGTTATTTGCTCGGGTACCCAAAGCTCTGTGTTACTGTCCCCTTTAAATATTAATATCCCCCTACTACCCATTTTTGGATACACACTTTCGGCATCCATTAGAGAGCACATTGACGCACCCTTGAGCGCTGTGATGGATGACAGGTACAAAGTCACGATCTCCAAAATGGGTCAACGAATCCGAGTCTCTGGCATATCTCAAATCGGGGGCTCTAGCAAAAACCCAATCAAAGGCGCATATAAGTCCCTTTATAAGATGCTAAACGACTGGTTCCCAGGTGGTGCCCGCACATCCGAGAGCGTACAAGAGTGGTGTGGAGCCAGAGCAAGTCTCCCAGAGGGCGTTCCGCTCATTGGGAGCACAAAAGTGCCAGGGATTTGGCTTAATGTGGGGCACGGAGCAAGCGGATGGACGCTCAGCTGCGGTGCTGCCAAGGCAGTGGCCAATTTAATAAACGATGAACTACCAGGCATTAACCTAGTTGGCTTCGGGGTTTCTAGGCTTGAATAGCTTCGTTCGTCAATTAAAGAATCTTAGCGTGCACAAAATTACACACAATAAAGCGTGGCCTTTGCATAGTTGTATTGAGATAAGGGCTTTAGAAAGCTTTATTGCCAAAAGATTAGAGGCGTACCCGACTCATCCTAGCCTGATGGAGTCTGCAGGACTTTCTGTTGCTCGTTTATGCTTGGCCTTGGCGCCAGATGCGAATAATATTTGGATTGCCTGCGGTCCAGGCAACAACGGAGGAGACGGCCTCATTACAGCAATTGAACTTCAAAAAAAGGGGAAAACACCCTACGTTACACTCTTTAGTAGTTCTAATCGCAGGGCCGTCTGCGAAACTCAAAATACCCTTCCCTCTAAATCATCATTTAACTTTACAAACGCACTTCAAAAGGCACTGGATTGCGGGATTGAAATCAAACATCACCCCCCCAAGGCATGGGATTTTGCAATTGATGCTTTGTTGGGAATTGGCATTGGTGGCGATGTGGGTGAAGATCCAACCATAGATGCACAGTTTTTGCCTACTGTGTATCCAACCTCTATCCAAGCCAGAGCCATTGAAGGAGTGATGGCGGATTGGTTATTACTCCTGCATCAATCTGCAGAACCTGTTTTATGTGTCGACATCGCGTCTGGTTTAAATCCGGAAACTGGCGCCATGTGCAATCTTAAACTAAGCACTGGACAGAGCGTTGATTCATTGAGCTTACTCAACCCAAAACAAAAGCGCTATACACTGAGTTTTTTGGGGCTTAAAGCAGGTTTATTTACTGGCTCTGGCAAAGATTTTTCTGGAGAAATTTGGTTTGAATCATTGTCTGAGTCGAATGACCTTTCGCTTGACAAAAGCAATGAGAGCGATTTCTTTATTAACCCTGCTCCCTCAATTAACAAGCGTTTACAAGATACAAACAAAGGGACTTACTCTGACGTCGCCGTAATAGGAGGCTCTGAGAGCATGCAAGGGGCCGCATTATTAGCCGCAACAAGTGCACTCCACTTTGGGGCTGGTAGAGTTTATATCTACTTTCTTAGCAAGCCGTCTTACTCTTTAAGTGTTAATCCTGCTTTGATGAGTCGAGAAATTACCGATATTAAATTATTGGATTTAAACAACACTACTTTAATATGTGGATGTGGAGGCGGTAGTCAAATCAAAGATTGGTTAACTCTGATTCTCCAAAATTCAAAATACCTTGTACTCGATGCGGATGCTTTGAACGCTGTTGCTAGGGACGACGCCTTAAGAGATCTTCTTAGGATACGTAAGACCCTGAAGATGGAAACAATAATAACTCCGCATCCACTTGAAGCGGCCAGGCTGCTAGGAATTGACGCTTTGCAGGTCCAATCAAACCGTATTGAAGTTGCAAAAGAGATCGCCAGGTCCTATAACGTTACTACGGTTTTAAAAGGCGCTGGCACTGTGATTGCAACTGAGTATTTTAAAGAAGGAGCCGACGAGCCTACATGCAAAGTCTGCATTAATCCTAGCGGGAACCCCTTGCTCTCAAGCGCAGGAACGGGGGACGTATTGGCTGGAATGATAGGCTCACTTTGGGCTCAAAATAAAAACTCTTGGGATAGCGCGTGCTGCGCTGTGTTCCAGCACGGACGCGAAGCCGACGAGTGGCCTGCCAATAAGAGCTTTGATGCTAATTTACTAGCTCAACGGATTACTTATTCAAGGCCATCCAAATAAGCCAATTTAATTTTTACCCGCGACCAACGAACGGCATCTTGGTTGCCATGATGGTATGAAAGAGAACATTAGCTTCGAGAGGCAAACTATCCATATAGACAATAGATTTACCAACAAAATCTACGTCCATCAAAGGTTCAATTGCAATTTGTCCATTCGCCTGAGGCACGCCAGAGGCCATGCGCTGGGCCATTGGAGTGCCAGCATTACCAATGTCGATCTGGCCAACTGCTATGTTGTAATGTCTCCCGTCTAGGCTTGCAGTTTTAGTAAGTCCAGTAACGGCGTGTTTGGTGGCTGTATAAGCAATAGAGTTTGGACGAGGAGCGTGTGCAGAGATAGATCCATTGTTAATAATTCTTCCCCCTTTTGGGTCTTGCTGCTTCATCACCCTAAAAGCTTGTTGAAGACAATAAAACATCCCGTTCAAATTGATATTCACCACATTTGTCCACTGCTCAACCGTTAATTCCTCTAAAGGGATGCCTGGCGCACCAACCCCTGCATTATTAAACAAAAGGTCCACTCGGCCCCACTCTTGAACGACCCTATCAAATAGGGTCTTTACTGCAACTGGATTTGAGACATCGGTTGGCACCGTTATCGCCTGTCCTTTTGGGGATGCATTTAAAACTTCTTCAAGCATTTCTTGTCTTCGCCCCACTAAAGCGACTCGGTATCCAGCGTTCATGAGTGCCATTGAGGTAGCCTTTCCAACCCCCGATCCTGCTCCAGTTACGATTGCAATTTTTAAATTATTCAACGGTCTCCCCTTTATTATTGGTTTTAAAACTTGATACTTAATTCATTCTATAAGGCTTTCGCCCCTTTTTCTTGGCTGAAGACTTAGCGGCAACAGCGGTTTGTAAAACCTGCTTAAGGCTCTTTTTAGCTACAGCCTTGGATGATGTTGCCTTGGCAGGGATAATTTCAGCCTGCGCAACTGCCGCGCCTTTGCCTGGTTTAGTTTTCGATTTTGATTTTTTCCCTCTTGAATTAGATTCAGTGAATTCGGACTTATTTTTGGAATACCCAGTTTTTGGATTTACCGAGCTGCTCATTCGGTCCAAATCAGATTTAACGAGCCTAAAGTCGATTTTTCGACCATCCAGATCTACTCTAGATACTTGGACTCTAAGTTTTGTTCCAATTGCATACCTAATTCCAGTGCGCTCACCTCTGAGCTCTTGCCTTACTTCATCAAAATTAAAGTATTCCCCCCCCAGCTCTGTGATGTGAATCATTCCCTCAACATACATTTGATCTAATGTGACGAACACACCAAAGCCTGCAATTGAGGTGACTACGCCCCCAAACTCCTCACCCAAGTGTTCTCGCATGTATTTACACTTTAACCACGCCTCAACATCTCGACTAGCCTCATCGGCACGCCTCTCGTTTGCGCTGCAGTGTAATCCAGCCGCCTCCCAGGCTTGCAACTCTGGGCCCGGTTTTTTTTGTGTTTTAGTGGGTGTTTTATTTTTAGCATTGTTCACAGCCAATCGACGTGCAAGCTTGGCGTGAGCCTCCCCTGGCAAAGGAAGCTTAGGTAATTGATAGGTCTTGCCTAACAACTTTGCCTTTATGGCTCTGTGGACTAAAAGATCAGGATACCTTCGGATTGGACTTGTAAAATGGGTATAACCCTCATAAGCTAGCCCAAAATGACCGCTGTTGAAAGGAGTGTAAATTGCTTGTTGCATCGAGCGAAGTAGCATGGAGTGGATTTGCTGGGCGTCCGGCCTGTCTTTAGTCGCTTGAGCGATTGCCTGGAACTCTTTAGGCTCAGGATCCTCTGTAAGGCACATATTCAAACCAATAGCCTTTAAGTACGCCTTTAATGTTTCTCTTTTCTCAGGCGTAGGCCCCTCATGCACTCGGTACAAAGCAGGTTGCTTACCCTGTAACAAAAACTCGGCACTGCAAACATTTGCTGCTAGCATGGACTCCTCAATTAGCCTGTGCGCCTCCGTTCTTTCTCGTGGAACAATTTTTTCGATACGGCCTGAATCATCACAAATAATTTGCGTCTCAGTTGTCTCAAAATCAATGGCACCTCTGATTTGGCGTTCTTTTAAAAGAGCTCGGTAAACATCGTATAAATTCATTAAATCAGGAATCCGGTCCTTGCGTCTGATCGCCTCAGGCCCCCGAGTATTGCTCAAGATTGATGCCACCTCGGTGTAAGTCATACGAGCATGACTGAACATGACCGCCGGATAAAACTGATATGCGTGGATTTTTCCCTCCCCCGTAATTAGCATGTCGCAAACCATACACAAGCGTTCAACATCGGGCTTTAACGAGCAAAGCTCATTAGATAGTTTCTCTGGGAGCATGGGGATGACACGCCTTGGAAAGTAAACACTGGTTGCACGATCATAAGCATCTACATCAATAGCACTTCCCGTCTCAACGTAGTGACTTACATCAGCAATTGCGACTAATAAACGCCATCCTTTTGTTCTTCCTACTTTGGCCGGTGTGCAATAAACTGCGTCATCAAAGTCCCTTGCATCCTCCCCGTCAATTGTTATTAGCGGGATGTCTGTCAAATCCACTCGACCTTGTTTGTCATCAGCGCGGACCTTTTCTGGCAATGTTTTGGCCAAAACTAAGCAGGCTTGAGAGAACTCGTGGGGCACGGAGTACTTACGCACTGCAATTTCAATCTCCATTCCTGGATCGTCCATTTCCCCAAGAACCTCGACCACTCGCCCAACCGGTTGTCCGTAAAGACTGGGTAATTCTGTGAGCTCTGTGACAACAACTTGCCCAGGCTTAGCTTGTCCTGTAGCGCTCTTAGGAATCAATACATCCTGCCCATACCTTTTATCCTCTGGGGCAACCAACCAAACGCCACCCTCTTGCAACAAACGTCCAATTAAAGGATGCTTGGGACGTTCGATGATCTCAATCACCCTCCCCTCCGGACGCCCTCTCTTATCCATACGAGTAATGCGAACCTTGATGTGATCTTTGTGCAAAACAGCACGCATCTCATTTGGGGGGAGATAGATGTCAGCTTGGCCATCATCTCTCAATACAAATCCGTGCCCATCACGATGGCCTTGAACGGTTCCAGAAATTTCTTCCTGCATGCCTACACCAGATTGTGCAAAGTTTTTGATAGAATCATCCTTTTTTCCTGAACTGCCCAGGTGGCGGAATTGGTAGACGCACTAGTTTCAGGTACTAGCGAGTAACATCGTGGGGGTTCGAGTCCCTTCCTGGGCACCAAACACCGACTCTCAAAGTCTAAATACCTTAGGAACTGAAAACTATGGGTTGCTTCTTAATTACCTACCCATTTTTGAATCATTTTCAAAAGTAGTTAAACTGCCACCGATAGTTTAACCCTCTTTAGCACCGCTATTAAAAAGCAATTATCACAGTATTGTTGCAACGATGAAACCAATTTTTTTGTTTTTTCATCCAAAAAATTACTTTGACAAGATTAGAAGTAAGTGACTTAAAACGGAATTATTCATTCTTTTCTATTTAAACTTTTCAAGGACAGCAAGTAGTCAATATTTTTGATATTGAATTATTGAAATAAATGATCTTTTTAGCAAAAAAAAGAAATCACGTCTCGGTAAATAAGTCATATTTAGTTATGATAGTGCCTTAATAAATAATTAATAAATAATAGATCTTAGAATGAGTAGCGAAAGCATTGAACACACTTACCCCCAGACCCCTTGGCAACTAAAAATAGAACGCATTCTTGCGAAACCACTTATTCAACACGGAATAGTTGTTCTTATATTTTTAAATGCGATTTTGCTTGGAATGGAAACCAGTCCCTGGATAATGGGCGAGATAGGTGAGGAACTTCACCTACTTGACCATTTCATACTGTGTATCTTTATTTGTGAGTTGAGTTTTTTAATGCTGGCAAGGGGGGTGCATTTTTTTAAGGATCCCTGGTGTCTGTTTGATTTTATCGTCATTGCCATAGCTCTAATTCCTGCGTCTGAATCATTGGCCGTTCTTCGCTCTTTAAGAGTATTGCGTGTACTACGACTAATCAACAAAGTTGACAGTATGCGAAAAGTTGTCAGGGGCCTACTTGGCTCTTTGGCAAGTTTGGGATCAGTAATGGGTCTAATGTTAATTGTTTTTTACGTCTCAGCGGTGGTCACCACTAACCTCTTTGGGAAAGAGTTTCCTGAATTTTTTGGGAATTTGGGCGCTAGTTTCTTCACTCTCTTTCAGGTCATGACACTTGAGAGCTGGTCTGATGGTATAGCAAGACCTGTGATGGAGAAGTTTCCCAACGCCTGGGTCTTCTTCATTGTATTTATTATGATAGCAACTTTCGTTGTTGTGAACTTATTTGTGGCTGCAATCGTTGAATCTTTTAGCGCCTTTAGCGCGGCCGACAAAGAGCAAGAAAAGCGCCTCAAGGACGAGGAACAACGGCATTCGGATGAGCAAAGACTTTTACTTCAGATAAACGAGGAGTTTCACGCTATAAAATTAGAACTAGATGAGGTCAAAGATATGATCAAAGACTTAGTCAGTTCCGGATTAATTTCCAAATAATTTGTTCAAAATATTTTTGCTACGCTACATTAAACCGCAGAATATAGTAAGTGCCCACTTGGGGTTTTAATTTTTTAATGTCGACTGTGTCAACTAGCGGCCTTGATAGGTATTGCCTCTGGCACATCATATTAGACAATCCAGGGTATCAATAAAAATATTTATTAGTTACCCATTAAAAGCTTTAACTTTGGGATAGCTTGCTTCATTGCTGCCCTGCCTGCGTCTATGCTTTGTTGGCGATTAGCAAATTCAATACTACTAACTCCCAATAGAGCGGGCCGCACTAAAATGTCAGCCTGGACCAATTCATAGCTACTGATACTCTTGCTCATAATAGTAAAGGTCTGCAAGAGAATTTTAAACATATCTTCTGACTTATTTCCCTCTGGAGTGCTAGAAATATCAACTGCAACAACAATATCAGCGCCCATTTGACGTGCGTACCGAACCGGTACGGGTGAGACTAATCCACCATCTACGTACTCTCTTTCACCGATTTTTACAGGCTCAAATACTGATGGAACTGCACTAGAGGCATGCACTGCAGTGGCTATATCCCCCTTTTGAAATAAAATTCCCTCCCCCGACTGGAGATCTGTGGCAACGACTCCAAGACTTAGAGGCAATTGCTCAATATTCTTTGACCCAGTTTGTTGCCTGATAAATCGTTCTAAAGCCTCACCCCTCATCATGCCTCGCTTTAAAATAGACATGTTCCAATCAGTTAATGCAGATTGATCCATTACGTCGGCAATCCGTTGCAGCTGCGCTCCCGTTTTACCACTCGCATAAATTGCTGCTACAACGCTGCCAGCAGAGGTTCCCACAACCAAATTAGGTTTGATTCCAGCTTCCTCTAATACTTGAATCACACCGATATGCGCAAAACCCCTGGCTGCACCGCCCCCCAATACCAAAGCAAGTTTGGGGGTTACTTTAGGCAGACTCGCGATATTTGGAACCTTAGAGGTGTCCGCCGCAGGTGCCGCGCCAGTGATAGTGGTTAGGGTTGCACCAGTTTTTTGGGAGTTAGCTTGCTGAGCTGTGTTAGTCTTAGTATCATTGCCTATACCCAAAGGCACATTACTCGCACAACTTGAGAGTAAAAGGGAAAGTAAAACACTTGAGCTGTAGCTTTTGAATTTAAAAAATCGGATCATAATAATATTCAATTATTTATATGCCCCCCCATTGTGTCAGAGTTGATTGATTCGCAAAGGTAGATTAAATTGTTTTTGACTTAGATTTTTAATTTAATTTTCTCTCTCATGCTATCTGGTATATCTAAAACTCAGACTTTCACCTGAAAAGTTTACTAAGCAGATGTTTATCACTTGCAAAGTTCTTTAAGGACGAATCCTTTAAAAAATAAAAGCATGTTTTTAAAAAAACTTAATCGCGCAGTTTTTTGCATTTTATTACTGGCGCCTTCTTTAACCGAAATAAACGCTACCGCAGCTGAAGCAAAAAATACGGCGAAAATAAGCGACGAGGTTCTTCATCAATTTGCCCCTGAGGGTGCGACACAAACGAATTCATCTGTAAATGATACGAAAAATCCAAGCAATCAATTTAATAAAAAATATTTCTCCCAAGTAGTTGCAACTGCAAATCGGCTTGCTACAGAGAGCGGTTGGTCAATCCTTAAAATGGGCGGAAACGCCGTAGACGCCGCTGTTTGTATACAAATGGTTCTGACTTTAGTAGAGCCTCAATCAAGCGGTATTGGCGGGGGCGGCTTTTTAGTTTTAGGAAAAAAAGGGGGAGAAGTAAGAGTCTTTGATGGACGCGAAACTGCACCACTTCGCGCAGACGATCAACTTTTTTTGGATGAGACGGGTAAACCAATACCCTTTAAATCCGCCCAACTCAGCTCAAAATCAGTAGGAGTCCCAGGCTTAGTGGCAATGCTTTGGCAGGCCCATCACAAATACGGCAAACTCCCCTGGAAAGCACTCATAAATCCAGCGATTGAACTTGCTAATCATGGTTTTCCAGTGAGTCAAAGACTCCATGATCTGTTGTCAATAGACAAAGATTTAATCAATAACGAATATGCTAAAAACTATTTTTTTCAAACTAACAAGGAACCATGGCCGGTTGGACATTTACTGAAAAATCCTGAACTTGCAGTCGTTTTGCAAACGATCGCAACAAAGGGAGGAGGAGCTTTTTATAAGGGAAAGTTGGCACAGACTATAGTCGATACAGTCAACACCGGTGCGCCTTCCACAGTTATCGACACTGCTGACTTTGAAATCTATAAAACTGTTGAGCGTGAACCGCTTTGTTTTGAATTTGACGCACCAGAAAAGCTCTTAGCTTCTACGCAACTCCACCGATACAAGATTTGCGGCGCACCCCCACCCTCGTCTGGTACTTTGGCAATGGCTCAAATTTTAGGGATTTTATCTAACACTCGCGCTGACAAAATTCCCTTTAGTCCTGAGTGGCTGCACTTTTACACTGAGGCGGCTCGTCTCGCCTTAGCAGACCGGGATGAGTATGTAGGGGATTTAGGGGATTTAGAATTAGGCACCCAAATATCCCAAGATGGTAATAAAGTAAGTAACAATAATCTGTGGAAAGCTTTGATCAACGCAGACTATTTAGAAAAACGAGCTCAACTGATAGAGGACTCCAGGATGGATTCGCCTACTTTCGGTGTGCCAGCGGGGTTGGATGCATTAAACACTGCGTTATTGAACGCGCCCATGCCGGCCCAACCAGAAAACGGGACCACGCATATCAGCATAGTAGATAGATACGGAAATTCACTTGCCCTTACCTCCTCTATAGAGAGTGCCTTTGGTTCTCACAAGATGGTCAACTCAGGCCAGGGCTTACCGGGGGGATTCTTGCTCAACTCTCAGCTCACAGATTTTAGTTTTACAAACCGCTCTGCCAATGGGCAGACGATCTTAAACCGTGTGGGCCCTGGCAAAAGACCTCGATCTTCGATGACTCCGACTTTGGTTTTTGAGGTGCTCGGTCCCAATGTGAAAAATAAAGCAAATAAAAATTCCCCATCCGAGTTCAGGTTTAAAGCAAGCTTGGGTAGTCCTGGGGGAGTCGCCATCATTCATTTCACAACGCAAACTCTTTGGGCTATGCTCAAATGGGGCTTGACTCCACAAGAGGCGATCAACCTTCCCCACTTCGCAATTACTCAGCCAAAGGGATCTTTATTTCTAGAACAAGATTTATTCGATGACACCTGGACGCAGTCTTTGAAAGCCAGACAACAAAATTTTGTCTTCACGCCTCTTACCAGCGGCGTTCAAGCAGTAGAGGCCATACCCCTCAACCCCCAAGACGTGCTAGACCGTCGAATTGGCTATTTAGCCGGTGCAGATAAGAGACGTGAGGGCAAAGTAATGGGACGTTGAAAAAAGGTCTGGGAAGCGCTGACTTTTAAAAATTTCTTTTGCACCCTACAATCGATCCTCTATGTCAATTCCTCAATCCTTCATTCAAGAACTTCTCAATAGAGCGGACGTGGTGGAAATTGTTGGGCGGTACGTGCAACTCAAAAAAGCAGGTGCTAACTTCTCTGGTCTTTGCCCCTTTCACTCAGAAAAATCACCCTCATTCACTGTAAGTCCAACAAAGCAGTTCTTTCACTGTTTTGGCTGCGGCAAGAACGGAAACGCGATCCGCTTTTTGATGGAACACGCGGGTATGAATTTTGTTGAGGCTGTTAAGGATCTGGCTCAAACTTACAATATGACTGTGCCCGAGGAGAGTTTATCTCCTGAGGAGAGGGCTAAAAAAGGGGAGCTCAAAGAGCAAATCCAAAGCTTGACAGATGTTTTAGAAAAAGCGAGTCAGGATTACAAAAAACAACTCAAAAACTCCCCCAAAGCAGTGACTTACTTAAAGGAGCGCGGTTTGTCAGGCGAGATTGCGAAGCAATTTGGGCTTGGTTACTCTCCAGAGGGGTGGCGAAACCTGGCAAGTGTGTTTCCCGACTACCAAAGTCCTCTTTTAGTGGAGAGTGGCCTGGTCATATCCTCTCAAGAAGAGGGGGGAGAGGAGAAAAGATATGACCGTTTTCGCGATCGAATCATGTTTCCAATTCGAAGTATCAAAGGCGAGTGCATTGGCTTTGGAGGAAGAGTGATTCCAATGCCTGGTGCAAGCTCTCAGTCAGGACCTAAATATTTAAACTCACCTGAGACGCCCGTTTTCATCAAAGGACGCGAGCTTTACGGTCTGTTTGAGGCTCGCCAGTCTCTGAGGACAACCGGATACTGCTTGGTTACCGAGGGGTATATGGATGTCGTGGCGCTGGCGCAATGGGGGTTTCCAAACGCCGTCGCAACGCTTGGTACAGCTTGCACGCACGAGCACGCGCAAAAACTATTTAGATTTACGGATGTGGTTGTCTTCAGTTTTGATGGCGACGCAGCTGGTCAAAGGGCTGCGAGAAAGGCCCTAGAGGTCTCTCTGCCATTTGCAAGCGATACTAGGAGTGTTAAGTTCTTATTCTTACCTAAAGAGCACGATCCTGACTCCTATATCAGGGAGCATGGTCAGGAAGCTTTCGCTCGGTTCGTATCTAATGCGACCCCTCTTTCGCGCTATCTCATGGAGTCAGCTCGAGTTGGGTGTGATTTAGACACAGCTGAGGGACGAGCACAGTTTGCCTCACTTGCTAAACCTCTTTGGGAACCCATGCCCCAGGGCGTACTTAAGAGTCAATTGTTGAGTGAAATCGCTACGCTTGTGGGTATTGGTGAAAAAGAACTACTCAGTTTATGGGGAAATGCAGACCCCACGCCCAGGTATGGACAGTCTCCAAGGAACTCATCCGCTCAAAGATCTAACGATACTCAAAAGAACTTTAAAAAGAAACCGGGCGCATCAGGTTTCACCCCCTACAAAGGCAATCCCCTCTCTCCTCTCACTTCATACCCCCACCGCATTGAGGGCGCCAACTCCCTCTCAAACAACCTTTTAACCCCTAGGCGCAAACCATCTTCCCGGGCGGACAGATCGGTTCAGATTTTATTTAGTGACATGAAGCAGTGGGAACTTTTGTCCAACACACAACAAAGTATGCTTTGCTCACTCAGTGCCCCACACGGAGAGCTTTTTAAATGGTTGGATGCACAATATTTAGAAATCGGTGTTCAGTCTTGGGCTGCCTTACTTGAGGGTATTAAAGAACACCCACACAATGATTCGTTGTTACAACTATTTAAAAATACCCCCCCTGATTTAGAAACTACCCCTCAGGAGTTGAGTAGTATTTTGATAGAGATGGAGAAAGATGCAATCGACAAAGAACTGAACCAACTCATACCAACAGCAAACTCAGACCCCTTAGCCTACGAGCGTGTGCGATTTTTAAACAACCGAAGAGCTAAGCTTAAATCAGGTATTGCGGTATAATCCAACCATAGCAAGAGCGACAGCAACACCTCCGGCCTGGCTAAATGTAGACTATTTAACTACGAATCGCCAAAACACCGCTAGGATTGCATACCAAATGATCGCCCTAAAGTCTTGCTTTGTACTTTCGAGTATTTCCCTACTAATTAGTAAGCTCCAACTCCCAACCTGTTGAGGATTTATGTCAACACCCAAGCCTAAAAAACCAAGTGGTAAAACAAATTCTGCTACTGCTAAAAAAGCTTCCCCTTCACCTAAGGTGACCGCAAAGTCCACCAAACCGAGTCCCCAAAAAGTGTCACAAACTACAAAAACAAAGTCGGCAGCCCCTGCACCGAAAAGCATCAAAACGGCTCCTGGCTCCAAGCCTGCAGCAAAAACTGCCAAAACTAATTCTGTGACCACTAAATCCGCCTCTAAACCGAGCACAAAGGCTATAGCCACAAAGTCAGCCCCCAAAAAACCTTTGACAGACGCTTCTAAAACTAATGCAAAGACAGCGCCGAAAAAAGCCACACCAGCAAAATCTGTGGCAGTCAAACAAGTAGCAGCAAAAACTACTCCCGCAAAAACAGGCTCTACTAAAGTTCCCGTTACAAAACCGACGCCTACAAAAATTACAGATGCTAAAAAAGCTGTAACAAAGACCCCCGCTCCCAAAGCTGAAGTTGCCAAGGCTGTTAACGCCAAGCCCTCCTCCAAAAAAGGCAAAGAGCCCAAAGTACTTGATCCCGTTTTAGACGAGGAAATCGATGCCGAGGCGGAGACTGAGTTTGCGGATGAGGCGAGTGTGGGTAGCAGCACAGAAAAGGTAAAGCCACTTCGCATGAAAATCAGCAAGGCCAAAGAGCGCGCTTTGATGAAAGAATTCGGCTTAGATGAGGCTGTTCTGTCAGAGGAAGACTTGGCTAAACGCCGTCAAAGGCTTAAAACATTAATCAAAATTGGTAAAACGCGTGGTTACTTAACTCACGGTGAGATCTCAGACCACTTACCCGACAAATTGGTAGATGCTGAAACTCTTGAGATTGTGATCTCCATGTTGAACGACATGGGCGTTGCTGTCTATGAGCAAACTCCTGATGCGGAAACGCTGCTTTTAACTAACACAGGGCCCACTACAGCCACAGAGGAGGAGGCTGAGGAAGAGGCTGAGGCAGCACTATCAACAGTAGACAGTGAATTTGGACGCACCACAGACCCAGTTCGTATGTACATGCGTGAGATGGGAACTGTAGAGCTTTTGACTCGTGAAGGCGAAATCGAAATCGCCAAACGCATTGAAGGCGGCTTGATGGCCATGATGAAAGCAATCAGTGAGTCACCCTCTACGATTGCAGAGATACTGCGTCTTAAAGATGATATAGCACAAGGGAAAGTCGTAATCTCAAGCATAGTTGACGGATTTAGCAATGCCGATGAAGCTGACGACTATGTTGCGGAAGAGGATTTTGACGAATTTGACGACTCAGATGATGATGACGGCAAAGGTGGTAGCAAAGCTCTTACGAAGAAACTAGAAGAACTCAAACGCGAAGCAATCAGACGATTTGACATCATCACTATTCTCTTTGATAAAGTCCATAAAGTTTACGAAAAAGAAGGTTGGGGAACACCAAATTACTTAAAAGCTCAAAAAGCTTTAAGTGATGAGCTGATGACGATTCGTTTTACTGCTCGCACAATTGAAAAACTGTGTGACTTAGTGAGAAGCCAAGTTGACGACATGCGAAAGAAAGAGCGTCAGTTGCGCCGAATAGTTGTTGACAAGTGCGGGATGCCCCAAGATATGTTTATCCAGGAATTTCCTGCTAATTTACTCAACCTGAGATGGGTAGAAAAACAGTCCGCGGCGGCCAAACCTTGGTCAGTTACGATGACTCGTAACATCCCTGCGATCCAAGAGCTGCAACAAAAATTAATTGACCTTCAAACTCGGGTCGTTGTTCCCTTAAATGAGTTAAAGAGCATCAACAAGCGGATGAACGAGGGCGAGGCCGCATCTCGCAACGCAAAGAAAGAGATGATTGAGGCCAACCTTCGCCTTGTAATCTCCATTGCCAAGAAGTACACCAATCGTGGATTGCAATTTTTGGATCTGATTCAAGAAGGAAATATTGGTCTAATGAAAGCGGTCGATAAGTTTGAATATCGCCGGGGCTACAAGTTCTCAACTTATGCAACTTGGTGGATTCGACAAGCCATTACTCGCTCCATCGCTGACCAAGCTAGAACCATTCGTATCCCAGTGCACATGATTGAGACAATCAACAAAATGAACAGGATTTCTCGGCAACATTTACAAGAATTTGGTTTCGAACCAGATGCCTCCGTATTAGCAGAGAAAATGGAGATGCCAGAGGATAAAGTCCGTAAAATCATGAAGATTGCGAAAGAGCCTATCTCCATGGAAACTCCAATCGGAGACGATGACGACTCTCATTTGGGTGACTTTATTGAGGACTCAGCAAACACAGCCCCATTAGAGGCCGCTATGCAAGCTGGACTCAGAGATGTGGTCAAAGAAATCTTGGATGGACTTACACCAAGAGAGGCCAAGGTGCTGCGCATGCGCTTTGGTATAGAGATGAGCACGGATCACACGCTTGAAGAGGTAGGCAAACAATTTGATGTCACTCGTGAGAGGATCAGACAAATTGAGGCTAAGGCTTTACGTAAGCTCAAGCATCCCTCTAGATCGGACAAGCTACGTAGCTTTATTGATACCCTTTGAAGTCGTATTAAATAAATTATTGTCTTGGTTTAAATGCCCAACTGTCCTGTCATAAGCTAGGCAATTGGGCATTATTTAATATTTGATGAGTTAAAAATAAACCATATCACGAAGTCTCAGTTTTTTGATCTATTATGCCGATCTGAATTAAAAATTGGTATATCTAGAGGTAAATACCTTACCCACAAAAACACATAAACATATCAAGTATCAATGATACAATTTGCCTTACAAATTTTCTACCAACTATGAACTCAAAAGACATTTACGTTCGTTTTTTAACTCTACTGCAAACACTCCAGGCAAAAGAGCTCGGAGAACAATTAGACTCGACCGCAGAGAAACTGCTAGAAATGATTACTATTCAATATGGCCTAGAGCAAACGCTTACTGTCACTGAATGCATGGAGTTGCCTACAATCGCATCTCCAGCAACTATCCACCGCAAATTGGACGAACTGCGATTGTCAGGGTGGATTGATTTTACTTACGAGGGGTCAAACCGCAGAACTAAATATTTAGTTCCCTCAGCAAAAGCCAACAAGTATTTTGATAAAGTATCAAAACTAATGTCTAAAGCTCTGGCTAATCAATAACTTAAATCGACAATACCGTTACTGGTAAAGTTAGTACTTTTACAAGCCAGGATTTAACGAACTTAGATTTAAAGGAATTATTACTTTATCCCTTGAAAAGGTAAGTGCACTCACAAAGCCTATCAAACTTAACTTTTTATAAGTTTTACGGCCTTAAACCCTTAGTACTGGAAATTCATATTCTCCCAAGCCATTAGACGAAGTCTTCTGTGTCTACCTCTGACCTTGATTGTTCGTTGTATCTGTGTCCACTTACGTTTTGGTGATTAATCAAAATATCTAGCTCTGCCATCTCCTGAGCGGTGAATTGAACTGAATGAGCTGCGCAGTTCTCCCTCAAATGCTCCAGGCTTTGCGTTCCAGGTATGGGGAGGATATTCTCCCCCTTGTTTAAAAGCCAACCCAGTGCGACTTGGGCAGGGGTTATGCCCCGGCTAGTGGCAAAGTTTTTATACTCACTCAATAATTCAATATTTTTTTTGTAATTCTCAGTCGAGAAGCGAGGCATGGATCTTCGAATATCCTTCTCCCCCAAGTTGCTCACATCGTTTAGGGCCCCAGTTAGAAAACCTCTTGCAACTGGGCTAAATGCGACAAAGCTAACTCCAAGCTCTTTGCAGACACTGAGGAGCTCGATCTCAGGGTTTCGTGTCCATAAAGAGTATTCAGTTTGAACGGCAGCAACAGGGTGCACAGCACAGGCTTTGCGAAGGGTTAGGCTGGATACCTCAGACAATCCTATGGTTTGAATCTTACCCTCTCGCACCAAATCGCTCAGCGCACCCACACTATCTTCGATTGGTACTTCCTTGTCCCACCTGTGAAGGTAATACAAATCAATCACATCCGTCTTAAGTCTTTTAAGCGCATCTTCACACGTTTTCTTGATCGTCTGAGCTTTGCCGTCAATTACCCTTACCAACACGCCGTCACCCTTTTTATCAACACCTTGCATCCCGCATTTACTGGCAAGAGTAAATTGGCTCCTGTATTTGGACAAAATATTTCCCACCATCCGCTCGCTAGCACCAAAACCGTAAAGCGCAGCAGTATCAAAATGAGTAACCCCAAGGTCAAGCGCCCCTAGGAGAAGACGCTCTGCTTGGTGCTCTGATAGGGCATTAGCATAAGCGTGACAAATATTCATACACCCCAAGCCTATTGCTCCAACTTTGAACGGGCCTAATTGACGTTGCTGCATAGTTACTGACTCACTTGAAAAAATAATGCTCTCAAAATTTTGGATCCCACAATTAACACAAGTTTAATTACTCTTAAGTTGTTGCTCCAAATCGTGGAGAACTCTGTAGCAAGCAAAAACTTGAGCCACGCTTGAGTTGGACTCCCTCTTACCTTTAATTGCGGCAAAAAACTCTCTGTCTTGGAGCTCAATCCCGTTCATCGATACATCTACTTTAGAGACATCTATAGGTTCTTCCTTTCCAGTGAACAAATCGTCGTAACGAGCAATGTAGGTACCAGAGTCCCCAATGTAGCGAAAGAAAGTGCCAAGCGGTCCGTCATTGTTAAAACTAAGACTCAAAGTGCAAATAGCCCCGTTTGCCGCCTTTAGCTGAATGGACATATCCATGGCTATGCCTAAATCAGGATGAATGGGGCCTTGAACCGCGTTGGCCTTCACAATGGGACTTCCAACTTGGTAGGCGAATAGATCTACGGTGTGAGCGGCGTGGTGCCACAAAAGATGATCCGTCCAGCTCCTAGGTTGCCCAAGCGCGTTCATGTTGGTTCGTCTAAAGAAGTAAGTTTGCACATCCATTTGCTGAATATTGAACTCCCCGGCTTTGATTTTTTGGTGTACAAATTGATGGCTTGGGTTAAAGCGCCTTGTATGACCACACATGGCAACCAATCCCGTTTTCTTTTGTAGTTCAACAAGGGATTGAGCATCTGAGAGTGAATCGGCCATTGGTATTTCAACTTGAACGTGCTTACCAGCGTTCATACAGGCCCGCGCCTGCTCAGAGTGCATTTGAGTTGGCGTGCATAAAATGACCGCATCTACTTCGCTTAAATTTAAACTATCTTGAAGATCAGTACTAACGTGCTCAATGCCGTACTTTTTCGCAATCTCGGTGGTCTTGCCCAGTTCACGCCCCACTAGGGAGATGACCTGCACGTTGTCAATATTTTTAATTCCGTCAAGATGCTTGATACCAAATGCGCCAGCACCGGCCAGCGCAACTTTAATTGTCTTACTCATTAGATATTCTCCAAAATTAAATGGCCTACTGCCGTATTGGATGCAGGCACATGATAAAACCGCTTCTTAACCACGGGAGCTTTTGCCGCATTTTTACTTCCCTGAGGAGCGTCTTTTACGTCGCTCATTGCGCCCCTGGCAATTAGCCACATCACAAGCTCAATCCCCTCGGAACCCGCATCTCTAACATAGTCTATGTGGGGAACGTTCGCTAATCCAACAGGATCCTCTATAAGCCTATCCAAGAAAGCGTTGTCAAATTCCTTATTGATTAGGCCTGCTCTGGGGCCTTGCAGTTGATGACTCATCCCCCCGGTGCCCCAGATTTGAACATTCAGGTCTTCGGGAAAACTCTCAATCGCGCGCCCAATTGCCTTACCCAACTCAAAGCATCTTTTGCCAGAGGGGATGGGGTACTGCACCACATTAACCGCAAACGGAATGACAGGGCAAGGCCATGCTTTTGGTTGCCCGCACATTAATGACAAGGGAACTGTCAATCCGTGATCAACCTCCATTTTATTAACAATGGTTAAATCAAAATCATCTTGGATCACAGAGTGGGCAATGTGTGAAGCTAATTTGGAGTGCCCCATTACTTTAGGCACCGGCCTAGGACCCCAACCCTCATCAGCGGGCAAGAACTCATCCGCAGTCCCAATCGCAAAGGTTGGAATCATCTCTAAACTAAAAGCAGTAGCGTGATCGTTAAAGACCAAAAATATGACATCCGGCTTCTCCTGAGCAAACCACTCTTTGGAGGATTCATAGCCCTTGAACAGGGGGGCCCAATAAGGCTCATGGGTTTTGCCCAAATCCATTGCAGCGCCTATGGCCGGTACGTGGGAGGTGTAGACGCTTGAAGAAATGTGTGCCACTGTATGTGCTCCATTTATAGATGATTAATGTGATAGATTTGAATTAAATACACTGGCTGTATTTGGATTGGTTAATTGAGCATGCTCGGATCTCAAGGGGATAGCGCTTTGTCCTGGTTGCCCGATTTCCCCTTATTACCCGCCTCACCCTGAGGTTGGTTTTGGGGTTGCGCGTCTCCGTCTTCACCCAAAAAGCGATTTCCCTTAACTGAGCGGCCCCCACCCACCATCATCGCGCGGTACTCCTCCTCCGTCATCCCCGTCATACTACCTGCCATTTGTTGAAAACTCTTGCCGTCAGTCGCACCTATTTTGGCAAGAAAGTAAATATTCCCTCCCAGTGATATACACCAGTTAAGGTCTCTGGCAAGGACGGCCAACTTTTGATCCTCAGTCATTTTCCATTCATCTAAATAGGCACGCTCATTGGCCTTGAACCTTTCACGATTAGGGGCCTTCATGAGGGACATACAAAATTGATTGAGCCAGTAACCTTTGCGGGACTGCTCGGTATCGAAAATTGTTGTACCAGGAACATCTAGATACGGTTTGTCTAAAGACATCTATAACCTCTTTCTTCTAAAAGTGTTCTTTAATTTGCGTGTAACTCTGGCCAATAAAGACGCATTGGGTTGTCCACCAAAAGCATTTTTTGCAACTCCGCAGTAGTCGCAATATGTGGAATAAAGTCAACCAATAAGCCATCATCAGGCATATGGTCTTTTAAATTAGGATGCGGCCAATCTGTACCCCAAAGCACACGGGTTGGGTACTTCTCAACAATACGTCTTGCAAATGGGATCACATCACGGTATGCATGTTGTTCACCGCCTAAGGCCTTTGGCCCATTGACGGACAAACGCTCTGGACAAGTAACTTTGCTCCACACATTTTCATGCTCAAACATGAAGCGCTCAAAAAGAGCAAACTCTGCACCTTCAAGGGGTTTACTGACGTCAGGCCTGCCCATGTGATCTACAACCACAGGGGTTGGCAACTGACTAAAGAAGTCCCAAAGCTCCGGCAAATCAACGGCTTCAAAATAAATAACCACATGCCAACCCCAGTGAGCAATTCGAGATGCAATCTCCTGCAAATCCTCTTTAGGAGTAAAGTCCACTAACCTTTTGACAAAATTAAATCGCACCCCCCTGACTCCAGCATCGTGCATATACTGAATCTCATCATCGGTTACGTTTTTAAGTACGGTTGCAACACCTCTTGCCTTGCCCTTAGAGTGCAGGAGCGCATCTATCATGGCCCTATTATCCGCGCCGTGGCAGGTTGCTTGGACTACTACATTTTTATCAAATCCGAGGTGATCTCTGAGCGCGAAGAGTTGATCCTTTGAGGCGTCACAGGGGGTATATTTACGCTCGGACGCGAAGGGGAATTGCGCGCCTGGGCCAAACACGTGACAGTGCGCGTCAACAGCGCCAGCAGGCAATTTAAAGCGGGGTTTGCTTGGGTCGGCGAACCAATCAAGCCAGCCGGGAGTTTTGATGAAGTCAGTCATTTAATAAGCCAGTTCTATAAATTTATATATGAGTTATTTGGTAAAAAAATTCAGGCAACAAAAAAAAGGGGGGGAGATTAATCAATGTATTTCAATCCCGCTTGCTCCAGCGGTGCGCGCATGTTGTACATATCAATGCCTAAAACGCCTGAAGCAAGCTTAGCCCTTTTCTCCTCCTCGTTGGCCTCGCGAGCTGCGGCTGCGCGCGCAGTCTTTTGAGCCCACTCTTTAGGTACCACCACGACCCCGTCATCATCAGCTACGATCACATCGCCGGGGTTGACAAGAGCGCCGGCGCACACGACAGGTATGTTCACTGACCCAAGTGTAGATTTGATGGTGCCCTTGGCACTTATTCCTTTACTCCACACCGGAAAGCCCATGGCGGTCAACTCTCTCACATCGCGCACACCCGCATCAATGATAAGGGCCTTTGCCCCACGAGCTTTAAATGAGGTAGCTAACAAGTCGCCAAAGAAACCGTCACAGTTCTCTGCGGACAGCGCGGCAACAACGATATCACCGGGTTTAATTTGTTCGGCCACTACATGCATCATCCAGTTGTCCCCTGGATGTAGGAGCACAGTAACAGCGGGGCCAGCGATGAGCGCTCCCGGATAAATGGGTCGCATATATGTTTGCATCAGTCCCACTCGACCCATCGCTTCATGAACAGTTGCAACACCGTAGTTGGCAAGTTCGGTCACTGCGTAAGGGTCCGCACGCTCAATATTTCTTTTGACTACACCCAGTGTCATCATAATTAGATTCCTTTTGCTTTTAAGGCATTGTCTAGACGTTTAAAAACTCGGCGTGCATTGCCCTCGTAGATTTGGTATTTTTGTTGCGGGTTTAGCTGAGTGGATGATTCAATATAGCGTTTGGTGTCGTCAAAATAATGACCTGTTTCTGGATCAACTCCTTTCACAGCACCTATCATCTCAGAGGCAAACAAAATATTTTCAGTCGGAATGACCTTGGTAAGTAAATCTATACCAGGCTGGTGATAGACACAAGTATCAAAGAATATATTCTTAAGCAAGTGCTCTTTGAGAAGGGGGAGTTTCATCTCCTGCGCCAGACCCCTAAATCTTCCCCAGTGATAGGGCACTGCACCTCCTCCGTGAGGGATTAAAAATTTTAAAGTGGGGAAGTGTTTGAATAAATCCGAGGTTAAACACTGCATAAAGGCAGTTGTATCTGCGTTCAAGTAATGCGCCCCTGTGGTGTGAAAACAAGCGTTACAACTCGTGCTTACATGTATCATGGCTGGAATATCGTACTCCACCATCTTCTCGTAAATGGGGTACCAATGAGGATCTCCAAGAGGTGGACTTGTCCAGTGTCCGCCCGAGGGGTCCGGATTCAAGTTGATGCCTACAAATCCGTATTCTTCGACACACTTAATGAGTTCTGGAATACAAGTCTTTGGATCCACGCCTGGAGACTGGGGCAGCATAGCCGCGCCTATAAAATGATCTGGGAAAAGCGAAGCCACACGCGCGCAAAGCTCATTGCAAATCGAGGCCCAGGTGCTGGAGGTCTCAAAGTCCCCAATGTGATGGGCCATGAAGCTTGCTCGTGGACTGAAGATTGTTAAATCACTACCTCGCTCCTTCATGAGTTTGAGCTGATTTTTCTCAATGGACTCAATAAGCGCTTCATCAGAGATCCTCAAACTCTTAGGGTCTGGCTTAATGCTTGTATCTTGTAGGCTAGCAATTTGCAAATTGCGCCAATTATCCAACTCCTTAGGAGCGGTCGTATAGTGACCGTGTACATCTATGATTAAGGGACGCTCTACACTCATAATGAATCCTTTTAAAAGTACACCGATATTACTAACTAATTGCTTCAAATCCCGCGTCAAGCTACAAATAAAGAGGCCGGCACCATTGCCTCACCCCTCATGATAAGCCGGGCTGTCCTCAAAAGGGCTGCGCGCGTGACGTTTTGTGAATTACTGGGATCAATCCCCAGCTCCACACTAAACTCACCCGTTGGGTGCTCAACACAAACTTCAACCGTATTTCCCTCGCCTATATGCGCCACCCCCTCGCAAACGGATCCCTTAAGAACACAAGCAGTTCCCACGGTGACCGCGGCAAGAACACCAATTGCGTCGTGGCACACATGGGGAATGAAACTTCTTGTGCTTAAACTACCCCCGGCAACGGGAGCAGCAATAAGAGTCATTTTTGGATAATTTTTATTTTTCACGTCTCCAAGCCCCATCAGGAGTGAGACTTGAAGTCTAAGTGCTTCGATTTTAGTCTTAAGCGCAGTATCGGCGTTCAAATCGGCAACGCTCTCTGCCCCAGTTCTACCCACATCACTAGCTTTAAATATGACGAGTGGCATACCGTTATCAATACAAGTAACGTCGATGTTGAAAGGTTCAAATCCCGATAGCTCTGGAGTCGGTGTAACCCAAAGCGAATCCAAAACTTTACCAGTTGGCAAAAGACTGGAACAAACAGAACCCGCAGTGTCCAAAAAATTAATCGTAATGGGGGAGGAGGATCCGGGTGCGCCATCAATTCGGGCCTCACCCTCATAGTTCACAAAACGGGCTTCAGTTCTAGTGCTCTTTGGGGTCTGTACTGTGATGTCGCTCAGCATGCCCGTGTTCAAAGTCAGTACTCTACAAGTAGTTGTGTCGCTATCTGGGGAAACCATCCCTGTCTCAATCGCAAAGGGCACAACTGCTGCGAGCATGTTTCCACAATTTGGAGTGGTGTCCACAGTGTCTTTATCGGGTTGGAGTTGGGCGAATAAAAACTCAAGATCAACGCCTGCGGTATTGCTTTTACTGATGACACCTACCTTGCTAGTTAAAGGATGAGCCCCTCCAAGGCCATCAATTTGACGCTTATCAGGTGAACCCATAATTGATAGCAAAACCCGGTCTCTCAAGTCCTTGTCAGACGGCAGGTCCTCTGATTTAAAAAAAGGGCCCTTTGATGTTCCTCCTCTCATGAACAAACAAGGTAGTGGGTGCTGAGGGGAATAGGTAGGGGTCATTTGATTCGATTTTTAAGTAAAAAACTAAAAGTGTGTTTTGTAAAGTTTATAAAGGATATTTTATTCAGCAAAATCGTGGACTCCGTGAAGAAATATTAAAGGTGACACCAAGCTATTGCTGAAAAATTGGTCCCAACTGCTGCCTGAACTGCTGCCTGAACTGCCACCATAAGTTATACGTAAGTCCTTGTTTAACTTTCCCAATCTTCTTAATTAGTAAAAACCTAATTGCTCTGTTGAAGAGCTATAAAACTCACATTCATTGGGCAGTAATCAGGGAGTAATTTTATATGCTAACAGCATGGTTTTTTGCTGAAAATCTTAAAAACATAAACCCCTCAAAATTAGCCACCAGCAAGCTTGCCTTGTAGATTTATTTATTGGCTGACTAATTTGAGTTAACTAATTTGTTTTGACAGGAATTACTAAAACAACTAACGTCGTAATTTACTGTTTTTCAATTCCTGCACGATCAATCACTTGTCCCCACACTTTAATTTCAGCTCGCAACCAATCCTGTGCTTGCTGGGGGGTTGTAGGTTTAGGGTCTACGTTTAGATTTAGTAATTTTTGGCGCACAGTTGGACTTCTCAACACCTCCACTATTTCTTTATTCAACCGCTCTATAGTCACCTCAGGAGTCCTCGCTGGAGCGGCAATTCCGTTCCAAGATGACGCGACCATCCCCTTAATTTGGGACTCAAGTGCAGTGGGTACCTCAGGCATGGAAGATGACCTTTTTTCGCCTGTGATTGCCAAGACCTTTATAGCGTGAGCCTTGATTTGGGGAAGTACGGGAGTCAGTATCTCGATTCCCACATCAATTTGCCCACCCCTCAAAGCCGAAATCAGGGAGGGGGTACCGTTAAACGGGACAACCTGCAGATCAATTCCAGCGGTAGATTTAAAGAGCTCTGCGGCTAAATTTTGAGTGCTTCCAATATTGATGCTCCCCAAATTGAGCTTACCCGGATTGGCTTTGGCATAAGCGATTAGTTCGTTTAAGGAGCTAAATTTAGAGTTCTCAGGGACAATAACTGCTATATCAAAAGTGCCAAGCAAACTCACAGCCGCAAAATCTTTTAAAGTGTCGTAAGGTAGACTTTTAAACAAACCCGAACTAACCGCAGTTGCGTTTGAGATGAGCAACAGGGTGTGGCCATCGGGCTCTGATTTAGCGACCAAATCTGAGGCAATGATTCCCCCCGCACCTGGTTTATTTTCAATAACAACGGGTTGCCCAAGTCGCTCAGATAAAGCCTGGCCAACGACCCGGGCTGTCAAATCTGCGACACCACCCGCCCCAAACGGAATCACAATTTTGATAGGCTGCTTTGTTGGCCCCCCCCCTTCAAAGGGCGCGGCCCAAGCGATAGGAATTGCAGCAAAGACCAAAGAAATCACTGCGTAAAATAAAGGTGAGACCGCAAAGTCACGACACAAAGACTTTAATGGTTGCCCAATACACATAATTTGAATTCCAAGTTGTATTTAAGTTTTAGTCACCGCTTAAGATAGCCTCTAAAGGCTACCTTTTCACACCTAAGAAGTGGTCTAAAGTCTTTGTGTTTTTTCTCAGGCTCGCAGCGTTTTCTCGGTGAACGATTGATCCTCTCTCAAGGATGATAGCGATATCTGATATTGCCAAAATCATTTGCGGGTGCTGCTCTACGATAATTGCAGATAACCCCTCCTCCCTTGTGATCCAGCGAATCGCTTTGAGTAATTCTTCCACAATGATGGGGGCCAACCCCTCAAGGGGCTCGTCTAGCAACAAAAGCCTTGGATTTACCACCAGAGCTCTGGCAACTGCAAGCATTTGTTGTTCTCCACCAGATAGCTGCGATCCCAGGTTATCCCTGCGCTCGAAAAGCCTTGGAAAAAATTCATACACCCGCTCAGGAGACCAAGCCTTGGGGCCAGTTTGGAATCGGTAAACTGAGCTTAAATTTTCGTGAACAGTGAGGGATTTAAAAATATTTCTCTCCTGGGGCACCCACCCAATGCCCCCCCCCAAGAGCGAAGTTACACGCTTAAAGGAGGCAAATTGTTCGATACGCACTCCCCCTAATGAAATCTCTCCTGCGTGAAGCCGGGTTGCACCTGCAAGCGTATTGATCAAGGTGGTCTTTCCAACTCCGTTGCGACCCAAAAGTGCCAAAGTCTGACCTGGCTCGATACAAAAGCTCACCTCACTTAAAACCACTGCCTCACCGTACCCAGCACTAAGTCCTTGCACACTCAACAAACTCGTGGGACTTGGCACAAAAGGCGCGCATTCAAAATCAACAAAGGAAGGAGTTGATTGATCTGATTCAGACATGGGTGTGCCCCTCTATCTGAGTTTGACCCAAATAGACTGCTTTGACTTGAGGGTCATTGGCTATTTGCTCGGGTGTGCCCTCAGTCAATACAGCCCCATTAACCAAAACAGTCATGCGGTTTGCGAAGTTAAAAACCAAATCCATATCATGCTCGATTAAAAGAATAGAGACCTCAGGGGGCAAAGCAGCAACAGTTGCTAAAAGTTCATCACGCTCTCCCGTTGGCACTCCTGCCACAGGCTCATCTAATAGGAGCACCTTGGGCTGACAAGCCAAAGCAATTGCCATCTCCAAAAGTCTCCTTCGTCCGTAGGACATTTTAGATGTTTGGGTGTTCATCACATCCGTCAATCTGAATTGCTCAAGCAACTGGGCTACTCGTTCAAGGACCTGGGTCCTCAAACCCATGGTTTTGTACCAAACGCCGGCGTCTCCAAGCTGCTGGTGAACCACTACGCTGAGCGTCTCCAAGGGCGTAAGACTGTCAAAGAGTTGATTGATTTGAAAGGTTCTTACCAACCCCCTCTTGACCCGTAAATGGGGGCTAAGGTCAGAGATATCTTCGCCGAGCAACTCAATGCGCCCACTGGTGGGCTTTAACACGCCGGTCAATAAATTAATCAAAGTCGTTTTACCAGCACCGTTGGGTCCGATAAGCGCGTGACGTGCGCCGGCTTTAATATCCAGATTGACGCTTTGGGTAGCCTTGATACCGCCAAAAGTTTTAACGAGCGCGTGCGCCTTCAACACCGTGCCGGGTTTTTCAGGGTAATTCATTTCACCCCGCCTGATTTGTTAGTTAGACCAGAGAACAAAGAAGCCATAAACTCCGTAGTGAACCAACCCTTGATTTTTTCTCGTCCTACACTTACCAGTATGATAAGCAGTAAACCAATCCAAAACATCCAGTACTGAGGGGTTACTGAAGACAGTTCGCTTTGAAGTATTTTAAAAATTATCGCACCTGCAATTCCCCCGTATAACCAACCCACGCCGCCAATGACCAGCATGAGCATCAAATCCGCGGAGCGATCAAAACCAAAAACGTCTAGGGAGGCAAAACCCGTTGTTTGAGCAAGCAGTCCCCCTGCAATACCAGCAACCAAGGCAGCAAAGGTATAAACGCTGATGAGTATTTTTGATACCGGAACACCTATAGCCATCGCACGCAGTCGGTTGTCTCTTATGACGCGAAGTGTATAACCCCACGGAGAGTTAACTAACACTCGAACAATAGCAAAAAGGGCAAGCGCAACTCCAAGCGAATACCAAGCTGCAGTGCGTCCTTGCAAATCAAAATCAAATTTTCCTAAAACAGGCCCCATCAAAACCCCTTGCAACCCGTCCGAGCCTCCAGTTAACCAATCCAATTGATTCGCCAACTCCAGCATAATAAGTGCCACACCAAGAGTGACCATTAAACGGGTTAAATCACTTCCCCTCAGAACGGTAAAGCTACAAATAAATCCTAAAAGTCCAGCAAATACGCCGCACACAAGTAGGCCTAAGGTTGGATCAATGAGAAAATATTTGGCGAAAAGCGCAGCTGAATAAACACCACTTCCAAAAAAAGCAGCGTGTCCCAAGGAGACTATTCCGCTGTAACCCAGCACTAAATCAAGAGACAAGGCAAATAACGCGGTGATTGCAATCTCGCTTATCATCATCGCATGGCTAGGAAGTAATAAAGGCATAAATAGGGCGAGCGCCCAAAAAATGAGTTCTACCGCCTTAATATTGGAGCCTCTTGACAGAGAACTCTTCATCAGATCTAGTTGGGTTTGATCTGGATGACTTTTATTTATTTGACTCTTTTTTTGTTCACCAATCATTTGCTAGACCTTGCAAAAAGACCCTGAGGACGCCACAGCAAAATGGCAATCATTAAGGAATAAACAATAAATCCCCCTAACTTGGGCACATAGTATTTACCCGCCACATCGGCCACTCCAAGGAGCAAAGCGGCAAGGAGCGGCCCGGTGATTGAGGATGTACCCCCAACTGAGACAACAATTAGAAAATAGATCATGTATTTCAACGGAAAATTGGGATCAATCGGCAAGACCTCTGCGCCCAAAGCGCCCCCTAAGCCGGCTAGACCAGAGCCAACGGCAAAGGTTAATAAAAAGACCTTATTTACATTGATCCCTAGGCCAGAGGCAACCACTGGATCGTCTACCGAAGCCCGAAGTTGACTACCAAACCTTGTCTTAGAGAGCGTCAATTGCAAAACCAAAGTCAAAACTGCACAGATCAAAATAATGAAAAGCCTGTAGTGTCCCATCCCTAATGTCCAAGGATCCTCACCCAACTCGGTGCGGCCCTTCAACCACGTTGGGAGTTGGATATTTTGCTGTCCTGAGCCCATCAAATAATCTGCACTTGCAACGGACATAAACGCCAACCCAATCGAGAAGAGCACTTGATCTAAATGTGGTCGGTTGTACAAGGGTCGATAAAGTGTTCTCTCAAGCGCTGCCCCCAGCACGGCACTTGCGAAAAATGCACAAGGCAAACAAAGCAAGAAGGGTGCACCCATTCGCTGCATCAAAAGCACCGTTGTGTACCCACCAAGCATAGCAAACGCACCGTGAGCTAAGTTAATGAAATTCATTAATCCTAGCGTCACCGCCAAGCCCACCGCCAAAACAAAAAGCAGCATGCCATACGCTATACCGTCAAAAAATATGGTCAACATGGATTTTTATGAGCTTTTTGTTTGAGAAGTTAAGACACACTTTTTTATAGGTTGAAGTCTATTTGAATTCATTTGCATTTGGGCGGGTTTAATGGTGTCAACAAATAATGAGGGGAAACTCGCACAACGCGAGTTTCCCCTCGTAGACCCTCTAAGATTTTAAAGTTTAAGGTTTGTTTAAAACTTGAAGGGTATTATTTTAATGTTTTTTTACTGAACTTTACCCGGATCTTTTACGTCGTTAATGGTCTCAAACTCTGTGTTGTACAACTCGCCATTGATTTTCTCAACCTTTCGGATATACATATTATGTACCACATCTCTTGTTTGGGCGTCAATAAATATAGGGCCACGGGGGCTCTCAAATATCTGGCCCTTCATAGCAGCCAACAATTCGTCGCCCCCGGCCTTTCCTTTGGTGGCTTTTAGCGCTTCGTAAATAACCCTGGTTCCGTCGTAACCTGATACTGCCATGAAATTAGGACGCATCTTGTTATTAGCCTTTTCAAAGGCTTCTACAAATTTTTGGTTCATAGCAGACTTATGACTTGCGGAGTAATGGTGAGTTGTGACAATACCAAGCGCCGCGTCACCCAAACCGTTTAGTAAATCATCATCTGTCACATCTCCCGTACCGATCATACGAATACCGGTTTTGTCTAAACCACGCTCAACAAACTGCTTCATTACTTGGGTGCCTTGGCCTGAGGGCACAAATACAAATAAAGCATCAGGTTTAAGGTCACGTACCTTTTGAAGGAAAGGAGCAAAGTCGGCGTTTCTAAGAGGTACGCGCATCGACTCCATGATTTGTCCGCCGTTGAGCATGAGTCGCTCTTTAAAGAATTTTTCCCCGTCCAGTCCCGGTCCGTAGTCAGACACCAGGGTCACTGCTCGTTTGATACCGTTTTTGGAAGCCCAGTCGCCCATAGTTACCGCGGCTTGAGGTACTGTGAAACTGGTCCTAATGATGTAGGGCGAGGCCAGTGTGATACTGGAAGTAGCAGCGGCCATCACTACCAAAGGCGTCTTGGACTGAGTGGCAATAGGCGCAGTAGCAAGGGCAAGCGGCGTAAGGCCAAAGCCGGCCAAGACGTCTACCTTGTCGTTGACAACCAGTTCCTGGGCAATACGCTTGGTCACATCCGGGAGCCCCGTATCGTCTTTTACAATCAACTGCACCGTTCTTCCAGCAATCTTGCCAGAATTTTGCGCCATATAAAGTCTAACTCCAGCTTCAACTTGTTTGCCAGTTGAAGCGGCTTGACCGGTCATGGGTAAAATGAGGCCAATTTTAAAGGGCTCATCAGCCAGCGCGGTGATCGCTGAAAAAGCGGTGAGACTCAACACCACTTTGGCAGTGAGTTGAGTAAAAGTACGTTTGCTTATGTTGAGCATGTCGAATCTCCGAGATATTGAGAATTTAAGAATTAAAGCTCGTTTGAATCTAATTGAAAGTTTTTCAATTCGGTTTAGACGATTTATTTAATTCATGCATTTTAAAAAAGTGCTTTGTCTTGGCAACCCTCTTTCCCGCTATTATGACCAAATTTAATCGCGAGTTTGAAGAATTAAACGTTTTCTTTTTAGTTTGTTAAGCTAAACTGAAATGCCCGACCAAACGGGGCAAATAATATCAGGCCAGTAAAGCACAAACTAGCAAACTTCTCATCGACTGCGACCTAAGGGCGAGTCGCATGAATGTGATTAAATCCCATGATTTATCTCAATTACCAATTTTCCATATTTACAAATGACTCTTAAAACTCACAACCGAATCCTTCTAACTGGGGCCGCAGGGGGGCTTGGCACTGCACTGCGCCCTTTGTTAAAGTCCAATTGCAACATGCTCAGACTCTCCGATGTTTTGGAGTTTGGCGCATGCCAAGAGAACGAGGAAATCATGTTGGCTGACCTGGCCAATTCCGCTCAGGTCTTTGAGATGCTGAGGGACGTTGATGCAGTGGTTCATATGGGCGGGATATCTGTTGAAGGGCCCTTTGGCCCTATACTGCAGGCCAATATTTTGGGCGCTTACAACCTGTACGAGGCGGCCCGCATGCACGGCGTAAAACGCGTCGTTTTCGCAAGCTCCAATCACGTTACCGGCTTTTACTCGCAGGCTCAGACCATTACGGCCGATGATCCCCCACGCCCAGACGGGCTTTACGGCTTAAGCAAAGCGTTTGGGGAGGATCTGTCCAGATTTTATTTTGATCGTTACGGTATTGAAACTGCTTGCCTGAGAATTGGCTCCTCCTTTCCCAAGCCCAAGGACCGAAGGATGCTTGCTACATGGCTGAGTTACGCAGATTTGCACCGCTTAATTACAGCCTGCTTAGCCAATCCAGCGATGGGGCACAGCATTATTTTTGGCGCCTCCAACAACTCAGTGAGTTGGTGGGACAACTCGCGCGCTAAACATGTGGGTTTTCACCCCCAAGACAGCTCTGATGGCTTTAAAACGGAAATATACCAAACGACCACAGCGCCTGATTTAAATGACCCCATCGCACAACTCCAAGGGGGAGCGTTTGTAGCAATGGGGCCCCATGGCTTTGTAGACTACGACCCAAAGAACTAATTATTTAGGCTCTGAACATTTAAAAGTGCAGGTTGCGCCAACTACCGGGTTTGTACTTACCGTCATTTTTTAAATTTTCTTGAACCGCTTCACTTGAAATCTAAAATAGCCTGGATGCAAACCAACCCAACCAGGGTTGTTCATCACTTTTGGAGAACACGACTTGAAATTCAAACTTAATTTATTCTCATCCCTAATACTAGCGGCATTGGTTGCTTTACCTGCACAATTTGTTTCGGCTAGAACCTTTAGGAGCGCAGATGTGCACTCTAAAGATTTTCCAACCAATATGGCTGTTGCTCACATGGGCGAGCAACTCTCCGCGGCAACTGGGGGCAAAGACACAATCAAAGTGTTTGGGGATAGCGCGCTTGGGTCTGAGAAAGATACTATCGAACAGGTCAAAATTGGTGCACTTGACATGGTCCGAGTAAGCTCTGCAGCGTTTAACGGCATTGTTCCAGAATCCTATATTCCTTCCCTACCCTTTTTATTCAGAGACATTAACCACCTTCGCTCTACTATGTACGGCGCGCAAGGTGAAAAAGTTTTAGCTGGCTTTGAAAAAGCAGGCTTTATAGGGCTTGCTTTATATGAGAGTGGTGCTCGCTCTTTGTATTCAAAAAAACCTATTAAATCAATTGCTGACACGAAGGGCCTAAAGATCAGAGTAATTCCATCTGATTTGATGGTCGGTTTAGTCACTGCGATGGGAGCGTCCCCCACTCCAATGCCTTTTGCTGAAGTTTATACGGGCCTTAAAACGGGTCTTTTAGACGCAGCTGAAAACAACTACCCATCCTACGATGAGGCAAAACATTTTGAATCAGCTCCGTTTTACTCTGAAACGATGCATGTGATGACTCCCGAGGTTTTGGTTTTTTCTAAGAAAATTTGGGACACTTTAACGCCCCAGGAACAAACCGCTATTCGCGCTGCCGCGAAAGCCTCCGTGCCTTATTACGTCAAGCTTTGGGAAGCAAAAGAAGTAACCTCTAAAGAAGCGGTCATCAAAGGGGGAGCAAAAATCATAACCGCCTCAGAGATCGATAGAAGCGGTTTTATTTCGGCTGAGAAACCAGTATGGGATAAGTTTGCAAACACCCCTGAGCTGAAAGCACTTGTTCAAGAAATCGTAAACGCCAAGTAAATCTTAACGTAAGAGTAAAAGTAAACCTAAACTCAAAGCCCTAGTCCGCCTAAAGTTGAATGATTTGCAATAATCCGGCTCGTATTTAACTAGGTGGGCTAAAGGAAAAGGGCCCTTTTCCATGTGCTGTAGATTAGCCCACATGATTGACGGTTTGCTCCCTTTGTCGTCGCTTAACTCAATAACAAGTAATGCAGTTATCCTTTAGAAGGTTCTAGCCTGTTTGTATGTCCAAATTAAATAAAATAAATCCCGAGGATCTTCGCTCCCACCGCTGGTACGGCGCCAAAGACATGCGCTCATTTGGCCATCGCTCTAGAACTGCTCAGATGGGTTACCACAAAAGCGATTACGTTGGCAAGCCTGTGATTGCAATTATCAACACATGGAGCGATATCAATCCCTGCCACTCTCACTTTAAACAGCGCGTTGAAGAGGTCAAGCGAGGTGTTTGGCAAGCCGGGGGATTTCCTGTAGAAATGCCTGCAATTTCTTTGTCTGAACCTTTTCAAAAGCCAACAACTATGCTGTACCGCAACTTGCTTGCGATGGAGACGGAGGAGTTGTTGCGTTCATACCCTGCCGATGGCTGCGTTTTAATGGGCGGGTGCGATAAAACTACCCCCGCCCTAATCATGGGCGCTATCTCCATGAACCTGCCCTCTATCTTTGTGCCCGCTGGTCCAATGCTCAGAGGCGATTACAAGGGTCAATTTTTGGGTAGTGGGAGCGACACATGGAAATATTGGGCCGAGCTCAGGGCAGGCAACATCGATGAGCAAGACTGGCAAGAAATTGAGGACGGAATCGCCAGAAGTCCAGGACACTGCATGACGATGGGTACTGCCTCTACGATGACGAGTGCTGCTGAGGTACTTGGACTAACACTACCGGGAGCCGCCTCCATTCCAGCGCCTGACTCCAGACACGCCCAAATGGCAACACTCAGTGGCAAGCGCATTGTTGAGATGGTGTGGGAAGATTTAAAACCCCTTGACATACTCAAAGCAGCCTCATTTGACAACGCAGTTCGCACTGTGCTTGCTTTGGGAGGGTCCACTAATTCACTGGTCCATTTGGTTGCAATGGCCAAGCGGGCTAGTATTGCTTTGACTATTGACCGCTTTGATGAATTGGCACAAGACACACCAGTACTTGCTAACCTTAGGCCAAGCGGAAAGTATTTAATGGAAGATTTTTATTATGCAGGCGGACTCAAAGCGCTTTTATCAAGAGTAAAACACTTACTCGATTTAAATCAGCTCACCGTCAACGCAAAAACACTGGGTGAGAACCTATCCCACGCACAAGTGTTTAACGATGACGTGATTAGACCCTTGAGCAATCCTCTACTCGCCAGCGGTGGACTAGCCGTGCTAAAGGGAAATATTGCTCCAGGCGGCGCAGTTATAAAGCCTGCCGCCATGGAACCTCATCTCAGAAAACACACGGGTGCGGCTGTGGTGTTCAAAGATTACAACGACTTATCCAACAGAATTGATTCACCCACTTTAGAGATTGATAAAAATAGCGTTATCGTCCTTCTCAGTGCAGGTCCCCAAGGCGCTCCGGGAATGCCCGAGTGGGGTCAACTGCCCATACCGCAAAAGCTTTTAAAAGAAGGGGTAAGGGATATGCTTCGTATCAGTGATGCGCGAATGAGTGGCACAAGTTACGGGGCTTGTGTTTTGCACGTTACACCGGAGTCTCACGTGGGGGGGCCTTTGGCTTTTGTACAAGACGGAGACCTCATCGCGCTTGATATCGAAGCCCGTCGTCTCAATGTAATGATCAGTGAGGAGGAGATGCAAAAACGTAAAAACGCTTGGGTTGCGCCTGCCCCTAAATTCACCAGAGGGTACGGAACACTTTACTTAAAACACATTCAACAAGCAGATAAAGGATGTGATTTCGACTTTTTAGAGCCCGAGAATCTTCAAAACTCAACGGGCGAGCCTGAGATTCACTGAATCTGCCTGTTACTGCGTCTCTCCTTTATCCAACCCATTTGAACTCAAAACGTAAAGATCCACTTCATGAAATCCTTACTCACTCCTCAATTTTCTTTACCAGAGGATTTAGAGCAGTCTGTGCTCATTGTCAAAGTTTGGATCCCCGCCAGGGGAGCGGTTTTGGGAAAAATGACCAAGGACAACGTCATTGACTTAAGTACGCTCTCCACAACTTGTAGTGGTTTACTGGAGCTGGGTAACTTGGTTGCAAAAGTTAAAGAGCACAACGGCCCAGAGCTTTGTAAAACTAAAGATGTTCTCAGCAACTCTCACTTCAAGCATAAAGACCCCATGCGCGCCCACCTCATGGCGCCCTGTGATCTTCAGGCCATCAAGGCCGCAGGCGTCACGTTTGTTCAAAGCATGTTAGAGCGTGTGATTGAGGAGCAGGCGCGAGGGGACGCCTCCAAAGCACAAAGCGTTAGAAAAGCGGTGAGTGCAGTTATTGGAGAGAATTTATCCAAAGTCGTTCCAGGTTCCCCGCAAGCTCTCGAACTTAAAGAGGCCTTGATTAAAGAGGGGGTATGGTCTCAGTACCTTGAAGTGGGCATAGGGGTGGATGCGGAGATTTTCACCAAATCTCAGCCCATGAGCGCAGTAGGAACCGGAGCGGAAATAGGTATTCACCCGAAAAGCGTTTGGAATAATCCAGAACCAGAAATTGTTCTTGCAGTCAACAGTTTGGGGGAGTGTGTCGGAGCGAGTCTGGGTAACGATGTCAATTTAAGAGACTTTGAAGGACGCAGTGCACTGTTGCTTGGAAAGGCAAAGGACAATAACGGCTCCTGCGCAATAGGTCCTTGCATAAGGCTCTTTGATGATCAATTCGGCATTGACGATATAAGGAGCTGTGAGCTAGAGTTGGAGATCCGTGGGGAGGACGGTTTCTTGTTAAAGGGCTCAAGCGCGTTGTCCAAAATAAGCCGGGAACCTCTTGATTTAGTCTCACAAACTTTGAACGAGTGTCACCAGTATCCGGATGGTTTCATGCTTTTTCTTGGTACTATGTTTGCACCCACACAAGACAGACCAATGACTGAGGGCTCCTTGAAAGCGGAATACGAAAAAAAAGACACCTCTAACAAAAATTCTTCAGGCGAAGGCTTTACGCATAAGATTGGCGATCAAGTCAGAATCTACACACCCCGTCTTGGCACGCTTATTAATAGAGTAAATCAGAGTAATCTGATACCTCCTTGGACCTACGGGGTGAGTGCTTTGATGAAAGATTTGCAAGCCTTTAAGCATTAATTTTTTGCTGACCTGTGGCGACTATATCGGTAAACCAACTAAATCGTGCCCTTGGGTGGCAACTATTTGCACCTTAGTAAACTCGCCTACTTTAAGGGTTTTGCTGATCTTTTGGGGTGGTAGCAAGTGAACTACCCCGTCTATCTCTGGCGCGTCTGCATAAGTGCGCCCCACGCCGCCTTGTCGACCCATTGAGGAGGCTTTATCAACCAGAACTTGCATGGTGCTGCCCACTCTTTTTTGAAGCTTCGATACAGATATTTCTTCTGCAACTTTCATAAAACGCTCACGCCGCTCCTCTCTTTGGTGATGATCAAGCATTCCGGGCAACTCGTTGGCTGCGGCCCCACCAACTGGGCTATAGGCAAAGCATCCTACACGGTCTAGTTGAGCTTCTTTAAGAAAATCTAGTAAATGCGTAAACTCCTCCTCTGTCTCGCCCGGAAAGCCGGCAATGAAGGTACTTCTAATCACTATTTCGGGACAAAGTTTGCGCCACGCCAGGATTCTCTCAAGATTGCGCTCCCCACTAGCGGGACGCTTCATCCGCTTTAAAACATCTGGGTGGCTATGCTGAAAGGGCACATCCAAATAGGGCAAAACTCGGCCCGTTGCCATCAGAGGCACTAGCTCATCTACGCTAGGATAAGGATAAACATAATGAAGCCTCACCCAAGCTCCGTAGTGATCTGCGATATCAGCCAGGGCCTGAGTTAATTCAAGCGTTTTCGAGCGAATGGGCTTGCCATCCCAAAATCCAACACGGTACTTGATATCTACACCATACGCGGAAGTATCTTGGCTGATCACCAAAAGCTCCCTCACACCTGATTCAAATAAGGCTTTCGCCTCTGATAAGATGTCTCCAATAGGTCTTGATACCAAATCCCCCCGCATAGAGGGAATTATGCAGAATGTGCATCTGTGGTTACATCCCTCACTTATTTTTAAGTAAGCGAAATGCTTTGGGGTAAGTTTTATTCCCGCAGCAGACACTCTCTTAGGGACTAGATCCGTGTAGGGATCGTGAGTCTTTGGTAAATGCAGATGCACGGCGTTCATCACCTCTTGAGTTGCATGAGGTCCTGTGACGGCAAGTACTCTGGGGTGAATGCTTTGAACCAGATTTTGACCGTCGCTACCTTGCTTAGCGCCCAAACATCCAGTCACAATCACTTTTCCGTTCTCAGCAAGTGCCTCCCCTATGGTGTCTAAGCTTTCTTTAATTGCATCATCAATAAATCCACAAGTATTAACGATCACCAAATCCGCACCGGAGTAAGACTTGGAGGTCTCGTAGCCTTCAGCGCTTAATTGTGTCAATATCAGCTCAGAATCAGTCAGTGCTTTGGGGCAGCCCAAGCTCACAAATCCTACCTGAGGGGGACGTGAAGAGCGCGCGCCACTAGCCTTAGCAGCGAAATTGTTTGTAATCTCATTGTTCATCCGCCCATTGTCTCAGGAAATATGTAGGCGACACGAGTCGCTTAAATCTATTTTTTGGGCTTTATTCTCAACGATTCGATGAGTTGATTGGTTTGTTGCTCCATCTGAAGATGCAAGAGCTCAAGCGCCTCTCTTGATTTAGCAGAGAAAGATTGCAACAATTTCTTTGGAACCGCAGAGTTCACTTCAATAAGGTTTTGCCAACCCTCAGCTGATAGATTGTTTTTAAGGTCAGCCACTTCGGATTGCAAATCCATAAAGTTTTGCATATTTTTCTCTAAATAGCTTCCCATAAAACCTTGCATCAATTGACCGTAGAAACGAATCATATTAACTAACGCAGGGTTAGAAAACATAGGCACTTCGCCCCTTTCCTCATCAAGAATTATTTGCAACAATATGCTGCGAGTTATATCCTCTTTGGACTTTGCATCAACCACCGTCACCTTAACATCATCAACCACCAGTTGCCTAATCTGCGACAGCGTTACATATGAGGACGCACAAGTGTCATACAGTCTACGATTAGGGTATTTTTTGATAACTCGTGGCGCATTTTCCACCGAATGATGCATATGATTTGAATTTTGCGACCTATTAACCAACGAAATACTCCAAAATTTAGGGAGGTAAAGAATTTCAATAAATCTTATTTATAAGCATTTAAAAAGCGTCATATAAGTAACCAATTTTAAAAGTTACTTTACAGCAAAATAATATAGGAATACCCGTACTAGGGATTATCAAAAAGACTAATAGTATGAGCTAGCCTGATTGAATTGAATAAATCAGCCTAAGCTTGGAGATTCTTTATAAAGTACCACTGATTTTATTTTTTATGTCATCGCGTATTTTCTTAAATTTTCGTAACTGGACCAAGCTTTAAAAAAAATAACAAATTGCAACTTAAGGAAATAGCCAACAGATAAGAAAATCTAGATCTATTTTAAAATCAAGAACCTTTAAATAAAAGTTACTATATTGTTACTATATTATTTGTGATGATTTATGATATTTCAATCGAGTTTTTCTAAATTTTTTAATTAACTCCCTCAGTTTTACTGCGTTTAAAATAGACTTTCAGATCAGATTAATTAAAAAAATTACAAATTAAAACCACTGCACATACAAGTTAATCATGCGAGTTAATTTTTTAGACGGACTTAGAGGATGGGCAGCACTTATGGTTGTTCTATCTCACCTTTTCAATTTTCTATCTATCAACCGACCTGAATACAAGCTTCCAATTTTCGCCTTTGCCTCTAATGGTCATTTAGCTGTACTAATTTTCTTTGTTTTATCAGGTTACGCCCTGAGTATTAATAGACTAAACAAAAGAATTGCCGTTGTGAGTTTAATTATCTCAAGGTACTTTAGACTACTTATTCCAATTTTTTTGACTAGTTTGTTGACCTACATTTTTATCAAAAACGGTTTTTTCTTAAATCAAGAAGTTTATGAAACAAACATTTTGTATCAAACTTGGATCGGCTCTTTCTTCAAATTTGAAACCAGCTTAGCTGATCTTTTACAATTTTCTTTTTATGATGTATTTTTTAATTATGACCCCGAGCATACATACAATTCTTCACTGTGGACAATGTATGACGAAATTTGTGGGTCTATTTTAATTTTTTTGTATTTGCACTTTATAAGAAAGAATATAGGTATCAATCTTAAAGTATGGATTCCGCTGACACTTTTTTTAATGTTTAAACGGCCAGATTTAAGTTGTTTTATGATGGGCTACGCTATTGCAGAATTAAATCGATTTAAAAGCACTATTTTTAATCTCAAAGAATTTCATTTCTTAGTGTGTTTTGCAATCACCGTAATTGCATTATCTTTTTACACACCCAATTGGGAATGGATAAATTGTTTATCCGCCGCTTTTCTCGTTTTTTTAGTAAGTTACTCTTCGCAATTGAGATTTTTTTTCCAAAACACTATATCTAGTTATTTAGGAAAAATTTCTTTTACTTTGTACCTTATCCAAATAACTGTAATTTGCTCATTGTCTTCGTACCTCTATTTAAAGCTACCCACTTTGGGTATTGACTTGAGCACCAGTAGCGATATCAATTTCTTATGCTCAATTACAGTTTGCTTGTTCGTAGCTAATTACCTCACTTTTATTGACAGATTAAGCATTAATTCGTCAAAATGGATTTATGAAAAAACTAATCTATTTTTTATCCATGCAAGTTCTTCTTATTTTAGAACCACTCAGGGAAAAAAGGATTGATTACCTAAGTTAATCAATCCTTTTTAAATAATAAATATAGG
>CAIQHG010000025.1 GCA_903871545.1 uncultured Burkholderiales bacterium | reverse complement strand
TGAAGTAAAAACGTCCCTTAAGGGGCGTTTTTCGGGCTCTACCCAATTAACGGGAAATGGGCACTTTACTAAACACGATTTACTATTCGATTCCAATGGACCGCTTTGCCTGCTGCCTGCTGCCTGTTGCGTATTGCGTATTTGGGTTGTATTCAAAACTCAGGCTTTAGATTCATTGATTTTTAAAGGATATTGAATTTATCCCAAAAACTTATAATAAATAAATGTTTATTTGTTAACATAGTTTTGTTATAAAAATATTCAATTGTTTTAGGAGCGTAGAGATGGTGACTGTATTTTTAAAAAAATCTATCAACTCATTTATCAATGAAATAAGAGCATTATCTACAAGCTTATTCATCATTTTTATTTCAACATTGCCCAACGCACATGCAGACGTTTCACTAACAAAGGGATGGAATCTTCTGGGTAACTCTAGTGCGGTTACGGCATCGACTTTACTTTTCACAAGCGACCAAGTGTTGAGTGTATGGGCTTGGGACAACACAAGCTCAACCTGGAAATTCTTCTCTCCTTCCACCGAATTTACTGACGGTGGTGCGGCTTATGCAGTTAAGAATGGTTATAAGGCTCTTACAACTGTTCCAGCGTTTCAAGGTTTTTGGGTTAATGCATCTAAGGACTTCGTTCTTCCGATTACTGCAACAAATTCGGCTGCCTCTGCCACTTCATCCCTCATCACGCCATTCATTAACAATACTGCTTATAGCAATCTACCGTTCTTTTTCTGGGAGCAAACAGTAGGGGGCTCTTACACCGGCGAAATCCAGTCGGGTTTCGCACTTCTCAAGAGTTCCAGCGATGTCACAGTTTACGGTGCTGACGATACCTATACCATGTTTCAGTTTTCAAACAGGACTCAACCCACTTCATTAAGTTCAAACTCAACAGGCATCATCATCACCGATACTTTTTCGTTAGACACTAAAACGATTAGTTGTGTACTTTCTCAGCAAATTACTTCTATAGCAACAATGAACGGCGGACTGGGTTTTACTCAAATGGACTACCAAAATTTAACGGGTTCCAGTAGTAACTGTGACTCTAATAAAACGAAAATGCAAACCTTTTACCCACTTGACGGAAATTTTTCGGTGTCTGACCTAAAAGGAAAAACCTTAACAGTTGGACAAACTTGCGGCACTAGCATCAATCAAATTACCATCGCTACTGACTCGGGTGGAAATTTTTCAATACAGGGTAATATCTGCTCAATTAAACAACAAAATTATTTCGGGGCATTCAATGTGCGTGACGTTACGAATCCTAAAGTTGCTAATGGAGCGGTTGCCAACGTTGGCAATTTCTCGGGTTTGTTGCGATTAACGCCAGCGGGTTATAACGCTACGATGCGCGCTGCCAAGGCCCCAACTATGTTCCTCGCAAGGTCTGTAGACGGTTTGGTCTATTACTTCAGCTTATCTGATGGTGCAAGTCCAGGTCAATTGGCCGGGGGCATGCTTTATTTGGTTTCACTTCAATAAGAACTGTCTGCTTGAGTCGCCTGCTAACAGACGCCCATTCCAACAGATCCCGCTCCTTCAATTTTCCGGCGTTCCGGACCCACCGAACACATACGTACAATTTTTGAGAGAGGCCTTTGCAGGTCAACCACCCTATCAGATCAAGTGATTCTTGCTTTTGTAGAACCTCTCAAATGGAGGCAACATAGCGTAAGTCTGTCTCATCAACCCCCGCTCAAATCTAACCACTCTTGACCATTGATGCCTCTGATTTGCATATGGTGAGGCGTTTTTTTTTGATACTTCAAACCACACTACATAACGCACACCAAGCCGATATCATGGAGTTTGACATTAGGTGATCTCAGGCGAAAAAAAGTTAAATGGTTCAAAGTAACGCTCTTCTAATTGAATCTTTCCCAGACGGCTAGTACGGCGTTATGTATAAGCCGTTGATTTTTATATTAGAATAAATTGGATTTTAAGATTCTCATAAAATTTTTAACAAATCCGGAACTTTTTGTGCAAATTCTTCGCCTTCGTTGGTTTTGTAACGGAGACTAATATAAATTAAAAAGTATTAAATTTAATCTATTTAAATATACTTTATTGATCTAGTAAAGAAATTCACCAAGTTTGGCTGTAATTTGTAAAAAATTCAATTTATGAAAATAGCCCACCTTAAATTACATATCGCAATTAGGCATCTCTTAGTATCCCTCTTACTGGCTTTTTGCTTAATTCCGTTTAAGACGATGGCGCAAAATGCAACATCTTCAGTGTCTGTCGCAGCAGGTTGGAATTTATTAGGTAATGGAACTACAGCGCCCATTTCGGTTGCCAGTACTTTCAATAACGCAAGCAATGTGGTTTCGGTTTGGAAGTGGGATTCAGCGAACACGACTTGGTCCTTTTATTCACCTTCGTATAACGATGGTGGCGTTTCGTATGCGGCTTTGCAAGGCTATCAAGCCCTAACTTTGATAAACCCTGGGGATGGGTATTGGGTTAATTCCAATGTTGCATTCTCATTGCCTCAAACATCAGCGACGAACTACGGTTATTCAAATTATTTATCAAGCAGTCCTGGCGCGTTGCTAAGCGGTTGGAACTTGATTAGCGTAGGCGACAGCATTCTTCCTACTGCTTTTAATAAGGCGTTAAATTCAACGGCACCATCATCCAACAGTACTGCAAATGATGTCACAAGTATCTGGGCGTGGGATTCCAGCAAAACTCAATGGTACTTTTACTCGCCTAACTTGGACAGAGCAGGCACTTTGACAAGTTACATCGCTCAGCAGGGCTACGAAGACTTTATTACCAATAGCAAGTTATTACAAAATGGTGTGGGATTTTGGGTTAACAATCCTATAGCCAATTTATCTTCTGTAAAAGTAGTGCTGACTGGGTTACCCAGTGCAAGCAGTTTGCTGATATCAAACGGCTCTCAATCTCAAAGTGCATCTTATAACGGCACATATAACTTTACTGTGCCTACAAACTCTACCTACAACGTAACCGCCGGCACTCCGCCTGCGGGGCAAAATTGCACGGTTACTAATGGTAGTGGTACAGCAGTAAATTCTAATGCGATTAGTGTTGCAGTAAATTGCACGACAAAGAGCTACACGCTAAGTGGAACTATCTCTGGATTGACCGGTTCAGTGACACTACAAAATAACGGAACAAATCCTTTAACTTTAACTGCCAATGGCACCTTTAGTTTCACTACTCAAATAGCTTCTGAGGGCAGTTACGCCGTAACGATTAGTTCACAACCTTCAGGTCAAACGTGCTCAATCGCAAATAATTCGGGCGCAGGCTCATTCATAACTGGAAATATCAGCAATATTTCTATTGTTTGTTCTAAGAGTGTTTTCACCGTTTCAGGCACTATTTCGGGTTTAGTTGGAAGTATCACACTAAATGATAATTTATCAGATGCCTTAGTAGTCACATCCAATGGCTCATTTACCTTTCAAACTCCAATTCCATCAGGAGGAAGCTACTCGGTCAGTGTTGCGGCTCAACCCAATAACCAAGTTTGCTCAATAAGTTCGGGCGCTAATATAAATGTGTCAGCTAATGTCTCTACTGTGATGGTTACCTGCGTTGCTGGCTCGGGCTCGACCACTTATCCTGTGCAAACTGCAATGGCCTCCTTTTGGCAATCAAAAAGTAAAGCAATTTTGAATGTTTATAGCGGTTTCGAAACAATAAACTCAACTGCTTATGGCGTTGTGGGCCAAGTCACCTATTCTAATAGTGTGAACTCCAATTCCACATTTAACAATAGCTCTGCTATTTTGGTTACAGAAACAACCTCAGGAAGGTTGTGTGTTGGCTCTACAAACACGAACGCAAGTTGTTTTGCTAGTACTGCCACATTTAATGAACAAGTTGAAGTGGGTATTCTTAGTTATTATTTAAATACTCAGTTTTCTCCCATCGGCCTGGTTTCCTCGGGAAGTTACTGTATTGCAAATACAAACAAAGGTTACCCAACCTCAGTTGTTTCAGGACAAACAGGAGTTATTGGTGTCTTTGATTGCTACAGCGATTCATCCAAAAATAATCTTATAGGCTCTACAACCATGACTTTTGATACGGTGCCAGCGAGCGCCAGTTCAATATATTTTAGGGTTTCTGAATATGGCTACGATACTTCTAATAATTTATTACAAACATCAAGTCAGGTTTATCTTATTGCGTCCTCTGGAGCCAATACCACTTTAGTTCAGACCTCACTAAGTTACAAAGTTAATGCACAAACTAATTCCACTCCAACTAGGGTTGATATTGTTTTCTCTCAATAAACCATATCATTTAAAATGAAATATTTCTATATCATTTTCATATTTTTTCTGATTTCTTGCGGGAATAGTGTTGACCAAAAGTCTCCTGTTCAACTCTCCTCGGCCGAACAAGTAAGCCCCTTGATTCACGAGGCAATGAGTAACAACGCTGTGGGCTCCGGCGCAAATGGTCGCTTATTGCCCTCTGATATTTACCAACACTACAACATTCCGTTAACCAATGGGGTCCCCACCTACAGCAGCGGCCAAACTATTGCTATAGTTGACGCTCCAGGCACTAATTCGATATCAACCATTGTTAGCGATTTAAATCAATTTACTTCAAGTTACGGACCCAAATCCAGCCAGTGCGCTAACCCCTCCTCAAGCGGCAATAAAACTATTTACACTTGCAATGGGTTTAACTTTACGATTATTAACTTAAATACTGACGTTGCCAATCAAAGTTCTAGTTGGGACGGCGAAACTGCTTTAGACGTTCAGTGGTCACACGCGCTTGCGCCTGATGCTAATTTAATTTTAGTAATTGGTAACTCTTCAAGTAATTCAAATCTTGCAACTGCAATCGATACGGCCGCCTCTCAACCTGGTGTATCAGCCGTTTCCATGAGCTTTGGACATTACGAATCTAGCACATCGGAGACGTCGCTTAATTATTCATCAACATCAATTTCTCAAAACGATGGATTGTTTAGTCATTGGACAGCAAAGGGCATCGTATTTCTAGCTTCATCGGGGGATGGGGGCAATACTCGTCTTTATCCAGCCGCATCGCCGTTTGTGACCTCAGTGGGGGGAACTTATATCCAAAATCTTACTGCCTTAAATCCCGCCTTATCGTCGCCGACCAACCCATTAACTCAATCTAGTTACGAAGCAGTTTGGCGCACTGATACGGGGCAAACCGTTATTGGCTCTGGTGGTGGATCTAGTTTGTATGAGCCCATGCCTAGTTATCAGACAAATTTCTTGAATACATCACTTGCAGGAAATTTAAGTTCAAGTGTGGTCGGTAGCACCTACTATAGGGCCATACCAGATGTTTCATATAACGCAAGCACAACTACAAGTCCCGTCACTACTGTGGTGGGAGGGGTTATAAAAGGTGTGGGGGGGACAAGCGCTGGCGCTCCTCAATGGGCTGGAATTGTCGCGCAAATGGCTGACTATTACAGCAGATTGCCTTCTGCAGTGCCTTCAACTTTTACACTCAAGATGGCAAATACAACTAAGTATCCGTTCGGGTTCAATAGCTATCTTTACACAGCCTATTCATCTATCTCATCAACGGCCCCTTTTTTTGATGTGACTGTGGGCAATAATGTAACGGGTGCTAGCCCCAATACTGGTTTCCAAGCGTTGGGCGTTTTCCCCTGCTCAACGCTTTGCAGTGCAGCTTCCGGGTACGACAGTGCGACTGGCCTGGGGGTTCCGATAGTAAAAAATCTGTTGAGCACTTTGCTTAGTAATTAACACGACCATTTTTTCAAGACCCAATAAATAGTAATGAATTTGCAATCATTGCAATTAATTTGGATGATAGTTTTTTAGAATTTAAGATCGCTTCATTTTCGGATTTAATATATCTGTACTTCCATCTCTAAATAGATTTAAACTAAATACAGCTAAAAATATACAACTAAACCATGGCTCTGCCTGTAAAAATCAACAACAAGCTGATAAAGCAGTTAATTTCTTAAATTTTCAGTTATCGTCCCAAACCCAGTTAAAGGAATAAAATACAAGAATGCGAAATACGAACTCCAAAAATTTAACGCCTTTAACTCAAAGCAGTTTCAATGAGTTGTCCAACGATCGACTTCAGTTCATCATTAAGTCGTTCGTCTCTCACCTGCACGATTTTGCAAGAGACACTCAACTTACCCACGAGGAGTGGAGAGCGGGGTTAGAGTTCTTGCACCAGGCGGGCGCAATCACAGATCAATCGCGCAGTGAATTCTCGCTGATGTCAGACGTCTTTGGGCTGTCCTCATTGGTTGATCTTTTAGCGATGAGCTCTGCCAACGCAACTCCCGGTAGTAACTTAGGCCCCTTTCACTCCAGGGGCTCACCTGTCATGAAAAGTCCCGCCAACTTACTTAAAAATAACGAAGGCCAGGCAGTCGCATTTCGCGGAAAAATTTTAGATCTGAAGGGTAACCCTATTCCAAAAGCAACTGTTGATTTTTGGCAAAACGCAGACAACGGACTCTATTGGCAACAAGACCCCTCTCAAGCGCAGGATAATCTGCGTTGTATGCTTCACACTGCAGAGGACGGATGCTTTGAGATCGTAACGATAAGACCAAAACCCTATACGATTCCCATGGACGGCCCCGTTGGGGCTTTGTTCACCCTGTCCAACCGGTCCCCGTGGCGTCCTGCGCATATGCACTTGATCGTAGAGGCGCCGGGTCATAAGACCTTGGTAACAGAGATCTTTGACGAGGAAGATCCTTATCTGGATAACGACGCAGTCTTTGGAGTCAGAGAGGTTTTGGTTGCAAGCTATAAGAAAGCACAAGATACTGAATTACTATCGCGGTACAAAGATATTCCTAATCTCTTAGAAGTCAGACTCGACTTGGTGCTGGAATAATCAAGAGTAGTCATATTTTTAAATTATTTAAAAAAGAGTTATCTAAATGTCGATTAAATCAGATAAGTGGATTCGAAAAATGGCCAAAGAATACGGCATGATCGAGCCCTTCGAGCCAGGGCAGGTTAGACAAAATGCCTCAGGCGAGAGAATTGTGAGCTACGGCACGAGCAGCTACGGGTACGACATCCGCTGCGCACCGGAGTTCAAAGTTTTTACCAATATTTACAGCACCGTTGTTGACCCTAAAAACTTTGATGAAAAAAGTTTTGTCGATATTGAGTCCGATGTTTGTATCATTCCGCCCAACAGTTTTGCTTTAGCGAGGACCTTGGAGTATTTCAGAATACCCAGAAATGTGCTGACTATCTGTTTGGGTAAAAGCACTTACGCTCGTTGCGGAATTATTGTGAACGTGACGCCCTTTGAGCCCGAGTGGGAAGGGTTCGTAACCCTTGAATTTTCAAACACAACGCCCCTGCCTGCAAAAATTTATGCAGGTGAAGGTTGCGCTCAGGTTTTGTTTTTTGAGAGCGATGAAGTTTGTGAAACAAGTTACAAAGATAGGGGCGGAAAATATCAGGGGCAACAGGGTGTAACGCTTCCCAAAACTTAAATTTTAAAAATACGAGATTGGCAAATCTAAGGTGACTTACTCTCATAGGTTCAATGAGTAAGCTCACAATATGTCAGAAATTCCTCCATTTCAAGTCACCTTGAAGCGCTTTGTTAGGGTTTTTTAGTGTTTTTTGAGATCAAAATCAATTCGTTTTGAACACTATTTGGCTCAATTTAAGCAATTACCCTGCTCAGAGTGAGACAATAGGCTATATATGAATTCTTTTTCCAAATTACAGTTGGCTGAGCCAATTGCGCGTGCAGTAGCCGAAATGGGCTACTTAGAAATGACCCCCATTCAGGAGCAAGCCATCCCAGTCGTACTAAGCGGCAAAGATGTGATGGGCGCTGCGCAGACCGGAACGGGCAAGACTGCTGCTTTTTGTTTGCCTTTGCTGCAAATACTTTTAAAGCACGAAAATAGCTCCACATCTCCTGCTCGTCACCCAGTAAGAGCTTTGGTTTTGTTGCCGACCAGAGAGCTTGCAGATCAGGTCGCTCAACAACTCAAACTCTACGCTCGGTTTACCCAAATGCGAACTGCAGTTGTGTTCGGCGGAATGGATATGAAGCCCCAAAGCCTAGAGTTGCGCGGCGGAGTGGAGATTTTGGTGGCCACGCCAGGGCGCTTGCTAGATCACATTGAAGCCAAAAATGTGGTTCTAAATCAGGTTGAGTACGTCGTGCTAGACGAAGCGGACAGGATGCTTGACATTGGTTTCTTGCCGGACTTACAACGCATTTTAAGTTTTCTTCCAAAGAAACGTACGACTCTTCTTTTCTCGGCCACTTTCTCCCCTGAGATAAAACGTTTGGCATCCAGTTATCTTCAAGACCCTGTCACTATAGAGGTGGCAAGGCCCAATCAAACCGCTTCAACAGTAAGTCAACATTTTTACAGTGTGGCGGATGATGATAAACGTGCAGCCCTAAGACAGCTGCTAAAGGAAAAGGGAATTAAGCAGGCCTTTGTATTCGTAAACAGCAAACTAGGCTGTGCAAGGCTTGCCAGGTCACTAGAGAATGACGGTCTTAAAACAACAGCTCTTCACGGGGACAAAAGTCAGGATGAACGTCTTAAAGCTTTGGAAGCATTCAAAGCGGGCAATGTGGACCTTTTGATTTGTACCGATGTCGCCGCACGGGGACTCGATATAAAGGACGTTCCAGCTGTATTTAATTTTGATGTTCCCTTTAACGCAGAGGACTACATCCACCGTATCGGAAGAACTGGGCGCGCTGGTGCAACTGGGCTTGCTATTAGCTTTGCCTCTGCAACAGACACTCGTTTGATTGCAGATATCGAGAAACTCACAAAACAAAAAATTGAGCTCGAAGCAATCGAATTCGAAAGCGATAAACCTAGGGGCAGAATCAATACGGGCAGGAGAACCTGGGAGGAGGAGCGTGTCTCGCGCGAGAGTAAGTACTCCAACCCCTCTTACTCAGTTCCTAAACTCTCTAAAGACCCGTTCTTTGATAAGCCTTATGAGCCAAGTGTTTCTGAAGAGGATAAAGCTCCTTGGGAGAGTACCCCCGCAAGAGGTGGGGCGAGAAATATTTCGGCCAACATTAAATCGAAAAGAAAAGTGGCCGCTCTATTTAAAAGTTAATCAAACTTGGCCGTCCACGCTTGGATTAAAGTCTCAAGGCGTCCTTACTCTTTTAATCGTTGAATCGCTTTTGATGCATTTAACTTGCACGTGGTTAAATTCCTTTTTAACCCCAAGTTCAACCGCAGTTAAACACCCCCCCCAAACGCAACCGGTATCCAAACTAAGCACGTTGTGATGGATCAAAGATTGGGGGGAGTCTGTTGGGTTAAGCGCTGACCAATGTCCAAAAGCAATCAACACTTGTTGAGTCTGCCTGTTTGGTACTGCAAACCAAGGGTAAAAGCCAGGTGGTGCGTTTACTGCTGGACCTTTCGTCTCAAACTCCATCTCCCCAAGCTCGTTACAAAAGCGCATTCTAGTCAGTGCATTGGCAGTTGCGCGCAATCTTTGCACGCCAACCAAATCATCACTCCACAGACTTGGCAAGTTACCAAATAAAGAGCTCAAGCACTCTATCCAGTTGGGGCCACTGATCTGCATTTCAAGCTCCTTGGCAAGTAGAAGCGTTTTCTCTAAATCCCATGATGGGTATACGCCTGCGTGAACCATCAGGCACTCATGTGCGTAAACAGCCAGGGGCCTACTTCTAAGCCATGATACGATTTCAGATCTATTCCAAGCACTCAGTAAGTCACTCACTGTGTCCCCCGCTTTAAGGGGCCTTAGACCAAGCTCGATACCCAAAAAATGCAAGTCATGGTTGCCAAGTAAACAAACAGCACTTGAGCCGTATCCCATTAAGCGGTTAAGGGTTGCAAGATTATTGGGCCCACGGTTAATAAGGTCGCCTAATAAATAAAGCGTATCACGACTGGGAGAGAAGTCTATCACCTCTAGTAACTGAGACAAAGGAGAGTCACATCCTTGTATATCTCCAATCATGTAACTCGGCATAGCGGTGGTAGCCCTTTAGGGATGTTGTATAACTTAGCGAGAGCGAACTGCTAGAGAAAATGTGTTCTCAACGGGGGTTAGTGTAACAAGGCTTAGAAAAAGTTAAGTAAAGTCAATAATAACCTTCAGACTATAATTTAAATAGGGCTATGTCCAAGTAATCATTTCAATATTTGCTTGCCCCCTTTGCACCCTTTGCACCCTTGGCAGCATGGATAAATCATGGACCTTCTTATTATCATCTTGCTGATTTTGATTAACGGCGTATTCTCCATGTCAGAGATGGCTTTGGCTGCAAGTAGAAAGGTGCGTCTAAAAGCGATTCAAGACTCGGGCAACTCAATGGCCAAAGGTGCCAAGAAGGCCTTAGAGTTGCTAGAAAAGCCAACCGATTTTTTGTCAACAATCCAAATCGGAATTACTTCGATCGGCGTATTAAACGGGATTGTCGGAGAGGCCGCGTTCAGTGAACGTTTTACGCATGAGTTGACGGATTTGGGGTTAAATCCCTCTGTCGCTCCTTTGTTGGCGACTGCGACGGTTGTGACCCTCATCACCCTTGCCACCATTCTTTTTGGAGAGCTCGTTCCAAAGAGAATTGCACAACTTCACCCCGAGCGCGTGGCCTCCCTGATGTCAGGACTGATGAGTGTGCTCTTAGTCCTGTCTAAACCCTTGGTCCATTTCTTATCAGGGACAACCTCTTTGGTGCTAAAAGTACTTGGAGTCAATTTGCGGGGCAGTGACTCCGTTACTGAGGAGGAAATCAGTGCTAGTTTGCATGAGGGGGTTAGCGCAGGTTTAATTGAGGACCAAGAGCACCAGATGGTAAAAAATGTGTTCCATCTGGATGAGCGCCAGTTAACCTCGATGATGGTTCCAAGGGCGGACATCGTTTGGTTGGATGCTAAATTAAATTCTGATGAAGCGATCTGTGAACTTAAAAATCAACATCACCATTCTTGGTACCCCGTGTGCAGAAATTCTTTAGATGATGTGATTGGCGTTGTCGGTATCAATCAATTGATTCAGCATTTGGGCTCGCCCACCGCTCTTCAAGAGTTTGTGCACCCGGTTGCATTTGTGCCTGAGACCCTAACTGGTCTAGATTTATTGTTGCAATTTCAAAATCCTAGAAAAAGTGCGCATTTTGCTCAGACCCTCTCAACTATGGGTGTTTCACCAGACGCAGTTGCCAAAACGCCCGCGACTTTGCCGCCTCCCCAAACTCACTCTAAAGCGGGCTCTCACCAAGGCGTCTCTGGTCGTTTGGTGTTAGTAGTAGATGAATACGGCGTTTTGCACGGCCTGATTACACCCAAAGATGTATTAGAGGCGATAACGGGTGAGTTACTCCAGTCCACGAGTCCGGGGCAGGTTTGGGCAACACTGCGTACAGATCAGACCTGGTTGTTGGATGGACTAATGCCGATTCAAGAACTTAAAAGTAGGCTAGAAATTGATGAATTACCCATGGAGGATAAGCGGGTTTACAACACCTTAGCGGGCTTGGTGATGGCCGTGCTTGGAAGATTGCCGAGTGTGGGAGACACCGCAAAATGCGGTGCATGGCAATTTGAGGTTCAAACTCTGGATGAGCGACGTATCAACAGCGTGATTGCAAGGAGAAAGTCTTTGCCAAAGACCTAGATCTTAATTGGCAACCTTAGCCTTTGGATGACTCTTTTGTGCTTGGACGCAGCCTGATTTGGTTGGGTAGAGGCACTGAGCGTTTGAGAACATCCTCACCCAACCACTGCGCGCACTTTCTTGCACGCGCGGCAACGATGTCAAGGGGCAGTTGCTGATAGTCATCATTAAAGACCTCAAAGCTGTAGTCGCCTCTATAACCCAGTTGATATAAACGGGTAACTAAATCGGCTAAAAACTCGCTGTGAACTCCTTCGCCCGGGAACACTCTGAAGTGCCTTGCAGTCGTTATACGTTCCTCAACTGAGGGGATCTCTTGACACATAAAGTCTGCGAGTTGAACGAGAAAGATTTTTTCTGGATCAATGATTTCTAAATCATCTAAAGAGCTTTGAGTCGCCAAAATATGAAAGGAATCTATGCCTATTCCTAAATTTGGAATATCAGCCCGCTCTATAACGTCCCAGGCCTGTGCAAACTCACTCACTGTTCTGCCCCAAGAAAGACCTTCGTAGGCAACCTTGATTCCTTTAGGAATAGCTAGCATGGCAAGTTTTCTCAGATCTTTGGCCAGAAGATTTAGGTCTTGGGTTGCGTGCGTAGACGTGGAGGAGCAAACCAGTAATACCTTTGAATCAAGCGCGGCACACATCTCCAGCATCGATTTGGCAATATCGACCTTGTACTCGTGCAAATGCCCCGTCAAGCCCTCAAAATCTCTTAGCACCTGAAATCCAGTGACTCTTAGACCACTTTGTTTGACCGAGTCAATGGCCGCCTGCAGTCCCTGGGGGTGCCCCACAATGTCTCGTGCATTAAGCATGATTTGCTCAAATCCAGCCGCTTTCACCGCGCTGAGTTTCCCCTCTAAATTGCCAGCGAATGAAATCGTATCCATTCCAAAGTCTGAGAGATTACCGATTATGGGGTTCATAAAGTTGCCCTTGAATTAACGCTTAACCAACTCAAAACTAACCCCACCCAGCCACGTCCTTGTAAGGGCGCCTTTATCCTCAGTGTGCACGGTTGGAGACTCAATAAACTCGACCCCCTTTGAGCGGTAGTCTTTGACAGCCTCAAAGACACTAGGGGTGCTGAGGGCAAGGCGTTGTAGGCGTTCGTCCTCATCCACACTTAAGAGTCCAGGATCTGGCTCAATCAGTTGGATAAAAAATCGATGACATGGACTGCGCAAAATAGTGCCTTTAGGAAGAATTCCAAATTTGGTTTCGGATGGTAAGACCTCAAATCCAAATAGCGAGCAATAAAACTCGCTCCAGTCCTCCTGTCTGTCATTGCCAATATACTGGACTACGCCAAAGATGTTGACGCCGTGGAGTGCGATGGGACGTTGATCAACCGTTGGATAGGGGATAAAGTCTACGTCGTAGATGGAAAACTCTTTATAACGATCTACAAAATAAATCCGACTTGCGCCCACACCGTGAACGGCAGGGATGTTCAACTCCATCACCTCAACATGCGTTGGCACTGCCCATGCTCCTAAGTCAAGCGCTCGGTGGTAGGCTGCGGTTGCGTCCCGCACGCGCAGCGCAATCGCTGCAATGACGGGAGTCTCAGTGGGTCTTGAGCGGTGAGAAAGGGCTGCGTCATGGGCATTGATGATGATGTTGATGTCGCCTTGTCGGTATAAGGTGACCTCTCTTGAGCGGTGACGTGCGATCGGTTTAAACCCCATCTTCTCAAGGACTTGTCCAAGGGCTTGTGGTTTGGAGGTTGAGTATTCAATAAACTCGATACCCTCCATTCCCAGCGGATTTAAATTGTCCGGAATGGCCTCTCTGGCATTCTTAGCGGTATCAGACATGGAACATTTCTCCAGAATAAAAAACGTTTAAAAAATTCACACGCACCAAGACATGAGTCCATTGTCCTGCAGGAGTTGAGGGGCTCAGCTTAAAGCTTGTGCTTGTTCCTGCACTTGTTGCATTCCACCTAAAAACAGTCGCTCAATGTTGGGGTCCATCAAGAGCTCAGAGGCGGCGCGTTGCAAAACCTTTTGGCCCGACTCCAGGGCTATTGCCTCATCAGCGTATTTGAGTGCACTTTTTACGTTTTGCTCAACCATCAAAACCGTTGTGCCCTGTTCAGCCAAAGTGCGCAGGAGCTTAAACACATCTTGAACGACGATGGGGGACAGGCCGATGGAGGGCTCATCAATTAAAATCACCCTTGGTCTTAGCAAAAGAGCCCGCCCAATTTCGAGCTGCTTTTGCTCACCCCCAGATAGCGCACTTGCCATGGAGTGAAGACGCTCTTTAAGTCTTGGGAAAAAATCAAGCACCTCTGGAATGCGTTCGCGAGTGGTTTTCATGCCGAGTGTAATTCCGCCTAACTCCAAATTTTGAAGAACACTGAGTTGACCAAAAAGGTTTCTGCCTTGAGGTACAAAAGCAATTCCTTTGGCCAGCAACTGCTTTTGGCTAAGACCTGTAATTTCCTCTTTATCCAGAAGAATTTGTCCTTCTTTTGGTTTTAGTAACCCAAAGAGCGTTTTAAGAACAGTTGATTTGCCAGCGCCGTTTGGACCCAGCAACAACGTGATGCATCCCCTTTTGGCCTCAAAGGAGAGGTGATTAAGGATCATAAAATCTTTGTAGCCCGCCAGCACACTTTTAAACTCAATGCAACATTGATCAGTCATTTAATTCCCCAGGTAAGCGTCTAGGACTTGCCGATTAGAGCGGATGTCCTCAGGTGTACCAATAGCAAGCACCTTGCCCTCAACCATCACCATGACCCTATGACACAGGTCCATCACAAAGTCCATGTTGTGCTCTATCACCACAAAACTACCCCCGTTTTTACGGTTTAGTTCTTTTAGTAATCGACTAATTCCCCCAACCAGAGAAGGATTCACCCCTGCGCAGGGCTCATCTAGTAAGACTAAATCGGGTTTACTCATAAAGGCCATTGCAATATCTACTAACTTTTGCTGACCGTAAGACAGCTCACCTGCTTTTTTGTCGGCAACATGGCGCATATTAAAAAGATCAATAAGCTCATCCGCTTTGGGGCCTAAACCTGAGTCAGAAGGGGCAAATATTCTAGAAATCATAGAGCCTTGGTGCTCTTGGGCTGCAACGATTAAATTGTCTCTGACGCTCATTTTTCCAAAAACTTGTAGTGTTTGAAAAGTTCGACCTACCCCTAAGTGGTTTAGCTCCAAGGGACCCAGCTTGGTGACGTCTTGGCCTTTTAGTTCAATCTGTCCCGAGTCAGGGGTGATTTGACCAAGCATGCTGTTAAATAGGGTCGTCTTTCCCGATCCATTAGGACCAATCACTCCAAAAATCTCCCCCTCCATGACTTCAAAGGATACCCCCCCAACGGCTTGAATAGCGCCGTAAGATTTTTTTAAATCACGTACTTTTAGCATCGTAGACATAACAGGTTTAGAGGGTAAATTCATGGACTCACTCCAGTACTGCCACGCGATTGTGTAGCCTTTAAAGGCGTTGCTTGCTCCATCAGCAGTGATGTTTGCCGTGCTCGAGTGCTTCTGGCCTCAGATGCTTGTCTGGCCATTTTGCGGGAGCGTATCCGCTCAGGAATACTCAGCAGCCCATCGGGGAGCCAAATCATGAGAAGAATCACAGCCACTCCGAAAATCAACAAATACCAGGCCTGAGCAAACCTCAGCCACTCCGGCAGTACGATACCGACAGCGCTTCCCAGTACCGGGCCTAGAAAATAACCAGGTCCTCCAACAACGACCATCAAATACATCATGATGGAGGCACCTACGGTGAACAAAGATGGATCTATAAACTGAACCAAACAAGCGTAAAGCCCCCCTGCAATGCCCGCGTAAGCAGCACCTATAGCAAAGCTCATTAAGGTGTAGCTGCGCGTATTGATTCCCAGACTCTCCGCTCTGATTGGGTTGTCTCTCAATGCGGTGAAAGACTTACCCCAAGGTGAATTGATTAACCCCTTTAAAAGAAGCGCCATTAATAAAGTGGCGCTTAAGGCTAGAAAATAAAAATCTCTGTTATTGTCTAAACTCATACCGAAGATGCTGGGGCGTGCAACGTTGTTCATGCCAAACGTTCCCCCTGTCAGCCATTCCTCATTTCGCATAACAAGCCACACTGCAGTGTTAAAGCCAAGCGTTGCAAAGGCCAAGTAAATGGTTTGCACTCTGAGAGCAGGGAAACCCAGGATTACGCCGGCTGAAAAGCAAATCAACGCCCCTGCGGGCAGTCCAATCCAAAAGCTAATGCCTAATTTGAGAAAGATCGCAACGGTATAGGCCCCTATTCCAAAGAAGGCGGCTTGACCAAGAGATTTTTGTCCCGCATATCCCGTCGTTAAATTAAGCCCCATGGTTGCGATGATATAGATCAACCAGGTTGTTAAAAGGTGCACCCCGTAAGTTTTTAAATAAAACGGAACGATAAGAAGCGCTAATAGGCAAAAGAGGCCAATAAGTGTTGTTCGCAGTTTCATACTTTTCTCTCCTCCTTGCGTCCCAATAAGCCTTGAGGCTTAAAGAGTATGACGATCATAAATATGATCAACGCAACCGCATCTTTGTAGGCGGGTGAAATGTAGGCGGCTGCCAAATTCTCACACACACCGACTAAAAGCCCACCGATTAGCGCACCGTTGGAGTTGTTAAAGCCGCCAATAATTGCCGCAAAAAAAGCCTTATTGCCAAGGGATTCCCCCATGTCAAACTTTGCAAGATAGGTTGGTGTGACGAGCAAAGCCGCAGCAGCTGCGAGAATTGCGTTGATTGCAAAGGTATAAAAAATCATTCTAGGAACATTGATCCCCAGCACAGAGGCACTCTCCGCGTTTTGCGCAACCGCTTGCATAGCGCGTCCCGTTACTGTTTTTGTGATGAATGTTTGTGTAAGCAACACCAGCACCATGGCCATCAAAAAAGTACCTATATCAGAGCTGGAGATAGCAATTCCCGCAAAGTGGTAAACCTGGTCTGTGAACATAGAGGGAAAGCTTAAGGGCTGAGCGCTGTATCCTGCCCTCACACCGTTTCTCATAGCGATGGATAAACCGATGGTAGCCACAACAATGGGCATCATCCCGTGTTTGAACAAAGGGTCTACGAGCCCTCTTTTGAATAGCCAACCCAGTAATAGGACGCTAGCTGCACAGGTGATAGCAAAGCTGGCGAAAAAGGAGATATCCATTTGCATGAAAATAATCATTAAAAAGGCAGGCAGCATCACAAACTCGCCTTGTGCAAAGTTAATGGTCCCTGAGGCTTGCCAAAGTAGCGTAAATCCAAGAGCAGCTAAGGCGTAAATGCTGCCCGTTGCCAATCCACTTAATAAAAGTTGTAGGAAGTCACTCATCTCACACATCCCTTTGTTTTTTGGAGTTCAATTGAGGCGGACTTTGAATAAATAAACCAATCAAGATGCATCTCCGTTTTGTTCGCTTATCGCGCTTTTTATTTAATTGAGGGTGAACTTTATCCGTAAACAGTGCAAGTAGGATAGGTTTTTCTATAGAATTGATCGATTAACGAACATTATTGTGCGAATATCGTTCGTAAGTGGGGTAATCACTTGGTCGGTTTTGAGTCCAAAACTGTGAATATTTTGATCTTAGAGATGAAGTTTAAAGCAATTTAGCGTGCAGAAATAAGAATTCATTTTCATCAAAGAAGTATTTCAGAAATAGTGCGTTTTATGAACGAGGATAAATATGGATGATTCTCCAAAAAGCTTACTAAAAAGGCGTGATTGGATTGCGGGGCTTGAAAAAGGCTTGGCTTTGATAGAAACATTTGATGAAACCCACTCCAAGATGACGGCAGCTCAAACGGCCCAGCGATGTGGGCTGACTCGAACCGCTGCGAGGAGGTATTTGCTGACCCTACAAAGCCTGGGGTATGTTGCCTCAGACGGCAAGCTTTTTTGGCTAACTCCGCGTGTGATGCGCTTGGGGCAGTCTTATTTAGAGTCAGCGAGATTGCCGCGTATCGTGCAACCTTTTTTGCAACGATTGACTGCAAGTACTCAAGAGATTTCTTATGTGTGTGTCCTAGATGGATACGAGATTGTTTATGTAGCCAGAAATGGCTCTAACCGCTCAATGAACACGGGTTTTGTATTGGGGGCTAGAGTCCCAGCGCACGTTACATCAGCGGGTATGCTGATGCTTGCAATGCAAGGCCCTCAAGCGGTTGAAGAATGGCTTAAAACCAACGAGCTCAAAACATTTACCGCTCACACGATTACTAACAAAGAACGCATGAAGCTTGAGTTGGCAAGTATTCAAACCCAAGATTGGGCTGTTTCTGAGCAGCAACTGGATCTGGCTTACAGGGGACTTGCGGTAGCCCTAAGAGACAGGAATGGTCAAGTGGTTGCAGCGCTCAGCGTGAGCATGCCCGTGCAAGGGGAGTCCACTGATGAAGCGGTCAAACGTGTATTGCCCTTACTAAGGGAGACGGCTCAAGCAATGAGAAATTTAATTTAATCCAAACTTCTTAAGTTGTAAGGATTGGCATTCGGAAATTAAGACAAAAAGCGCAATGAGTAAGGCCCAACAAAAAGAGGTGAGCAAAATTCCTAAATCTGACTCAAAATGAATGACCTGGAACCTTGAACCTGCTAAGTACGAAAGGGTTCCAAAAACCAGTCCAAAGAGTGATGACCAACCTTTCATTTTTTTAAGCCATGACAAAGAATGATTGATGGTCGCCCCTAACGCGAACCAAAGACACGTCATCCAAAAAGGTTGGATTAGATTGAGGGGGCTAGGGTAGGGGGAGCTAAAAGAGATGAGATGATTTTGCAATAAAAGCGTATCCATCATCCAGCCCAGAAAAACAATTTTAATAATGAACAGGAATTCAGATCTTGAGGGATTACAAAAATGCAAGTGCTGGGCTAGGAAGATGAGAGTTACTGTTAAAACAATGATGTAATTGTTCGGCTCTTGATCATTGACGGTTAATGCGCAGGTAAACCAAACTATCTGAAACCCGACGGCGTTAATTAGTTTTTGCAAAATAAATGGTTTCCTGAAATTTTTCAAAACGACAGACTTGAATCAAGATATATGAATTAAAACACTAAACGAGATCAGCTCGTAGAGTAACTAATGCTTAATAAGAGCATAGGGAGTTCAATTCCTTTGTTCGGCGCAACTCAATATTATGGATTTTATTTTTTAAATTAAGAGATTAGTTTCATGCTCGCATACTAAAGTGCACTAACACCAAAAATTCATCGTCCCTACATATCCAACTACTAGGCTTGGTCTCTATATGAGACAGTCTGCAAAAACCGCATTACCGTTTTTAACTATTTACCTCTAACCGACGAACTTGCACCGTGCAGTCATAAAAAGTAGGGCCGTTTCCGAAGTCGGTCAGTTTTTGACTCGTTAGCTCGTTAATGTTAGTTCCGTTAAGCCCATGTTTACGCCACCAGATCCCTAGGCCGACTATTAAACCAGGTCTTGCCCTCTCTGTGATCTCGACCTTGCAGTGGTAGCGACCTCTGTCGTTAAAAACCTCAACTAAGGATTCACAAGAGATGCCGCGTTCATGAGCATCTTTGGGATGAATTTCAATATAGGGCTCGTTATTAGATGATTTGTGAATACCGTCAATATTTACAAACGTTGAGTTTAGAAAATTTCTAGCAGGAGGGGAAATCATGGCAAGTGGATACTTGCCGTCCAGTCGAGCTTGTTCATAGTTAGGTATAAAAGAGGGCAGGGGATCTTGTCCCATTTGGCTCAGTCTTTCGCAGTAAAACTCGAACCGATTTGAGGGTGTATGGAAACCTCCCTTTGCATAGGGGGCGTCTAAGACCTCAAGCTCAAAGTAACCTTTATCCAATAAAGTATCAAAGCACATATTTGGCAGTGTCTTCTCAAAGGCTTGTTTGCACAGTGTGAGGTCTTGCTCTTTAAAGCAATCCTCATCAAAACCCATAGCCTTAGCAAGATCTCTAAATATCTGTGTATTTGGCTTACTTAATCCAACTGGGGCAATCGCCGGTTTATTGATCAAAATATCGGTGTGCCCATAGCTGGTATGAATATCCCAATGCTCGAGTTGTGTAGTGGCGGGCAAGATATAGTCTGCATAGTCTGCTGTATCCGTTTGAAAGTGCTCAAGCACAACGGTAAATAAGTCCTCCCGTGCAAAGCCTTTGGCAACTTGTTTGGAATCGGGGGCGACGGCAACTGGGTTGCTGTTGTAGACAATCACTGATTTAATAAAAGGCGTTTCAAAGCTGTGCTTTTCAATTTCTGTATTGAGTGCGTCCCCAATAGTGCTCATATTAACAAGAGAGGGCTTTTTACCAGCCAGTAAATCTGGTCTTTGCAGTGTTTGCAGATCAGTTGGAAACCTTCCAGAATTGGCCAGTAACGCTCCTCCAGATGCAGACCTCCAAGCGCCTATGACTGCTGGCAGACTGACAACTGCGCGTACAGCGTTGCCCCCGCCTTTTGATCGTTGCAGGCCGTAATTGAGGCGAATGGCCGCATTTTTAATAGACGCATAATCTTGTGCTAGGTCTGAAATCTCAAACGTAGTTAATCCGCAAACTTGCGCGGCTCGCTCAAGCGTCCACTGCATCGCACGCTCCTTAAGTGATTCCCAGCCCACGGTATAGCGGTCGATGTAGTCTTGATCAATTGCATTTTTGAGCACAAGCTCTCTAATAATTGCCAGCACAAGCGCTGCATCCGTACCAGGTTTGATGCTCAAATGAACATCACATTTCTCCGCGGTCTCAGTTCTTCTGGGATCAATGCAAATTAACTTTGCACCCTTTGCTTTTGCTTGGTTGGCGTAGCGCCAAAAGTGAAGATTACTTGAGATAGAGTTACTACCCCAGATAATGATTAGCTTGGAATTTGCAAATTGCTCAACCTTCATTCCGACTTTACTTCCCATGCTGTAAAGCAGAGCCTGCGTTCCTGCGCTAGAGCAAATAGTCCTCTCTAGCCTGCTTGCACCTAGTTTATTGAAGAACCTGCTAGACATCGATTCGCCTTGAACCTTGCCCATCGTACCTGCGTAGCTATAAGGCAATATATGATTAGGATCTTGCGCTGCAATAGTTTTTAATTTGTGAGCAATCTCTTCAATTGCTTTTTCCCACGAGATTGGCTCGAACTGAGCATTCGGCCCTTTCGCTCCAATGCGCTTTAAGGGTTGAAGGATTCTTTTATCATCGTAGGTGCGCTCCGTGTATTTAGAGACCTTGTTACAAAGCACACCTGCGGTTTGGGGGTGAGCGGGATTCCCTCTTACTTTGATTGCTTTTCCGTCTTCCACCTCAGTGAGCAGAGAACAAGTATCTGGGCAATCGTGGGGACAAGCTCCAATCACCTGCTGCGATTTTGTTTCTAACTTATGCATCGCTTACCGCTCCACAGTTTAGATATTTAATTGACAGGTACTTTAACTTCCCAAGTGATACTGAGTAAGCAACTCAACTTCGTGTTTTGATCCAAGCACAACACTGACTCGCTCATGAAGCGTCTTGGGTTGAATATCCAGTATTCTCTCTCGCCCATTAGTAGACGCTCCGCCGGCTTGCTCAATAAGCCAACTCATTGGATTGGCCTCATACATCAGCCTGAGTTTACCGGGTTTATTGGGCTCACGTTTGTCCCAGGGATACATAAACACGCCCCCCCTGGTAAGGATACGGTGCACATCGGCCACCATGCTGGCAATCCAGCGCATATTAAAGTCTTTTCCGCGTGGGCCCTCAGAGCCAAGTAAACATTCATCAATGTAGCGCTTAACAGGTGCCTCCCAGTGACGCATATTACTCATGTTGATGGCGAATTCTTTGGTATCTTTTGGAATTTGTACGTGTTCCCGAGTCAACAGGAAAGAGCCTTGCTCACGGTCTAAGGTGAACATGAAAACCCCTTCCCCAAGTGTCAAAACTAGGGTAGTCTGTGGACCGTAAACGCAGTAACCGGCCGCCACTTGCGCAGAGCCTGGTTGCAGAAAATCTGTTTCACTGACGACCAAAGAGTCCTCGGGTTTTTTTAAAACACTAAATATGGTTCCGATGCTTACATTTACATCAATGTTGCTAGATCCATCAAGTGGATCAAACAAAAGTAGGTACTCTCCCTTTGGGTACCTGTGTGGAACTAAATAGATGCTCTCCATCTCCTCGGAGGCCATCGCTGCCAAATGGCCGCCCCACTCGTTAGCTTCAATAAGGACATCATTGGCGATGATGTCTAATTTCTTTTGAACCTCCCCTTGAACGTTCTCAGTCTCCGCGCTTCCCAGCACTTCGCCAAGCGCACCTTTGTTAACAACGTGACTGATGCTTTTGCAGGCACGAGCTACAACCTCTAAAAGTAGCCTAAGCTCGGGAGTAAGGTGCCCCTTTTCACGCTGTTGTTCAACTAAAAAACGAGACAAAGAAACAGTCATGAATTATTCTCCTAGGGGAAATGATGTGTTTTGATCTAAGCCGATAGGGCAGGGCTTGGGCGGCTCAATGCATAAAGTCCACTAATCGGCTAGAGACCGGGTGACAACTTCCCTTACGTCGTTGCTTAGGTCTGGTTTAGTCGCTACCCTTTTGAGTGCTTCACAAGCAGCGGTGCGGTAGGGTTCTACCAAATTTCTCCATTTGTCTAGTGCTCTTGCAAGTCTAGCTGCAACTTGAGCATTAAAGCCGTCTAACTCAAGCACTCGCTCGCTCCAAAAAACGTAGCCAGAAGCATCTGCTTTATGAAAAGAGGCGGGGTTAGCGACGCAATAGCTAAAAATTAAGGAGCGTGCGCGATTTGGGTTTTTGATTTCAAAATCAGGATGTTGCATAAGGGATCGAACCTTTGCTAGGATATCCCCCCCTCTATCGTTGGCGCTGGCTTGGACGGCAAACCATTTATCCATTACCAGAGGTTCTTTTTTATAGAGTTTATAAAAGATATCCAAAGCAGGCTTTGCCATATCACTGCCTGAGCTCATGAGTGCAAGCAAAGCATTCATGCGCTCAGTCATATTCTCAGCAAGTTTGAAGGCTTCAAATGCAGTCTCAGCCCAGGGCGTTGAAAGCGTGTGTTTAGAGATTTTCTCGGCCAAACAAAGTTGAGATAAAGCTAATCCGCTTAGGGCTCTTTTGCCGCAGCTAAGGGCGTCGGGGGAGTAGCGCCCTTTTTGTTGATGATTTTCAAACGCCCAAACCCAATCTTCTTGAAGAGCTAGGGCCATTTCCTCCCTCATTTTTTCTCTCACGCGGTGCACCTTTACAGGGTCTAAGTTAGAGAGTTGCTCCGCTAAATAGCTTTCACTTGGCAAAGAGAGGGCTACCTCTTTAAATGCAGGATCCAACAAAGGATTGCGCAGAAGGCTCTTAAATCCAGCGAGCAACTCAAGGCTTAACACTTGTGGGGTTGTCCCCTCTGCATGAATAGCTTCTAAGGCATTTTGAACACAGAGCCGTTGGGCCGATTCCCACTGATTAAATGGATCGGTGTCATGGGCCATTAAAGTGAGAAGTTGGGGGGGTGACTGAAATGCCTCTAGAGTCACTGGGGCAGAGAATCCTCTTAGCAAAGAGGGCACGGGCTCACCCATTTCAAAGTCTACCGCTTCGAATTCAAAGGTTTGCACCTCCTCAGTCAATACACACAAAGTGGAGGACTTGATCTCTTTACCATTAGAGCTGAGAAAGCCAACCATCACTGGGATGACAAAGGGCTCTTTAGTTAGTTGCCCCGGCGTGAGTGGGCAGCTTTGCGAGAGTCTAAGTGAATATTTTTTTAACTGGTGATCGTAGGTTCCGTGTGCTATGAGGTGGGGCGTACCCGCTTGGCTGTACCAACGTTTGAACTGCTCAAGATGAGTCTTTAAATGTGAGTCGGAATTTGCATCTGCAACGGCGTTGACAAAATCATCACAGGTTACGGCTTGTCCGTCGTGTCTCTCAAAATAAAGCTTCATGCCTTTTGTAAAGCCTTCGCGACCCACAAGGGTTTGCATCATGCGAACTACTTCTGCGCCTTTTTCATACACAGTAACCGTATAAAAATTATTAATCTCTAAATAACTGTCAGGGCGCACCGGGTGGGCCATGGGGCCCGCGTCCTCAGCGAATTGAATCGTTCTTAGGAGCCGCACATCTTCAATGCGTTTAACTGCCTTAGCGGAGGGACTTCCGGCCAAATCTTGGCTGAATTCTTGGTCCCTGAAAACAGTAAGTCCCTCTTTCAAAGACAACTGGAACCAATCTCTGCAAGTTATTCGGTTGCCCGTCCAGTTGTGGAAATACTCATGTCCTACAACGCTCTCAATATTTGAGAAATCCGCATCCGTTGCAGTTGACTCAGACGCTAGGACATATTTTGTATTAAAAATATTTAGTCCCTTATTCTCCATAGCCCCCATGTTGAAGTCAGAGGTAGCGACAATCATAAATCGCTCTAAATCTAATTTCAGGCCAAAGCGCGCCTCGTCCCAAGCGATACTCGCCATAAGAGAATTCATGGCGTGTTCGGTTTTATCCAAGTCTCCTGGGCGAACGTATATTTGTAATAAATGCTTACTGCCTGAGCGAGTCACAATGGACTGTTCCCTCGCCACCAAACGACCCGCAACCAGTGCAAACAAATAACATGGCTTTTTGTGAGGATCAACCCATTTAGCAAAATGTCTTCCATCCTCTAAAGAGCCGCTTTCGACCAAATTGCCGTTTGACAAAAGCACTGGATAAGCCAATTTATCCGCTTTTAATGTGACGGTGAAACTGGCCATGACGTCGGGGCGGTCTGGGTAGTATGTAATTCTTCTGAAGCCTTCGGCCTCGCACTGAGTGAAAAAAGATTCATTGCTTACATACAAGCCGGAGAGTTGGGTGTTTTTAGCGGGATGGCAAATTGTGAAGATTTCTAGGTCAAAAGCTTCACCGTCTTGAGGTAAATTTTCTAGGACCAGTTGGCCCCCCTCTATTTTGAAACTACTTCCAGCACCATTGACCAAAACTCTGGATAAACTGAGCTCCTCACCGTCCAGGCGCAAAACGGACTCTAAAGAGTCTTTGTTTTTTAGTACTCTCATCTTATTGAGGACTCGGGTTTTTTGCGCGTCTAAGTCAAAGGTCAACTCAACCGTTTGAATCCAAAATGCAGGTGCAGTGTAATTCTCTCGACGAACAAGGGTGGAGGCGCCATCACGATACATTATTAAACTCCATCAGAAAATAGTTTTTAACTTCAATTAATTAATCCAGCTTACTTTAAACGCCCTGTTTAAGTGATGCCTCAATAAATCCGTCTAAATCTCCGTCAAGCACACGCTGTGTGTTGGATATTTCAACGTTGGTTCTCAAATCTTTGATCCTACTTTGATCAAGTACATAGCTCCTTATTTGGTGCCCCCAACCAACATCAGTTTTAGTGTCCTCAAGTTTTTGTTGGGCCTCCATGCGTTTTCGCATTTCAAAGTCGTATAGGCGCGAGCGCAAACGCTTCCAAGCCACATCTCTGTTGGAGTGTTGGCTTCTGCTGTCTTGGCATTGCACAACGATGTTGGTTGGAATGTGGGTCAGACGCACTGCAGAGTCAGTTTTATTAATATGCTGGCCACCAGCGCCACTGGCTCTGTAAGTGTCAACTCTTACCTCAGACGGATTAATGTCAATCTCAACCGAATCGTCTATCTCAGGGTATACAAATACACTGGCAAAGCTTGTGTGTCTTCCGCCAGCTGAGTCAAAAGGTGACTTTCTCACCAATCGGTGCACTCCAGTCTCGGTCCTTAGCAAACCAAATGCATATTCACCTTCAATCTTGATGGTTGCACCTTTAATTCCCGCCACATCACCTGGAGTTTCATCCTCAACTGTCGCTTTAAAGCCTTTTCTTTCGGCATATTTGAGATATTGCCTAAGAAGCATACTTGTCCAATCACAAGCCTCCGTTCCACCCGCACCGGCTTGCAAATCTAAAAATGCGTGGTTAGGGTCTGCTGGATTATTGAACATGCGCCTAAACTCAAGCCGCTCAATATCGGCCTGCAATCCTTTGGTTTCATGCTCCAAAGTGAGGAGTCCGTCCTCATCGTTTTCTGATCGAGACATCTCAAAGAGCTCAGAGTTATCAGACAACTCGGTTTGCAAGCGGGTGAGGGTCAGGACAACCTCTTCAAGTGTCTTTTTCTCTTTTCCTAATTCTTGGGCTTTTTTAGGTTCGTTCCAAACCGTGGGATCCTCTAGTGAGGCGTTAACTGTCCTCAGACGTTCTGATTTAGCATCGAAGTCAAAGATACCTCCGAAGTTCTTGAGTCCTAAGCGTCAAATCAGCCAAACTTGAGCCAATTTGGTTTAAACGTTCGATATCCATATAAATCCTTAAAGATTGCTAAAAGTCGCTAAACCGCGAATAGGCCACTTAAAATTTTGGCAAAGCCGTAGCAACAAGCTTCGTATTTTCGCATGTACTTGTGTGATCTTCACGAAGCGCAGTAATTCCTTTTAAAACATTTCCTACGATGATTACGCAGGGGCTTGTAAGTCCTTGATCTGTAATGGTTTTATGAAGATCTTGAAGGGTACAAAAGACATTTATTTGATTCGCAAGAGAAGCATTTTGAATAATTGCAACTGGTGTGCTGTAGGGCATGGTTTGCAAAAGCCCCGATTGGATGTTTTTTGCACCTTTTATACCCATATAGATCACGAGGGTGAGTTTGGTGCATTCGGCGGTGCGTCCAATTAAAGACCAGTCAAACTTGGTATAGGCATGATCTATCTGAGAGTCGGAGGTGTTTGTATAAGCTTGTTGGTGTCCGGTCAAGAAGATTACGCCTTGCGCGTTATCTCTGTGAGTCAGGCTCACATTAAGGGAGCTTACTGCAGCCAACCCTGAGGTTATTCCGTTGATGACTTCAACACGCACGCCCGCGCTTTGAAGGTGTTCAACCTCCTCACCCCCGCGACCAAAGATAAAGGGATCTCCCCCTTTTAATCGAACTACGTTATGTCCTGCCTTAGCTTCTTGAATCAATAATTTCTCAATAAAAGCTTGAGGGGTTGATTTGCAACCACCACGCTTGCCCACATAGATGATGCGGGCTTTAGGATTTGCTAGAGCGCATATTTCTTGACTCACAAGGTCATCAATGAGGAGCACCTGCGCTTCTTGGATGGCCTTGAGAGCTTTGATAGTTAGTAGCTCAGGATCTCCAGGTCCGGCTCCAACGAGCTTTACCAAATAGGGATTAGTAGGTGAAACAAACATATTCCTATTGTAAATGGAGGATCCTGAGGAAAACGGAACGAATTTTTTTTGGCGCTAGTGTGAAAATTAGACTTTCTGTGGGCGGGCCACTTGTTTTATAAGTTCTATTTGATCAAGAATAGTTTTCGGAATCGGTAATTTACCCTCTAACATTTGGAGTGTGTAGTTTGCAACGGTTGAGGCAGTTAGGTCTGTTGATAAAGAGTGAAGTCCAGCGACACTTCCCTTCTCAGCCTCTCTTTCGAAAAATAAGTCACCGTTAACCAAGGCTGTGTATTGCGGCGAACGCCTTGCATCAGCTACGGGCTCTCCCTCGCAGCCTCTTAATATTAAAGCATTTGAGTTTGTAAGGTTAAGAGTGCTACGCATCGATACACAATATTCAGGATGGGTGTAACTTGTGATTAAGACTGGGTTTGGGGTTGTGGGGCTCTTTACTTTTACGGGAATTAACAGCTTAACCAACGAGTGTGCAGAATTCCTAACCCCAATGATTTGCCTGACGTCAAGAAGCTTTTGCAAGGGAGGGCAAATGAGTTGTGTAGGGGAGAATGTCAATTCTCCCGCCCTTAAACTAAAAGAGTCACTAGCCGCTATGTATCCTAATTGCTTTAAAACCGAGTAGCTCGATATTCTCCCATTGTCGTTTGTGCTTCCGTGCATTAAGACTGGGAAACCCTCTTTTGCAAGCAAAATGCCAAGAAGGGGGGTCAATACTGGAAGCCTCCTCGCACCGTTGTAGGTGGGAATAATAAGGACGGCTTTTTCTGTTGGGTTGTATACAAAATAATTAAGCCTTGCGTACGCTGCGTCTAAAAATCCTGCCATCTCCTGAGGCGTCTCGCCTTTAATGCGCATCGCTAAGCAAAAGGCACCTATTTCAAGATCGGTTATGTTTTGATCAAGTATCTGACCCATCAAGTCACAGGACTGTTCTCTGCTCAAAGATCGGGCCCCCTCTTTTCCGCGCCCAATCTCTTTAATGTAGGGTTGTATGCTCATGATCAAAGAAAAATAATCTAAAAGCTATTAGGATATAAATAAGTTGCTGGAGTTTAAAAATCAGTTTGCAATAAGTTGGACCTATGCAGCGACTTAGGTTACCAATTTTTTTAAATTCTTTTTGATTTTAAAAGTTTGATCTAATTACCCCGACATGCCCGAATTTAGTGCCTAAGTTTACCGCTCTTGTGCATTTTAAACTATCGTTTTTTAAATTGACATAAGTCACTGCGTTAATTGATCTTTAAATAAGGGCTCTACAAATTTAACTAACTTCATTTTTCTATGTGAATTTATTTGCATATTTAAATCAAAGATATTGCAAATTCATTTCGAATAATTCATTTTGTTTATTTTTCGGCGTTTATAAAGATATAATTTACCATCACAAAAAACATGTAGAAATTTTCAATTGTTATGAAAAAACCCTTAGACGCTTACATTCGATTTTTATCACTAGCCCAGACTTTAAACACATTTTCAGGCGATAACGCGCTGGATTTGATGGCGTTTCGACTTTTAGATCAAATCGTAATTCGTGAAAGTCAAAATGATTTGCTGACAGTTACTGATGCAATGGCACTGAGCTCTATCGCTTCTCCAGCCACGATGCACAGAAAAATAGATGAATTGATTAATTCTGGATACATACATTTGACCTTCAAGGGCGAAAACAGGAGAACAAAGTACCTGACCCCCACAAAAAAAGCTCACGATTACTATAAAAAACTTGGCACTTTTTTAATAAAAGCAATAAATTAGATCTTTCTGCTTCATATTTAAACGCCAACTCCTTAATAGGCTCCTAGGTATAAATCCTCGATCCCCTTTTTCTTGCAATCTAAATGTAAATAGAGGACTAGTTCTGATAAGGCTTAAAGCCATATAGGAGCTGTAAGATTTTTTTCATTTGATAAAAAAGTATTCCTGACACTATGGCTCAAGTGTTTCTATTTAGTTCTAACTATTTAACCTAAATGCAGGAATGTGACAAGTTTTGAATACTTTTCAAATTTAAGCATCTTTTAATTAATTTAAATTTGATAGGCGTTCCAGAATAAATCAATTTCAAAAAAGTTGAACCAATAAAAACTTATTTAGATAATTCAACTAACATTTGATTCAAAGTTCAATTCAAAATTTCTGGTAAGTCTGGGGAAAATGGCTTTATTAACGGATAGTTTGAACTCAGAACGTTCATTAACTATAACTCCTCGATTGAGTTAAAAGAGTTGAGCGTTGAGCGAACAAGTAATTATCGCTAAATCCCGCTTTAGTTTATTTTTTAACTCCATTTGCTGTAAGGTTGACTCTTCCTTAGGGCCCCTTTAACACTTGAATTATAAATTCGTCAGCCTTCAATCATTAGAAATGGGATAATTAACTCAAACAAGTACTTTTAAAGGGCATTTTTTCATGAAACTATTTTTCAAATTACTTTCATTAATCGTTGCTTTTTCAATATCTAATTCAAATGCTCAAAGCACTCTAAAAATCGGAGAAGTTAACAGTTACAAGGCTCAGCCCGCATTTTTAGAGCCTTACAAAAAAGGAATGGATTTGGCTGTCGAAGAAATTAACTCACTTGGCGGGGTTAATGGACGCAGATTAGAGTTGGTTATCCGCGATGACAACGCAAATCCTGGGGACGCTGTGCGAGCAGCGGAGGAGCTACTTTCCCGCGAGGGAGTGGAGGTTCTCGCTGGGACATTTTTGTCAAATATTGGTCTCGCTATGGCAGATTTTGCAAAGCAAAAAAAGGTGTTTTTTCTAGCTGGAGAGCCACTGACTGACAAAATTGTTTGGCAAAACGGAAACCACTACACATTTAGATTGAGGGCTTCAACATATATGCAAGTCGCAATGTTAGTTCCTGAAGCTGTAAAGTTAAAGAAAAAACGCTGGGCCCTTATTTATCCAAACTATGAATATGGGCAGTCGGCTGTAAATACATTCAAGCAACTATTAAAAGCTGCGCAACCTGACGTTGAATTTGTAACAGAGCAAGCCCCGGCGCTAGGCAAGATTGAAGCAGGTGCTGTTATCCAGGCCCTTGGAGACTCTAAGCCCGAAGCAATTTTTAACGTTTTGTTTGGTTCTGACTTAACTAAATTTGTTCGCGAAGGTAACACCCGCGGTTTGTTTGAAGGAAAAGAAGTCGTCAGTTTGCTCACAGGTGAGCCAGAGTACCTAGACGCCCTAAAAGACGAGACACCCAACGGCTGGATTGTGACGGGGTATCCTTGGAGCTCTATTGACACTCCTGCCCATAAAGCATTTATTATTGCTTATGAAAAGCGATTCAACGACTACCCAAGGCAAGGCTCAGTTGTGGGGTATTCAATCATCAAAGCTATTGCTGAAGGAGCTAAAAAAGCAAAAAGCACTGACGCTGAAAAAATGATTTCAGCATTCAAAGGTTTGAGCTTTGAGTCACCATTTGGCAAAATAACTTTTAGATCAGAGGACCAACAATCCACCATGGGCGCGTTCGTTGGAAAGATTAAAAACGAAAATGGTAGGGGAGTTATGGTGGATTACAAATATATGGACGGAGCACGTTTTCAGCCCACAAATGAGGAAGTTAAAAGGCTAAGACCTGCTGACTAAATTTATATACCGTGCAAATTTTTGCTACTACTTTTAATAAATAATAAGTTTAGGAGCTAAGTTGGATTTTTCTGCATTGATTTCCCAGCTCCTTAATGGATTAGCGTCAGCTTCCTCATTATTTTTAGTCGCTGCTGGATTGTCACTAATTTTCGGAGTTACGAGGGTTGTAAACTTTGCGCATGGCTCTTTCTTTATGTTGGGTCTGTATGTGGCTTACACAATAGTTGCATTTTTAAGTCATTTATTCGCAGGTGGCTGGACATTTTGGGTCGGAATTTTTCTTTCTAGCTTAAGTATTGGTTTGTTGGGCGCGGTTGTAGAGATTTTGCTTTTGCGCAGAATGTATAAATCCCCTGAAATTTTTCAACTCTTGGGAACATTTGCCCTAGTGTTGGTTATTAAAGATCTAACACTGTGTGTATGGGGAGCAGAAGACTTACTGGGTCCCAGGGCAGCTGGCTTAGGTGGCTCAGTTAACATAATGGGCAGGCTGTTTCCTAGTTATGATTTATTTTTAATTGCCCTTGGAATAGCGCTTTTAGGGATTCTTTGGTGGGTTCTGAATAAAACAAGGTTGGGAGTGTTGATTAGAGCTGCAAGCCAGGATAGGGAGATGGTTGGGGCTTTGGGCGTTGCTCAAGATAAGCTTTTTACTGCTGTATTTTTTTTGGGTTGCTCTTTGGCTGGACTTGCCGGTGCACTTCAGTTACCAAGGGAGCCAGCCAATCTCAATTTAGATTTAACCTCAATTAGTGATGCTTTTGTTGTTGTAGTTGTGGGTGGACTCGGCTCTGTCTCTGGGGCCTACGCTGCGGCTTTATTGATTGCAGAGATCAAAGCGATATGCATTTTTTTGGGGACTATGGAAATGGCTGGTTTGACTATTTCTTTTTCCAAATTGACCCTGGTGTCTGAATTTTTGGTCATGGCAGTCGTTTTAATTCTAAGACCTTGGGGTCTGATGGGAAAACAGCAAGGCGCAACTCGCCTACATAATTACATAGAACAGCCACACCACAACGGCCCAAAGAATAGCAAATTAATTTCGTTTATTTTTATTTTTTTACTCGCATTAGTGCCCACTTTGACGCAAAACTTTCCTTACACAACTGTACTAGGAATAGACTTACTCACTGCTGTGCTTTTTGCAAGTAGTTTGCATTTCATTATGGGTCCTGGAGGAATGCATTCGTTTGGACATGCAGCATTTTTTGGTCTAGGTGCTTACATTGCTGCTGTCTTGTTTATAAATTATGGATTGCCGATGGAAGGCGCTTTGTTTATTGCCCCCGCATTAACTGCTGCTTTTGCAATAATCGTTGGCTGGTTTTGCGTGAGGTTGAGCGGCGTTTATTTAGCGATGCTAACCCTTGCATTCGCTCAAATATTGTGGTCTATTTGCTTCCAATGGGATGGATTAACCGGCGGAAGCAATGGGATAACGGGTGTATGGCCCAGAGAAATCTTTAACAACAAACCTAACTTTTATTACTTAACCCTATTTGTGGTGGCTATTTCTGTATTTTTTATTAGAAGGGTTATTTATTCTCCCTTTGGGTACGCACTTCGAAGTGTTCGAGATTCGGCTTTAAGGGCAGAGGCAATCGGCATAACTGCTTATCTTTTTCAGTGGGCTGGATTTGTTTTCTCAGCATTTTTTGCAGGTACGGCTGGAGTTTTATATGTTTTCTCTAAAGGAAGCATTTCACCGGACAGTTTAGGGATTTCAAAATCTGTAGACGCCTTAGTGATGGTGATCTTAGGCGGTCTTCAAACTGTAGGTGGTCCAATTGTCGGTGCTGTAAGCTTTACTTGGCTGCAAGACTATATTGTTCGCACCACAGAATATTGGAGAGCTTGTTTAGGCGGAGTTATTTTGGTATTGATTTTGGTATTTCCTAAAGGCATAGCCGGCAGTCTGATTGACTTAAAGGCCTATTTTTCTCGCTCGCTGAGTTTAAATAGCCCAAAAACGATCGAGGAGACTTAGCAACTATGTTATCTGTTCGGGGCTTGGCTAAAAGTTTCGGTGCAAACAAAGCTGTAGATAACCTTTCTTTTGATTTGCTTGAAGGAGAGATGCTCGCTTTGATTGGGCCCAATGGGGCTGGAAAATCAACAACTTTTAATATGGTCAACGGTCAACTAAAGCCCGACAAAGGGACTATAGTTGTTGATGATCAAAGTCTAGTTGGCAAAAGCGCCAAAAAAATCTGGCGTTTGGGTATAAGTCGAACTTTTCAAATAGCTGAAATATTTCAAACGTTTACCCTAGCCGAAAACGTGCAACTTGCATTGCTTTCCTCAGATTCCAAGCTATTTTCATTTTGGAGTCGAGCAAATCAATACAGACGCGAGGACGCTGTTCTTTTATTGAAAATGGTAGGCCTAGGGGACCAATCAGATAAAGCGTGCAGCACGCTGGCGTACTCAGATGCCAAGCGTCTTGAGCTTGCAGTGGCGCTAGCCAATCAGCCTAAAATTCTTTTGATGGACGAGCCTACGGCAGGGATGGCGCCTGGAGAGCGCAAGAACTTAATGGCGTTGGTTCGTGATTTAGTTCAGGAGCGAAAAAGGCTCCATAAAACACTTCTCTCTGTTTTGTTTACCGAACACAGTATGGATGTTGTATTTGGATACGCTGACCGTATTATCGTGATGGCAAGGGGGGAGTTGATCGTGCAAGGTAGTGCTGAAGTCGTAAAGGCCAGTAGCAGAGTTCAAGATGTTTATTTCGGTGGTGGTAAAACATTCAAGTAAAACCTTTCACATGAATAAATACAATACCCAAAGTGAGCCCGTTGAATCAGTAAACACCCCTCAAGCATTACTTGAGTGTAGAAAATTAAACGCTTGGTACGGGGCTGCACAAATTTTATTTGACGTCAGTCTTAGTGTATGTCCGGGGGAGGTAGTTGCCCTCATGGGAAGAAATGGAGCGGGGAAATCTACTACGCTTCGCGCTTTGATGGGATTAATGTCTAAAAGATCTGGAGAAATAAGTTTTTTAGGGGATGAAATCGGAAAATTAGAACCTTTTCAAATTAGCCAAAAAGGACTCGGTTTTGTGCCTGAGGATCGACGAATTTTCTCCGATCTTTCGGTCCTTGAAAATTTAAGCGTAGGTCGTCAAGTTGCTCGTTTCTTTCCAAACGGGGACCCGGTACCTTACTGGACTGTAGATGCTATATTTTCGTTATTTCCAAATTTAGGAAATATGCCCAAACGCCTGGGCTCTCAAATGAGTGGGGGCGAGCAGCAAATGCTGAGTGTTGCAAGAACTTTAATGGGAAACCCTATTGTTTTGCTGCTAGATGAGCCTTCAGAGGGAATTGCTCCTATCATCGTAGAGCAAATGGGGGAGACCATTTTGAAGCTCAAAGCCCAGGGTGTGAGTATTTTGTTATCGGAACAAAACCTACACTTTGCCGGTTGGGTCTGTGACAGGGCTTATATATTAGAGAAGGGCCAGATTAAACACGCCTCTAGTATGAAAGAATTAAACGATAACCAACAAATATTAAAAGAATATTTAAGTGTTTAATTTAGAATGGATTAGGGAAAAATATATTTTTTAAAAGGATGATAGAGATATGAACCGCGTTCAAATGATCATTAACGGTAAAGGTGTAGGTAGCGTGCAAGGTGAATGGATAGACATTGAGAACCCCTCTATCAAAACTATCTTCGCCCAGGTACCAAGAGCAAGAAAAGAGGACGTTGATTTAGCCGTAAAAGCTGCTAAGGCGGCTTTCGCTACTTGGTCGCGCACTTCTGCCCCAGACCGAGGGAAAATGCTTTACGCCATTACGGACGCGCTAGAGCAAAAGCGTGAGGAGCTTGCACGTTTAATCAGCACCGAGAACGGAAACGCCCTTCGAACCCAAAGCCGTGGTGAGGTGAGCATAGTGATTGAGGTATTTAGGTACGTCGCTGGAATTTCCCGCGAGATTAAGGGCAACACCATGTTTCTTAATGTTGAGAACCTGGATTACACCCGACGCGAACCTTACGGTGTGGTGGGTGCCATTGTTCCTTGGAATGCACCGCTCATGTTGGCAGCATTAAAAATCGCTCCAGCCATCATGACGGGCAATACAGTCGTGCTTAAAACTGCTGAGGATGCACCCTTAGCTGTGTTGGAGATGGGCCGAATTTGTAATGAGTTCTTACCTGCAGGAGTTTTGAATGTGATCACCGGATACGGCTTGGAGTGCGGCGCACCTCTTGCTGAGCACCCAGATGTTCCAAAAGTTTCTTTTACTGGCTCAACAGCTGTTGGCAGATCCATTTTGGCAAGTGCGAGTCAAAGAATCGCAGCAGTTTCTTTGGAATTAGGTGGCAAGAGCCCACAAATTGTATTCCCCGATGTGGATTTAGATTTCACAACCGACGGTGTTATCACCGCCATGAGATTTTCCCGGCAAGGCCAATCTTGTACCGCCGGATCCAGGGTTTACGTACACGAATCGATTGCAGACAAGTTTTTGGAAAAACTAGTTGCTAAGCTAAAGAAATTTCAAATTGGCAATGCCTTAGAAGAAAAAACAGACGCCGGAAGCTTAGTTAATTTAAAGCAGTTCAACCGCGTCTGCTCTTACGTAAAAGAGGCAATGCAGGCCCACCCCAACGCTCTAATCTTAGGTGGCCTACCGAGTGAGAGTGGACCCATGTCTGAGGGTTATTTCTTTGAGCCAACAATATTCTTAAATTTACCCGAATCTACAAGGATGACTCATGAGGAGGTCTTTGGGCCTGTGCTTTCGGTCTCCACTTGGTCTAGTGAGGCTGATGTGATCAAGCAAGCCAACTCATCTGAGTATGGTCTGGCTGCTTTTGTTTGGTCAAGAGCTGGCGCACCAGCCTTAAGAATGGCTCATGAGCTACAAGCAGGCTGGGTACTTGTTAACCAAGGTGGTGGTCAAGCTATCGGCCACTCTTACGGGGGAATGAAACAAAGCGGCGCTGGGCGAGAGTTCTCGCTCGAGGGAATCTTAAACAGCTACACCGAGGTAAAACAAGTCTCGGTAAGTCTGGGTTCGCATGGATTTTGAACAAAAGCCAGACAAAGCGTTCAATAAATTACGCGCCAAAGGTTTAGTGTGCTAATTCTCGGAATTGAGTCCTCTTGTGATGAAACGGGAGTGGCATTAGTAGAAATAAAGGACAACGAACGAGCAAGCAATTCAACGCCACAGACTTGGCCAGAGTTACTTTCGCACGCCCTGCATTCTCAAATCGCCTTACACATTCCATATGGCGGCGTAGTGCCTGAGCTCGCCAGCAGAGACCATATTCAACGAGTTGTGCCCCTGGCTGAATCTGTGATGTCTTTGGCAAATAAAGAGTTTGATGAGATAGACGTCATCGCTTTTACAAAAGGCCCTGGTTTGGCAGGCGCATTACTTGTTGGAGCGGGTGTGGCATGTTCGCTGGGGGCGGCTTTAGACAAGCCTGTGATGGGGATACACCACTTGGAGGGACATTTACTATCACCGTTTTTAAGCCGCGATCCCCCTTCTTTTCCGTTTGTCGCTCTACTGGTTTCTGGTGGACATACCCAACTGATGAGGGTTGAGGGTGTAGGCCAATATGAGCTATTGGGGGAGTCCATTGATGACGCAGCTGGAGAGGCTTTTGATAAATCTGCTAAATTACTGGGTATCGATTATCCGGGGGGAAGAGCGCTCTCTGAATTGGCTCAGTTGGGGGACCCAAGCGCGTATGATTTTCCCAGACCCCTTTTGCATAGCAAGGATCTGAATTTTTCTTTTGCTGGATTAAAAACTTCGGTCCTAACGCAGTGCAAAAAACTAGGTGATCGGCTAATTAATGAGCGCGCTAACATAGCCGCGTCCACTCAAGCAGCTATTGTTGATGTGTTGGTGAGAAAATCTTTAAAAGCCTTAAATCAAACAGGCTTGTCTTGTTTGGTTGTAGCCGGGGGGGTAGGCGCCAATAAATCTCTAAGAGAGTCTTTAAGCGTGGAATGTAAGAAAATTGGGGTTAGGGTTCACCACCCAGAATTAGAGTTTTGTACCGACAACGGCGCTATGATCGCAATGGCTGGAGCAATGAGAATACAGACCCAACGCGAACTCCCATCAAAGATCTATTCCTTTGAGGTCAATCCGCGCTGGCCGTTAGATCAAATTAACGTTTAAACAAGATTTATAAAACGGGCAAAGTGCTTGCTTTGCTCATTTGCACTTTTTTGGCTAAAGTTAAGTAAAGAACCCCGTCCTCAAGTTTTGCTGTACTAGTGGTTGGGTCGATTTCTCCGGGTAATTCGTACCCTTCGCTGTAGCTACGCTTAGCTTGCTCGGTTGTTTTAAAACGAACAATATGTCCCTCAATCGAGATATTAACCTGATCTTTGGAGACTCCCGGGATATCTATTTCCATTTTGTATTGACTCGCGTCTTGCTCAAATTTAGGCTTTTGAGAGGTCTTCATGACCCCGTCAATAAATCGCTCAAAAGATACTAAATTATCCCTGGGGTAAGTGGGGGTGGTCACGGCAGATAAAAACATTTGAATTTCCTTTAAACTTGAACGGTGAAATGATTGAGATGCAGTGGATTAATTTAGTTACTTGAATTAAATTAATCTGAACTGGTAGGCCTTAAGCCTTCGCTGTGTAAACACTAGGTGGGCACAGAGACCCTTTTTTCAAGTTATTGGGCGTAAGTTTATTTTTCATCTTAAACCCTTGAAATTTCTGATGAACGCCCCAATTGCAAAAATTTTCTAAAATTAGAATCTTTCAAATATCTATTTTCCCCAAAAACCCAATTAAAGATGCGTCAACTTATCCAAAACCTTGAAGAGTCCAAAATACGCGAGTTAGCTAATGAGGCTATGGGCAGAAGTGATGTTCTAGCGTTTTGGTTTGGTGAGAGTGATGAGGTCACTCCAGAGTTTATTCGCCGTGCTGCAATTGAGTCTTTGGAGCGAGGGGAGACTTTTTACACTCATAACTTGGGACTTCTTGAGTTGAGGCACGCGATAGCAAAAGAAATGAGCAGGCGTCATGGACCTTTAGAGATAGGTATTGAGCGTATCGCTGTAACCTCAGGCGGGGTGAATGCGTTGATGATCGCATGTCAAGCACTAATTTCCCCTGGTGATGAAGTGGTTGTGCTGACTCCTCTGTGGCCTAATTTATGTGCACAAGCTTTGATCATGGGTGCAAAGTTGACCTCTGTACCCCTGGCTCCCACGGGAGGAGCCTGGGAGTTAGATATGGAGTCCCTTTTAGGTGCGTTAAAGCCCTCTGTGAGGTTGTTGATCCTCAACTCGCCCAATAATCCAACGGGATGGACCCTCACTCGTGACGAGCAAATGAAGATTCTTGAGCACTGCAGGGAGATGGGTATATGGGTCTTGGCAGATGAAGTTTATGAGAACTTGTATTATGAAAAAACAGTTAACGGGTGCGCACCTAGTTTTTTAGACATAAGCCGAGCTGACGACTCTTTAATCGTAGTTCACAGTTTTTCTAAAAGCTTTTTGATGACGGGTTGGCGTTTAGGGTGGATGGTTGCGCCTGCAAAAATCTTAAGCTCAATTGGTAAGTTAATTGAATTCAATACTTCTTGTGCAAGTCTTTTCACTCAAAGAGCGGGCCTAGTCGCTCTTGAACGAGCCCATGAAGTGACTCCAAGGGTTGTGTCTCATCTAAAGTCATGCCGCGATATCCTTTGTAATGGTCTTAAAGCTATTGAGGGTGTAGAGCTCACGACTCCTAGAGGGGGGATGTATGCATTCTTTAAAATAAACGGACATAGCAACTCTTTAACGGTTTCAAAAAAACTGGTCCAACAAGTCGGGCTAGGAGTCGCTCCTGGGGAGGCTTTTGCAAAAGAGTCAAGTGAATGGTTTCGCTGGTGTTTTGCGTCAAAGGAACCCTCGCGTTTAACTCTAGGTATTCATAGATTGCAGGAATGGCTTCATACGCAAGCCAAATAAATAATTTAAAATAGTTCATAAATTTTAATTATTAGTTATTTGGTGTTATTTTATTAATCAATTTTTTGCCTGACGAATTCAATTGTGCTAATTTAAGGGGATTGATTCTGAATAAGTTATAATTTAGGGCTTACCAACGAACGCTCTAATAAGGCGTAGCGGGTAAAAAAATCACGCCATCTGGCATTTCCGGCTGTTGGCGCATGTAAAACTTTTTGGAAATCAAATGAACATTCAACAAACGTCGGAAGTCGTCAAGGCTAATGCACGAAGTGCAAATGACACAGGGAGTCCTGAGGTCCAGGTCGCTCTTTTAACAGCTCGTATCAACGAGCTAACACCCCATTTTAAAACTCACGCCAAAGATCACCACGGACGCAGAGGACTGCTTCGTATGGTGAGTCGCCGTCGTAAGTTGTTAGATTATTTGAAATCTAAAGACGCAGATCGTTACACCCAGTTAATTGCAAAATTAGGTTTGCGTAAGTAATTTTTTGGCGCAAGAGTATAAATTTTTGAATATGCTTTCAATCCAGGCGCCTGAGTTAGTTATTAGCTCAGGCGTTTTGTATTTTAGGGGTATTGTTATTTTCGCGGAGTAGCCAAGAGTTAAGCAGGGCTGAAGCTGTGTCATTCCAAAAGACGGGTTTGTTTTTACGGATCAAATATTGATTTGTAAGTTTTTTGGAATGGCATCGTGTTCTGATAATTCTTTTCTTCTCCAGGCCTTTAAAGGGCGGCCCAATTAGCCCTTAATGTTTTAAAAATTTGGAGAAAACATATGTCACTTTTTAACAAAGTTACGAAAACTTTTCAGTGGGGTCAGCATAAGGTCACCATGGAGACGGGTGAAATTGCACGCCAAGCATCGGGTGCAGTCCTGGTGGATATTGAAGGCACAGTGGTACTGGCAACTGTAGTTGCCTCTAAATCATCCAAGCCCGGTCAAGACTTCTTTCCTTTGACCGTTGACTATATTGAGAAGACTTATGCTGCTGGAAAGATTCCAGGCAGCTTTTTCAAACGCGAAGCAAAGCCCAGTGAACTTGAGACTTTAACGAGTCGATTAATCGATCGACCCATTCGCCCATTATTTCCAGAGGGTTTTTACAACGAAGTGCATGTGGTTATACACACAATGTCACTCAACCCGGAAGTGGATGCAGACATCGCAGCAATGATTGGAGCCTCCGCGGCTTTATCCATCTCTGGAGTTCCTTTTAGTGGTCCCATAGGAGCTGCACGCGTAGGCTACATCAACGGAGAGTACGTTCTTAACCCGGGTCAGACTTTGCGCAAAGACAGCTCAATGGAGCTCGTAGTCGCTGGAACTGAATCAGCTGTGTTGATGGTTGAATCTGAGGCGAAGCAATTGTCCGAGGAAATAATGCTTGGGGCAGTCATGTTCGGTCATCAGCACGGTAAAACTGTGATTGACGCCATTCATGAATTAGTGAAAGAGGCTGGAAAGCCTGTATGGGAGTGGTCCGCTCCAGCAAGAGACGAGGAGTTCGAGGGTAAGGTTAAAGCGCTTGCCCAAGAACCTTTAAACGCAGCGTATCAACTTAGAAACAAACAGGCGAGAACCCAGGCTTGTCGTGAGGCTTATGAGGCAGTAAAAGTTGCGCTTACACATGCAGGTGCTGAGTTTGACTCAACCAAACTAGATAATCTATTGTTTGAAATTGAAGCGCGCATTGTGCGTGGGCAAATTCTCTCAGGTGAGCCCCGTATTGACGGTCGCGACACAAGAACAGTTCGCCCGATTGAGATTCGCACGGGCGTGTTACCCCGTACTCACGGATCCGCACTTTTTACTAGAGGAGAGACACAGGCTTTAGTGATCTCTACGCTTGGTACCGATCGGGATGCCCAGCGGATCGATGCTTTAGCTGGTGAATTTGAAGATAGATTCATGTTCCACTACAACATGCCCCCGTTTGCAACGGGTGAGGTGGGTCGTATGGGAAGCACAAAGCGACGTGAAGTGGGACACGGTCGCTTGGCCAAGCGTGCTTTGGTCGCTTGTTTACCCTCCAAAGAGGAGTTTCCTTACACAGTTCGTGTGGTCTCTGAGATCACTGAGTCCAATGGATCCTCCTCAATGGCCTCTGTGTGCGGTGGATGCTTGGCTTTAATGGATGCAGGTGTTCCTATGAAGGCCCATGTTGCAGGTATTGCGATGGGTTTGATCAAGGAGGAAAATCGTTTTGCAGTTTTAACGGACATCTTAGGAGATGAGGATCATTTAGGCGACATGGACTTTAAAGTTGCTGGAACTCCTAATGGAATTACAGCTTTGCAAATGGACATCAAAATCCAAGGCATTACGCAGGAGATTATGCAAGTAGCCTTAGCTCAGGCTAAAGAGGCTCGTCTTCATATCCTAGGCATCATGCAAGAGACGATGGGCTCTGCCAACACAGAGATCAGTAACTTTGCGCCGCGTTTGTACACGATGAAAATTAATCCCGACAAAATTAGAGACCTGATTGGTAAAGGCGGCGCAACGATTCGTGCATTGACCGAGGAGACGGGTACTCAGATTGATATCTCTGAGGACGGAGTCATCACAATTGCTTCTAGTGAGGGCTCTAAAGCTGAGGAGGCTAAGCGGCGAATCGAGGAGATTACCGCTGAAGTTGAAATTGGCAAAATTTACGAAGGGCCCGTAACCAAGATTCTAGACTTTGGTGCATTGATCAATTTATTGCCTGGCAAAGACGGTTTGTTGCACATCAGTCAAATCAGTCACGAGCGCATTGCAAAAGTAAGCGATGTTTTAGCCGAGGGCCAAATCGTTCGAGTTAAAGTCATGGAAACCGACGAAAAAGGGCGCGTTAAATTGTCTATGAAGGCGTTGTCAGAGCGTGTGCCAACTCCTCCAGCGCAACCACAAGTTGAGGCCCATGGGAACGACTCGCACGGCGATCACCACCATCATCATGAGCAAGGGGGTGACACCTCTGCACCGCATAATCACGGGCCCGCTAATCACGAGGAGTGACATCTGAGGTATGGGTTAAGACTGTCAATTAAGGAGTTTTGTCTCAGCGTATTGTTAAAACCAAACACGTGTTGGATTTTTTAATCACTCTGAAGAAATTTCCCTATATACAGTCAATCACATTCAAAGTGTTAATCAGAGCAATGACAAACGGAAAAAAACTAATAGTAGGCAACTGGAAAATGAATGGCTCAGCCCAGTCCAATTTCCATTTGCTCACTCAATTGTTGAGAGCGGATTTACGCTTTGATGTATGTGACACGGCTGTTTGTGTTCCCAGTGTTTATTTGCAACAAGTTAAAACTCAAATTAGCGATCAAATCCAAGGCAGTAAAGGGGGCTCGATTGGACTTGGAGCCCAAGATGTATCCGCTCACGAGGAAGGTGCTTACACAGGCGAGATATCCGTTTCTATGCTGAGAGAGTTTGGGGTCTCTTACGTGATTGTTGGTCACTCAGAGCGCAGGCAGTTTCATCATGAAACAGATCAACTAGTGGCGATAAAAGCTAAACGTGCGCTGGGTGCAGGAATGACTCCAATTGTTTGCGTTGGAGAGACATCTCAAGAGCGCGAGTCTGGTATGACTGAGGCTGTGGTTCGCAGGCAGCTAGCCGCCGTTATTCACCTAAACGGGCACTGTATAAATGAGATTGTGGTGGCTTATGAGCCTGTTTGGGCGATTGGAACCGGGCTCACAGCCACGCCCGAGCAAGCGCAGTCTGTTCACGCCGTACTAAGGGCTCAATTGGACGCGGCTGGGGCTGAAAATGGGAGAAGAATTCGCATTTTATATGGTGGCAGCATGAATCCTGCAAACGCCAAAACCCTATTATCTCAAAGAGATATTGACGGCGGTTTGGTTGGCGGGGCTTCGCTCAAGGCTGTAGATTTTTTATCTATCATTGCATCGGCTTAGGACAGGTTTGGGTTAGATTTTTTTTGGTTTTTGCAAATACGCAAACGATCTTGGTTAAATGAGAATTATTCCGGAGTAAAAAATGAATTGGGTTATAAACATTATTATTTTGATTCAGATCTTGTCGGCACTGGTGATGATAGGTTTGATTTTGCTACAACACGGTAAGGGTGCCGATATGGGCGCTGCTTTTGGAAGCGGGAGTTCGGGAAGCCTTTTTGGTGCGACTGGAGGGGCTAACTTTCTATCTCGAACCACGGCAGTATTAGCCGCTGTTTTCTTTGCCTCCACTCTTGGCTTAGCCTTTTTTGGTCAACCCCAAGTTTCAAGAACGGGTAGTGTGTTGGAGGGCGTAGCTGTTCCCCTTAACGCAAACCTTCCAAATAACGATATTAGTAATCAAATTCCCGGCACCACCCCAACCAGCAAAAATGACTCTTCTGTTCCCAGCAGCACTTTAGCTGCGCCAGCCTCCGCTGAAGGTTCAGCCAAGATTCCTACAAAGTGAGGGGTTTAGCGCCGTAAATTGAATTTTGATGAAGCCTTTATAAGCATTTGGGGTAAACTCTTAGGCTGAGTTGGAAGTGCAGTCAATTTGATTGTTTTTTCATAAAAGTTTCTTGCCGTCGTGGTGAAATTGGTAGACACGCTATCTTGAGGGGGTAGTGGCGAAAGCTGTGCGAGTTCGAGTCTCGCCGACGGCACCAAGGTTATGTAAATGTACAAAAAGCTGAGACACAATAATTTTGTGGAATCGGAATGAATTTAGCTCAATATCTACCTGTCCTTTTGTTCATATTAATAGGCCTACTTGTTGGGGTTGCACCGCAGGTTTTGGGTCATTTATTAGGGCCTAACAAGCCAGATGATGAAAAAAATTCTCCCTACGAGTGCGGTTTTGAGGCGTTTGAGGACGCACGAATGCAGTTCGATGTTCGTTACTACTTAGTAGCCATTCTTTTTATATTGTTCGATTTAGAAATAGCATTTCTATTTCCATGGGCAATAGCTCTAAAAGAGATTGGATTTATTGGCTACATTTCAATGATGATTTTTTTGGGTATTTTGGTCGTTGGCTTTGCCTATGAGTGGAAAAAAGGGGCCCTTGACTGGGAATAAATCATGTCTCTAGACGGTGTATTTAAAGAAGGCTTCATTACCACTTCTTATGACTCAGTAGTTAACTGGGCCAAAACGGGCTCCCTATGGCCTATGACTTTTGGTTTAGCGTGTTGCGCTGTTGAGATGATGCACGCAGGTGCCTCCAGGTACGATATTGACCGATTTGGTATGTTGTTTCGACCTAGCCCCAGGCAGTCAGATTTGATGATCGTAGCTGGAACGCTTTGCAACAAAATGGCACCAGCCCTTCGAAAAGTTTACGATCAAATGTCCGAGCCCCGTTGGGTATTATCCATGGGTTCATGCGCGAATGGTGGGGGCTACTACCACTACAGTTATTCCGTTGTTAGGGGGTGCGACAGAATTGTGCCGGTGGATGTGTATGTGCCAGGTTGTCCACCCACTGCAGAGGCCCTTTTATATGGGATTTTGCAGTTGCAGACTAAAATTCGTCGCGAAAACACCATTGCTAGATAAATCTAAAGGGATTTAATATGAGTCTGTCTTTAGATAATTTGCACCAAACACTAAAAGTAGTGTTGAGTGAGAAGATTAAATCTCTTGAAAGTGCTTTGGGAGAATTAACATTAACAGTAGACGCGGTTGATTATTTGGAAGTATGTAAGGTACTGAGCGTTGAGCCCAGGCTTGCCTTTGAGCAATTGATTGACCTTTGCGCCGTGGATTATTCGACTTACAAAGACGGCGCACAAAGCGCTTTTAGTGAAACTCCTAGATTTGCTGTTGTCATTCATTTGCTATCTGTTGTCCACAACTTTAGACTGCGCGTTCGAGTCTTTGCGACATCATCTGATTTGCCAAGGATACCTTCCTTAAATTCGGTCTGGAGCTCAGCAAATTGGTATGAGCGAGAGGCATTTGATCTTTACGGCGTTATTTTCGAGGGGCACGAGGACCTGCGCAGACTCTTAACTGATTACGGATTTATTGGTCATCCCTTTAGAAAAGATTTCCCATTGTCCGGACACGTAGAGATGCGCTATGACGCTGAGCAAAAGCGCGTGATTTATCAACCCGTGACGATTGAACCAAGGGAGGTAACGCCTCGAATCATTCGCGAAGAGAACTACGGGGGAATGCATTAACTAAGAAGATACAGCACTTTATTTGCTGTAGCCTCCCCGGTACAAAGTTAACGCACAGAACACCATGCCTGATATTAAAAATTACACCCTCAATCTTGGCCCCCAGCACCCTGCAGCTCACGGCGTGTTAAGACTTGTGCTTGAACTTGACGGCGAGGTCGTCCAACGTGCTGATCCGCACATTGGTCTTTTGCACCGCGCAACAGAGAAACTTGCTGAACATAAAACCTACATTCAGTCTCTCCCTTACATGGACCGCTTGGACTATGTCTCTATGATGAGCAATGAGCATGCTTATTGTTTGGCGATAGAGAAGTTACTTGGGCTGGAAGTGCCTAAACGCGCGCAATACATAAGAGTCATGTTCGCTGAGATCACTCGACTTTTGAATCATTTGCTTTGGCTGGGTTGCCACGGATTTGATTGCGGTGCAATGAATATTTTGATTTATTGTTTTAGGGAACGCGAGGATTTGTTTGACATGTATGAGGCAGTCTCTGGTGCCCGTATGCATGCGGCTTACTTTAGGCCTGGTGGGGTTTACCGTGATTTGCCGAGCTATATGCCTCAGTACAAGGTTAGTAAGATTAAAAATGCAAGGGCACTGGAGAAGCTTAATTCCAACAGAGAAGGCTCATTGCTGGATTTTATTGAAGACTTTACTGAGCGTTTCCCAGGCTTTGTGGATGAGTACGAAACACTTTTGACCAATAACCGTATCTGGAAGCAACGTACCGTAGGTATTGGTGTGGTGAGCCCTGAACGAGCTAAGAGTCTAGGTTTTACGGGGGCAATGCTTAGAGGCTCGGGAGTCGCCTGGGATTTGAGAAAGTTTCAGCCTTACGATGTTTACGCAGATCTCGACTTTGACATCCCGGTTGGAAAAACCGGAGATTGCTACGATCGTTACTTGGTCCGCATTGAGGAGATGCGCCAATCTAACAAAATCATTCAGCAGTGCGTGTCATGGCTTAAAAACAATCCCGGTCCAGTAATCACTGATAACCATAAAATTGCCGCCCCGCATAGAGAAGACATGAAAGCTCATATGGAGGAGCTAATTCACCACTTTAAACTATTCACCGAGGGCTTTCACGTACCCGAGGGCGAGGCATACGCTGCCGTTGAGCATCCCAAGGGAGAGTTTGGAATTTATATCGTAAGCGATGGGGCTAACAAGCCTTACCGACTAAAAATACGCGCTCCCGGGTTCCCCCACTTGGCAGCAATGGATGAAATGGCAAAGGGGCACATGATTGCTGACACAGTTGCCGTCATCGGGACAATGGATATAGTTTTTGGGGAGATAGACCGGTGAGTACTACAGATAAAAAAGGACTAGATCTGAAATCCCTTGAACCTGTGCCAAGTGAGTTCTCTGGGGAAGTTTTGGCTAGATTTGCCGTTGAAGTTGCCAAGTATCCAAGTGACCAAAAACAGTCAGCCGTCATGGCTTGTTTGTCGATCGTTCAACAAATCAACGGATTTGTAGATGCAAGTGACGAACTGTTCTTGTCAAAATATTTGGAGATGTCTCCGATGGCTGTCCACGAGGTAAGTACTTTTTACAACATGTACAACCTGGAGCCCTTGGGCAAATTCAAGATCAACGTTTGCACCAATTTGCCCTGCCAATTGAGGGGCGGGTTAAACGCGTTAGATTATTTGTGCGATAAGTTAGGTACTGCTGTGGGTGAAACAACTAAAGACGGAATATTTACATTGCAGCCAGGTGAATGTATGGGGGCCTGTGCGGATGCACCTGTTTTATTGGTGAATGACCGCAATATGTGTAGCTTCATGAGTATGGAGAAGATCGATCAGCTTATTGATGGACTCAAACAAGTCGCAGTTAAAGGAGATCATTCGTGAGCACCCAATTAAACGCTTTGCTTTCGCAGTTCAAGGCAACGGGAATGGAGACTTCTTTTCATGGTCGGCATATCAATCCTCAAATATTAGACGGCTTGAACGGTGCAAATTGGTCAGTTAAAGATTATGAGGCCCGAGGGGGTTACCAGGCTTTGCGTAAGATTTTGGGTAAAGACGGGGGAGAGGGGCTTACCCAAGACCAAGTGATTGCCACAGTTAAAGAGTCAGGTTTGAGGGGACGGGGGGGAGCTGGATTCCCGACCGGTCTTAAATGGAGCTTCATGCCTAGGCAGTTTCCTGGTCAAAAATATTTGGTGTGCAACTCTGACGAAGGTGAGCCTGGTACTTTTAAAGATCGTGACATCATGCAATTTAATCCTCACATCGTTATCGAGGGTATGGCGATTGCAGCTTACGCAATGGGTATAAGTGTTGGATACAACTATATCCACGGAGAAATATTTGAGACCTATGAGCGGTTTCAACTGGCGTTGGAGGAGGCCAGGGAGGCTGGCTACTTAGGGTCGAATATCTTAGGAAGTACTTTCTCTTTCCAGTTACATGCTACGCACGGGTTTGGCGCATATATTTGTGGCGAGGAGACTGCGCTTCTTGAGTCGCTTGAGGGTAAAAAAGGACAGCCACGGTTTAAACCACCTTTCCCCGCTAGCTACGGTTTGTACGGTAAGCCAACCACCATCAACAACACAGAAACTTTTGCTGCTGTACCTTGGATCATTCGAAACGGGGGTCAAGCCTACTTGCAATGTGGTAAACCTAATAACGGAGGAACGAAGATTTACTCCATCAGCGGTGACGTTGAGCGTCCCGGTAACTATGAAATTCCAATGGGTACACCTTTCCCCGTGTTACTGGAACTCGCGGGAGGAGTAAAAAACGGGCGCGCACTTAAAGCTGTGATACCTGGGGGCTCATCTGCACCAATCCTTCCCGCAAACATTATGATGGATATCACGATGGATTACGACAGCATTGCCAAGGCGGGGTCAATGCTGGGGTCCGGTGCTGTAATTGTGCTTGATGAAACTCGGTGTATGGTCAAGACTTTGTTGAGACTTTCTTATTTTTATATGCATGAATCTTGTGGCCAGTGTACGCCTTGTCGTGAGGGCACGGGTTGGCTTTGGAGAGTGGTAGACAGAATAGAGAAGGGTAAAGGGCGGGAGGGCGATTTAGCTCTGCTTGACAACGTCGCAGAAAATATTATGGGGCGTACCATTTGCGCTCTTGGAGACGCGGCCGCGATGCCAGTTAGAGGGATGCTTAAGCACTTCAGGCACGAATTTGAACACCACATCGTGCATAAGACCTGTATGGTCGATGCCACAGTTTGATCAGGAAAATCATATATGGTTGAATTAGAGATTGACGGCAAAAAAGTAGAGGTCCTAGAGGGCAGCATGGTGATGCACGCCGCAGAAAAACTAGGCACTTACATACCGCATTTTTGTTATCACAAAAAACTCTCCATTGCGGCCAACTGCCGTATGTGCTTGGTGGATGTTGAGAAAGCCCCGAAGGCCATGCCTGCCTGCGCCACACCCGTCACCCAAGGGATGATAGTAAGAACCAAATCTGACAAGGCGACTAAGGCCCAAAAATCCGTAATGGAGTTTTTACTCATCAATCACCCACTTGACTGTCCAATTTGCGATCAAGGCGGAGAGTGCCAGCTCCAAGACCTCGCCGTGGGTTACGGGGGTAGCTCCTCTCGCTATGAAGAAGAAAAGCGTGTTGTTTTTCACAAAGATATTGGTCCACTTGTGAGTATGCAAGAGATGAGCCGTTGCATTCACTGCACGCGCTGCGTGCGTTTCGGACAAGAGATTGCTGGGCAGATGGAGCTTGGCATGTCTAACCGGGGCGAGCATTCAGAAATTGAAGCTTTTTTGGGTTTCACGGTGGACTCAGAGTTATCGGGAAATATGATCGATGTTTGCCCAGTGGGAGCTTTGACCAGCAAACCTTTTAGATATCAAGCGCGGACGTGGGAGTTGTCGCGTCGCAAAACAATCAGTCCTCACGACTCTACAGGGACCAACCTAATTGCTCAAGTTAAAGCCAATAAAGTGCTCAGAGTGGTACCCCTTGAAAACGAAGCGATCAATGAGTGTTGGATAGCCGATCGTGACCGTTTCTCCTACGAATCATTAAGTGGCGACCAAAGGTTGAGCGCTCCAATGATTAAACAAAATGACATATGGAGTACAGTTGATTGGCAAACTGCGCTTGAGTACATCGCAAACGGCGTAAAGCAAATAAGTCAGGAGCATGGCCCCCAAAGCATCGGATTGCTGGCCAGCCCCCACAGCTCTTTAGAGGAACTTTACTTAGCGGGTAAGTTGATTCGAGCAATGGGTTCTGAAAATATTGACTCTAGGCTTAGGGTGCGAGATTTTAGTGAAGACAAGTTAAAGACTGGCAAAGCTCATTGGTTAGGACGCTCAATTGAGTCACTCTCTCACTTAAGCAGATCGTTGGTTATTGGATCTAACCTGCGTAAAGATCACCCTCTTTTGGCTCAGCGTATTCGTCAATCCACCCGCAGGGGGGGGCAGGTCAATGCATTTAATGCAACTTCAATGGATTGGGCGATGAATGTAAAGAATACATTCTTAGCCAACCCCTCGCACTGGGTGGCAGCGCTTGGTTTGATTGCACAAAGTATTGCAAAAGTAAAATCGATCCCCTCTCCAGTCTCGGTGCTCAATGAGACGGTTCTCATGAATGAGATACTGGCTTTCAACCCCAATGCATTATTTCAAGCAAACCTTATTGCTGAATCAATGTTGAGCGGAGACCAAAAGGCTGTGTTGATTGGAAACGCTGCGGTCCATCACCCTCGTGCATCTAGTATTTTTGCTATTGCAAATTGGATCGCTGAACAGTCTCAAAGCTCCGTTGGCTTTTTGACAGAAGCGGCGAACACAGTTGGCGCTCAAACCGTGGGTGCTTTACCCAAGGGATCTGGTTTAAATACTTCCAATATGATTGAGTCGGACAAAGTTAAGGCTTTGTTTTTACTTGGCAATGAACCTGAGTTTGATACTGCAATGGGTGCAGCTTCGGTTGCTCACCTTAGCCGAAAAGATATGGTCGTAACTTTGAGTCCTTTCAAAGCCAATATGGCTTTCAGCGACGTGTTGTTGCCCATCTCTCCTTTTACGGAAACGCCCGGTACTTTTGTGAACGCAGAAGGACGAGTTCAAAGTTTTCATGCTGTTGTTAAACCGCTTGGTGAGACAAGGCCTGCTTGGAAAGTCTTGCGTGTTTTGGCTAATATGCTTGGGTTCCCTGGTTTTGATTACGAAACCATTGAGGAGTTGCGGGTGGATGCAGTTCCAAAAGATTTAGCATCCTTACTAGACAATTCGCCGCTCACCGCCCTGAGTGAGGTTGATATGGTCGCTTGCAAAGGTATTCGTATTGAGGATTTATCCGTTGGCATATACGGCCTAGACTCTTTGGTGAGAAGGTCGCCTGCACTGCAGCACACTGCAGACGCCCAACTCGATCCATTAGCAAGCGCTTACCAAGCTGTTCTTCAGCATAGCGCATCCGCCGAGGTAGGCCAACATGTTTGACTCCTTGTACAACTCGGGTCTCAATGCGTTGCCTTACTCATTTTGGTCTTCTGTGGCTTGGCCAGTCATTTGGGCTTTGATTAAGATTGTTGTTGTTTTAATTCCCTTGCTTTTAAGCGTGGCTTATCTCACGCTTTGGGAAAGAAAAGCGATTGGTTTTACTCAAATTCGTTTGGGACCAAACCGAACTGGTCCGCTTGGTTTGTTGCAGCCTTTCGCAGATGCAATCAAGTTATTAACTAAAGAAATTATCCTGCCGACAAAAGCAGACGATAAACTGTTCTTTATTGGTCCAATTATGACCATCATGCCAGCATTGGCCGCATGGGCAGTAATTCCTTTTGGTCCCGATGTGGTGCTGGCCAATATCAATGCGGGCTTGTTATTTCTAATGGCAATTACTTCTTTGGAGGTTTACGGCGTCATTATTGCAGGCTGGTCCTCTAATTCGAAGTACGCTTTCTTAGGGGCTATGCGTGCATCCGCCCAAATGGTCAGCTATGAGATTGCAATGGGTTTTTGTTTGGTGATCATACTGATGGTTTCGGGTACATTGAACATGGCGCAAATTGTCTTGTCTCAAAACAAAGGCATTTTTGCGTCTATGGGGATTAATTTTTTATCATGGAATTGGTTGCCCTTGTTCCCTATATTTATTGTTTATTTTATCGCCGGCTTGGCGGAGACCAATAGGCACCCCTTTGATGTGGTTGAGGGTGAATCTGAAATCGTTGCGGGCCACATGATTGAGTACTCAGGTATGTCTTTTGCAATGTTCTTTCTTGCAGAATATGCCAACATGCTATTAATAGCGATTACGAGCGTAGTCATGTTTTTGGGTGGATGGCTACCACCTTTTGACAATGTGGTTTTTAACTTAATTCCCGGCGGAGTTTGGCTTTTTCTTAAGACATTCGTAATGGTGACAATGTTTTTATGGGTCAGATCAACTTTCCCAAGATACCGCTATGACCAAATTATGCGACTTGGATGGAAAATTTTTATACCAATCACTCTAATTTGGTTGATTGTTGTGGGTTTGTGGATCGTGAGTCCTTGGAATATTTGGAAATAACTGGGATTAATCTATGACTACTTTGTCTGCTCCAAATTCGGTCTCAAATGCCTTGCCGGCTCGTTTCCCCGTTGCAGGTAGCGAGAGCGTTTTTTCTTGGAAAGATTTCCTATCTAGCTTTTTGTTAATTGAACTTCTCAAGGGAATGCTTTTAACGGGTAAATATATGTTCGCTAGAAAAGTAACTATTCAATTTCCTGAGGAGAAGACCCCTCAAAGTCCCCGGTTCAGGGGCTTGCACGCTTTGAGGAGGTACGAGAACGGGGAGGAACGATGTATTGCTTGTAAACTTTGCGAAGCAGTATGTCCCGCTTTAGCCATAACGATTGAGTCTGATGTGAGAACTGATGGATCAAGACGCACAACTAGGTACGATATAGATTTAACAAAATGTATTTTTTGCGGATTTTGCGAAGAAAGCTGTCCCGTGGATTCAATCGTTGAAACCCATATCTTTGAATATCACGGTGAAAAACGTGGAGATCTTTATTTCACTAAAGACATGTTACTAGCGGTGGGTGACAGATACGAGCAACAGATTGCCGCCAACAGGGCTGCGGACGCTCCTTACAGGTAAAAGCTGAAAATTTAAAAAGAACAAACTCACAAAATGGATATTCGATCTGCCCTCTTTTATATTTTCTCAAGCATATTGCTGATATCTGCTTTCAGAGTAATTACGGTTAAAAACACCGTTCATGCCTCTCTTTTTTTGGTTCTTGCTTTCTTCCAAGCCTCTGGACTATTTATGCTTTTGGAAGCTGAGTTCCTTAGTATCACTCTTGTCCTCGTGTACGTGGGTGCGGTGATGGTTCTTTTCTTGTTTGTCGTCATGATGTTAGATGTGAGCGTGGACACAATACGGATAGGTTTTTGGAAACACTTTCCCTTGGCTGCGTCACTCGGGGCTGTGGTCTCCCTTGAGCTTGCAGGCGTTTTGATGTCCGGATTTAGGGTGGGAGTTGCGCGCCCTATGACTCTTCCCGAGGGTTTGCCTGGTGTTCAAAGTGTTGAACAAATGGGTAACACTAAGTCCCTTGGGATTCTTTTGTATAGCAACTATTTGTATCCCGTTGAGATAGCCGCAGTTATCTTATTGGTGGCAATTGTTGCGGCTATTGCGCTCACACTAAGAGCAAGAAAAGACAGTAAATACCAAGACCCGGCTGAGCAAATACGCGTTAAACCATCTGATCGATTACGCATAGTTCGAATGGATGCAGTCATTGAGCAACCTAGCAAAGTAGAAGATTCACAAAGCACTGCGCCAAGCACCCCATCTGCAGTTGAAAAGGCGAAATCATGAACGTTACACTGGCGCATTATTTGACAGTAGGCTCAATGCTATTTGCACTCTCGATCATTGGTATCTTTTTGAACCGTAAAAATCTAATCGTGATTTTGATGGCCATTGAGCTTGAGTTGCTCTCCGTGAATATGAACTTTGTGGCCTTTTCACATTATTTAGGCGATATGCAAGGACAGCTCTTTGTTTTCTTTATTTTGACTGTGGCGGCTGCTGAGTCGGCCATTGGACTAGCCATTTTAGTGTTGCTGTTTAGAAACCGATCAAGCATCAATATTGACAAGCTCAACATTTTAAAGGGTTGAATAAAGCGTTATTTGGTATTGGTACAACTTTTTTTTAGGCCACCTCTTTTAAGAATTATTTTGTTAAATTTCCCCACTGTAAAACTAATTCGATTTAATTTCACCGTTTTTATATGAGCCAAACACTTCAAGTCTCCACCCTACTTTGGGTTCCCATGGCGCCTCTTACGGGCGCACTTTTGGCAGGGATCTTTGGTACTAAGCTTGGGGGCAACTTGTTGGGAAGGCGTGCCGTTCACAGTCTAACTATTTTAGGGGTGCTAATCTCCTTTGTGGTATCAGCCATGACACTGTATTCAGTGGCGCATGATGGTGGGCATCTAAACCAGAACCTTTATACCTGGATGGTGGTGGGTCAATTACAAATGCAGGTCGGATTTTTGATTGACTCTTTAACTAGCATGATGATGTGCGTTGTAACCTTTGTTTCATTAATGGTTCACATTTACACCATCGGGTACATGCAAGAGGACGAAGGCTACAACAGGTTCTTCTCCTATATTTCACTTTTTACCTTCTCCATGCTGATGCTGGTCATGAGTAACAATTTGTTACAACTCTTTTTTGGATGGGAGGCTGTTGGGTTGGTCTCCTATCTTTTGATTGGATTTTGGTTTACCCGTCCAACAGCGGTGTTTGCCAATATGAAGGCCTTTTTGGTCAACCGGGTAGGCGATTTTGGGTTCATCCTTGGGATAGGCTTGATTGCGGCATATACAGACTCTTTGAGTTATTCGGATATATTTGAAAAATTACACACAATAACCGACTTGAAACTACCCGGGACAGACTGGGCCCTGGTGACTGTGATTTGTATTTGTCTATTTATTGGCGCGATGGGAAAAAGTGCTCAATTTCCACTTCACGTGTGGTTGCCTGATTCGATGGAGGGACCCACACCGATTTCAGCATTGATTCACGCTGCTACTATGGTGACAGCCGGTATTTTTATGGTCGCGCGCATGTCTCCCTTATTTGAGACATCAGACACAGCGCTTAGTTTCGTGATGATTGTGGGCTCTATTACAGCTTTATTCATGGGGTTCTTGGGGATCATACAAAACGATATCAAAAGAGTTGTTGCCTATTCAACTCTTTCCCAGTTAGGCTACATGACTGTCGCACTCGGTGCGTCGGCTTATTCCGTTGCTGTCTTTCATCTGTTGACCCACGCATTCTTTAAGGCTTTGCTATTTCTAGGAGCCGGCTCAGTGATCATGGGAATGCATCACAACCAAGATATTCGCTGGATGGGGGGCGTTAGAAAATACATGCCTATTACCTGGATAACTTCCCTTATAGGGTCTTTGGCCCTGATTGGCACCCCATTTTTCTCGGGCTTTTATTCCAAAGATAGCATCATCGAGGCAGTAGCGGAGAGTCATCTCCAAGGCGCTGGTTTCGCATACTTTGCAGTTTTAGCCGGTGTCTTTGTGACGGCGTTTTATTCATTTCGTATGTATTTCTTGGTGTTTCACGGAAGTGAGCGTTACGATCAAAATCCTGAAGCCCACCATGACCACAGTCACGGCGATGATAGTGCCCGTGCCCACGGCACGTCCGGTGAGCACCATAAACCCAGCGATCCCCATGAATCGCCCTGGGTAGTAACGCTGCCACTTATCTTGCTTGCTGTTCCCTCATTGTTATTGGGATTTTTTACTATTACACCTCTTTTGTACGGCGAATTCTTTAAAGATTCAATCGTCATTAATGCGATGCTGCACCCTTCAATGAAGGAGCTTTCAGAAGCTTTTGAGGGGCCGTTAAAGATGGCTCTACATTCGTTTTCTTCTACACCGTTTTTACTTGCTTTGTTGGGGGTTGGTTTATCCTACTACATGTATATGATCAATCCTGCTTTGCCCACTGCAATCAAGAAGTTTGCCGAACCCATTTATTTAGTCTTGGAAAACAAATACTTTATGGATTGGTTCAACGAGCACGTGATTGCACGTGGAACTCGGGCTCTTGGGCAGGGCCTATGGGTAAGGGGTGATCAAGGCGTTATTGATGGATTTTTTGTAAACGGTGCTTGGAAACTCGTTGGACGAGGTGCAGCAGTAATTAGAAAATTTCAATCGGGGTTTTTATTTCATTACGCCTTGTCAATGATTTTCGGTCTCTTTTTGTTGATGTCGTGGTTCTTGTGGCTTAACGTTTAAAACGTGTTAAGTGATTTTGTACTCATTGGTTGATGCAAATTTTTTGAGTAAATAAAGATGTTTTCTAGGTTTAGTCTTTTAGTTATATATATAAACACGTTGATTGCGAGCGCATTATGGGATTGCTGAGCCTTTGTATTTGGGCGCCAATATGCTTTGGGGTACTGATAGTAGCCCTGGGGCGAGATCTTCATGCTAATTCAGTGCGATGGTTCTCACTGCTTGGTTCTTTGTTTTGTTTTGTCGCCTCCTTAATGGTTTACAACGAGTTTCAGTTTGGAACTGCACAGATGCAGTTGGTTGAGAACTTATCTTGGATCGAGCGTTTTAATGTTTTTTATCACATCGGAGTTGACGGCATATCTGTTGCCTTTGTGGTTTTGACGGCTTTTATCACTGTCATCGTGGTGATTGCTGGATGGGAGGTGATTACGGAGCGTGTTAACCAATACATGGGTGCTTTTTTGGTCTTGAGCGGCGTGATGACAGGCGTTTTTTGTGCTTTAGATGGCATGCTTTTTTACGTCTTCTTTGAGGCCACTTTGATTCCAATGTATTTAATTATTGGAGTTTGGGGTGGGCCAAAAAAGATTTATGCGGCCTTTAAGTTTTTCCTCTACACACTGCTTGGCTCTTTGCTAATGCTGATTGCTCTTATCTATCTTTACTCAAACTCAGGTGGTAGCTTTGATCTGCAAGAGTGGTACAAACTGCCTTTAACGGGTTCCGCCCAAACATTGTTGTTCTTTGCTTTTTTTGCCGCTTTCGCCGTGAAGGTACCCATGTGGCCGGTCCACACATGGTTACCGGATGTGCACGTTGAGGCCCCAACCGGGGGATCAGCAGTGTTGGCAGCTATTATGTTGAAATTGGGTGCATACGGATTTTTGCGATTTTCGTTGCCTATTACTCCCGACGCGGCTCATCAATGGGCCTGGCTCATGATTGCTTTATCAATCACTGCGGTCATCTATGTGGGGTTGGTTGCTATTGTTCAACAGGATATGAAGAAGTTAGTTGCGTATTCATCCGTCGCACACATGGGCTTTGTGACCTTGGGGTTTTTTATCTTCAACGATCTGGGCATGAGCGGTGGTATCGTTCAGATGGTGGCCCACGGATTTGTATCTGCCGCGATGTTCCTTTGTATTGGTGTGTTATACGACCAAGTGCACTCCAGGGAGATCTCAAGCTACGGGGGCGTAGTCAACACTGCCCCTAAATTTGTAGCCTTCGCTGTGCTTTTTGCCATGGCTAATAGCGGGTTGCCAGGCACAGCCGGATTTATCGGCGAGTGGATGGTTATTTTGGCCGCAGTTAAGTTTAATTTCTTCCTTGGACTGGCCGCAGCGACAGCTCTTATTCTGGGAGCAGCCTATACACTTTGGATGGTAAAACGCGTTTACTTTGGCGCTGTCACAAACGATGATGTGAGAGAACTCAAAGATATCAACGCAAGAGAATTTTTAATGTTAGCGTTGTTGGCCCTATCAGTTCTTGCAATGGGCATCTACCCCAAACCTTTGACTGATGTTATGGGCCCATCCGTAGCTCAGTTGCTTGACCAAGTCTCGCACACAAAAATTCCCACTCCTTAAAGACTCACCTGATACCCCTAATGCGGACGAAATAAAATGACTGAATCTTTTAATTGGGCCATGGTTTATCCAGAAATCACGCTTTTGATAATGGCTTGTGTGATCTCTTTGGCCGATCTAAGCATAGACAATTTGAAGAGTCCCGGGCGCACTCAAACCTATTTACTTTCGGTTCTAGCCCTAGGGGCAGTGGCGGCTATTGCAGCCATGAACGCAATTTCGGGCGACGTAGGCTACGCTTTTAACAACATGGTGGTTTTCGATCCGCTTGGTAATTGGTTAAAGTTTTTTGCAAGCATTGCCATGATTGTTACCTTTGTGTACGGCAGACCTTACGGTGTAGATAGGGGAATGCTTAAAGGGGGCGAATACTTTATTTTGAGTCTCTTTGCAATGCTTGGCATTTTTGTCATGATATCGAGCAACAATTTTCTTTTGGTTTATTTAGGTCTGGAACTCACCACCCTCTCCTCATACGCTTTGGTTGCGCTTAGAAGGGACAACGGCCTGGCTACAGAGGCAGCTATCAAATATTTTGTGCTTGGGGCGATGGCGAGTGGTTTTTTGTTGTACGGAATGTCAATGCTTTACGGCTCAACAGGCACTTTAGACATAACCAATGTTTTTAAAGCAATCATGACAGGACAAATCAAGCACCAAGTGCTTGTTTTAGGTTTGGTGTTTGTAGTCTGCGGACTGGCATTTAAATTCGGTGCAGTACCCTTTCATATGTGGGTACCAGATGTTTACCAAGGAGCGCCAACCAGTGTGACCTTACTAATTGCTGGCGCCCCAAAGTTGGCTGCCTTTGCAATAGCCATTCGTTTGTTAGTAGGTGGGCTAATGCCGCTTGCGTTTGAGTGGCAACAAATGCTCATGGTACTAAGCATTTGCTCTTTGTTGGTAGGCAACTTTGCAGCGATCATGCAAACCAACCTAAAGCGGATGTTAGCTTATTCAACCATCTCTCATATGGGTTTTATGATGATTGGTTTATTCAGCGGCGTTGTAGACAGCAACACCCAAGGCGCTGCTAATGCGTATAGCTCGGCTATGTTTTATATTGTGACTTACGTCTTGACCACGCTTGCCACTTTTGGAGTGATTATGCTGCTGTCAAGTGAGGGCTTTGAGAGTGAGGATATTTCAGATTTTTCTGGACTAAACCAACGCAGCCCGCTTTATGCGGGGGTAATGACCATTTGTTTATTTTCTCTAGCAGGTATCCCACCCTTGGTCGGTTTTTATGCAAAACTTGCTGTTTTGCAATCTTTGGTGAGCTCAGGTTTACCAGGTGGTGTAGGGATTGCGATTTTTGCTGTAGCTATGTCTCTGGTCGGGGCTTTTTACTACTTAAGAGTAATAAAGGTGATGTACTTTGACCCGCCTTTGACTGTATCCGCAGTGAGTGCACCTCAAGACGTGAGAATTGTGCTGAGTTTAAACGGTGCTATGGTCATTTTATTGGGGCTGTTGCCGGGCGGTTTGATGACGCTTTGCTCAAACGCAATTGTTCGCTCTTTAGGTAACTAGAGTTGGTTCCTCTTTGAACAAAGCGTTTGTTCAAACAATATTCATAATAAATTAAATGCAATCCGGTCCCCATCAGAAAGATAGTCATCTCATTGAAACGTCGATCAGTTCGACAGAGGTTTATAAAGGTAAGTTTTTACACGCCTTCAAAGACGTCATTTCTTTACCAAACGGTGCACAAACTACCCGAGAATACGTGGTGCATCCAGGTGCCGTCATGATCATTCCTTTTTTGGATAACGGGGACTTGGTGCTTGAGCGTCAGTACCGTTACCCGGTTGGGCAAGTGATGATTGAGTTTCCGGCCGGTAAATTAGAGTCAGCAGAGGATACTCTCAATTGCGCAAAAAGAGAGCTACTTGAAGAAACCGGATACAGCGCATTAGAGTGGGCACTGGCCGGTGTTTGTCACCCAGTCATAAGTTACTCCACCGAGTTCATAGAAATATGGTTTGCTAGAGGTTTGGTGAGCGGCGCGCAGTCCTTAGATGAGGGAGAGTTTGTAGAGGTGATTCACGCTTCAACTCAGCAGTTCTTTGAGTGGTGCAAAGACGGACTCATCACGGACGCCAAAACTCTTTCTGGTGCGCTTTGGCTACAAAATGTTCTCTCAGGAGCCTGGTCTCTTGATTGGAAAAGATAAAAACCTAAATAGAAATTTTCCCCTGTTGACCCTGGTTTAAAGATTTGTCATAATTCGTTCATGAAAGTTCTCAATTTACAGTGCACCTTCAAACACGATTTTGAAGGCTGGTTTGGCTCAGAAGAAGATTTCCGCACCCAACTCTCCAGCTCAATGGTTGAGTGTCCCATGTGTGGAAACACCGAAATTACCAAAATGCTTTCAGCACCCCGCTTGAATTTAGGTGCCCAAGTTCCCACAAAAGAACTTAGCGCACCCGAGTCCAGCGCAAATAAAAGTGCAGCAACTCCCTCTGGCCAATTAGCGCCTGCTCAAACGGCATTACCCTCAAATATAGACTATGCAAACTTAGACCCTAAACAGTTGCAAAGTGCTTGGCTTAAGATGGTCAACCATGTCATTGCCCACACCGAGGATGTTGGAACAGAATTCGTATCTGAAGCCCGTAAAATGCACTACGGTGAGACGCAGGAAAGAGGCATCAGGGGGCACGCTACGCCCAGTCAAACTCAAGAGCTAATTGAAGAAGGCATTGCAGTGTTGCCACTTCCAATACCTGCGGCTATTAAGGGGACCATTCAATAGGTTTTCAGAGCTCTCAACAGCGTTTAGCAATAAAAAGTGAGCGTCAATTGTTCCACTGGTCTTTAAGTCCAGTGATTTTGTTGAAAACGGGACTGTTTACGCAGTGGTCAACTCTGTCGGCGGCAAAGTAGCCATGCCGCTCAAACTGAAACTTTTCGTCAGACCCACTTTTAATTAAGTCCGGCTCAGAGAACCCTTTAATAATCCTGAGGCTATTTGGATTTAAACAGCTTAGTGGATCTCTGCCTCCAGCATCCGGATGGGCCTCAGTGAAGAGTCGCTCATAAAGACGAACCTCAATACTTAGCGCCTCATGTACACCTACCCATGTGATGACCCCCTTCACTTTCACGCTATCCGATCCAGGTGTACCGCTCTTGGTATTGGGAATGAGTGTTGCTAAAACTTCGGTGATCTCGCCGTCTGAGTTCTTAACACACCCTGTGCACTCGATCACAAACCCGTATTTAAGCCTGACTTTATTGCCAGGAAAGAGCCTAAAAAATCCTTTGACTGGGGTGTCTTGGTAATCCGCTCTTTCGATCCAGACCTCAGAGCCCATTTTAAAATTCCTTAGACCTCGCTCAGGCTGGTGTGGGTGGACAGGCGCCTTGCAGGGCTCCAAGTGTCCCTCTCCCATTAGAGAATCCCAATTTGTAATGCGAAGTTTCAAAGGATCTAAGACCACACTTGCGCGGGCTGCTTTTGGGTCTAGATCATCTCTGAGGGCAATCTCTAAAGTGCTGTAATCTATCCAACTATCAGACTTTGTAACCCCAATGCGCTCGGCAAAGAGTTGCAAACTCTCAGGCGTATAGCCTCGTCTTCTTAGCCCTGCGATGGTGGGCATACGGGGATCGTCCCACCCATTTACTCTTTTTTCGTCAACGAGTTGCTTGAGTTTTCTCTTAGAAGTTAGGACGTACGTGAGGTTAAGTCTTGCAAACTCGTATTGACGCGGGGGAGGACTTTGGAACATGCCTGCCTCTATTAAGCGCTGTAAGAGCCAATCATAAAACGGTCTTTGATCCTCAAACTCGAGCGTGCAAATGCTGTGAGTGATTTGCTCAAGCGCATCCTCTATGGGGTGAGCAAATGTGTACATTGGATAAATACACCACTTATTTCCCGTATGGTGATGCGTGACGTGGCGGATGCGGTAAATCACGGGGTCTCGCATATTGATGTTGGGATGGGCCATATCAATTTTTGCTCTAAGCACCGCACTTGCGTCTGGCAAAAGGCCTGAGCGCATTTCGTTGAAACGTTTTAAATTTTGATCCGCACTTTGAGATCTAAAGGGACTGTTAATGCCAGGACTCCCAAAGTCCCCCCTGTTTAGTCGCATTTGCTCAGGAGTTTGTTCATCCACATAAGCGCAACCAGCCTTAATAAGCGCTGTGGCTGCGCTGTACATGTACTCAAAGTAATCACTCGCCTGGTACAAGTGTTGTGTATTGTTAAACTCCCACCCAAAGCCTAACCACTTGACCGCGTCTAGGATGGAGTTTACATATTCTGTGTCCTCTTTTTCGGGATTGGTATCATCAAAACGCATGTGACAAACGCCGCCGTACTCTTTGGCCAAACCAAAGTTAATACAAATACTTTTGGCGTGTCCAATGTGTAAATACCCATTAGGCTCCGGGGGAAAGCGCAGTCTTACTTTTGCGGGGTCCGCAGAGCCTGTGTTTTGGTGCGTCGCGTCCCCTGGTGTTCCAACCCATTTACGAGTTGCATAGGTGCCTACAGATAAATCATGTTCTATGATTTGTCTCAGAAAATTGCTGGGTCTTGCGGCTTCATGAGACGGGGGAATGGTTGCTGGACTGTTTGTCATAAAGAAGATTTTAACTCTTCGCGGTAAACTCTAAATAATAACGATAATAGGGCAATGAATTTTTATTTTAGGGGTTGGAGTTGGATATTGTCTTATTGATCAAAGCCGCAGTTATGGGGGTGGTAGAGGGGTTGACAGAATTTTTACCCATCTCATCGACCGGACACTTAATTCTTGCCGGTTCTTTAATGGACTTTAACGACGCTAAAGCGAAAGTATTCGACATTGCCATTCAAACTGGGGCAATCTTTGCAGTTGTCATTGTTTTTTGGCAAAGGATATCCTCAACAGTTATAGCTTTGCCCACCCAGCGGGTAGCTAGGCGCTTTGCGGTGAATGTGATGATTGCGTTTTTCCCCGCAGTCTTACTGGGTCTGGTTTTTGGACACATCATTAAGCAGTATCTTTTTACGCCTAATGTCGTTGCAAGTAGCTTTATCCTGGGGGGATTCATCATACTTTGGGTGGAGGGTTTTGGGCGACAACGTCCAGAAAATGAACACCCCAATGACAAAGCTAGAATTTTAAATGTCGAGAGCATGGCCCCCGCCGATGCTTTGAAGATTGGATTGGCTCAGTGCTTGGCAATGATCCCTGGGACATCTCGTTCAGGCGCAACAATTATCGGTGGTATGCTTTTTGGTTTGTCGCGCAAAGTGGCAACAGATTTTTCTTTTTACTTGGCCATACCAACCCTCATTGGTGCAGGCGCTTACAGCTTATACAAAGAGCGTGCACTTCTAAGCATAGCTGATCTGCCTTTTTTTGCGGTCGGCACACTTACCTCTTTTATCAGCGCCTGGATTTGTGTGCGTTGGCTTCTTAAATATATAGCCACTCACAGTTTCGTTGCATTTGCTTGGTACCGCATCGCCTTTGGGATCTTGGTGTTTGCGACGTCCTACTTTGGATGGGTTACCTGGGCAGACTGAACAAAGGGCGGGCCAAAAAGCAAGGGGTTTTATCTATTTTTACCTCGCTCCTTAGAGCAACTTTTTTAAAGCGTAAAGCGCGTCCAAGGCCTCCCGGGGACTCATCTGGTCGGGATCAAATCCGGCGAGTTTAAGCTCAAGCTCACTGGGTTGGTTTTGCGGCTCTTCGCTTGCAGTGGTGAACAGATCAACCTGTTGTTGAGAGCTTTGGGCCTGTGCTTCAAGGGCGAGCAAAGTTTGCCGAGCCTGATTCACAACAGGTGTGGGCATCCCGGCTAGTTTAGCGACCTGAATTCCGTAACTGCGACTGGCAGGGCCACTTTTGATTTCATGCAAAAAAACTATGTCTTTGCCGCTTTCTACTGCGCTGACGTGAACGTTGACTGAGCCCCTGTGCTTAGCGGGGAACTCGGTGAGCTCGAAGTAGTGCGTGGCAAATAAAACGAACGACTTTGCCCTCTCATGAAGATGAGAGGCGATCGCACTTGCCAGCGCAAGGCCATCAAAAGTCGAGGTCCCTCTACCGATCTCGTCCATCAGCACCAAACTTTGAGCAGTTGCACGGTTTAAGATTTGAGCCCCCTCAGTCATCTCCACCATAAAGGTGGACTGCGCATTGGCTAAATCATCTGATGAGCCGATCCGGGTATAGACCGCATCAATGGGGCCCAAAACGCACTCATGAGCCGGCACACAAGACCCCATACTGGCTAAGATGACAATAAGCGCGACTTGTCGCATGTAGGTGGATTTTCCACCCATATTGGGCCCAGTAATGATTTGCATGCGGTGCGTAGTACCTAAATCCGTGTCGTTTGCAATAAAGTTAACGCCGCCCTCTTGAAGCTTGGATTGAACAACTGGATGACGCCCGCTCATAATACGAATAAGCGGAGCATTGGTAAACTCTGGCGTGCACCACTCAAGGGTGATCGATCGTTCTGTTAGCGCGCCAAGCGCATCTAAATTTGCTAAAGCGTTTGCAAGTCGAGTAAGCTGGGGCACCCAGGCGGTCAACTCTAGCACTAGGCCTTCAAACAAAAACTTTTCCCGCGCCAACGCTCTGTCTTGAGCCGATAATGCCTTGTCCTCAAAAGTTTTTAGCTCTGGCGTAATGTAGCGCTCGGCATTTTTAAGTGTTTGTCGTCTTCTGTAGTCATCTGGAACTTTGTCAACTTGGCCCTGCGTTACTTCGATAAAAAAACCATGAACTTTGTTAAATTGAACCCTAAGGTTTGAGATGCCTGTGCGCGCTCTTTCGCGTGTTTCTAGGTCTAATAAATATGAATCACAATTGGTTTGAATGCCCCTAAGTTCATCAAGCTCCGAGTCATAACCGTTATTGATGACTCCTCCTTCTCGAACAAGGGTTTGCGGTTCGGGGAGTACGGCGCGTCGGATGAGGTTAGCGCAATTGGGATCCATGTTGAGGAGATCTTTTAGCTCAGCCAACCAAGCTGATTCTTTGCACGGCACGATAGTTGAGATTTGGGCGGCTTTATCCAGTGCATTGGCAAGCGCTATCAACTCTCTGGGGCGAACTTGTCCGAGTGCGATTCGGGCCGTAATGCGCTGAACGTCCCCGCTGCCTTTGAGGGTTTGTCGAATCTCTTTCCAGGGCCCTTGTGCGTGCTGACCTTTGAGAGCAGCAATGGCTGAAAGCCGTTGTTTGGCGGTGGTCCTATCTCTAGGTAGATTTAAGATCCAAGACTTTAATTCTCGCGATCCCATACCGGTTAAGCACGTATCTAAAAGAGAAAAAAGAGTCGGCTTGTCCTCTCCTTTGAGGGTTTGAATGAGCTCTAAGTTTCTGCGGGTGGTGATGGGTAAGTCGATGAGTCCTTCATCGCGCTCAACATGCAAGTGTTGGATGTGAGATAGGGCTTTGCCCTGGGTGTGCTCAGCAAAGCTTAAAAGCGCTGCACTGGCCGCATGGGCGTTGGCAAGTTCCTGTGCTTGCCAAGGCTCAAGTGAGGAGGCGCCCAGTAAATCGATTAGTTTTCTGGCACCCAAGGAGGAGTCAAACTGGAAGTCTGCACGAGGCGTCATCGTGCAAGTAAATCCAGCAACTTGCGAGCTTAAGTGTATAGTCTTCAAAAGGGACGGGGGCAGCTCTTGGCTAAAAATAAGCTCACTGGGAGAAATGCGTTGAACCCACATTGCCAGTTCATCAACGGGACACTGAGCCAAATGTATAACGCCTCGCGTGATACTCAACCAAGACAAACCACACCCAACGGCTGAGGCAGCCCGCTCAGAGACATGAACCGCTAGTAAAAGAGATTCGCTTTTATCACTTAAAAGCTCCGTATCTGTAAGAGTACCAGGCGTAATCACCCGCACCACTTTGCGCTCGACGGGCCCTTTGTTTGTCACCTCACCTACTTGTTCGCAAATTGCGATCGATTCACCCAATTTAATCAGGCGAGCCAAATAACCCTCTACGGAGTGAAACGGAACCCCTGCCATAGCAATTGGCAAACCACCTGAATGACCCCTTTGAGTTAAAGTAATCCCCAACAACTCGGCAGCTCTTTCAGCGTCGGAGAAAAACATTTCATAAAAATCTCCCATTCTGTAGAAAACCAGGGTGTTCGGAAACTCAGCTTTGATGCCCAAGTACTGGGCCATCATGGGGGTATGATTTGAATAGTCTGGCGGGGTGGAGGAGGACTTATCAGAGCCGCCCTGGAGGCCAAGATGGTGATGACTTGGAGGTTCAATCACGATGGATGAGTTCGTTGAAGTCTTTTTAGTCATAGAAGCCAAAACGTGAAGAGAATCTGCTCGTGCGTTTGAATATCGGGATAAGGTGCCGTGAAGAGGTTATGCACGGGATACACCAAGGGGTCTTCAAAGGTCGGTCAAAGCTCGGTCAAAGGTAGGTAATGTGATCGTCAAAGTGATCGTCAAAGTGATCGGATAGGTCTTCAGGTCTGGTCCTTAGCGATTTTCTCAGAGTTTAGAGTCAAAACAGAGGGCTTCACAGAGGTTTTCTCGGCAGTACTAGCAAACTTGGAAAACCTCTTAAGTAAAGGCACGAGCTGAGCGTAAACCTTTGGATTGCCGGCTAGACACTCTTTGTGCTCCAAAAATTTCGACTCTCCCGTAAAGTTTCCAACAAGTCCCCCAGCCTCAGTGATTAGAAGTGCACCCGCGGCCATATCCCAAGGGTGAAGACCCGTTTCAAAGAAACCGTCCGTGTACCCCGCCGCCACGTATGCTAAGTCAAGAGCGGCGGCCCCTGGTCGGCGAATCCCAGCTGTTCGCTGCATCACCTCAGACATCATTTGAAGGTAAGTGGGGAAATCGTCACCGGGTCTGAAAGGAAACCCCGTCGATATCAAACACTCATTGAGACGGATCCGCTTGCTGACCCGCAGGCGTCTATCGTTCACAAAAGAGCCTCTTCCTTTAGTCGCTGTATAAAGATCATTGCGTGTGGGATCGTAAACCACTGCTTGCTCAATCTTGCCGTGACTAATTAAGGCAATGCTCACGCAGTAAAAAGGAAACCCGTGTATGAAGTTGGTTGTACCGTCTAAAGGATCAATACACCACACATGCTCAGAATTGGGGTTGCCGTGAGTGGAGCCGGACTCCTCGGCTAAGATTCCGTGATCAGGATAGGCCGTTAAAAGCGTCTCAATGATCACTTGTTCACTGGCTTGGTCAACTTCTGTGACAAAGTCATTGACCTGCTTTTGAGAGATTCTCACAGACTCCACATCTAACGCGGCTCGGTTAATAATGGCGCCAGCAGCGCGTGCAGCCTTGATGGCTACGTTAAGCATGGGGTGTAAGGTGGTGATCATAAATTTTGAAGGATTGAGCCGGTATGTTTTGTTTGAAAATTTCCAATAAAAACCACCAAACCAAACAACGCAGCAGGAGCCAATAAGAACGCTAAGTACTCATTTGAGCATTTAGTTGCGCAACCTCGGTTGCTTGAGCTCCGAGTCTAGCGACTTTTTTTCTTGATAGATTTATTTTTACTTCAAAATCAGTTTATCGGATGAGGTTCAAACTATAAGTAATTTTGGATCAATACACTGATAATTAAAACAGTATTTTTAACTACTGGTAACCTTTTATGATAACTGGCATCCGCACTAAATTTTATCCTCAGACATATCTAGCTCAAACGCTTCGTCAGTGGGGGGGGGTCTGCGAGGGTGATTTATGATGCCCGAGCGAGGTGGGCAAGTTTACCTTTGCACTTACGCGGTTAAGGTCCTCCCCATCGGTGCATATCCCCACCGGCAAATATCCCAGCCCTGAAGAACCGGGTTTTACGGCATGACCAATCAATTTAAAACTCAACTCCGAGACCGAGTTGGCCGGTACACTTAAGAATGTTCTGCGCCAAAGGCAAGCCTTGATCTACGTAATACGCACAGGTCCAAGGAACTGCGTGCACAGGATGGTTTGTCAAAAAAGCAGCCCCAAGCTCCGTCATTTAAAGCCGATTAGTTCACTCCAACGCGTCCTTATCATTCATTTGAGAACTTTAAAAATTCGTGATTCACACACGCTTTATACTAATAGAACCCTCCCACGCAGGTAACGTCGGCGCAACCGCTAGAGCAATGAAGGTGATGGGCTTTAGTGATTTGGTGCTTGTGCGTCCAAGATGGGAAAATGTGCTCAGAAAAGAGGAGACCATCCAACGCTCAAGTGGGGCGTTGGATGTGCTGAGCCAAGCAAGAATTGTTCAGCATTTAGATGATGCCTTAGACGGGATGACACACCTTTGCGCAACCGCTATGACGCCTAGAGATTTTGGTCCTCCCACCCAAGAACCCAAAGCGCACTTGGAGTCGTTTGCTAAAGATATTGGGTTGTGCAGAGGAGGCCTTGAAGGCCTTGGAGGCATGTCTGCTTTATCAGGCGCTGAGCAACGGGGAATAGCCTTTTTGTTTGGCTCAGAACGCTACGGTATGGCAAACGAGGATGTCTACAAATGTCAGGTTGCTCTTCGTATTTCCACTAATCCAGAGTTCGGCTCTCTCAACTTGGCTGCTGCCGTGCAGTTGATCGCGTATGAATGGAGGAGTTGTTTAGGGGGATTTGGACCCAGTAAATCTCCCGCAGACGTAAACCGGGCTAAAGACACACAACCCCCTCAACTGGCTGATGCATCTCAGATCTCAGGTTTGCTGCTTCACTGGCAACAAGCTTTGGTGCACATTGGTTTTTTAGACCCAGATGCACCTAAAAAACTGATGCCAAGGCTAAATCAGCTCTTCAATAAAGCACAAATGACAATGGAGGAGATCCATATTTTTAGAGGTATCGCAAAAACAATGCTGCAACTTGTTCAAAGACAGGGGTCTAGTTTGGTTGAAAAAGAAAAATCAACATTAGATGACGCGGTTCAGACTCAGGCTTTAAAAAAAGATAGACTCTGAGTATGTTCAAGAGAATAAACGCCGACATAGAGTGTATTTTGGAGCGGGACCCTGCTGCTAGGAGCCGTTTGGAGATATTGACCTGCTATCCAGGCTTACATGCTCTTATCTTTCACCGCGTCGCCCATAGACTGTGGCTCTCTCAACTCTATTGGCTTGGAAGACTTGTGTCTAATCTATCCAGATGGCTTACTGGCATCGAAATTCATCCGGGTGCAGTCATTGGAGAGAGAGTTTTCTTTGATCATGCGATGGGAGTCGTCATAGGCGAAACGGCTGAAATCGGCGACGGTTGCACCATTTATCAAGGAGTTACCTTGGGCGGTACAACCCTTTACAAAAACGTGAAGCGCCATCCCACCCTTGGTAAAGATGTCGTGGTGGGCGCTGGCGCAAAAGTCTTGGGCGGTTTTGTTGTGGGAGACGGGGCTAAGATCGGTAGCAACGCAGTGGTGACCAAGCCAGTTCCAAGCGGCGCGACCGCGGTAGGTAACCCAGCCCGAATTATTGAGCAAGCCCTAGACGTCAAACGTGAAGAGCAGGCCTCTAAAATGGGTTTCTCCGCTTATGGTGTTACGCACAATGATGATCCAATTAGTCAAGCTCTGCGAGGGCTAATTGACAACGCGCAGAGCCATGAGGAACAAATTGCCCTTTTATGGGGGGCGCTTGAAAAGCTTGCCGGCGACTCCAAATCCCAAAGGCTGCAAACGGGTTCAACTACCCCTCAATTTGAGCCTGATCGGCTCAATAAATTAATTGAATAGTCCGCTAAGCCTCGCAATTGCAAAATTTAACATTCCGCTTATTCAATGAATAAACCTGCCCCGGCTTACTCTGAACCCTCTTTGAGCTCCAACAAGCCCTTGCCAAAAGAGCAAATAGCAGTCCCTACCCCCACCTTGCCAGATTTGCACAGCACGGAGTTATTGACCCCCCCGGTGATGGGGAGGTCTCGCGGCGCTTTGCTCACTATTGCTGTGTTTGAGCTTGTAAAAGGTGTTGCTGCACTAGCGGCAGGTTTAGGACTCTTGTCCTTGGCTCACACCGACGTCAGGCATCTTGCCAACGCCCTCATTGGACATTACCATCTGGATCCTGAGGCCCATTATCCTCAGCTTCTCATTGAGACAGCAAACTGGGTCTCTACCTCAAATATGTACAACATCGTTGCACTAAGCGTGTGCTACGCACTTGTTCGTTTAATTGAGGCTTATGGGCTGTGGAAGGACAGGGCTTGGGCTGAGTGGCTCGCAGCTTTAGGAGGAGCCCTTTATCTTCCTTTTGAGTTGATTCACTTGGTCAAGCACACCACAGCAACCAATGCAGGCGTTTTGATAGGAAACCTTGCAGTTGTTATTTTCATGGCATACAGATTAAAAGCACGTCGTCATGAGGCCGAGTTCGCTCAGCCTTGAATTTAGTAAATTATCGAATTTCAGCAGCTAAGAGATTTTTCAAATTGATGAAGTTTTTAAAAGTTAATGATTTTGAATTACAATGTGATTTTTCATGTAAAAAACATACTCCATATGCGCTATAGTACGACTATATTTGATGAGGCTTAAAAATGGCAAAAGAAGAAGTGGATCTGAGAAATAGGCTAGAGGAGCAAAGACGTAGATCACAACTCATTCGTGAGCAAGCTTCTCGCAGTTATGATGATCCAGTTGTCCCAAATGAGCCCAAAAAAGGTTCATCAGAAAATAATAATTTAGTGGTTGGAGAGGGTGTCACCTTTAGCGGATCAATCTCCGTGCCAGGCACAGCAACGATCAACGGCAAAATCAGCGGTGAGTTGAGTGCAGAGTCCTTAAATATTGGTAAAACAGGACACATCACTGGCAAAGTTAAAGCCAAAGAAATTGATGTTCAAGGTGAGTTACACGAGGACATTCAGTGTGACACACACATCATTATCCACGCCTCAGGGGTTGTGAGCGGAAAGCTCGAATACTCTGAATTAGAAATCGAGCGCGGCGGCCAGTTTAAAGGTCAAATGAATCAACGAAACAAGTAATCTTGTAATTCGTTGAAATTAAAATAAAAATTCCCCAGACCATCTCAGGACCTATTGCCTAATTGCGCTCTTGGGTCTAAAAGCTTTGCAAACGCTGTCCTGTGTTTGTAGGTAGGGCCCTCCAATCAGATCTATACAGTAGGGTACGGAGGCGAAAATACCGGGAACTTTAACCTCTCCCTCATTATTTTTAAGGCCCATCAGAGTTTCTTCAATAGATTTGGGCTGCCCCGGTAAGTTGATAATTAGACACTTCTCTCGCACCACTGCGGTCTGCCTGGACAAAATGGCAGTTGGTACAAAATGCAAGCTAATTTGACGCATCTGCTCTCCAAAGCCTGGCATGATTTTGTGAGCAACTGCCAAAGTTGCCTCTGGCGTTACATCCCTTAAAGCAGGGCCGGTCCCACCGGTTGTCAAAATCAGTGAACAACCCCTATCTACCAACTCTATTAATGTGCTCTCTATCGTTGCCTGCACGTCGGCGATGAGTCGTGTCTCTAAAGTGATAGGGTTGAGTAGCGCACTGCTAAGCCAGTCCCTTAAAGCAGGTATGCCTTTGTCCTCATAGATGCCTGAGCTGGCTCGGTCGCTAATTGACACAAGACCTATTGTGACTGTCTCTAGTTTTGTCATCTTTTTCTTACCTTATGTGACCCGTTGTTTCTTCCTCGGTCGTTGGGTGTTGATCCAACAAGTCCCTTAAAAATTGGAATAACTCACGATAAGCTTTGCTGTGTCTGGGGACAAGACCCTTTGAGACGTCGCTGGGTTGGACTTTATTGTCCCGTCTCGTTTGTCGAATGAGGGCCCTGAGTTGTTGCAAATCAAGGCTTGGTCTTTGAAGAATCAGTTCCTCAAGGGCATTATCGTCCTGCAAAAGTCGGCCTCTCCAGGCCTCAACCAAATGGAGTTGCTGCGTCTCGCGCGCACTACCCGATTGCTGCTCATTTAAGCACTCTCTGAGGGCGTCTACGTCCTCCTCGCTTAGTTTTCTCATGAGCTTGCCCACATACTGCAATTGGCGGCGCTTGCCCTCAAAGTCGGAGATTTTCTTGGCCTGCTCAACCGCGTCAATTAAAATGTCAGGCAGTGAGCCCCCTGCGCTGAGTCGCTCTACTAAATCTTGTCTTAGGCTCAGCAACGACTCACCCAGCGCTTGAAGCTCAGAGCTCTCGCGTTTGCGGTCCGTTTTGCTTAAAGAATCAGTGCCTTTTAATTCTCTTTTTAGTTCTAAGTCAAGTTCGCTGCCTTCGGCAACGAACTGGCCTTTAACAAAATAACCTTTTTTTAATTTCTTAGCCATCAATGTCAGTCTTTTTGTAAGGGTTGTGCCGAGGCTAGTATGATATATCTGTTGTCAGTGACAATGATCTATTGGAGCTTTTAGTTCAATTTCTTTTCCCGTATTTTAAAGTCTGCTTAATAAAATTATGAATCATCCCACCCTTCAATCTACTCCATCGTCAGGCGATCAGCTAAGAGGTTTTAGCTACAGCCGAAATCAGTTTGAGGAGATGGTTGATAAAGCTTTGCAGCACGCCTCCAAGCTTGGGGCCAGCGACGCCGCGGCTGAGGCATCTGAGGGGTGCGGGCTGAGCGTATCGGTGCGCAAGGGCGAGCTTGAGAACGTGGAGCGCAACAGAGATAAGTCCCTTGGAATCACGGTTTATGTGGGTAAGCGCAGGGGAAATGCAAGTACATCGGATTTTTCTCAACAAGCGATTGAGCGAACTGTGCAAGCAGCATTTGACATTGCAAAGTTCACAGCCGAGGACTCATTTGCTGGATTGCCTGATAAGGGGGACATATCTAGCGTGCACCGCGACCTGGATTTGTTTCATCCCTGGGATATCGACAGTGAGGGGGCAACTGAGTTGGCACTCAGATGCGAGGCCGCCGCTTTTCAAACCGACTCTCAAATCACCAACAGCGAGGGAGCTGCGGTTTCAGCACAGCAAAGTCATTTCTTCAGCGCCCACACCAATGGATTCAGAGGCGGCTTTGCCAGCTCACGTCACAGTTTATCTGTTGCTCCCATCGCCGGCGAGGGCGATGAGATGCAAAGAGACTCATGGTACAGCTCTATGAGAAACGCCTCAGACTTGGCCTCTGCGGAGCGGGTGGGTAGGTACGCTGCAGAAAGAGCCCTAAGCCGATTACATGCAAGAAAAATCTCCACCACCACCTGCCCCGTACTTTTTGAAGCACCCCTTGCCGCTGGCTTGATGGGGCATCTAGTGCAAGCCATTAGCGGGGGCGCGCTTTATAGAAAAAGTAGTTTTTTGATGGACTCTTTGGGCAAACAAGTCCTCCCCAAACACATTAATATGTTCGAAGATCCCTTTGTCAAGGGGGGGAAAGGGAGCGCTCCTTTTGATGATGAAGGCGTGATCACCAAATCGCGTCAAGTCATTGATGGCGGAAAGATTCAGGGCTACTTTCTGAGCACGTACTCAGCGCGAAAACTTGGCATGAAAACCACAGGTAATGCGGGTGGTTCGCATAACCTGAGCTTAACCTCCACTAGCACATTGCCCGAGGACGACTTGCAAGAGATGCTACGTAAATTGGGGACCGGGCTTTTTGTGATCGAATTGATGGGGCAGGGCGTAAATTCCGTCACGGGTGACTATTCCCGAGGTGCAAGTGGATTTTGGGTGGAGCGGGGGGAAATAGCCTTCCCGGTCCAAGAAATTACAATTGCAGGCAACTTACTCGATATGTACAAAGGCATTCAAGCTGTTGGGGCAGATGCGTATAACTACGGCGCCAAAACAGTGGGCTCGGTTTTGATCAATAAAATGAAGATCGCGGGTTCATCATAATTTCAACTAATCAGTTGACCCATAAAGAGAAGCTCTAGTCTCTGCGTATCTGACCCTATCAATCAGCAGCATATGAGGGGCTGTAAGACTTGCTAGGCCCACAAATAAAAAACGCAAAACTCTTGCTTGATCTTGATCTTGATCTTGGTCAGTGGGCAAAAAATACCAAGCCAAAAGGGCTAAAGCTAATGTTCCTAACATGGGTATCAATGCATATATTGACAACTTACGGCAATTCAAATTTGCAAATGTCTGAGTCCTTATCACGTGTCTTAAGCTGTGCATCAAGCAAAAATAAATCGTGAACGCGACCAAAGGAGGCGTGAAAAGGGCTAACAAAGCAACTGAAATAATCTCCAATCCAACGATCCAATCTTGAGCTAACTCAAAAATAACAGCTACGGCTAAAAAGAGTAACCATGAAGTTGCCATCAGATGTAGGACATTGACGAGTTTCCCAGCAACTGCGGGCTCTGTAACCGCAGAGAAAATATTGAGTACCTCACTTTGGTTAAGTAAAGTGGGCAAAACGATTATTGATCCCCCGTACAAAACGCGGGTAATCCAAGAGGTTGATACTCCCAAGTCTCTTGAGAAATGAAGAGCGGACATGATTAAAAATAAAATCATGAACAAAAGGGGTTGAATCCACCACAACGACACAACCAATAAAGAGACCGCTGAGTAACTTATAGTGAATATAAACCAAGATTTCAAGTCCCGTATATGGAACAATTTTTTTGCAAAAACGGGATCTAAAGCGCCGTGGGGAACGCCTAGAAAAAAAATCAAAGCAACTAAAAAGTAGATTGAATTCGAGTCAATCCAATGAATACCCGTTGCGTAGCTTAGAACCATAGATAAAGACAGCAAGCTAAAAATGAATCCATGAATTTGGGTTTTATTCATTGAAATATTAATTTAAAACAGACCTTTAAAAAAAGAAGTTTAGGCAGTGCTCCTACAACTGCAGCGTAGTCCAATAAAGTTCCTTTATCCGTTAAAAACCGAATCAGTTTTGGGGTGGGCACTCGAGCGAATAATTTCATAAAAAGCTCAGGCCCCAAGAGTGGATAGGTGCCGAGTACAGTCAAAAAAATATGATCCATTTTCTTGATCACAAAATTATCTTTTGAGTTTGGAATTGGAATACCGGCGAATTTAATTGAATCCGCGCACCGAGCAGCCCAAGTCTGAATCCTTTGAAATGAGTAGCCAGTTGAGGGCCTAGCGGCTCCTCCTGTCAGCCCCACGTGCACGTAAGACATGTGTTGCTTGCCGTGCTGCTTTGCTTTTAAAGAACTTCCAATCCCCATCGGTATTAAACCGTATTCAGATCTTAAAATTTCAAATGAGGCCCCTTTGGTATATTTTAGAGCCGCATGATTCGCACTATTCGTTAGTTCTAACCTACTCATAGGTTTTGCAGAGAATACGGTGTACTCAATAAGAGCCTTTTTTCCAGACATGGGTAAAACATAATTAAAACCAATGAGCTTCGTATTGGGTTGCAAAAAATCCATAATAAGAGCACATGTGGGATCAAAGACGGATTGCTCACACTCGACTTCGAGCCCTAAAAAAGATTGCCACAACTTTGTTTTATTGAGCTCAGTGGTTGCTAAAGGCCTGGTATCAACTATGGATTTACTGCTGATGTGTCCAAATGAAGTTTTAAGATGCCACAAACCCTCCTTTAATATAGGCTCCTCTAGCAGAGTTGAATCCAGCTTGAGTTCAAAAGATTTTTGCTCCTTAATTGATGTAATTGCGTGGTCGTAAAAAATGCTCGACGTTAAACATTTATAAGGTGCTTGCTTACAGTCTAAATCAAGAGCGAGACCCCCCAAGCAAAGACTCACGCGGCCCCATTCTTTATTGATTAAATCTGCGTAGGGTGCGTCATCAGCACCCCAAAAACACCAAGTTCGATCATTCTCGAAAGTTTTTCTTTGTTCAATCAATAAGGTTTTAGGAGATGCTCCCTGCGTTTTAGTTAAATTTAGCGCCAAACTAAGGCCTGAGCAACCAGCCCCGATGATGACAAGATCCCAATCAGTTTGCATAAACTCTTGCAGATGTTAAATGCTCGAAGCTTTGGTTGTGTAAGGCGGCGTGTAAGGCCCTAACATGTCCTTTGGGATGACGCCAAAAGTGCACAGTGTATAAAACAGAAAATAAGCAACCTAACGTAATAAAGAACTTACTGAGCCTGGTCACAAATATTCTTTCGTGCCAATATTCATAATCTCTTTTTTTAAGTTTTCTGCCGATTTCTCTGTAAATCCTTGCTGCAACTAAGATGGATAACCTAGCCTGCAGCGGTAAATATGAGAGTCCCGTTTCACCGCTTTTGTAGTAAAGCTCTGCGTAATCAAATAGATTTTGAAGTGTTTTTTTAATCAAATGCACATCTTTTGCAAGCGGCTCGATTAACGCAATAGGCTCTAAATCATTTATCAGATTTGACGGTATGTAACGCCGGTTCATCAAAGCATCAGCCTTCACGTCCCGGCAAATATTGGTAAGTTGCATTGCAATACCAAGATCTATCGCAAAGGGATAGGCCTCCTTGTCATGCGTATCAAGAGCCTTGCTCATCATGAGACCAACGGTTCCTGCAACTTGGTAACAATACCTGATTAATTTATCGTTGCTATTTATTCTCACGATGGATGTATCTGATTGCACTCCAGCAATTAAATCAATAATGATTGATTTATCAATACTACATTCGTCAATTAGGCTGATTCCGTCTGCCAATATTTTGTTATTTGAGAATCCACAAGTTATGGATCTTTTGACCTCCTCTAAACTTGCCTTTGAGGCTTCTATGGATAGCCCCTCATCTCCTAAATCATCAATATAGCGACACAAACCGTAAAGACGTGTAGCGCGGGAGGAATATTTTTTAGAGAGCAACCACCTAGCCCAATAAAAACTCTTGCCCTTACTCGCAAGTACTTTTTCTGCTGACAGATCATTGTTGTTGGTTTGCACGTTAAGCTGCTTTTGCAATGAGGGAGTCAATCACTTTGGCAGAGGAAATAACCCCTGGCAAACCCGCCCCTGGGTGAGTCCCGGCGCCCACTAGATACAGGTTTTTAAGACTCTCTGAGCGGTTGTGAAAACGAAACCATGCCGATTGAGTAAAAAGTGGTGCTACAGAAAAACCGGCACCGTGTTCGCTTAAATAATTAGTTTCAAAATCTTGAGGCGTCATATAAAAATCCTCTGTGATGGTTTCTCTCAAGTGAGGAAGGATCGTCCTGTCAAGAGCCTTTATTATTCGTTCGGATAATTTTGGTCCCTCGGTTGACCAAACTTGACGGCCTAATAAATTGGGGACCGGGCACAGGACGTAAAAACTATCGCACCCTTCAGGTGCAAAACTGGGATCAGTAGCGGTTGGGCGGTGAAGGTATAGGGAGAAATCTTCAGATAAAGTGGTTCGATCAAAAATATCCTTAAGCAGTTTTCGGTACCTTTTGCCAAGCCATATCGTGTGGTGTGCTACGTCTGGGTACTTCTTAGTGGTTCCAAAGTAGAGGACGAAAAGTCCCATGGAAAATTTAGGTTTATTTGATTTGAACCAAGACGTGAAAGAGACTTTTTTGGGCTCAATCATATGGCGATATAAATAGGCAGGATCAGCGTTAGATACGACTAAATCGGCATATATCTCTTGTCCGTCGTCCAATACGGCCCCGGTAACAGTATCTGATTTAGTCAAAAATGACTTTACAGTTTTGCCCAACTCGATATGAATACCTTGTCGTCTCATGAGAGAATCAAACGCGTTGATGATCGAGCCCGTACCACCCATCGCAAAATGGACCCCATATGCTCGCTCCAAATAATGAATGAGTCCGTAAATGCTGGTAGTGTCAAAGGGATTCCCCCCTACTAGCAAGGGTTGGATAGAGAAAGCTTGCCTCAGTTTGGGATGCTTGAGGTAAATGCAGACCAATTGCCAAACAGTTTTATAGCTTTTTAAGCGAACTAGCCTTGGAATTTGCTTAACCATTTCCCAAAAACTGTGAAAAGATTGGGCTGAAAGATCAGTAAAGGCTATATCAAATATTTTTTTAGAATGATCCAGTAATTTCAAATACCCATCACAATCCTTTGGATCGATTCGTTTGATTTCGATCAGCGTCTCCTCTAAACTGCCCCCATAATCAAAGTGATCACCATCTGCAAAATGAAATCGGTACCATGGGGTCAGGGGCACTAGCTTTACATGGCTGGAGAAATCTTCCCCAAATAACGCAAAAAGCTCCTCAAAAAGAAAAGGTGCAGTTATTACGGTAGGACCCGCGTCGTGTCGAAAACCATTGCGCTCAAAGGTTTGCGCCCTACCTCCTAGTCTGGTACCTCGCTCTACCACGGTTACCTCATATCCTTTAGCCCTCAAGCGCAACGCACTCGCGATACCTCCAAAACCTGCACCGATAACAAGGGCGTGCATATATTTCTCTTTGTTAAATTGAGCAACCCAAAAGCTAGCTAAAGGGTGACTAAAGGGTGACTAAAGGGAGGCTAAAAGGTAGCTAATAGGTAGCTAATAGGGGGGGTGTATTCGCCCTGATATTGAACTCATCAATAAGGTAGCATAGAAGAAGATACCTAAGCTTTAGAGGGATACTAAATATCAACTTCTTTTGATATTTGTAGTGTTATGCTGAAAAATAAGTTGTTTATTTTTTAAAGATAAAAATGTGCATTGTCTGTAATTGACATACACAGCAAATTCACGGGGATTACGGTGATTGCATCCCCCTCCTCAGAGGGGTTATCTTTAAGGCGGAACTCGGCATTAGTCGAGTTGTTAGCAAAGACTTAAGTAAAGACTTTGGACGCATGCTTTAGCAATATTCTTATAGGGATTGTTAGCAGTCAAATAACCAAAGTTTAGGCCTCACTGAGCCTGATTAACTGCACTTCCAACGCTTTTACTCACTAGACTTAAGGACTAAGAGTTGCTTTTACTGCTGAGCTGACCAATGCCATATCAGCTTTACACGTAAATTTGGTTTTTGCTGCGCCCATTACTTTGCCCATATCTGCGGATCCATTGGCGCCGAGTTCAAGCACCAAAGCCTTAACAGCGGCGGTGATTTCCTCTGCACTCATTCTTTGCGGCAGATAAGCCTGTAAGACCGTGATTTCTAGGCTTTCTACATCGGCTAGATCTTGACGGCTGGCGCTTGTGTAAGCAGCTATGGAGTCTTTTCTTTGTTTGATTAATTTATCAACGATAGATATGACAGCTGCGTCGTCTAAGGTTATACGCTCGTCAACCTCTCGCTGTTTAATGGCTGCCTGTAACAAACGAATCGTGCCTAATTTTTGGCTATCCTTAGCCCTCATTGCGGCTTTCATATCTTCAGTGATTTGATCTTTAAGACTCATAAAAGTTCCAAAATTAATATGTTACGTTGATAGCAAGGCGGGCCACTCCAAAAGCAAAAGCTCGCTCGGGTTGCCCCGTGCGAGCTTTAAGTCACTCTAAGCAGCGGGTATATTAATACATCTTCTTGGGTAACTGCATGCTGCGCACACGTTTATAGTGGCGCTTAACGGCAGCCGCTTTTTTGCGCTTGCGTTCTGCAGTTGGTTTTTCGTAAAACTCGCGAGCTCTCAGCTCTGTGAGTAAGCCTAATTTTTCAATGGTACGCTTGAACCGACGCAGTGCAACGTCAAAGGGCTCATTTTCTTTTAATCGAACGGTTGTCATTAAATAAAATTTTCAAAATGTGCAGATCGTTTTAATGAGGAAGATCGATGAGCCTCATACCAACGAATCGCGATTGACACCCCAACTGTTTGTTTTGTGGCCGTTGGGGGAGTGGCCTGGTTAGCCTTAAATTATAACCATTTTGAGGCAATTTTGATTTAATTCGACGCGACTAATATTTGGAGCTACGTTTAAGCTGCGATGGGAAGGTTGTTGGCACAGGCGAAACCACTTGACCACGCCCATTGAAAGTTATATCCACCAAGCCAGCCCGTTATATCCACCACCTCCCCAATAAAGTACAAACCCTTCTGAGTGGACTCCATCGTTTGCTGATTTAATACCTTTGTACTAACTCCCCCTGCCGTAACTTCTGCTTTTTTATATCCTTCGGTCCCTGATGGAATGAGTTCCCAATTTTCCAGTTTTTTCGCCAAAATGGTTAATGCTTGATCTGGCACCTGGTTGATCGGGTTTTGCAGTGTTGTATTTTGATCAGTCCAGGCTTGAGCCAAGCGGGAGGGGATCCACTGGGAAAGCTCATTTACTAAAAGTTTTCGCGACGTGTCTTTGGTTTTAATTAGTAATTCTTGAACTGATTGACCGGGGGCTAAGTTGACTTGGATGCTGTCTCCAGGTCTCCAGTAGCTTGATATTTGCAAAATGCCAGGCCCTGATAAACCCCGGTGAGTAAAGAGCAGATCCTCGGCAAATTCAGTACGCGCTTTCTTAGTGCCCGTTGAGATCACGACTGGTAAAGACAACCCAGACATATGTGCATAAGGCCCCCAAACTGCACTCTCAAAGGTAAGTGGCACAAGAGCGGGACGGGTCTGGACAACGGGTAGATTGAACTGTTTTGCAACTTTGTAGCCAAAGTCGCTTGCTCCAATCATAGGGATGGAGAGCCCTCCAGTTGCGATGACGACGCAGGGTGCTAAAACCTTGCCTTTGTCCGTATCAAGTTCATAAATGGGCTTTTCGCCCTGAGCACTGATATCAGGGTTTTGTTCGTTGCCCGGTGAGCCCCTTTGAAGGCTACGAATACTTAAAACGCTGCATGGGTACCTTATCTCTACGCTGCCACTTCCCGCTAAATTACATTCCTTGAGCAATACATCAATTATTTCTTTTGAGGAATTATCACAGAAGAGCTGACCTTTGTGCTTTTCGTGAAAAGGGATATCGTATTGTTTTAAGAGGGAGAGAAAATCATCTTGTGTATATTTGGATAAGGCGCTTCTGCAAAACTGAGGATTCTCTCCAATAAAATATTTATGCGGTTGTCTAGGGTCAATATCTTTGTTCGTAAAGTTGCATCTCCCTCCCCCTGAGATCCGGATCTTTTCTGCGATTTTTTCGTTGTGATCGATCACCAAAATCTTTAAACCGCGTGAGCGTGCTACGCCGGCGCAAAAAAGACCTGCTGCACCTGCTCCAATAATGACCGCATCAAAGGTCTGGGCGGAGTTTCGGTCAAGTTTGGTCATTAGGTTTTATCATCAATTTTTTTCAAGAAAAGACTCAATAACCTGTGCTAGCGCAAGCGGCTGATCATGATGAAGCATATGTCCAGTGTCTTTTAGTTGATGAAACTCAATGCGCTCAATAACCTTCATTCGTTCAATGAACTCGTTCATTTTGTAGGTCTGGCCAAACCACTTTTGTAGACTATCGTCTTCAGCAATTACGCATAAAACAGGGGCCGTTATGAGTCTGTGAATTTCACTGGCCTCATCGCTACGGTAAAGATGCACACTACTAATTTTGTGTGCTGGGTCACCTAAAATATGCCACATACCGTGCGAGTCCTCTTGCGCCCAGTGGGCTGCTAGCCAATGAGCCTTGTCAAGAGAAATCCGAGGATTATTTTTTAGTAAACGGTTAGCAACTTCAGCAAGACTTTTGTAGGGCCTTAGCGTGACATTGCCTTTGTGAAATTCGCCTATTTGATCTAACCACTTTGCATATTTGGTGGCGGCTTGGGCGGGTTTTGAGCTTGCCATACCAAACCCCTCAAGGTTGATGAGTTTGTTAATTCTCTTAGGACGCACACCAGAGTAGATCATGCTGATGTTGCCGCCCATGCTGTGTCCTACTAGGTCCACCGCAGCCTCACCAAAATAGTGTTTGAGTAGGAAGTCTAAATCTCCCAAGTAGTCTGCAAATAAGAAATGGTCAACAGAGTTTTTTGCCAAATCAATGCTCTTCGTTAATCCAAACCCCCTCCAGTCGGGAGCAATAACGAATCGATCAACACTAAGTGCGTCCACCACAAACTGAAAAGAAGCAGCCACATCCATCCAACCGTGCAAGAGGACAAGGGGTTTGGCATGTTGAGCATTTTCTTTGTTGCCCCAAGTTCTGACGTGGTAGCGTTGATTACGAAGCGTGATAAATTCACTTGAAGAGGTTTTGATAGCTTGATACATATTTTTCATTGTAAATGCCAAAAATACTCCTATTCTGCATCCGACGAGTACAACTTTTAAGCTTAAACACTCTAAAATTACAGCACCAGTGATTGGGCATTTACTTTGCCATTCTTTATATCCTAAGCAAAAATAAATTTTCTTTAAAATACTTATTTATATGTCAGCACACAATTTTAAACTCGTACAACTGGGGCATAGTGATTTAAAAGTTACCCCGATTTGCTTGGGCACCATGACCTTTGGAGAGCAGGTTAGTGAAAAAGAGTCCCATGAAATTATGGATCTGTCAATTGAGAGGGGTATCAATTTTTTTGATACGGCTGAGATCTACTCAGTTCCCACAAAAGCAGAAACATTTGGATCTACTGAAACCATCATTGGCAATTGGTTTGCAAAGCACCCTGGCAATCGTTCAAAAGTAATCTTAGCCTCCAAGGTGGCGGGTTCGTCAAGGGGCATGCCCTGGGTTCGAGAGGGGACGGGGATGACTCCCACTGATATCACCGCATCATGTAATGCTAGTTTAAAGCGTCTTCAAACGGATGTGATAGATTTATACCAAATACATTGGCCAGAGCGTCATGTGCCCGCCTTTGGATCCATGTATTACGATCCTAAACAAGAAACAAGCCAAACGAGCATCCACGACCAACTCATTGCGCTTGGTAAGCTTGTTCAAGAGGGCAAAATTCGCTATATTGGCTTATCAAACGAAACGCCCTACGGCGTGCATGAGTTCGTGCGTTTAGCGCAAATGCATAATTTGCCAAAAGTGATTACTGTTCAAAATCCCTACTGCCTAATCAACAGAACAGTAGAAAACGCGTTAGACGAGACGCTGCACCGTTTGAATGTATCGCTACTTGCTTATTCCCCCCTTGGATTTGGACTCTTAACAGGTAAATACGACGCAAGCGGCACCACTGGCACAAACGCCCCTATGCAGGCTCGTATTGCAAAGTACGAATCTGTTCGTAAACAGCGTTGGGGGCGTCAAGAGGCTCTTGAGGCGTCAAGGATTTACAACCGCCTTGCTTTAGAAAATGGATTTACTCCCACCCAAATGGCCCTGGCCTTTTGTTACACCCATCGGTGCGTTCAAAGCACCATTATTGGAGTAACGACGAAAGAGCAATTAGATGAGAATTTAAAAGCCTGGGGCACCACCCTGAGCCCAGAGTTGCTAAGCGCAATTGATCAAGTCAGATGGGTTCACCGCGACCCAGCTGTTTGAAAACATGACTCTAGATTTTTGGCCACTGCTAGCCGGATTTGGGCTGTGGATCACTTTTGCTTACCTGTGTGGCTCTATCTCCTTTGCAGTTGTTGTGAGCAGACTCTTTGGACTGAGTGATCCTCGCACCTTTGGTAGCCACAATCCTGGCGCAACAAATGTGTTGAGAACAGGTCACAAAGGGGCCGCTTTACTAACCCTCTTTATGGACGGCTTTAAAGCTTGGTTACCTTTGGTTTTAGCTAAAACGTATGTTTTGCAAAATCCCTTTTTAGACCCTCTCCTTAAAGACTATGCGCTTGATGTAAGCCTTTGGCAAACGCTTAGTCCTTGGATCATTGGGCTAGTTGCAATCAGTGCTTTTTTGGGGCACTTGTGGCCTGTTTTTTTTGGTTTCAAGGGGGGCAAAGGCGTTGCAACTGCAGCCGGACTTTTGCTGGGCATGCATCCTATGCTGGGATTAATGGCACTCTTGACCTGGGTATCGGTTGCCGTAATAACTCGCTACTCCTCTTTGTCGGCGTTGATAAGCGCCGCGCTTGCCCCGCTTTATCTGGTCTTGGGCGCAAACTATTTATGGAGTGAGCCTGGAGCAAATGTTGTACCTTGGCCGATGGTAATGGTCAGCTCTATTATGGCGGCACTTTTAATTTACCGTCATAAAGATAACGTTGCCCGACTTATAAGGGGGGAAGAGTCTAAGATCTTCAGCAAGAAAGGGGGCTGAGCGACCCTGTCAATCTCTAAAATTATCAAAACTAAGCGGAAGGTCACTCAGTTCTTTTTTGATCAAAGCCATGGCGGTTTGAAGATCATCTCTTTTAGTACCTGATACCCTCACAGCGTCGCCTTGTATGGCGGCTTGGACTTTTATTTTGCTGTCCTTAATAAGGCGCTGGAGCTTTTTAGCGTCTTCCCCCGCTATTCCTTTTTTAACTTTAATAAGCACTTTGACCTTATCACCGCCTATTTTTTGAATTTCTTGTTTGTCTAAAAACCGCACATCTACGCCGCGTTTGATGAGTTTATTTTGGAGAATGTCCTCGACCTGAGTCAATTGAAAGGCCGAGTCTCCGTGGACGGTAATTTCATTGTCCTTTAAATCAATTGCTGCGCTAGTTCCTTTGAAGTCAAAACGGGTGCCAATTTCTTTGGCGGAATTTTCCACCGCATTTTTTACTTCCACTAAATTGGCTTCGCAAACTGCATCAAAAGAGGGCATAAAAAATCCTTATTAAGAATGCGACAATTCTGCCATGATTGTCGAAAAAAATATATCCCTAAAAAAATACAACACCTTTGGTATTGAGGCCAAGGCACTTCAACTGGTGCGCATCAAATCAGAGGCCAATTTGCAGGCTATTTTGGCGGATCCTGAGCTTGCGAGCCTACCCAAGTTTATCTTGGGCGGGGGGAGCAACATCGTGATTACTGCAGACGTAAAGCCCTTGGTCCTAAAAGTGGAGATGATGGGAAAGCGGTTGGTCAGCGAAGACGCTAAGGCTTGGATTGTCGAGGCTCAGGCGGGGGAGGATTGGCATGAATTTGTGAAGTGGACACTAGAGAACGGCTGGCCAGGGTTGGAAAATATGGCGATGATACCGGGCACCGTTGGTGCCTCGCCTGTGCAAAATATTGGCGCCTATGGGGTTGAGTTTCAAGACCGCTTTGAGTCCTTAGATGCCGTCAACCTCCAAACGGGGGAGCTCATGCAGATGCAGGCCATTCACTGTGGGTTTGGCTACCGTGACTCAGTGTTTAAACACGGCCCGGGACAAATTGTGGGCGCGTCAAGCGCTATGGGGCTTGCAGGTCGAGCGCTCATAACAAAGGTACGGTTTCGCTTGCCCAAGGCTTGGCGAGCGGAGACCAGTTACACAGATATTCAAAAACGCGTCACTGAGCTCGGCACGCCCCACCCTACAGCACTGCAGATATTTGAGATGGTCTGCGCCATTAGGAAAGCCAAGCTCCCCCAGCCCGAGGTTATTGGTAATGTGGGGAGTTTCTTTAAAAATCCAACCGTCACAGCCGATCAGTGTGCGGATATCATTGCTCGCGAACCCAAGTTGGTTCATTACCAACTCAGCAACGGCGAGTACAAATTAGCTGCTGCTTGGTTGATTGACGCATGTGGGTGGAGAGGTAAAACAGTTGGCCATGCGGGTGTTTACGAGAAACAGGCCCTGATTCTTGTCAACAAAGGGGGCGCAAGTAGACCGTGCACCGGAGGTGAGGTGGTCACACTGGCCCAAGCCATTCAAACCAGTGTGTATGAAAGGTTTGGAATACGCCTAGAAATTGAGCCCGTAGTGGTTTAAAAAAATGCGCGGATGCAGTTAATGAGTAGATGGAGTTTGCAAAAAATAAGATAATCTACCCAATTAGTTATTCAAACGAATCAAAACAATCAAACGAATCAACAAACCAACTTAATCTCACAATCTGTTATCTAACAAAGCAAACGATGGATTTAAAAATATATATGTTCCCCTTTTCTTTAAAAACGATGGCGACGGCACTTTTGACAAGCCTTGCAGTATCACTTTGTTTTGCCCAAAATTACCCTTCTAAACCCATCAAGTTGGTTGTGCCGTTCGCCCCCGGGGGCACGACAGATATAGTTGCGCGAGTAATTGCTGAGCCAATGGGCAGAATTTTGGGACAAACCGTGATCGTTGACAACAGGCCCGGGGGCGGGGGCGTGGTCGGGGCCCTAGAAACATCAAGGGCAATTGCCGACGGTTACTCTTTGGGGGTTGCAACGGTTTCAACCACAGCCGCCAACCCCGCAATTAACACCAAAATCCCTTACAACACGCTGACAGACTTCACCCCTATTGTCAACGTTGCAGCGACCCCTAATGTGATTGCTGTGCATCCCTCTTTTCCTGCCAAAGACTATAAAACGTTTCTCAACGAAGTTCGCAAAAATCCGGGCAAATACTCTTACGCCTCCTCAGGCACTGGGGGAATAGGACACTTGCAAACCGAGTTATTTAAAAACCTCTCCAATACCTTCATCACCCACATCCCCTACCGAGGTGGGGGACCCGCTTTAAACGATACTGTCGCTGGGCAAGTGCCCATTATTTTCGATAATCTTCCCTCTGCGTTGCCCTTTATTAAGGAAGGAAGACTCGTACCCATCGTGGTTGCAGCCCCCAACCATTTGGCTGTATTGCCCAACGTGCCCACCTTCAAAGACGTCGGACTCGAGGCCGTAAATCGTATGGCTTACTACGGGATTTATGGACCTAAAGGTCTCCCCAAAGAGGTGGTTGAAAAAATACACGCTGCTGTGGTCAAAGCCCTTGAAGATCCAGCCGTTCGCAAACGAATAGAAGACACTGGCTCAATCGTTGTGGGCAACACGCCTGAGCAGTTTGCCCAGCAAATACAAGCCGAATACGAGGTTTATAAAAAAGTGGTTGATAACCAAAAACTAAAACTAGATTAAGTTATACCTAACTCGCGGCATGTCCAAGATTGATTCTCCAAACCAACCAATCTTGGATGATCTGTACGCCTCTCAGGGCGACCCTCCTAAGAGGGGGCGCCCCGCTAAATACAAACCCCTGGTCCAAGCAAACACATCCACTGGGAGCAGCGAACTTAGCTCCAACGCAAAGAGGGGGCAGACCAAGACTGCCCCGCCTCGCAAAAAGCTTGGCAAACCCGTATCTGTCGTTGATAAGAGTTTGGTGGATCCAGTTATTGAGCGCTTTATTAATGGGCTGTGGTTAGAGGAGGGACTTTCTCAAAATACACTAAGCGCTTACAGACGCGACATCTCCCAAATATCACTTTGGTTAAGGAGTAAATCAAGCGCCCTTTTGATTTGTACAGAGCCTTTAGTGCAAGAATATTTCTCCGTGCGTTTTGCAAACTCCAAAGCCACTAGCGCGAATAGAAGACTCACCGTCTTTAGAAGGTTCTTTAGGTGGGCGCAGCGCGAGTCCTTAATCAGCGAGGATCCAACTCTGAAAATACTTGCTGCGCGCACGCCACTTCGTGTTCCTAAAACACTCACCGAATCTCATGTAGAGGCTTTGTTGTTGGCACCCGATACGGCCAAGCCCCTGGGTCTGAGAGACAAAGCGATGCTTGAACTGCTTTATGCAAGTGGCTTGCGTGTCTCTGAGTTGGTAAATTTAAAGAGCTTTGAGTTGAGTTTGAGGGAGGGTGTCGTAACCGTGATGGGAAAGGGGCAAAAAGAGCGTATGGTTCCCTTTGGCGAAGAGGCGGGGGAGTGGATAGAGCAATACTTAAAGCTTGCGCGCCCTGAGCTTTTAAAAGAGCAGCAAACACAGTTTCTTTTTGTGACCCGAAGGGGCTCTGGTATGTCCAGGGTCATGTTTTGGAACATCATAAAGCGCTACGCGCAACTGGCACATATCGCACCTTCACTCTCGCCCCATACACTGCGCCACGCTTTTGCCACTCACCTGCTGAATCACGGCGCAGATTTAAGGGCTGTGCAGATGCTGCTTGGCCACGCAGATATCTCAACCACCACGATCTATACACACGTTGCCAAGGAGCGCTTGAAGGGATTGCATGCTAAGCATCACCCCAGAGGATGAGTTCAAGTAGGTTGTGCTTGAAGGGCTGAAAGCTCTTGATCCGTAAACCCTGCTCGCCTCCTGGCCTCAAAATTAAAGGGCGCTCTAAGTTTAGGGGCGTTATGCTTGATTGCCAAATAGTTGTAATGGGTAAAGGGGTCAAGCCCTTGTTGGTTGCAAAGCCAGTTGAACCAGTGGTTTCCAATTGCCACGTGCCCAACCTCATCTCTTAAGATGATGTCTAAAATTCGGATCGCTTCAACGGCTAATGGAGTGCCTGCGGACTTTAATTTTTTTTGGATAATGGGAGTTGCGTCCAGCCCTCTTGCCTCGAGCGTACGGGGCACTAGCGCCATTCGAGCGGTTACGTCATTTGAGGTTTTGGTACACATATCCCAAAGACCATCATGAGCTTTGAAATCACCGTAACTGTAGTTCATGGATTCAAGAAAACGGCGCAGTAACTCAAAGTGTGTCGACTCCTCAAAAGCAACTTGAAGCCATTCGGTGTAGTAGGCATTTGGCATTCCAGAGTACCTCCACAGCGCATCAAGAGCAAGGTTGATAGCGTTAAACTCGATGTGGCACACGGCGTGCACCAAAGCAGCTAACCCATCCGAGTTAAAAGCAGAACGCTTGGGCATGTGCCTCGCATTGATCAACTCGGGCAGATCCGGACGCCCGGGTATGCTTTGGGTCTTTGGCTCTAGCACTTGGTCGGTATTGATCTCTAAACTATCGCGCGCACTCCATAAAGAACTCACCAAACTTACCTTTGTTGAAGTCTCTTTTGCTTGTAACGCTTGTAGGGCACAATATCTTAATTCCATTCGTACAATTTTGTCATTTAATTGGGTAGATGTGTTAAATTTTTGGAGGATTCATGAGTATTTATAAATTAGACGGCGTTGCCCCCACCATTGATCCGACCGCCTGGATTGCAGACTCAGCTCAAGTGATTGGGCGGGTTCATATGCACAAGGGCTCTAATGTTTGGTTTGGTACCGTTATCAGGGGAGATAATGATCTGATTGAGATTGGGGAGGGATCTAACGTTCAAGACAACTGCACTTTGCATACAGACTCAGGTATGCCTTTGACCATTGGGCGAGGGGTCACTGTAGGGCACCAAGTTACTTTGCACGGATGCAGCATTGGGGAGGGCTCTTTAATTGGGATTGGCTCTGTGGTTTTAAACGGAGCAAAGATCGGAAAAAACTGTTTGGTGGGAGCGGGTGCTTTGGTCACAGAAGGCAAAGAGTTTGCTGACGGCTCAATGATTTTGGGGAGCCCTGCAAAAGTTGTTAAATCCCTTAGCGAAGAACAAATCAATGCTCTTTATGAGTCAGCAAAACGGTATGTAGAAAATGCAAACCGTTTCAAAAATGGGCTTGTCAAAATTGACTAAATTGTCCCCCGTGCATCCCTTTATTTTTGAAGGTTTACCGGTTAGAGGTTTTTTAGTTCAAATGCACGAGACTTGGACTGAGATTTTGTCTCGCAGACGCTTAAACCCAGAAACCGGGGAATATCCTAAACCCGTGCGAGATCTGTTGGGCGAGATGACTGCGGCAGCCGTTTTGCTACAGTCAAACATCCGGTTCGACGGCGCCTTGATTCTCCAAATATGGGGGGACGGCCCTGTTAAAGTCGCGATGGTTGAGGTCCAACCTGATCTGCGAGTACGTGCGACTGCTAAAGTTGTGGGGGAGATCTCGGACAATGCACGCCTCAGCCAGTTGATTAATCTGCATCACCAGGGGCGGTGCTCAATTACGTATGATCCGCAAAACCGACAACCTGGACAACAGCCTTACCAAGGCGTTGTGCCTTTGGAGCGCGATAACGGCCTGTCTTACGAGCGATTTAGTGAAATACTAGAGCAGTACATGAGGCGCAGCGAGCAACTCGACACCACAATCGTACTGGCAGCAGATGATGTGTGTTGCGCAGGAATATTGATTCAAAGAATGCCCATCAAAGGTCGTGATAATTTGGGAGGCGAGCAACTGGTTGCGGAGCAAGACGCGATGGACCTCAACGAGGATTACAACAGAATTTCAATCTTAACGAACAGTTTAACGACCAAGGAATTGCTAACTCTCAAATCAGAGGAGATTTTGCATCGTCTTTTTTGGGAGGAGAGAGTGACTCATCTGACCCCCAAGGAGGACTCAGGTGCTGCTGCTACCTTGGCCCCTTACTTTGGGTGTACTTGCTCTCGAGCAAGAGTGGGCTCAATGATTCAGGGGCTAGGTTTGGAGGAGGCACAAAGCATTTTAGATGAGCGAGAGCGCATTGACGTGAGTTGTGATTTTTGCGGTGCAAACTATCTATTTGACGCCGTCGATACTGCACAACTCTTTAACCATCAGGTACTCCAGCCCCCTGCGCCAGATGTGCTGCAGTGAGTGTTCTTTTGTTTTATCAAGGTGTTTTACCCGAATTCAAAAAACCGAACAAGGCGTGTTCACATTCGGGATCGCTGCATTTCTCACAAGCGTAGTTGTAAAGTGTTTTGGGAATAGGGCGTAAATTCCCTCCTATTAAGTCCCCTTCGCTGTGCTCGGGTTGCACTTTTGGATTCAATGACCTGCTAACAGATTTGAGGGCAACTGCAAATGCATATCCTACGTTTTGGCAAAGCGTCCCTAAGAGCCCTCCCTCCCAGTTACCCCGAATAACTTGAAGGTTTAGTCTTTTAGTCTTAGATGCCTCATCGACTGCGCAGCGCCAAAGAAACAGTGGGTGCTCGTCTTGTGTTGCGTACTCGTTGGGGCTAATTAAAAACAAAATTCTTTGTGTTTCAACAGAATCAGCAGAAATGATACTTTGCCACCGGTTTATGCACTCCTGTGCTTTGGGCAGGCACTGAACTTGAACAACAGTTAGAGTCGCATTTGAATTCAATAGGTCAACTTGAGTGAGCAGTGAAACTTTGAGGGCGCTCAGTATCTCTTCTCGCTCACCGAGTAAATCTATATGTAGGACAGGCAACTTTTAAGGGGTTTGGTTTATTTGGAAATTTGTACAAAAATCTCATTGGATTTGGCCATCCCAAGCTCTCCTCTGGCCCTCTCCTCAACCATCTCTAGTCCCACTTGTAGATCCGTTAACTCAGCCCGAAGTCGCTCGTTAGAGATTTCTTGATTGGCATTTTTCTGAGTTTGCTCCGCCAAGCCTTGGCTAAGGCGCATGACCTCAGGGATGCTACCCCGCCCAAGCCATAACTGGGCTTGCAAGATGACAAGCAAGCCAATCAATATGAGCGGTAAGGGGCGAAACATGGGAGTATTTGGGTTCGGGGTGGGGTTAAAGAGAGGTTATGTAGCGGGTTATTGGGTAGTTGTGGATCAGTTTAGGGCCAGCTCTGTGTGAAGTGAAGATTAAAGTGCTTATCTTATCAAGACTAGCGTAAATTGTAAAACGCCGCTCTCCCCGGATACTCCCCTACGTCGCCCAAATCTTCCTCAATGCGAAGCAGTTGGTTGTATTTAGCCATCCTGTCTGAGCGAGATAAAGAACCCGTTTTGATTTGTCCCGCATTTGTGCCAACCGCAATATCAGCGATCGTGGAGTCCTCCGTCTCCCCCGAGCGGTGAGAGATCACAGCGGTATAGCCCGCGCGCTTAGCCATTTCAATAGCCTCAAAAGTTTCGGTTAGAGTGCCAATTTGATTGATTTTGATCAAAACTGAGTTGGCGATGCCCTCTTGAATGCCGCGTTTGATAAGTTGTGTGTTGGTGACAAATAAATCGTCACCCACGAGTTGCACTTTTGAGCTCAGTTTGTCAGAGATGATCTTCCACCCAGCCCAGTCATCCTCTGCCATAGGATCTTCAATGCTGATGATGGGATACTTGTCAGCCCAAGTCGCAAGCATATCGCTCCACTGTTGAGCGTTTAGCGTTAGTCCCTCCCCGTCTAAGTGATACATACCGTCTTTGTAGAATTCGCTGGCCGCGCAGTCCAGTCCAATTGCAATTTGCTCACCCGCGGTGTAACCCGCTTGTGAGATTGCCTCTAAGATCATCTGTATGGCTGCTTCGTGGCTTTCAACGTTGGGTGCAAAACCGCCCTCATCCCCGACCGCGGTGCTAATTCCTTTGTCAGCGAGAATTTTCTTCAGTGTGTGAAAAATCTCTGTCCCGTAACGCAGTGCCTCTCTAAAGCTTGGCGCGCCAACGGGGATAATCATGAACTCTTGAATGTCCAGATTGTTGTTGGCGTGGGCACCCCCGTTGATGACGTTCATCATGGGTACAGGCAGTTGTTTGCTGCTCATGCCGCCAAAATATCTATAAAGTGGCAATCCCGCTTCCTCTGCAGCCGCTTTGGCAACCGCCATTGACACAGCCAGTATTGCATTTGCGCCAAGTCTTCCCTTGTTGGATGTGCCATCAAGGGCAATTAGAGTTTTATCCAAAAAGGCTTGCTCGCTGGCGTCAAGACCGAGGATTGCCTCAGCAATCTCAGTATTGATGTTCTCAACAGCTCTCAGGACGCCTTTGCCTAAATAGCGGTGTTTATCGCCGTCCCTGAGCTCAACGGCCTCCTTAGTGCCGGTGGAGGCACCGGAGGGGACAGCAGCTCGCCCCATAATCCCACTTTCTAATAAAACGTCGCACTCAACGGTTGGGTTACCACGGCTATCTAAAACTTCTCTGCCCACGATGTCAACGATTGCACTCATGATGTTCTTTCTCGCTTAATAAAAAATATAAAACATAAAAAATAACTTTTCCTGTTTCCGCTTCACCGGGACGCAAAATAAATTCAGCTCTGCTTAGCCTTGCAATGCATTGCATTATTTTTTGTTCTTGTTCTTGTTCTTGAAATTCTTAACAACCCATTTGAATTATCAAAAGTGCGCTTAAGTTTGGAAATGGTTTTCTAGAAACCCTACTTTTTTGATAACACCGTCCAACTCAAGTAAAGTCTCCAACAAGGCTTGCATGTGTTTAAGGGGTACAGCGTTGGGTCCATCGCTCATGGCTTGGTTTGGGTTGGGGTGGGTTTCCATAAAAAGTCCCGCCACCCCAACGGCTACAGCAGCCCTGGCTAAAACAGGCACCATCTCTCTTTGTCCTCCCGAGCTAATACCTTGGCCCCCAGGAAGTTGCACTGAATGCGTTGCATCAAAAACAACGGGTGCTTTGGTCTCGCGCATGATGGCAAGACTTCTCATATCAGATACCAAATTGTTATACCCAAAGCTTGCCCCTCTCTCGCACGCCATGAACCGATCCGTACTTAGACCCACATCTTTAGCTGCTTGGCGGGCCTTATCGATAACGTTTTTCATATCGTGAGGGGCAAGAAACTGTCCTTTTTTTATATTTACGGGTTTGCCGCTTTGGGCTACAGCATAAATAAAGTCAGTTTGCCGACAAAGGAAGGCCGGTGTTTGTAGGACGTCAACAACTGCGCATGCGGGCTTAATGTGGGAGATCTCATGGACGTCCGTGAGTAAGGGCACTCCTAGTGCTTTTTTGACGTTTAAGAGTATCTCAAGCCCCTTCTCCATCCCTGGCCCCCTAAAGGTGGTACCACTAGAGCGATTCGCCTTGTCAAAACTAGACTTGAAAATAAAGGGGATCCCAAGCTTACTCGTAATCTCTTTAAGAGTGCCTGCTGTATCCATTTGCAACTGCTCTGACTCAACGACACACGGGCCCGCAATTAAGAAAAATGGATAGGACAAACCGACTTTAAATCCGCACAAATCTAGACTTGGGTGAATATCAAAGCCTTGAGTAGAGTCGGTTAACTGAGTCATCAAGCTGCCGCCTTTGAGTGGATTGGGTTGGAGGCGCTCGCATTAGTAGCTTTATCTGTGACTCCATCTGTTGCTTTATTTGTAGTCCCTTTTGAGAAACTATTTTCAAAGCTGCGTCTAACAAGAGCGGCTTCAATGTAGGAGTTAAAGAGTGGATGACCGTCCCACGGTGTTGATTTAAACTCGGGGTGAAACTGAACACCCATATACCAGGGGTGAATGTCTCTTGGCAGTTCCACAATTTCTGTCAATTGCTCTCTTTGCGTGATGGCAGAGATCACCAAACCAGATTGCCTGAGTTGGTCCAAGTAATTTACGTTAGCTTCATAACGGTGGCGGTGGCGCTCGGTGACGACGCTGCCGTATATTTGGTGGGCTAAAGTCCCGGGGGCTACATCTGAGGACTGAGCGCCCAGTCGCATGGTGCCCCCTAAGTCAGAGCTTGCAGTGCGCGTTTGAATGGTTCCGTCTTTGTTTCTCCACTCTGTTATGAGTGCAATAACTGGATTTATCGTATCAGGCTCAAACTCAGTGCTATTCGCATGCTCCAAGTGCGCCCTGTGCCGCGCGAACTCAATTGTGGCTACTTGCATACCTAAGCAAATACCTAAATAGGGGATTTTGTGTTCTCGAGCAAATTTTGCCGCGCAAATTTTCCCCTCAATGCCTCGTTTACCAAAACCCCCCGGCACCAACACGGCGTCGTATTTTTTAAGTGTAGAGACGTTCTCTTCTGTAATGGTCTCTGAGTCAATGTATTCAATCTTCACTCTTGCACTGTTGTGAATGCCAGCGTGTCGCAGTGCTTCATTTAAAGATTTGTAGCTGTCCGATAAATCCACGTATTTGCCCACCATCGCAACACTCACCTCAAGACTTGGGTGGTCAACGGCATAGACCAAATCGTCCCATCTCTTTAGGTGAGCGTTTTGCGTTGTTAATTGAAGCTTATTGCAAATAAGGTCATCAAGTCCTTGCTCGTGCAGCATGCGAGGCACTTTGTAAATAGTATCGACATCCCACATGGAGATCACACCGCTCAAGGCGACATTACTAAAAAGGGAGATTTTTTCACGTTCCTCTTGCGGAATAGGACGGTCCGCCCTGCAAACAAGTGCGTCTGCTTGGATGCCAATTTCACGAAGTTTTTGAGCAGTATGCTGGGTGGGCTTCGTCTTTAGTTCTCCCGCAGCAGCGATCCAGGGAACATAACTAAGGTGGACAAACGCGGTTTGCGCGGGGCCCATCTTAAGGCTCATTTGGCGCACTGCCTCTAAAAACGGCAGTGACTCTATATCTCCAACAGTACCCCCAATCTCTACAATTGCAACATCTACGCCTTCAGGAGTACCAAAACCCGCACCGCGTTTGATAAAGTCTTGGATTTCATTGGTAATATGGGGTATTACTTGTACAGTTTTACCCAAATAATCGCCCCTACGCTCTTTTTCAAGAACAGATTTATAAATCTGACCTGTTGTGAAATTATTGCTCTTTCTCATACGAGTCGTTATAAAACGCTCATAATGTCCTAGGTCCAAATCTGTTTCTGCGCCGTCGTCCGTCACGAACACTTCACCGTGTTGGAAAGGCGACATCGTGCCAGGATCTACGTTGATATAGGGGTCTAACTTGATGAGAGTGACACTGAGCCCTCTGGACTCAAGAATCGCAGCAAGTGAGGCCGAGGCAATGCCCTTTCCAAGAGAGGACACCACGCCGCCTGTGACGAAGACAAATTTGGTCATGTCGAGCTCGGGATTGTTCATGTCCCGGGAGGAGGAAAGAGCAATTATAGGTGTACTCTGGTACATTGCGTTTCATGAAACAGTTGAATAATAAACATTTTGTTTTGGGTCTAACCGGTGGTATAGCTTGTTATAAAGCTGCCGAGCTTTGTCGCTCCCTCATTAAGCAGGGTGCAACGGTTCAAGTGGTCATGACCGATGCAGCGTCTCAGTTCATCACGCCTGTGACGATGCAGGCTTTGTCGGACCGACCGGTCTTTAGCTCTCAGTGGGACCCCAGACAAACCAACAACATGGCCCACATCAACCTCTCCAGAGATGCTGATGCCATCTTAATTGCCCCCGCCAGTGCGGATTTTGTAGCTAAATTGCTACACGGGAGGGCCGACGATTTACTCAGCTTAATGTGTCTTGCTAGACCTATAGATAAAGTTCCCTTGATTATTGCCCCCGCAATGAACAAAGAAATGTGGGCCAACCCAGCCACTCAGCGCAACACAGCGCAACTCAAATTGGATGGCGTCCACGTTTTGGGGGTGGGCGTTGGGGATCAGGCCTGCGGGGAGGTTGGGGACGGAAGAATGCTAGAGCCCTTTGAAATAGTAGAGGAGCTTGAGTCATTTTTTACAAAAAAAGTGCTGAAAGGCAAACATGTCTTGATTACTGCAGGTCCAACCTACGAAGCGATCGATCCTGTCAGAGGAATCACTAACTTATCGAGCGGCAAGATGGGGTTTGCAATTGCCAAAGCTTGCCAGCGGGCAGGTGCCTTTGTGCGGCTTATCAGTGGCCCTGTAGCGCTTAATTCTCCTCGCGGCGTTGAACGAATTAATGTGACCTCTGCGCAGCAAATGTATCAAGCAGTTTTAGAAAGGGTAAGTCAAGCAGATATTTTTGTCGCCACTGCTGCAGTTGCAGATTGGCGTGCAAGCTCAAGTGGCGAGCAAAAAATTAAAAAAATGAATACGAGCGGCCCTCCCCAAATAGATTTGGTTGAGAACCCCGATATTCTTAAAACAGTTGCTCAACTGCCTAAAGCAAAAAGTGGAGAGCTTTACTGTGTGGGCTTTGCCGCGGAGAGTGAGGAGTTACAGACCCTAGCTGTTGCAAAAAGAAAGTCCAAGGGGGTTCCGCTGTTGGTGGCTAATTTGGGACCAGCTACTTTTGGACGTGATGAGAACGCTTTGCTCCTTGTCGATGAGACAGGTGTGCGAGAGCTCGCCTGGGCAAGCAAAGATGAATTAGCTGTTGAGCTGGTAGGGGAAATCTCAAGGAGGATTGGCTCAAGTTAGAGAAAACTAAGATTTGAGCCGAATCTTACGCAAAAGCAATGACTCAATCTGGCCCACCTTGCCTGGCCTAACCTGTCTGGCCTAACTTGTCTCGCCTAACCTGTGCCGATGCTAAACACCCGTAGAGCCAAAACCACCCGTTCTCTGACTTGAATTGGAGAATGCCTCTACTACTTTTAACTGGGGGCGAATAATGGGTAAGAAAACCATCTGCGCTATCCTATCGCCAGGGTTAATCGTGATTACTAGGTTACTGGAGGCTGGATTTCTATTCCAAACGCTGATGTAGCATTGCTCCTTGTAATCAGCGTCAATGACTCCAGTCCCATTTCCCAATACAAGTCCTTTTTTATGCCCCAATCCAGAGCGAGGCAGAATAAAGGAGCAAACCCCTGGGGTGTTCATGTGTATTGCGATACCTGATGGGACCAATACAGCAGGCGCCTGAGGGTGAACTTGCAGGGGTTCGTTTAGACAAGCAATAAGATCTAGACCAGCTGATTGCTCTGTTGAGTACTTGGGTAGGCCCCAGTCGTTGAGTCTTGCGTCTAAGATGGTAATTTCAAATTCGTATGTGGATTGCATGCTGTTAAACCTAGTTGTTGCGTCCAAGAAGGGATGAGAAAAAAATCATTGAACATTGAGAGGGGTGAGGGCATCAAAGTAGGAGAGCGGACCATGCACAGGGCACATAGCACAGAGCACAGAGGAGGAAAACTAACTAAAACAAATTAAAGCTAAACCAAGCTGAGCTCCGAGTGCATGACCTGATTTTGGTCAGTGCACTTGTGTGCCACCGGGAGCTTGGGGAATTATTTTGAAAAAACCACTTCCCATGCTGTTTGACTCCAACTCTTGTGGAGTAGCCTCTCTTACGTCTTCAATTTTGATGTGTATTCTGAGCGCTATACCTGCCAGGGGATGATTTGCATCTATGACAACATGCTCTGGATAAATTTCTGTGACTGTGTAAAAAAGATCCTTTGGCGCCTCTGGGTTGCACTGGGCAGGCAAAGCGTGTCCTTCTATAGTCATTCCTTCCTCTAACTCTTTTGGAAATAGCGAGCGCTTCTCTAAAAATACAAGCATCTCATCGTAATCCCCAAATGCCTCTTCTGGTTCTAAATGAAGATCTAAGGTTGCGCCTTTGCTGTAGCCCATCAAGGCCTCCTCAATTTTAACGAGCAGGTCATCCCCGCCTACAAAAAATTCTATGGGCTCTTCAAGTTGATCTAGCGTCTCCCCCAAAGTGTCCTTGAGGGTCCAGGTCAGCGCGACAACGCATTGTGATGTAATTTCCATGGTTTGAGAAAAAAGTAAAAAAATTTAAGGGACGCAGACTTAATTAGTTAAAAGAACTAAGATAAGCTTTAGAGGATTTAAAAATGAATGAAACAAAATGATGCAAATAAACCAACCCATATCTATGCTTGCAGGCTTGAGTCCAAAAGAGTTCATGCAAAAATATTGGCAAAAAAAACCTTTATTGATAAAAGGCGCATTCAAGGATTTTAAGCCTGTATTGAGCCGAGCTGAGCTCTTTGAATTGGCTGAGAGCGATGAAGTTCAATCCAGACTCATTCAGGCAAAACTTTTGGACGGAAAAACGCAGTGGAGCGTTTATCACGGTCCAATTACGGGGCGGGGTAAGCCGTCCTTCTCTGAAGAGGCTTGGACACTGTTAGTACAAGGAGTGGATTTAGTCAACGCCGACGCAGCGCGTTTGCTGAGGGAGTTTCGTTTCATACCCGATGCAAGACTTGACGATTTGATGATCAGCTATGCCTCGCATAGGGGGGGCGTGGGCCCGCATTTTGACAGCTACGATGTGTTTTTGATTCAAGCCAGCGGGCAACGCCTTTGGCGCATCGCAAAGCAAAAGGATTTCTCATTAAAACAAGACACACCGCTCAAAATATTAAACCACTTTGAGGCTGAAAAAGAATATGTCCTAGATCCAGGTGATATGCTTTATCTGCCTCCTATGTACGCTCACGACGGCATCGCTGTGGGTGAGTGTATGACGTATTCTGTAGGATTTAGAGCGCCCAAGAGTGACGAGTTAGCCCGTGAAATCTTTCTTAGACTAAGCGATGATGTACAAGATTTAATTGGCTCTAAACTCTACTCCGACCCTGATCAAATGGCCGTGACCACCCCGGCTCAAATCCCGCTGGAGCTCAAGCATTTTGCAATGTCCGCATTAGCCCAGGCGATTGATCGTCCAATCATTTTTTCGCGCTTGCTGGGAGAAATGCTCAGCGAACCTAAAGACCACGTTTGGTTTCAATCGAGCGTACCTGCGCCTACCAAGGTAAGAAAGGGTGCTCATCCATTCCCCAGTGGCATTCGTTTGGACGATCAAACTAAGATGCTCTATGACGAGCATTTTATTTTTATGAACGGGGAGGGATGGAGGGCTACGTCTAAAGACAAAACGTTGATGAGACTCCTTGCCAATCAACGCACCCTATCAAGAGAAGAGTTGACAAACGCCTCCGAAGACGCCGTAGATTTGATTCGAAATTGGTTGGACGCAGGCTGGGCTCACCCTTTGCAAATGCTGACTAAACAAGCCTTAAACAAGGGTTAAATTTTTTTTTAGTTTCACTTATCAATATCATTTTAGGATTTACCCCTATAATGCATGGCTGAGTTGTGGGGATTAGTGTCCATCTGCTCAGTCGCAGATTTCTGTGACGCTTTTAAATTTTTCTTCTATAAATATTACTAAGGAAATAAGACATGAATAAATCGCTCCTCTTGGCTAGCTTGTTGGCTATCGCCTTAATTGCTTGTGGTAAAAAAGAAGCTCCTCCTGCTCCTGCAGCTCCTGCAGCTGAGGCTCCAGCAGCTCCAGCAGCAGCACCAGCAGCGCCAGCAGCCGATGCAGCAGCACCTGCCGCAGCTCCAGCAGCTCCAGCAGCAGCTCCAATGGCTACTGACAAGAAGTAATTCATTCGTCTAGCGTTGGATGAGATTGAGATATTTTTAAATATCTCAATCTCTAAAACATATGAATTCACCCTCTACGGAGGGTGTTTTTCGTTGAATTCGAATTTTTTTTGGTTGGGCAGATTAAAGCACCGTGATCCAGGGTGAGCCGGTATCTGGTGCAGCGACTAATAAGTCGTTTTCTTGGCACCCGAGCGCTTGACTTAGACAATTTAAAACTATGTCAGGCCGGTTATTTCTCTCGCTTAAGTGAGCTGCCAATACTTTGTTGAGGCTTGAGTGATTTAATTCATTGGCAAGCTTACAAGCCGCAGTGTTGGAGAGATGTCCGAATGGGCCGGATATGCGGTCCTTTAAAAACTGAGGATAAGAGCTGGCCTGAAGGAGCTCAGAGTCGTGGTTGGTCTCTAGCATTAAGGCGTTACATCCTTTTAATTGCTGAACTACGTGAGTGCTCACATGGCCCAGGTCTGTCAATACCCCAAGGCTCACCGATCCATCGGAGATCCTGACTTGAAGGGGCTCTCTTGCATCGTGAGGTACCGTGAAAGGGGTGACCTGAAGCGCGCCTAATCCAATGACTTGGGTATCTTTAGCCACGTTGATCTGAGAATCGCTAAAACCCCAATCCAATCCGTTGCATGCTAGCCATGTGCCTTGACTCATCCAAACGGGGATACCCAGTGAACTGGCCACTCTTTTGGTGTGTCCCACATGATCCACATGTTCATGAGTAATGAAAATAGCGTCTAAATTCTCTAGGCAAAGATCAGCTTGAATGAGCCTGCGTTCAAGCTCCTTGAGTCCCAGGCCACAGTCAATCAACATCCTGGTTGATTGGAGGCCGCACTGAGCCTCAACTACGGAGGCATTTCCTGTGCTTCCGCTACCGAGGTTCTTAAATCTCAGCACGCTTCAAGGGAGGTAAAGGTCAGGAGATGCAAAATGATTACTTTAATTCATCAACCAGAATCAATGCGATCTTGTTGGCAATCTCCCCTTTATCAGGGTCACCAGCGTTGTTCAAAACGGATATTTTGGTGCTTTCGTTTTCGCTCACCATTTTGAGTCTATATTTCTGAGGTCCAACCACGGTTGGTTTGGAGGGAGTAAAGATGCTCTTGTACCACGGCACATCGCTATTATCTTTTGGTTTATCAACAAAGCGCACAAAATAAAGTCCAGCTTTGCGGTCCCGGTCTTCCACCGTAAAGCCGCCCCTGTCTAGTGCAACTCCCAGTCTCCTCCAAGCACTGTCAAACCCTTGAGAAAGCACAACAACGGGTGCCCCGTCAACCTTCGTCAGTTTGGCTGACAAAGAAAGAGTAATTCCCTCGAAAGACTTTGAGGCAAACTCGGGTGAAGAACCTAATTTGACCATCAATTTACGCAAAAATTCATTTTCTAACTCAGGGTCATTTGGGCGTGGTTTCCACACAGTCCCGATTTTGGAGATATCAGCGTATTCCTCTGATATACCGCGCTGAGAAATGTAGATCTCACAACTATCGGGTCCGGTGGACTCAATGCGGGTGCGGTACCTGTCCCTGAGTCCGCTGTCTGAGACCGAGCTCATCACTTTGCCCAAGTAGCGGTGAAAGAGATCCTTAGGCAGATTGGCCTTATTCTCAGCCCAATCTGTTTCTAAAAGTCCCAACTCTTTTTGATCCGTTGTATAAACAAAGCCGTTCTCTAACCAAAATGCATGAAGCAGTGGCCACACTTGGTCAGAGCCTCTTTTGACCGTAAGCCAACGTTGTCCACCGTCTCTTGTAATGCTGATGTCTCCAATGCTGGAGGGGCTCACTTTAGTTGGACCGGCCGTACCATTGATATTTTTGGCGCTCACTCCGCCTGGGATGGCGTACCTTGAACTGCTTGGTAATTGTGATAGATCGGGTGGGACATCTAGGGGGGTCGTTTTTACTTCCGAAGAAGATTTGTAATCAACTTTATTGCCGTTGAACGTAGTTGACTCACAACCCGTTAAAGCCATGAAAGTAGACAATGCTAGGACCAATACAGCGATACCCATTAGGTTTTGGGGATGCGGTTTTTGATCGATTGGGGGAGACATGTTCAAGTAAATTCCTTGGCTTTGATTCAAAGTAACCCGGCTTCTTTGAGGGCTTTCTCAAGAACGTGCTGATTGCTGGGGCTAAGCGGGGTCATGGGCAGTCGCATTGTGCTCTTGCACAGTCCCATTTTAGACATGGCCCATTTGAGTGGGATGGGATTTGCTTCCACAAAAAGTTGCTTGTGAATGGGTAAGAGTTGAAACTGGATCTGCATGGCTTTTTTTACATCTCCAGCCATTGCTGCCGCGCACAACTCGTGCATTAGTTTAGGAGCAATGTTAGCACTAACGCTCACATTCCCCCTTCCCCCGCAAAGCATCAGAGCAACCGCGGTTGGATCGTCTCCTGAGTAAACGCTGAAAGTAGAGGGTAACTCTTTAATCAACCACTGAGCTCGTTCAATGTTGCCAGTTGCCTCCTTGATGCCGACAATACCGGGGACTTTGGACAGACGCAAGACAGTGTCGTGTTGGAGATCGGCAACTGTGCGCCCTGGGACGTTGTAGAGGACGGTAGGTAAGTCAACAGATTCTGCAATACTTTTGAAATGTAAGTACTGTCCCTCTTGAGTAGGCTTGTTGTAATAGGGAACCACCTGAAGTTGACAGTCGGCGCCTACTTTTTTAGCAAATTTTGCGAGCTCAATAGCTTCACTTGTGGAGTTAGCACCGCACCCAGCCATGATGGGCACGCGACCTTTAGCTTGATCAACGGAGATGTGAATGATCTCACAGTGCTCGTCAACGTTGACCGTTGGAGACTCGCCTGTTGTGCCAACTACTGCAATGCAGTCCGTGCCCTGATCGATATGCCAATCGATGAGTTTGCGAAGAGTTGCGTAATCAACGCTTGAATCCTCATGCATCGGTGTAACAAGGGCTACGATACTTCCGGTAATAGGTGTCATGAATACAGAGTAAGAGATCTAAAGTTAGCTATTCTAACGAGATGTGGCCCGGTATAACCGAGCGGGTACAACTTCCTTTTGAGCGCGCGCGGCGACAATCCTTTGAATACACCGATCGGGACGCTCTAAAAACACTTCTTCAAAGGCAATGACTCGCATATTTACGCAAATCTGAAGCAATTCACCCGTTTTTAGTAAAAACTCGGGCCTTCTTGGACGCCCCAACGTTTCTTGACCAGCCGAAAATGTTTCGTAAATGAGGACACCATTTTCAGCTAAAGATTGCAAAATATGTGGCCAAAGGGGCCTCCACAAATAATTGGTAACGATGATGCCGTTGAAAACTTGGCCCTCAAGCGGCCAATTGGCGCCCTTGGTGGCTGACTGAAGGGGCGGCTGCAAACTCTCCAGATCACACTGCAATACTTGCCCAAAAGCTCGACAAGCCTCCACACAAACGGGATCATTATCTATTCCCAGCACCTTTCGGCCTGACTCAAAGAGCCATTTCATGTGTCTGCCCTGTCCACAAGCTAAATCAAGTATCTCCGCGCTTTGGTGCACCTGGGCAGATGAGGTCTCAGGCGCTGTGCTCTTTGGGATGAGATGAGCCCAACGCAAAACCCATTCAGAGGGAGGACTTAGTTCGGGCTTTGAAGTGGTAGAGCTCCCTGGGTTTTGCTCTGTTTGGGCTCTTTGCTCCACCTAAAAACAACTCCACATTTGGTTTGCTGTAGTGATAACGAAGTCAGGTTGTAGGTACATCATGAAAATTAAAAACAAAACACAAGAGATTAATAAAAAAACAACGCCCTTTAACCAAGCTTTACCACGCGGGTTTCCTGCGGGTAATGAAGGGTTGGGGGACGAATCTAGTTCAAGTTGAGGCATTTAATGAGTCGCAAACGTCTTGTAAAGCCAAATTTAAACCGGTGCAAGAGGACGCACAATCGGCGTATCTTTGACGGGCAAGTTGATCAGTGCAGCAAACAAGCCCAGTGCCGCGCACAGGTTCCAAACCACATCATAATTTCCGTAAAGGTCGTATAAATAGCCACCCAACCAGACTCCCATAAAGCTACCTAACTGATGACTTAAAAAGACAAAGCCGCCCAGCATAGAGAGGTGAGCAACGCCGAAAATTTGTGCAATGACCGCGTTGGTGGGTGGCACCGTTGAGAGCCATAAAAATCCCATCACACTTGAGAATATATAGACGCTCAGTGCAGATAAAGGTGCATTTATAAATATGATGATTGCTATAGCCCGTCCTAGGTAGATGGCAGATAGTATTTTGTTTTTAGCAATCTTTTGCCCCAATGTGCCCGCTAAATAAGTACCAAAAATATTGAACAAACCAATTAACGCTAAAGCGTAACTTGCGACCTGGGGGGGCAGTCCATTGTCTTTTAAATAACCTGGCATATGCACTGCAATAAAAACAACTTGAAAACCGCAAACAAAATATCCAGACATGAGGAGTTTAAAACTCCTCAAACCAAAAGCTTCTTGTAAAGCTTGAAAGACACTTTGTTTGTACTGACCATGCGTTGCGTGTGCAAAATTAGGCTCCCTAAGGCCTAAAGACAGGGGCAGAATAACTAAAACGGCGCAAGCCAAAACGATTAGGGCTGTATACCAACCAAAAGAGGAGATCAGCCACCCCTCAGTTGGGACCATCAGAAATTGTCCAAAGGAGCCCGCCGCCGCAGTGACACCCATCGCCCAGGACCTTTTGTGAGCGGGGATGTTTCTGCCGATGAGTCCGTAAATAACCGCGTAAGTTGTCCCCGCTTGGGCCGAGCCAATCAAAAGCCCTGCAGTCAAAATCAAGACTTGCGGCGTTTCAGAGTTGGCCATGCCTACGATGCCAAGTGCATAAAACAAAGAGCAGACGACAATTACTCTGAAAGCTCCAAAGCGATCCGCCAACATTCCGGAAAATATTCCCACCAAACCCCAGGTCAGGTTTTGCACCGCGATAGCAAAGGAGTAATCTTGGCGAGTCCAGTCGTGCGCTTGTGTCATCGGTTGAAGCCATAATCCAAACCCGTGGCGCACTCCCATCGATAAAGAGATGACGGCGGCGCCGCACAAAAGAACTTGCCACATCGGCAATGGCGCAACTGCTGTTGCCTGAACCGCTTCGTTCGCTTGGTTCGGGGTTTTTGATTTGATTTTTTCCATTGCTTTTTGTGTTAATTGAAGTATATTTCCGCTAGTTCTTCCATAGTTCTTCGCTAGTTCTAGGGGAGATTTAAGTTTGCTTGCATTTTGCAAAGTCGTATCAATAATGTACTAATTTTTTTAAATATTTGGTACACAAAGTGTTCGATTTTTTCTATTCCTGTGAATTTATCCAGTTTATTTAAATGACTTTGATTACAATTGCGCGCTATGGTAACAAAACAAACTGATTATTCTGAGAGTTCGATTCGAGTTTTAAAGGGACTTGAGCCGGTTAAACAACGTCCTGGTATGTATACCCGTACGGACAATCCCCTGCATATTATCCAAGAGGTTTTGGACAACGCGGCCGATGAGGCGCTGGCCGGTCACGGTAAAAAAATAAGCGTGACACTGCATACGGATGGTTCTGTGAGCGTGGATGACGACGGTCGAGGTATTCCATTTGGTATGCATCCGCAGGAAAAAGCGCCCGTAATTGAGCTTGTCTTTACACGTCTTCACGCCGGTGGAAAATTTGATAAAGGCTCGGGCGGCGCGTATAGTTTTTCAGGCGGACTGCACGGAGTGGGTGTCAGTGTGACCAACGCCCTGTCCAAACGAATGGAGGTAACCTCCTACAGGGAGGGAAAGGCGGCGCATTTGGCATTCCAAGGAGGGGATGTCACAGAGCCTTTGAAGGTTCAAAAGGCGAGTGCTGACATGCGCTCGACGGGGACTTCGGTGAGGATGTGGCCAGACGCCAAATACTTTGAATCTACAAACTTGCCCATGCCAGAGTTGACACATCTCTTGCGCTCTAAGGCGGTATTGATGCCGGGGGTGAGTGTTGAGTTGAAGATTGAGAAAACTAAGGAAGTACAGACCTGGATTTATAAGGCAGGTCTTAGGGATTATTTGATGCAGTCATTAACGGCAGACCCTGTCATACCTTTGTTTGAGGGTGAGGGTTTCGCTGATGCCAGTCATGAGTCTTTTGCGGAAGGGGAGGGTGCACATTGGTGCGTGGCTTTCACAGAGGACGGACATCCGCTAAGAGAGAGTTACGTGAATTTAATCCCGACTAGCGCGGGGGGAACGCACGAAAGCGGTTTGAGGGACGGTTTATTCAACGCAGTAAAGAGCTTTATCGATTTACATGCGCTGCTACCTAAAGGCGTGAAACTCTTGCCTGAGGATATTTTTGCGAGAGTAAATTTTGTGCTCAGTACCAAGGTGTTGGATCCGCAGTTTCAGGGGCAAATTAAAGAGCGGCTGAACTCTCGGGACGCTGTTAGGTTGGTTTCAAGCTTTGTAAGACCAAGCCTTGAGTTGTGGCTCAACCAGCACGTGGACCTGGGCAAAAAGTTGGCAGAGCTTGTCATCAAAGCGGCGCAGTTGCGCCAACGCGCGGGTCAAAAAGTTGAGAAAAGAAAGGGCTCCGGTGTAGCCGTACTACCAGGCAAATTGACCGACTGTGAGAGCAAAGATATTGCAAATAATGAGGTCTTCTTGGTGGAGGGAGACAGTGCTGGGGGTAGCGCCAAGATGGGACGTGACAAAGAGAGTCAAGCCGTTTTGCCTTTGCGAGGAAAGGTGCTCAATACGTGGGAAGTCGAGCGTGACCGCTTGTTTGCAAATACCGAAATACACGACATTGCGGTGGCCATCGGTGTCGACCCCCACGGTGCAAACGATTCGCCCGATCTGAGCGGACTTCGTTACGGCAAGGTCTGCATCTTATCGGATGCGGATGTGGACGGCTCTCACATCCAAGTTTTACTGCTCACCCTCTTTTTCCGCCACTTCCCCAAACTTATCGAAACCGGTCATGTCTACGTTGCGCGCCCTCCTCTTTTTAGAGTGGACGCCCCTGCGAGGGGGAAGAAACCAGCAACCAAAATGTACGCATTAGACGACGCCGAGTTGAACGCTATTTTGGACAAACTGCGCAAAGACGGCGCAAGAGAGAGCAGTTGGAGCATCTCGCGCTTTAAAGGGTTGGGTGAGATGAACGCGGAGCAGTTGTGGGAGACCACCCTCAACCCGGATACAAGGCGCTTGTGGCCGGTTCAGCTTGGAGATATTAATTTTAGTGACACCGAGAAACTGATCACTCAACTGATGGGCAAAGGCGAGGCAGCGGCGCGGCGCGAACTGATGGAAATACACGGAAACGAAATTGAGATTGATGTTTAATGTCTGATATAACTATACCTACAGAAATCGCTGATACTTCGGACAACGAAATCAGCCTTGGCAAGTACGCACAGCGTGCCTACCTCGAATACGCACTTAGTGTCGTTAAGGGACGTGCTTTGCCCGATGTTTGTGATGGTCAAAAGCCCGTACAAAGAAGAATACTTTATGCAATGCAAAGAATGGGCCTTGCGTTCTCCGGCAACTCCGGTGCAAAGCCCGTCAAATGCGCTCGCGTAGTCGGCGATGTGTTGGGGCGTTTTCATCCCCACGGTGACCAAGCCGCCTACGACGCTTTGGTGCGCATGGCCCAAGACTTTGCCCAGCGCTATCCCCTGATCGATGGACAAGGCAACTTCGGATCAAGGGACGGTGACGGCGCAGCAGCCATGCGTTACACAGAGGCGCGTTTGTCAAAGATCACCACTTTGTTGTTGGATGAAATAGATGAAGGAACTGTGGATTTTCAGTCCAACTATGACGGCTCTACTGAGGAGCCTAGGCTGCTTCCATCACGCTTACCTTTCTCCCTTCTCAACGGTGCCAGTGGCATCGCTGTTGGAATGGCAACGGAGATCCCTAGTCATAATTTAAACGAGATTGCCCAAGCTTGCGTTTCATTAATTAAGACCCCCAAAATGAGTGACGCAGAGTTGTACTCACTCATTCCTGGGCCTGATTACCCAGGGGGTGGTCAAATCATCAGCAGCCCAGACGACATTAGGGAGGCTTACACCGGTGGGCGGGGCTCCCTCAAAGTCAGGGCCCGTTGGGTCATTGAGGATTTGGCCAGGTCGCAGTGGCAAATCGTTGTGAACGAGTTGCCCCCCGGTGTGAGTACGCAAAAGGTGCTTGAAGAGATTGAAGAGATCACTAATCCCAAAGTTAAAGCCGGCAAGAAAAGCTTAACGCAGGACCAAAATCAATTAAAAGCAACAGTGCTTGGTGTGCTTGACGCAGTTAGAGACGAGTCCAGCAAAGACGCGCCTGTTCGTTTGGTGTTTGAACCTAAATCAAGGACCATTGCGCAGCCCGAATTCGTTCAAATATTACTAGCCCATACCAGTTTAGAGAGCTCTACCTCTATTAACCTCACATCTGTGGGAATGGATGGGCGTCCTACGCAAAAATCGTTGCGCGAAATGTTAACGGAGTGGGTTGAGTTTAGACAAGCCACCGTGCAACGGCGTACCCAGTTCAGGCTCAACAAGGTGCTTGACCGTATTCATATACTGGAGGGACGCCAACTCGTACTCTTAAACATTGATGAAGTGATTGCGATTATTCGTCAAAGCGATGAGCCCAAACCAGCTTTGATGACTCGCTTTAAGTTAAGCGAACGACAGGCAGAGGACATTTTAGAGATCCGGCTGCGACAGTTGGCGAGACTTGAGGCAATTAAAATTGAGCAAGAGCTCAAAGAGCTGCGCGAGGAGAGGTCTAAGTTAGAGGACATCTTGGGCAGCGCAACATCGCTTCGAAAAGTACTTGTAAAAGAAATTGAGGCCGATGCTAAGCAGTTTGGAGACGCAAGGCGCACTTTAATACAAGAGGATAAGCGCGCAGTCATTGAGGTGAAAATTATTGATGAACCGGTCACAGTCGTGGTCTCTGAGAAGGGGTGGGTCAGAGTTCGCCAGGGCCACGGCCATGAGCCAAGTACTTTTGCCTTTAAATCGGGTGACGCACTCTACGATACCTTTGAATGCAGGACGGTGGATACATTGATTGTGTTTGGTAGCAACGGTCGTGTTTACTCCGTGCCCGTCTCAGCGCTTCCTGGAGCAAGAGGGGATGGGCAACCTATTACAACGCTCATTGACCTTGAGTCCTCCACCCAGCCCATTCACTACGAGGCCGGCGGAGGGGACCAAACTTTATTGATCAGTACGTCGGGTGGATACGGCTTTTTGGCAAACATAGAGCATATGGTGTCAAGAAATAAAGCGGGTAAATCGTTTGTAACGCTGGGACAGGGAGAGACTTTGTGTAGGCCATCCGAGGTGAACTCGGCCTCCAATATCGAACCTGAAACGGCTTGGGCAGCTGCTTCGCATGTGGTTTGTGTCTCGACGGGTGGAAGAATACTGAGTTTTTCTATCACTGAGCTAAAACATATGGAGAAAGGCGGACGCGGACTCACCCTGATTGATTTGGAGCCAAAGGACACGCTAGCGGGCGCTGCAGCTTACACCAAGAGCGTTGTGATAAGTGGTGTGGGGCGCGGTGGAAAGCAAAAAGATGAGACACTAGAGTCTCGCTCTTTAACAAGCGCCAGAGCAGCTCGCGCCAGAAAAGGAAAGGCAGTAGACTTGGGCTTCAAGCCCAGCGGTGTATTGCGTTTAGAGTGAGGAGCGGGTTAACTTTTCCTTGACACTGATCTAACCTATTTTTTAAGCTATATCAACAAGCAATAAGGCGTTGGTCCAAATGAAAGTCAGCGACATTTTAAGAGTAAAGGGCGGCACTTTGTACACTGTCGGTCCTTTGGATTTGTTGTCAGATGCTGTGCAGGTTATGGCAGAAAAAGATATTGGCTCACTAGTCGTAATGGAGCACGGTGAGTTGGCAGGGATGCTGACATTTAGAGAGGTCATTCAAGCAATTGTTCAAAACAAAGGCGCAACGCCGGGTGAGACAGTGATCAAATCTGCAATGGATGATCATCCTATGACTTGTACCCTGGAGACGGAACTAGATGAGGTGAGACGCATGATGTTAGAGCGTCATGCGCGTTACATGCCTGTCATAAATCAGGGCATGCTCATGGGTGTGATCAGTTTGTATGACGTAGCAAAAGCTGTCGTGGATAGCCAAAACTTTGAGAACAAAATGTTGAAAGCCTATATTAAGGATTGGCCCAACCAAGAGTGATTCATAAAAGCGTCGATCACAGTCCTATAAACAGGTGTTGAGTCAACAAGCCCGCTTTTTACATTCACCACACAATTAATTTAAAAATATGTCCGGAAACACCTTTGGAACTTTATTTGCGGTGACCAACTTTGGCGAGTCCCACGGCCCTGCTATAGGATGCGTGATTGATGGGTGTCCTCCTGGAATGGGTTTGTCAGTCGAAGATATTCAACCCGATTTAGACCGTCGTCGCCCAGGCACCAGCAAATTCGTAACTCAGAGAAACGAGAGCGATAGGGTGCAAATATTGAGCGGTGTTTTTGAGGGAAAGACAACGGGGACGCCGATCGCACTTTTGATTCCCAATGAGGATCAGCGCAGCAAAGACTACGCTCAGGTGATGGCCACCTTTAGGCCTGGCCACGCAGACTACACCTATCAACAAAAATATGGACTACGGGACCCAAGAGGGGGGGGGAGATCCTCAGCTCGACTTACCGCGCCGACTGTGGCTGCTGGGGCAGTTGCGAAGAAATGGCTTTTCGAGAACTACAAAACGACTTTTAAAGGTTGTATGACCCAGATTGGTCCTCTTGAAATACCCTTTGAGTCTTGGGCGCATGTGGATCAAAATCCTTTTTTTGCGCCTACGAGCCAAATTGCTGAGCTCGAACGCTATATGGAGCAACTGCGCAAGTCGGGGGACTCGTGCGGGGCAAGACTCAGGGTTACAGCAACCCATGTGCCTGTCGGTTTGGGCGAGCCTTTGTATGATAAGTTAGATGCCGATATTGCTTGGGCCATGATGGGGCTAAACGCTGTGAAGGGAGTAGAGATAGGGGCAGGCTTTAAATCAGTTGCTCATCTGGGCAGTGAGCACGGAGATGAGCTCACCCCAAGCGGCTTTAAATCCAATAATGCGGGCGGCGTACTAGGGGGAATTAGTACGGGACAAGACTTGGAGGTGAGTCTTGCAATTAAGCCCACTAGCTCAATTTTGATTGAGAAAGATTCGTTGGACTTAAATGGTCAACCCTTAAAAGTCATGACCAAAGGTCGACATGACCCGTGTGTTGGAATTAGAGCTACTCCGATCGCAGAGGCATTGCTGGCTTTGGTTGTGATGGATCATGCGCTTCGCAATAGAGCGCAGTGCGCTGATGTGCTCAGAGCTCTTAAGCCAATTTAGATTATCGAATTAATATTACTCATTGGGTTTAAACGTAAACACAATCTCCTGGGGCACGCTTCCGTCAGTGTCTCTGGGAAACCTCTCCGTCTTCTCAATTGCGTTTAAAACTGCGGCGTCCCACGCTGGGTTGCCACTTTGTTTGGTTAGCTTCTTAGAGATGATCGTGCCATCGGGCGCTAATCTAACTAACACTTCAGCTGAAGGGTTCTCAGAGGATGATATTTCCGGATAAGTGATGTTTGGTTTGACACGCCCTTTGAGTCTTCCCGCGTAAGAGGGCGATGGACCCGAGGAGCGCGTTGCATTTCCAGTTGAGTTGGGAGCGCCATTTGCACCGGCCATACCTGTCAGCTTTTGGAGGTTTTCTTGCCTTAGGTCCTCTACCTTTTTGTCCTCGACTTTCTTGCGTGCGGCGTCTTTTTCCTCCCTTGCGGCGTCCAACTTTTCCTTGGCTTTTTTATCTTTTTCAGCCTTCTCTTTCTCTGCCTTTACTTTCTCTGCTTTCTCTTTCTCTGCTTTCTCCTTAAGCGCCTTTTCCTTATCAGCTTTTTCCTTATCAGCTTTTTCTTTCTCTGCCTTTAGCTTATCTGCTTTTTCTTTCTCCAGTTTCTCTTTCCTCAAGCGCTCATTCTCCAGCAGTATTTTGGCTTGCCGCTCTTTCTCTAATTTCTCTTCCTCATTTTTTTTGAGTCTTGCCGTTGCAAGCTGCGCCTCCTTGATGGCTTGCCTGTTATCAACAGGCTGAGGGGGGGCAGGAGCGGGGGACGGGGCTGATTGAGGAGGCGGTGGAGGCGGAGGTGGAGGTGGGGTGGGGACGATCTCAACTGGCTTAACTGGCTTAACTGGCTCAACTGCATCTGCAGGAGGTTGCTCCAGTTTTGGTGCTGCGAGTTGGGGAATAGAACTCCACAGTTCGGCCTGCGTGGTGTCATTTTTGGAGTGATAGTTCCAAGAAACCCCCCACGTCAACGCAGCAATCAAAGCCATGTGAACCACGACCGAGAAGATAATAGATTGCTTACTCGCGTTTTTGCCACTGGGAGGGGCAAACTCGTGAAATGAGATCAACTGACTCATGCGCAATCAATCAAGGAGCTGAACCGATAGACCCACTCGTTGGACTCCAGCCTTTTGGAGTTTATCCATGACGGTGACCACTTCCTCATAAGCCAGGGTCCGGTCCGCACTAATAATAACCGGTGTATTTGAGGACTCACCCTCTAGTGAGAGCACTTGCTGAGCAAGGTTTTCTAAAGTTGCTTTTAACTTTGTTTCAATACCCTCTTTAGATGAATTATTTTTTGAATTAATCTCAATGGATTTGTCTTTATGCAGCTCAATGGTAATGATTTGATCCGGCACTTGAGAGGCCTTGCCCACGCTTGGAACATCAATGACGCTTGGAGCAATGAGAGGAGCGGTCACCATAAAGATGATTAAGAGCACCAGCATGACGTCAATAAAGGGAACCATATTGATTTCATTTATAGTGCGTCTACCTTTGTGAGAGCGTGATGCTAATGCAGGCATGTTGAGTGATGTGTTTTGGTCAGGGTTTTATTTAAAAGCGAATATTGAAAGCTTATTTAGGGCGACTATGTACATCACAGATGAGTATTAGGACTGCTCACGTTACGCTGCAATATGTTTGAGAACTCTTCAATAAAAGTTTCAAGTTTGTTGGACACACGGTCTATGTCCCTGGCAAAGTTGTTGTAGGCCAATACGGCAGGAATCGCAGCAAAGAGCCCAATCGCAGTGGTTATAAGTGCCTCCGCAATACCTGGGGCAACTTTGGCCAGCGTTACTTGTTGCAGTTGTGCGAGACCGGTAAATGCATGCATGATCCCCCAAACCGTCCCAAACAAACCGACGTAAGGAGACACAGATCCAACCGAGGCAAGGAGCGAGAGCGAGGACTCAATAGAGTCCATCTCGCGTTGAATACTTGCTCTCATTGCGCGCCTAGCGCCTTCCATGAGTTGGGCTGTGTCGGTGACTTTACGCTCGCGTAGTTTTTGGAATTCCCTCATGCCGCTTGCAAAAATACGCTCCATAGGTCCCGCAGTCTTTGAGTTTTGAACGGCAGCGGTAAACAGCTCATTTAAACTCTTTCCAGACCAAAAATCCCGCTCGAACTCATCATTGAGACTGTTTACTTTTTTGAGAGAAAAATATTTGCTAAAAATTGCGGCCCAACTTTGAATGGACACGAAAAGCAGTATTGCAACGACTGCCTGCACTACCCAACTCGCGCCAATCACAAGTTGAAGGATTGAGAAATCTTGATTCATAGTTTTTCCAAAATTAAACTTGGTATTCGTGTAGGTCGACCGCTTTGGACATTGATCCATCCGATGCGAATGGTCCCAGAGCAAAGAAGCTTGAGCTCTTTGCCGGCAAAAGATGGCGCTTTAGTTGAATTCTTCAAAGCGTCGTTATTGTAATTCTCAATAGACCCAAAAGCGCCTGGAGTCAACTCATTGCCAATGAAACGGGTTGAAGTTTGAGGGGGTTTTAGGAATGCTTTTTGGTCTAAAGTTAAACTGCTCCTACCTCGCTCTAGGATCAGAGTGTGAATCTCTAAGCTGTCATCTAGCACCGCAGGTGCGTGATACTTCATGTGCGTCTCACTCACAACGAACATCTCACCCAATTCATTCTTTATTTTTTGCTGACTGATACCAAGTGATCTGAGCCACTCGGTTCTTGCGCGCTCGAAGAACTTTAAATAATTTGCATAAAAAACAATGCCCCCCGCGTCTGTGTCCTCCCAGTAAACCCGCACAGTGTGCCCGTAACTCATTGCTTGCCCAAAATCAGTTGCCCCAAACGAGACACCGCCTCTTGAAGTTGAGCGCCCGAGCTAGCTGTAGAAAAGCGAATATATTGATTTGTGTTTTGAACCCCAAAATCGCGTCCAGGAGCAACAGCCACATAGGCTTTATTTAGGAACTCAAAAGCCAAATCCCAACTGCCTGAGAGGCCCAGTTTTTTGCAAACCTCTGTGCAATCAGCCCATGCGTAAAACGCGCCGTCCGGCGTCACAGGCACATGCAGTCCAAGTTTGTTGAGCGCAGGAACGAAAGTATCCCGGCGCGCTTTGAACTGTGCACGCCGTTGCTCAAAAAGAGCCAAACTCTCTGGCTCAAAGCACCCAAGTGCTGCGTGCTGAGATACCGTGCTAGGACAAATAAAGAGATTTTGAGCCAGTCGCTCGACCGCGCTGACAAGCGCTTGGGGCACCACCATCCACCCCAGGCGCCATCCCGTCATATTAAAGTATTTAGAGAAACTGTTAACGCTGATGACTTGGTCGCTTAAAGATAGGGCACTCTTTGCGTATTGCTCCTCGTAACTAAGTCCTATGTAGATCTCATCAGCGATGCAACCCCCCCCCTTGGAATGAACGAAATCTACGATATCTTTTAAAACGGTAGGGGCAATTGATGTACCCGTTGGGTTTGAGGGGGATGCAAGAAGCACACCCCTTGTGCGCTCGCTCCAGTTTTCTTTAACTTGCTCTAGATTTAATTGAAAACGGTCTTTCGAACTCGTTGTAATGAGCTTTGGCGTGCCACCACAAGCCAAGACAAATTGACGATTACACGGATAACATGGGTCAGGCATTAAGATCTCATCACCTTGCTCCACAAGGGCAAGGCAGGCTAGTTGAAGTGCAGCCGAGGCGCCTGAGGTGATGATGATTCGCTCACTTGCTACGCTTAAGCCAAACTTTGTTCTGTACCACTCACTGATACGCTCACGAAGCGGCTCCAGGCCAACAGCGTGGGTGTACTGAGTTGTACCGTCGCGAATTACTTTCATTGCGCGCTCTTGAACCAAAGGTGCTGCCGTAAAGTCGGGCTCTCCAATGTTTAAGCGAATCATCTCTTTGCCGCTTGACTTGAAAGCGGTAGTTTGTGCAACATGGGCCGCGGCTTTGGCGATCTCCATCACATAAAAGGGCTCAATTTGAAGAGCTCGTTGGGTAATGCGCATCATGAATTACAGCTAGACCTTTGCACGGTCCATCTCAGCTGCCCTTAAAGAGTGAGCCAATCCGTTTAGCACCGCATTGACGTATTTGTGTCCATCGGTTCCACCAAACTCCTTAGCCAACTCAATGCATTCATTGAGCACCACTTTGCTGGGTATGTCGATGCAGTGTTTGAGCTCGTACGCGCCGATCCACATCACGCTGCGCTCAATAGGGGAGATCTCGGTGAGGGGGCGATCCAATAAGGGGGTGATCAACTCATCCAAAGCGTTAGCGTGTTGCGTCGCCCCGTAAAGCAACAAGTCATAGTGAACGCTGTCGGCCTTGTTAAAGCCGCTCAGACCTCTTGTAAATTGATCTACATCCTCAGGCGTATTCTTGCCCACAATGAATTGATAAAGTGCTTGCACAGCAAACTCCCTGGAGCGAGAGCGAGGGGAGGCCTTTGCGGAGGGTCGTTTTTTAATGGGAACGGGTGGTTCGCTCAAATGTTCTGTCTCCCCGCCCATGGGCAGTGTCAGTTCAGTGGCTGAATCCCCGAGGTTAACGGCATCGCCGGCTTGAGTCGCAGGGGTCGGGTGGGTGGGTGAGTTCACAGATCAATTTCCAGTAGGTGAGACATCTCAACGGCTGCCTGCGCGGCATCTCGTCCTTTCTCTTCTTGTCGCGCCAATGCTTGAACCAAATTCTCAGTGGTGATGACGGCATTGATAATAGGAATCTCATGATCCAAGCTCACTCGGTTGATGCCAGCAGCAGATTCATTGGATACAAGCTCAAAATGATAGGTCTCCCCCCGAATGACACACCCTAGTGCAATGAGCGCGTCAAACTCTCCCCTAGTCGCAAGCGTTTGCAGTGTAATTGCAATCTCAAGTGCACCAGGCACTTGTACTAAGGTAATGTGTTTGGCTAAAACCCCTAGCCTTATTAACTCCCCTAGGCAAGCCTCTCGCAGTGCGTTTGTAATGGAGTCATTAAAACGAGATTGAACAATACCAATTTTAAAGTGCTTGGCATGAACGCTCGACTTATTTGCCGAGAAATGGGTGATGTTTTTCTTTTGAGAGGCGCCCTTTTCAGATCCACTTTTTTTAGATTTAATCTTCGTAGATACACTTTGAGCAGAAGCAGCTAAAGCTGGGGTTACGTCTTTTGTTTTGTATGGGCGCATCACTTATCCTTTGCCAAATAGCCAGTAATCTCTAATCCGTACCCCACCATGCTTGGCATTTTGCGGTGTGCCCCCATGAGTTGCATTTTATGAACTCCGCATTCTCTAAGAATTTGAGCGCCGATGCCGTAGGTTCTAAGGTCCATGCGTCCTCTCTCAGGGGCTTGAGCCGCACGAGCTGTTCCCTCAATTTGGGCAAGCAACTGGGTACCGCTCTCCCCGCAGTTAAGGAGCACAATGACGCCCTTGCCCACACCAGCGATGTGCTGCATGGTGTCCTCCAGGCTCCAAGAGTGCATACCCCGGTTAGATTCAAGCAAATCTAGCACCGATAAAGGTTCGTGCACACGGGCAAGCACCGATTCGTCTTTCCCCCACTCGCCCTTGATGAGAGCTAGGTGAACCCCCTCGCTGGGTAGGTCTTGAAAGGTGGCGAACAAGAACTGTCCGTGAGCGGTGTTGATCGTTCTTTTTGAAACTCTTTTGATTAGAGATTCAGTTTGACTTCGATAGGCGATAAGGTCGGAGATGGTACCGATTTTTAATTGATGCTGCCCAGCAAATTCGATTAGGTCGGGCAGGCGCGCCATCGTGCCGTCGTCTTTCATAATCTCACAAATCACAGAGGCGGGCGAGCACCCAGCCATTTGGGCTAGATCACAACCCGCTTCGGTGTGACCTGCTCTCATCAAAACGCCGCCGTCCACTGCTTGCAAAGGGAAGATGTGACCGGGCTGGACCAAGTCCTGGGCGACGCAGCCTTTGTCTACTGCAGTTTTGATGGTGTGGGCTCTGTCAGCAGCAGAGATGCCGGTTGTGACCCCCTGGGCTGCCTCTATCGAGACCGTGAACGCAGTGCCGTGAGAGGCCCCGTTTTTAGTGACCATGGGGGGCAGATTTAGATGCTCACACCGCTCCCTAGTTAGCGTCAAACAAATTAGCCCTCTTCCAAAGCGGGCCATGAAGTTGATGGCTTGAGCGTTAACAAAATCTGCTGCAAGGACCAAGTCACCCTCATTTTCACGGTCCTCCTCGTCGATTAAGATCACCATTCGGCCCGCTTTTATCTCAGCAGTAATCTCCTCTACTGAGGAGATGTGGGCCGATAAAGACTCGGTCGTAGATTTTTTAGTGACGTCCATAATAAGTTTCAAAATCTTTATGCTTTTTTCTCAAACGCAAGCATTCTCTCTACGTAGCGGGCAACAGTGTCTATTTCTAGATTTACTTTGGAGCCTCTTTGCAAGCGTCCAAGTGTTGTGTGCTCGATGGTGTGTGGGATGATGTTTATTGAAATCTCACACCCACCCTCATTGTCGCTTACTTTGTTAACGGTCAAACTAACTCCGTTAATAACCACCGAGCCTTTGTAGGCTAAAAATTTGGCGAATGCCAACGGAATTTGCACCCTCAGCTCCCAGCTCTCACCTACCTGTGTGAAGCTGACGACTTGAGCAACATCATCCACGTGGCCCGAGACAATGTGTCCACCTAATCGGTCATTGGCTCTGAGCGCTTTCTCCGTGTTGACGGGGCCCAACTCATCGAGTCCGGCAGTTTTCGTGAGCGATTCTTTTGAAATATCAACACTAAAGACACTGCCCTGATGAGAGACAACGGTCATACAAGCCCCGTTAAGTGCAATTGAGTCCCCTAGGTGAATGTCCTCTAAATAACCTTTAGGAGTCTCAATGGTGAGGCGCTTGCCGTGTAAATGCGCTCCCTCAGCCCCTGAATTGCTGGGGGGAGCTAAGTCCTCAATGCGGATGATTTGAGATACTGCGGTGATGATTCCAGTGAACATGATTTAATTTTTTTCCGGATCTGGGTTGAATAATCGCTCTTTAAACTTTAAAAAAACAACTGTAATTGCACAATCTTAGGGAATGTTAGCGAAAGAATCTTTTAGCTTAAGTGAATGTTAAGCCGACGAGCGCGAATAAATAGATCCTCTCCAATCAATTTGGATTCTATGAAGCGCAGGTGTGAGCTGTCCTCTAAATTTTCAAGGGCTGAGAGCTGAGCCCATCCTTTTGAGGGGCCAACGATGATGGGGGCTTCGTAGATGAGGAACTCGTCCACCAAGTCCTCTTTGATGAAGCTTGCGTTAAGGCCTGCGCCTGCCTCAATGTGAAGTTCGTTGATTTGGCGCTGGGCTAAGTCTCTCAGCATCTCCTTTAAATCAACGTGCTCTGAATTTTTAGTGCCAGGCATTTCTATAACTGTCGCTCCCCTAAGAGTGAGGGCTGCTTTTTTGGCGCTTTGTGCATGGGCACAGTAAATGAGTACTTCCCGAGAGGACTCACTAAAGAGCGCTGCGTCAGGGGGTGTATCAAGCTGAGCGTCAATCACGACCGCTTTGGGTTGACGCGGGGTCACTATCCCCCTCACATTTAGAGTGGGATTGTCACTTTGCAAAGTTCCAATACCCGTAAGCACAGCACAGGACCTAGCACGCCAAGCGTGTCCATCAGCTCTGGCCAAAGCGCCCGTTATCCATTTACTTTTGCCGTTTAAAAGTGCGGTAGCCCCGTCTAAACTACTTGCAATTTTAAGGCGCACAAAAGGTGTCGACGCAGTCATGCGCTTAATGAAGCCTTCGTTGATATGTTTTGACTCAGCAGCGAGTAAACCTACCTCAACTTCGATACCTGCAGCCCTAAGCGCCGCAAATCCCTTACCGCGTACCAAAGGGTTCGGGTCCTCCAAACTTGCAACCACTCTTTTTACACCCGCATTAATGAGCGCGTTTGAGCACGGAGGGGTACGCCCAGTGTGCGAACACGGCTCCAGAGTCACATATACCGTCGCGTCCTTAAGATCAAAACCATTTGATCGCGCGTTTTCAAGTGCTACGACCTCAGCGTGGGGTCCTCCCGCGATTTGTGTGTGTCCATGTCCGATGACAATCCCAACTGGGCTCACTATCACACACCCCACGCGTGGATTAGGGGAGGTGATGTACAAGGCCTTTAAAGCTTGGTCAAGAGCTTGTTGCATGTACTGGAGAGCTTGCGCGCTTGAGGGCATTGGATTACTTAAAGGATCCCTTTAAAAGGGCGGTTGTTTCAAGGAAAGACGAGTTTTACCTTTGAACCTCTTCTACGAGAGATCTGAATTCATCAATATCTTCAAAACTTCTATAAACGCTTGCAAACCGGATGTAGGCGACTTTGTCTATTTTTTTTAACTCTCTCATTACAAGCTCTCCTAAACGAGAGGAGGGTATTTCGCGTTGTCCTGTTGCGAGAAGTTTTTCCTCTATTCGCTCTAAGGCTGCGGCCACTTGATCTGCACTTACGGGTCTCTTACGTAGGGCAAGGTTTAAAGAGGCGGTTAATTTTTCGTGTTGAAATTCAGTTCTCCTGCCGTCCTTTTTAACGATAGAGGGGAAGGCGACATCTGGTTTTTCATAGGTTGTGAATCTTTTCTCGCAGCTCCCACATTGACGTCTGCGCCTAATGAGTCCCCCGTCCTCAGACATCCGTGTTTCAATCACGGGGGTGTCCGAATGAGAGCAAAAGGGGCACTTCATAAAAGATTAAGGATCAGCGATAAACCGGGAAACGACGGGTGAGAGCGTGCACTTTAGCCTTGATGCTCTCAATATTTGCAGGATCGTTTGGGTTATCTAAAACGTCAGCAATCAGGTGAGCAGTTTGTTGTGCCTCACCCTCCTTGAAGCCACGAGTCGTTAGAGCGGGGGTGCCGATTCTTACCCCACTTGTCACCATTGGTTTTTCAGGGTCATTGGGGATCGCATTTTTGTTGATCGTCATGTGGGCAAGGCCCAGCACCGCCTCAGCTTGTTTGCCCGTAATACCCTTTGAGCGAAGGTCCACCAGCATTACGTGACTTTGCGTGCCCCCGCTCACAATGCGAAGTCCGCGCTGGGTTAAGGTCTTTGCAATGGTATCTGCGTTCAAGAGAACTTGCTTTTGATACTCTTTAAAGCTGGGCTCCAAAGCCTCCTTGAAGGCGACAGCTTTGGCAGCAATGACATGCATTAACGGGCCTCCTTGAAGTCCTGGGAACACGGCGCTGTTGATGGCTTTTTCGTGCTCAGAGCGCATCAAAATGATTCCCCCCCTGGGTCCTCTAAGGCTTTTGTGGGTCGTGGAGGTGACAACGTCTGCGTAGGGTACTGGGTTGGGGTATACGCCGGCGGCAATTAAACCCGAGTAATGAGCCATGTCGACCATAAAAATCGCACCAATTTCTTTGGCAACTTTCGCAAATCTTTCAAAATCGATGTGTAAGCTGTATGCCGAGGCTCCGGCGATGATAATTTTGGGCTTTGAGGCGCGGGCCTTTTGCTCCATTGCATCATAGTCAATTGCCTCACTGGCGTTTAAACCGTAACTAACAACGTTAAACCATTTGCCGCTCATGTTGAGGGGCATTCCATGGGTCAAGTGGCCACCTTCGGCTAAGCTCATTCCCATGATGGTGTCACCAGGCTTTAGGAATGCTAAAAAAACCGCTTGGTTGGCCGATGCGCCGCTATGAGGTTGAACGTTTGCACAATCGGCCCCAAAGAGCTTTTTGACACGCTCTATTGCCAATTGCTCTGCCACGTCCACGAACTCGCAACCACCGTAATAACGTTTGCCAGGATAGCCCTCTGCGTATTTATTAGTCATTTGAGTGCCCTGCGCTTGCATGACGGCGGGGGAGGCATAGTTTTCACTCGCGATGAGCTCGATATGCTGTTCTTGACGCAAATTCTCGGCCTCAATTGCAGCCCATATCTCAGGGTCCGTTTGTTCAATCAAATGGTTGGGTTGATACATTTCGCAGTCCTATTTAATGGTCGAATTCACAGAGGGGCTGAAACAAAAGAATGATATTTGAAGACAATGGTCTATAGAGTTTTAAGTAGCATGTTTGAACCCAAGCACGCCTTACTGACTACTGACCCCAATCAACCCCAACTGACTCTAAACGTTTGCAGATCAAGGCGCGGGGGAGGGTCAGGAATCACTGGATTAGACTGGATAATCTCACGTTTTTCCTAACGCGCTATTTTTACACGTTTAAAGCCAGTAGTTTAACAGAGTGCGCAGAAATCCTCTTCTTTCAGGGGGAGTATGAATAGAGCGGATAGCGCGGATAGCGCTTGTTAGCCTGTGCACAGGACGGCTCTGGGCGGGGCCGCAAGGCTGGGACGAAACCAGTCTTGATGAAGCAAGAACTTGGGCGAGGCGGCTATGAGGGAGGTTTCTTATGCGTAGCACAGTAGAAATCCTCGCCGTACACGGCGCGCAGGAAGTCAACACAAATAGCTAAGCTTTGCGGCGGCTCTAAAGGGCGCAGAGAGGGAGAAAATAACAGTAAAACGCCTGATCTAATCGACCGCTATTGCTCAGCCGGTTTAGGGTTGTCTGCGGGTGTCTTGGAATCTCCAAAGTTAACCAATTTTTGTGCCTTGTCCCAAAGCGTTTCTAAGCGTTCAGTCGCATTTTGAATGGGCGTTTCAGGTTCGGTGGAAACTTTTACGCCTTTTACAACCTGTACTAAACGTGAGTGTTCACTTAAAACCTTTGATGCGTAGGTTTTGCCGTCTTCAAGGAGCTCGCCTCCAACGTAGAGTCTGAGCCCGCCCTCTACGGAGCCGGCGCGGTTAATGCACTCTTTAAGGACATTGACCCCGACCCTAAGATTGGCAATAGGATCAAATGCGGCCAGTTTTCCGCCAAAACCGTCATACTTCTCTTGGTGGACCTTAGTCATCACTTGCATGAGGCCCTGCGCTCCCATGGGACTTTGAGCAAATGGATTAAAGCCAGATTCAATCGCCATCACTGCCAAAATAAGAGTCGGATCGAGTGAGTTTTTCGGACCTATATCATAAGCCTCTGAGACCAATGCGCTCAAGGGCTCAGGTGCAACGTGATATTTGCGACTTAACCAAAAAGCCAAGTTGGCTTGTTGTTTGGGTAGTTCCCCCGGGTCTGTGGCGGTTGCCCGGTCGACGGCGTCTGAGTCGCTCAAAATGCCAGTGGCTTCATCTTGCTTTTGTTGAAGCCACCCAAGCAGCAAAGTCTCCCCCTGAGACCGAATATCGGGCTTTAAAGTAAGCGTTAAGCATGCGCTAAATACAATCAAGCCGACTAAGGCGAGCCCGTTGTGCGTAATAGCTAGGAAACCTTGAGTCACATCGCTGGCGAAGGTTCTAATTCCGTGCTTAATTTGTTTTAAAACTGTCAATGCGAGACCCTTTATTACTTTTTTATAACCACTTCATTGGTTAAAACTAATAACTTTGAGCGAATATTTTTTAAATCCCATTAAATAAAACCTCAGCCTGGAGCAAGGTGCGCATCCGTTGGCTAAAAAAGAGATAAGTTACTCTGCGTCCAAGCGCCGTTAAAAAAGCGAGTTTTCAAAAGATTGCTAAGAACCTTAAAAAGGGCTTGAAAAGCCAAAGAGGTTTTCCAAGAAGCTTTTAAAACCAGAGAAATCTCTGGCTGCTCGGTCAACCGTGAGGAGTCTATACAATCTAAGTATGCATTTTAGTCGATATGGAGATTTCGATTTGATTTAAAATGCTCTACTGAATCTCGTAGGGTGGGCCTAATTCAATTAATCACTGGACGTTAAAAAAATATACTTTGGTTTTTTTGCACAACTTATGCCCTAACCTTCAGACTTTAATTCATAACGACGCATTTTAAGCTTGTATTGATAAAAAAAGCATACTTAAGTTAAATGCATTTAATTTCAACTTTCACTGACAAGTAATCAATTGCAAAAATATTATTAAATTTAGTGGCTAATTTCATGACATTTAGTTCGTAATTCAAAGATAAATCTCATTTAACTTCCAATTCCAACGAAAACGACGAAAATACGTTTTCCCTTTTTTAAGCAATAAATCTGTGACTGCTCATTTAGAAAATATAGTTAACCCCGCCGCTCTTGATAATTTAACGGGAGGTGCTATCGGTGCCTCAACAGCCTCGGCGCGGGCTCAGTTGATTAAACATTGGTTGGAGTCTTCTCCCCCGCCAAGCTATGAACAAATGAGCGAGGTCTTCAAGTTGCTGAGCGCAAAAGACAAGGGCGCGGCACGCCAAGTTAAAGACAGCATGGATCTGATCAAAAAAGCCTTAAACCAGGAAGCATTGATTGCGCTTTGGTCAGACAAGGCAAACCTGTTGCTTGGAGCCCATAAACTCAATTTAGCAGATGCGATGGCGTGGCAAAGAGACGCGGCCAAGGAGGGTGCTCCAATCTCTAAAGAACCTTTAGCAAGTTTAAGAAGCTTACTGGCTGAGCGAGTCAAAACGATAGAGGACTTGCAACACAGAGCGCAGGTCCAGCGTGAGGCTGCAGTGCTGCTTTCTCAAAGAATTGAAGTGTTATCCACCAAGTACTGGGAAGAGGCCCAGTCCCTAGAGGCAGCGCTTCAAGAGGACGTACAACGTTGGAGAGATGAGCAAACAACCTTGCTTGCCCAAAAAGATTGGATCAATGTAGATCCTAAATACACCCCCGCGTTGCAAACAAGTGCAGAGCACTTACAAATAGTTTGGGAGGCTTTCAGTGCGGCTTTAAAGCAGGCGGCACTTGGGGCGTCTGACCCCCATCAAGCTTTGCCTGCTGTTCCTGCTTGGGCGGATCAAATAAAACAAAAGCGGGTCGAAGCGGGTGTGAGCGATAAATTAACCCAAGACGCTCAAAGCACAAAACACAAAAAAGCTGTCAAGGTGGAGATAGATCCAGTTTTGAAAGCTCAGGCCAAGCAGGCCTTGCAGTTGAGCATGAGCGTACTTGAGAAAGAACTGGGCGAAGGCCACGGTAAAGCAAGTGCAGGAGCCGCAGCAGATTTGCGCCAAGTTTTGAAAGTGCACGCTAACTTAATAGATGACCGTCTTGAAAAGCAGGCACAAACGCTGCTCTCCGCTGCGGGTGAGTTGGAGGGGTGGCAACGGTGGCGAGCAGATCAGCTAAGGGCCGAGTTGGTTGCGAAGGCTGAGGGACTTTTACAAAGAATTAAACCAAGCGTGGAGGTCAAAGGAGCAAGACCCGCGAAGGGGACCCAAAATAAAGGGCGAGCTGGGGAAACTCAGACAACAGATCGATCAGAGGTTTCAAACGCATTGGCTAAAGATAGTGCACTTGTTGAAGCGACCGAATATGCTGAGGTTACTAAAAACTCTCCAACAAAGAGCATTGAGACCTTGGACGGTGAGCAAGCGTTTTCAACAGATGCAGCCCCCACAACTACAGCTAACTTGGATCTCCAAGCGACGAAGTCTTCTGAAGAACTTACAACAAACGCACCGCCCTCAGAATTTACATCTGGTTTTGTAACCGATGACCCTGCACAAATTCTTGAAGGTAACGAAGGACTTGATGTTCAGCCTCAATCAACGGGTGACCTTGATTTTGCCGCCGAAAAGTCCCCGGCATCTGAGAACTCTCCTGGCACTGTCAACACAGTGGACACGGGTAGCAATACGCTACTTAAACCGACTCAGCTGAGCAACCCTGCAGATAGCGATGCGCAAACGACTCAAAAATCTGTTCCAAACCCAGATTACGTGCCCACAATGGGTCCGCGTAAATTGCAAGAAACGCTTCGCAAACTCCGAGAGGACTGGAAACAAACCGATCAAGGCGGGATGGCCAATCACGCCCTTTGGAAGCGTTTTGATAATGCCTGTAATTTGGCTTATCCTTTTGTACAAGAGTGGTTGCAACAAACGCGTGCCCAGTCTCAGGCCAACCGAGCGCAGCGCTTGGAACTTATTGCACAGGTAAAGGCATGGGCAGCGGAGCACAGCAATGGCCCAGACTGGAGAGCCGTTCAAAGGCAACTGCACGACTTCTCGGAGAAGTGGCGCGCATGCGGACATGTCAGCGAGAAAGTTTTTGCTGAGCTCCAAAGTCTTTGGAAAGAGGCTATTCAAGCCGCTCATAAGCCCATAGAAACTTTGCAAAACGAAAGTATTCTTAGACGTAAGGCTCTTATTGAGGAATCCAAAGCGATAGGCGCACAACCCATATTGAAGATAGATCTCATCAAATCCGTCCAACAGCGCTGGCAAGATGAGTCTCACGTTGTCCCCATTGACCGCAAGTTGGCACAAAGACTTTGGGACGATTTTAAAAAACCATTGGATGAAGCTTTTCAACGTAAAACCGCAGAGCGAGCACAAATTGCTCAGTCCATGAACGCCCACGATGAGGCGGTTTTAAAAGCATCCAAAGCGTTGGAGCAGGCCATTCAAGAGGGCGACGCATCAAAGATCAAAGCCGCTGTTCAACATTTGCAAGTGGTTACTGTGTCGGGCGAACCCGAGGTGCTCAAGCCAGCGCCGTCGACACCGGCCGCTTCCAAACCTGATACCCCAGTTACCCCAACCCTAGAGCCAGCGGCAATTGCTAATTTGCAAGACGTTGCCCCTGGCGCTCAAGATTCCTCAACACCTGTAAGGGGCTTATCCACTGCAGGCCAAAGTATTGGCTCTGAAGGAGACCTAGAAAAGGACCTGGAAAAAGATCGAGACACTCAAACCGCGCAAACTCAGCAAACCCAGCAAACCCCTCTCGAGGAGGGCGGAGATGCTGCGTCGTTAGCGTCTAGTGAAGATTCAACTCTGCCAGCCCCTGAAGCTCCTCCCCCCCAACCCTTGATGGCCAAGCCTGCAAAAGTAGTTGTTGCAGTGCGCGGCGACGACAGGCCAGGGGCCAAAAGGGCAGATTCTCATTCCCCCCAGGATAGTCGATCAAGGTCTGGACCAGGCGGGGGCGGGCAAGCCCGGGGTAAGGACTCTAAAGACTCCAGAGGCGGCAGAGGTGGCTTTGGTGCAAGTGCTGGTGGAGGTGTTAGAGACTCCAGAGATTCAAGGGACTCGAGGGACTCGCGCGCTCCGCGAGAAAGTAGAGATCTTAGAGAACCTCGTGGTCCTCGCTTAGGGGACGCAGCCTTTAGGGCCCAGCGTCAAGCGCTTGAGTCTGCTGAATTTGCGATGCGCAAATTGGCGGCTCAAGCTCATGGGCAAACGCTAACCAATTTAATAAACGCTTGGCAAGATAAGAATCCTGAACTTGTGCCGCCTCTTAAAGAGCTTGGACCTCGCGTTAATGCAGCTCAAAGGACAAACTGGGTTAAATCAATTCAGCAAACTGGCTCTAAACAAAGCCCAGACTCTTTGCTGCGCTTGGAGATGGCCGCTGACGCGCCGACTCCCGCAAGTGATCTTCAAGCCAGGAGAAACCTACAACTTCAAATGCTCACCAAACGCAACGATCCCACTCCAGCTCAAACCTGGGCGGATGATACGGCCGCAGTTTTTGCGGGAACCTTTGATCCAGATGTTGCCCGCAGATTACAAAGTGCACTAAAGACACTTCTCAAGCTTTAAAGAGCTTTATTCGCTCAAGTTGACCCGACTCAAGCCTCAGGACCTCTAATCTTTGCGGATTAGATGAGGCGTTCCAGTCGCTTAGGACAACTCTGCTTTTGCCGTTTAAAAGTGCGTAGCGGCCTGGTCTATGGGTGTGTCCGTGGATCAGCAGATCACTCTCCAAAGCATCTAACACTGAGCTTGCGTATTGCACATCTACGTCATGAAGCCCCATGTGGGAGTCTGCAGTGTCAGCCTTTAAAGCGCTCGTTTGAGCCTCAGTTAAACTTTGATGGGTTGAGTTCTCAAATGAATTGCGAAGTTTAGATTTTCCTTCCTCACTCTTTAAGCGCATCGCTTTAGCTATAGCTAAACGTTTGTCAAGGGGTTGGCCTAAAAACTGAGCTTGCCAATCTACATCACGAACTGTGCTGCGAAACTTTTGGTACTCCGTATCAGATAAGCACATTGCATCGCCGTGACTCAGAACAAAGCGTTGCCCTTGAGCACTTAAAACGCAGGGGTCACTCAGGGCTTGCATTCCGGATGCGTTAAGGGCATTTTTTTGTAACAAAAAGTCGCGGTTACCGGCCATGAAGTAAATGGCGCAGTTTTGAGAGCATTTTTTTAGAATGCGTATGCATTCTTCCTCAAAAGATCCATCTGGGCTTTGAACTATATCGTCTCCTGCCCAAAGCTCAAAGAAGTCGCCCAATATAAATAAAGCCTTTGCAGGCGTTTGGTCCATATAGTCTGACCAGGCCTTAAAGGTGGGTAATTCGCTAGATTGAAGGTGAAGGTCAGAGATGAAGTCAATGCTTGCATCCCCCTCAATAAAAACATGACTTAAAAAATCAGTCATTTTGAAACTAATTATAAAATTTCAGCGCTCTCGATGATCACGTGATCTTTGGGTACGTCGTCGTGAAAATTGCGACGGGTGGTTTTAACGGTATTGATTTTGTCCACAATATCCGTGCCGTCTACGACCTTTCCAAATACAGCGTAGCCCCATCCACTTGGTGATTTATTGGTGTGATTCAAAAAATCATTGTCAGTGGTGTTTATAAAAAACTGTGCCGACGCTGAGTGTGGGTCACTCGTTCTAGCCATTGCAACTGTATAGTGATCATTCTCTAATCCGTTGTCGGCTTCGTTCCTGATGGGTTCGTGCGTTTCTTTCTCTTTCATCTCCTGATCGAATCCACCGCCTTGGATCATAAAGTCCTCAATCACGCGGTGAAAGATGACCCCGTTGTAGTGTCCATTTTGAACATATTCAAGAAAATTGGCGACCGTGGTCGGGGCAAGCTCATCGTTGAGCTCTAGGGTGATGGTGCCCATGTCTTTGATATGCAGTGCAACTTGTGGATAGCTCATAATAAAAATATTTTTTTGGGTGAATAGAAAAATGATGAAGGGCTTGATGTAAAACTACCCCCCCCTATAAGTTTACTGGATTAGTGAAGCTGACAAAATAGTGACCGCTGTTTTGGGGACGTCGCCTTGAAAGGGGCCTCCTGAGCCAGTGGGCAGGGATTTGATTTTGTCGACCGTATCCATGCCAGAGATCACTCGACCAAAAACGGTGTATCCATAAAGTTGAGTAAGTTTTTCCAGTTGCGCTCGAGGGATATTAGTGTAGGGACGACCCTGAATTTCAATCAATGGAACCGGATCTCCTGGAGGAATAACGACCGGATCAAGGTTTGCGTTGTCGCGAACGTTTATAAAGAACTGCGCCGTAGCGGAGTTTGGGTCATCCGTGCGAGCCATGGCAAGGGTGCCCACCAGGTTTTTGGAGCCACCCGCTAAAAGCGCTTGTCTACCCTCGTGGGGAACTGGGGCCCTGGTTTTTTTCTGCACATAACTGGCATCAAACCCTCCACCTTGAATCATAAATTCATTGATGACTCTGTGAAAAATAGTGCTGTTGTAATGCTTGTCTTTCACGTATTGAAGAAAATTAGCAACCGTTTTAGGTGCTTTATCAGGGTATAACTCCACTACAAAGTCACCTTGAGTGGTGGTGAATTTGACGTTTGGGTAACTAGCGTTTACTCCTTTGGGGGATGAATTTAGTGCGTCTACTGTTGAATTGCCCTGAGCATAGCAACCTGAGCCTAGCCATAATGCGCAGGCAAGAAAAAGGTAAGATAAAGTTTTAAAAAAATTAAACATGTTGTTCGAATGTTAAAAGTGGGACGTGTTGGTTAATTGGACTGCAAATGCTTGGCAAATAAATGAAGCTTTTTGTATTCTTGGCTCTCTTGTCTAATTTTATTTGCCTTATTTTTTAATTGGGTTGCTCAGATTGGGGGATATTTTCTGTAATTTTATGGTTGCAGTTTTATTGCCCGGATCGTTAACAATGGCTTTTTTGTACTGCTCTACTGCCATTTGGACATACACATCGGCTAAATTCTCATTAGCCAGCGCGTATCCTGGATTAGCCCTAAGGGCTAAAACAAAGTAGTCTACGGCTTTTAAATAATCACCCTGGGCCGCGTAAATGACGCCTATGTTGTTGTGCGGCTCAGCCAACTCGGGGTTGTTCTCACTAAGGCTTATGTAAATTCCAAGCCCCTCTTCTTGGTCTTTTGCAAGAGCCGACTCTCTTAGCAACTTGGCTTTCCAAAAAAGCATTTGAGGATCAAAGGGATTTTTTCCTAAGTATTCATTAATATACGCCAAAGCCTCTTGCTTTTTATTTTCCTTAATAAACTGCATCGCCTGGGTGTGGGGCGTGGGCACTAACTTGATCACCTGAGTTTGAGCAAAAACGCCTTCAGTCAATAAAAAAGAACCGACTACAAAAATGCAAAGACCCAGCGCTGATCTGAGGATTTTTTTTAGAATTTCGGGTTTTGAAAAACGGATCACTTGGAGCTTAATTTGAGTTATTCGAATTTAAAAATGAATAAATTCAAATTTTTTATTAAAAATAATACTGTAATGAATTGCAAAGACACAGAGTAGCTGGGACCTAATCGCACACTCTACTCAAATTCTACTAGATCTGGCTTGGTTTGTGCCTACCTACTCTTGCAGTCAATTCAGCGGTTAATATATTCAACAGTTTATATATTCAACGGTTTATGTATGAGCTTTTGTCAACAACTTCAATCGGACCTTGGTTTAACTTCTTGCACATGGGGTCCGACTTCATGAGCCTCATAGCCTCACAGTCCTCATCAGTCACATAGCTAATGGCGTGATCGCTTGGACTTTTGCCCGTAGCTCCCCAAACACCAAGGCTTGCAGAGGTGAGGGGGTATTCAAGCGCAAGCGCACAACCAGACAAGCAAACGCAAGCACTCATGCATACGAGCACCCAGCGTTTTATACTTAAATTCACCCCCATCGGTACAGTCACCTCGACAGCTTGGTAATTAAAAAAGTTCATAAGATGGAGGAACGATGGGATTTAAATATGAGGTCACGCACTTTCTTGAACGGTGAAGGAGTTAAGGTTTATTTAAGCCTTTTGCCTCCTTTTGAGGGCTACTGAGTCTGTTGAACCTTAGCACATCTTTGCGGTTGTCATAATTTTATGTTAGCTTGGACTTGACAAGCTAAGAATTAAAAAAATTCTCTTGAACCACTATTAATACTAAAGCGTTGAATAGGCCTGCAGACCATAATTTTTTACGATTTAATCTTGATGTACGAGTAAAAGAGATACAAGAGTGAGCAAAAAATTGCTAAACTGGCAGACCGCTCAACAAAAATTCTTTACTTTTATTAATTAGCCTCTTTGACATTGTCGCACCTAGTCTCCTGAATCATCCACAAAAGAAGCCTAAGTCTTGGCTCAAAGTGGTTAATAGAAATTTTTAATTAATGGCACTTAGAATTTACAACACCCTTAGACGTGCGGTGGAAACATTCACTCCAATACATAAGGGAAAAGTTAACATGTACGTTTGCGGGATGACCGTTTACGATTATTGTCACCTGGGTCACGCGCGCTCAATGATTGCCTTTGATATCGTGCAGCGTTGGCTCAAAGCAAGTGGATACCTTGTAACGTATGTGCGCAACATTACTGATATTGATGACAAGATCATTCGCCGCGCAGTAGAGAACAAGGAAAGTATCCGTGCGTTGACTGACCGCATGATCGATGCTTTACACGCTGACTCGCTCGCCCTTGGAGTCCAGCCACCGAGCAGCGAACCAAGAGCGACTGACTTTATTCCTCAAATGTTATCAATGATTGGCACTTTGCAGGCCAAAGGTCTGGCCTATCAGACTAAGTCCGGGGACGTGAATTTTGCTGTCAGAAAGTTCAAAGGCTACGGAAAACTCTCGGGTAAGTCACTTGATGAATTGCACGCCGGAGAACGAGTCGCCGTTTTAGAGGAGAAAGAGGATCCTTTGGATTTTGTACTTTGGAAAAGCGCAAAGCCAGATGAACCCGCTGAAGTAAAGTGGCAAAGTCCATACGGAGCAGGAAGGCCAGGTTGGCATATAGAGTGCTCTGCTATGAGCTTGGCTGTGCTTGGGTACCCAATTGACATTCACGGTGGGGGAGCCGACCTTCAATTTCCTCATCACGAAAATGAGATCGCTCAAAGCGAGGGCGCCAGTGATGCGTATCCGCCGGTTCAGACGTCATATAGCGCAGATGAGCACGCACACCAAGCACACCACGCGCCTGGGTTTGCTGCGTACTGGATGCACAATGGATTTATCAATGTGGACAATGAGAAGATGTCCAAAAGTTTGGGTAATTTCTTTACGATTAAAGATGTACTCAAAATATATGATCCTGAAACAGTTCGCTTCTTTATTCTGCGTTCACATTACCGCTCACCTTTGAATTACAGCAACGTTCATCTTGATGATGCAAAAGCGGCACTGCGCCGCTTGTACACAGCCCTTGAGTTGATAAAGCCTGCGGCTTCTCAAAATCTAAGCACAAATCAAACAAATGAACTTAACAGTTTAGAAATAGATTGGGCCAACCCATTTGCAATCAGATTTAAAGCGGCTATGGATGAGGACTTTGCCACCCCAGAGGCAGTCTCTGTGCTATTTGATTTAGCCGGTGAGCTCAACAGATCAAAAGATTCATCACTCGCGAGGCTCTTAAAAGGACTTGGATCCATTCTAGGAATTTTGAACAAAGACCCCACTGAATTCTTACAAAGTGACACTGGATCCCTTGAGAATGGTTTAACTCCAGAGGAGATTCAGCAACAAATTGATGCTCGCGCAATGGCTAAGAAAAATAAAGATTTCGCCCTCGCTGACAAAATTCGAGCCGATTTGACCTCGCAGGGGATCGTCCTAAAGGATTCCGTCCAAGGCACACATTGGGAGAGAGCTTGAATGGTAGGTTCTAAGTCCAAAAATGCTTCACCAATTAAAGTCGAGCAAACACAAAGCATCAGCGTGATTACGCCCGAGTACTGGGAGGAGGCACGTAAACACCTTGCGAAAAAGGACAGGGTGATGCGCCGAATTATTCCTCAATTCGGAGATGCCTGTTTGCAGTCACGGGGAGATGCGTTTATAACCCTTGCCAGAAGCATCGTGGGTCAACAAATATCGGTCAAAGCCGCACAAACGGTGTGGGAGCGATTTATGCTGCTCACAAAGAAACTTGCTCCTGCAAGTATTCTTAAAATGAACGTTGACGATATGCGCGCTGCAGGACTGTCTGCCCGAAAGGTCGAGTATTTAGTGGACTTGGCGCTTCATTTCTCTAATGGCGGTGTTCATGTCAGTGACTGGGACGAGATGTCAGATGAGGAGATCATCGCAGAGCTCATTGCGATAAGGGGCGTTGGGCGCTGGACAGCAGAGATGCTTTTGATCTTTCACCTGATGAGGCCTAATGTTTTGCCCCTCGATGATGTGGGTTTGATTAACGGGATCAGCCGAAACTATTTCTCTGGCGAGTCCGTCAGTCGCAGCGAGGCTCGGGAAGTGGCCGCACCGTGGGCGCCTTTTTGTAGCGTGGCGACTTGGTACATATGGAGATCCTTGGATCCCCAGCCTGTTGAATATTGACTTTCGTTCCCTCTTTAAGCTTTCAGGGTTAAATTTTTCGCTTATTTCAATTTCTTGGGTTTAATTGCTGTTTAGAGGATAATTGGTCAAGTTGTACACGGTGCTAGTGTCCCCATATTCAGGAGTTTTGTTTGAGTAAAAAGACGTTTCTAGACTTTGAGACCTCCATTGCTGACTTGGAAGGCAAAATAGAGGAATTAAGGTATGTCCAAAGTGAGTCGGCAGTGGATATCTCGGATGAGATTGAGCAGTTGACCAAAAAAAGTCAGCAACTTACTAAAGACATCTATAGCAATTTAACCCCTTGGCAAATCACTAAGATCGCCAGGCATCCCGAGAGGCCCTACACACTGGACTATGTTCGTGAAATCTTCACGGACTTTCAAGAACTGCATGGGGACAGACATTTTGCAGATGATTTGAGTATCGTTGGCGGACTCGCCCGTTTTAACGGAACACCCTGCATGGTCATGGGGCATCAAAAGGGGCGCGACACCAAAGAGCGAGCCGCACGTAATTTTGGAATGACACGACCTGAGGGTTATAGGAAAGCACTTCGGTTGATGAAAACGGCAGAAAAATTTCATCTCCCCGTCTTTACATTTGTTGACACTCCAGGCGCCTACCCCGGAATTGACGCAGAGGAGCGAGGTCAAAGTGAGGCCATTGGGCGTAATATCTTTGAGATGGCCCAACTTGAGGTCCCGATCATAACAACCATTATTGGTGAGGGCGGCTCAGGGGGGGCGCTTGCGCTTAGCGTTGCCGATCAGGTCTTGATGCTTCAGTTTTGTATCTACTCTGTGATTAGCCCAGAAGGATGCGCCTCAATTTTGTGGAAAACCTCAGACAAGGCAAGCGACGCCGCGGACTCCCTAGCTATAACTGCGCACCGGCTTAAAGCGCTTGGACTGATTGATAAGATTGTTAACGAGCCAGTCGGCGGTGCCCACCGAGATGTTAAACAAATCGCAAGCCAACTCAAACGCGGCTTAAACGATGCACTGCGCCAAGTCAGCGATTTAAAGATCAAAGAATTACTCGACCGTCGCTACGAGAGACTTCAAAGCTATGGACGCTTTAGTGACACCAAAATTGACTCTGCAGCCTAGCAAAGCGCCCAAGGGATTGCTGAATTTGAAGTGCTAAGTAGGATCATTTTTGTCAGTATTTGAATCAGGAAATTCTCGGTCTTCCACCCCATGAAAAAAAAGATCGATCCTTTTGACCTAAATGAATTAAAGGTTCAGCCGCCTGTACCCCTGGCCGTGGCCTTTAGTGGGGGGGCAGATTCAACTGCTTTGTTATTGGCTTGTATAAATCAGTGGCCTAATTTGGAGGGTCAAGCACCCAGGGTCAGAGCTATTCATATTCACCATGGACTGCAGGCTGCGGCGGACTCCTTTGCTGAGCACTGCACACGGACTTGCCGCGCGCTGGGTGTGCCGCTTCATATAGAGCATGTACAGGCCAAGCACCTACCAGGAGAGAGTCCAGAGGAGGCCGCGCGTCTGGCTAGGTATAAAGCGTTCGCCGGTGTGGTTCACGGGGTATGGGGGGCAGAGATAAATACAGTATTACTCGGTCAGCACGCGGATGACCAGGCTGAAACATTAATTTTGGCTCTCTCCAGAGGCGCAGGTCTTCCAGGATTGGCCAGCATGGCCCCTCAGTTTGAGCGCTTTGGGGTGAACTATTACAGACCTTTTTTGCAAATAAGCGCTTTACAGATAAGAGAGTGGTTGTCTACTAAAGATGTGCCTTGGATAGAGGACCCAACCAATCAAGATACTCAATACACGCGCAATAAAATTAGGCTGCAGATCATGCCTGCGTTATCCAAAGCGTTCCCCTCTTTCAGAGAAACGTTTGCCAGAAGTGCCTCTCACGCAGCCCAGGCGCAGTCTTTACTCGATGAGTTGGCTGCAGAGGATTTGCTGATAACGGGAAATCCCCCCCAAATTAAAACGTTGCAAAGCTTAAGCCCTCAGCGCGTTACAAATGTTCTTCGTTTTTGGTTTAAAAGTTTAGGCACCAGTGCCTCTTCGACCCAAATGAATGAGCTTTTATCGCAAATCAAGCGGTGTAAGACGAGGGGCCACCAAATCGAATTAAAGTTGGGTCGCGGCTTTGTGGTGCGAGAGGGTGCACACTTAAGCTGGTCTGAATTGTTACAATAAACGGTTTTCAGCTCGGGTTGTTAGAACAATATAGCGCAATTTAGAAAAATTTAGAGCAAGACACGGTAAGAATCAAATGGCACTTATAGTTCATAAATACGGGGGGACCTCAATGGGGTCTCCCGATAGAATCAAAAACGTAGCAAAACGGGTTGCCAAGTGGGCCCGAGCAGGCCACCAAATGGTGGTGGTCCCCTCAGCCATGAGTGGGGAGACTAATCGATTACTGGGGTTGGCCAAAGAGCTGGCGCCCGCCAAAGAGAGCGCAGATTACATGCGAGAGCTGGATATGCTGGCTGCAACGGGGGAGCAAGCGTCCTCGGCTCTTTTAGCCATTGCATTGCAAGCAGAGGGAATGGGCTCAATTAGTTACGCTGGATGGCAAGTTCCTATTCGAACCGACAGCGCTTTTACTAAAGCTAGGATTGAATCGATTGAGGGCGACAAAGTAAGGGCAGACCTTGAAGCGGGAAAAGTGGTGATCATCACAGGTTTTCAAGGCGTGGATGAGGAAAGCAACATAACAACTTTGGGACGCGGGGGTTCAGACACCTCTGCTGTGGCTGTTGCGGCGGCTTTAAAAGCAAGTGAGTGCCTAATTTATACAGATGTAGACGGTGTATACACGACAGATCCCAGAGTGGTTCAAGAGGCAAGGCGCCTTAAAACTGTTTGTTTTGAGGAAATGCTAGAAATGGCATCTTTGGGTAGCAAAGTATTGCAAATTAGATCAGTTGAGTTTGCAGGCAAATACAAAGTGCCCCTTCGAGTGCTTTCAAGCTTCACCCCCTGGGATATAGATATTAAAGAAGAGGCCAAATCTGGCACCTTAATCACTTTTGAGGAAGATACACAAATGGAACAAGCCGTTGTCTCTGGGATCGCATTTAACCGCGACGAAGCTAAGATTTCAATTATTGGGGTCCCCGACAAACCCGGTATTGCTTATCAAATCTTGGGCGCAGTAGCTCAAGGCAACATAGAAGTAGACATGATCATCCAAAATATTGGCAAAGATGGCCGTACCGACTTTAGTTTCACTTTGCACAGAAACGACCATGCCCGCGCCCTAGATTTGTTAAAAACAAAAGTTTTGCCAACACTTGGTTCCGCTGAAGTTGTAGGAGATACTAAGATTTGTAAAGTATCAATCGTTGGGATAGGTATGCGTTCGCACGTCGGAATTGCCAGCAAAATGTTTGGAACTTTGAGCGAGGAAGGAATTAATATTCAGATGATTTCAACCAGTGAAATCAAAACTTCTGTGGTTATTGATGAAAAATACATGGAATTAGCCGTTAGAGCGCTTCATAAGGCTTTTGACTTGGACCAAGTTCAGGCATAATTCACCCATAGGAAACGTGACCGAGAGGCCGAAGGTGCTCCCCTGCTAAGGGAGTATGCGGTGATGAGCTGCATCAAGGGTTCGAATCCCTTCGTTTCCGCCATATAGCTAGCGAAAATGGGCCTTCGGGCGCTTTTTTATTCTCTACCCACCAATCTACCCGCCTTCTATTTTGGCCGTGAGATGGATTTAACCATTTGTTGATAGGTGACCGTATTGACCTTCTAGATTGGGTAGGGCGACTTTATTTAAGTGAAACTAGTGCTACAACAAGTTGATCGTCTAAATCCTTGTGTGCAAATAGACTCAAGACCGTATTTGCTGTTAGCGAGAACAGGCTGAAGTCTATACAAGTGCTAAAAAAGCATATGTGTAGTCAATAGTTGTTCACTAAATTGATAAAATATCATTTTTGAACTTTGCAAATAAACATATAAGGCCAAATATGCGCCGGAAATTCTTAAAGCAAATATACGCAATATTGCTAGTAGTGTGTGGGATGGTTTTAGCAAACACTGTTTACGCTACGACTGTTACGCCTATGATTAGTGTCAGTTCAACGCATGCCGTTGGAGTTAAAAGCGATGGAAGCCTAATTGCATGGGGAACAAAGGTAACTAACGAGTCAACAACTAATGGCGCATATTCATTTTCGACAACTATTGGTGCTGACTTTATATTTGCGAATGCAGGTTACGGTTCAAGTCTAGCTATTAAGAGCGATGGCACTCTGTGGGGATTCGGAAAAAATAACGTAGGCCAACTTGGTGACGGAACTCAGACATATAGAGATACACCAGTACTAATTGGAAGTAATTTTAAAAAAGTAGTACAAGGCGGTTATGGGCATACTATTGCGATAAAGAACGATGGAAGTCTTTGGGCTTGGGGTTGGAATGCAGAAGGAGAATTAGGTGATGGCACAACGACTATGCGGTTGAATCCAATTCAAATTGGTGTCGCAACAGATTGGACAGATGTAGCTGTGGGCAACACTCATACTATTGCACTGAAAGCAAATGGAAGTTTATGGGCTTGGGGAGGGGGCACAAACTATAACCATGGGCAAATTGGCGATGGAAGTACAGTTGCAAAGCTAACACCTACTCAAATTGGCTCTGACAATAATTGGTCAAAAATCTCTGCTAACTACTTTAATTCATCTGCAATTAAGACTGATGGGACCTTATGGTCTTGGGGATGGAATAATCAGGGCCAATTATGCGATGGAACAACGACTGAAAAAACTTCGCCAACTCAGATAGGTACTGGCTATAAAAATATCTACGTTGGAAATGCAACCACCTTCGCTATAAAAATTGATAACAGTCTCTAC
>CAIQHG010000024.1 GCA_903871545.1 uncultured Burkholderiales bacterium | reverse complement strand
TTAACGTTCAAATAATTATGATATGATTTTTAGTGCTTCATTTTAATGATATAAATGGCTAAATACGCTCTAAACTAAATCTAAATCTAAATTTTTAGCCTCCTGGTAATTCGCAGGTACCGGTAGCAATTAAGCTAATCGTTGTTCCATTACTTGTGCAGATGGCTGGCGTTACTGTCTTAACCTTCAACGCCAGGGTAGGAACTGTGAGTTCATAATAATCACTCGGACTAAAACTCTCTCCCACCTTCCAAATTGGTGCAGGGGCAGAGTTGAACTTAGGGTTTACAAAATGGTTAGCGAGAGTTAAATTAAAAGCAGGACCTGTAAATGTTGAGTACGCAAAATTCAAATATCCACCATTGCGAACAAGAAGAGCATTTGTTGCCCCTACAACTGTGGAACTTGTTGTCGCACTGAGAGTTTGAGTTGAATAACCTTGAGATCCCGTAGCGGTAAGCCCAGTAACAGCTGCAGCTGTCGCCTTATAAACGCCGGTCGGCAGATTAGAGGAGACGTTATACGTACCCTTAAATTCAACTGTTTGTAGAGCGCTATTCACTGGTGAGTCTGTACGGACAATGGGAACAAAAACGGTGTTACTTCCACCATCCGATAGTGTTACAAGAACTTGATTTGATGAGATGCCAGATGGATTACTCACAACCAAATCAAAAGTCACGGTTGTGTTTGGCGTTGCGATATCTACAGAGTTTGGCGACATCGTGAACGAGACCAATGTAGGGACCGTTGGTGCATCTGCGTGCGCAGGTTCAATAGCTCCAAAAAGTACAATCCCCGCTAAACAAGCAGTCGCAATCTTTTTAACCGGTGACTTCATAATTTTCAGCGAACTCTCTCTCATGGAAATTCCTATACGTGAACTTATCATCTTCAGGTGGACTAGATCTGAGCCTGCAGACTGATTGCACTGAAGAAAAGGCGGATCGGGACGTATTCTCACCCTGTAGACAGGGTAATCTGAGCTCATGCCGGTCATGCCAAATCAAATGGATGCCTGCTTACCCTGCACGGGTACGCATTTTGGGCATGTCCAGACCGCCCCGTGGGTCAATTCATGAGGGTCTCGATTATCGGCCAAGGCTATGTTGGACTCCCACTAGCTATGGCGGTGCTTCAAGGGGGGCACGAGGTTGTTGGTATCGATTTAGATCAAAGCCTCATTGAAGGACTTAAAGACGGAAAGTCGCCGATCGTGGATCTCAATGACGATCAGATTGCAGGTGCAATAAAGTCAGGACGTTATAGCCTTACAAATAATTTTGAAGCGGTAGAAACTTCTGAAGTTGTTGTTATCTGTGTGCCAACCCCTTTAGACAAGGCTCATAAACCTGATTTTTCCTTACTATTGAGCGCACTAAATTCAATTTCTAATCATCTAAAAACTAGCACGCTCATAATTAATGAGTCAACAGTCTCCCCTGGCACCACTCGAGGCATTATCAAACAAACTCTCGATAAAGCTGGCGTGGACTATGACCTTGCTTACTCTCCAGAACGAATAGACCCCGCTAATAAAAAGTGGAAAGTCACAAATACC
>CAIQHG010000023.1 GCA_903871545.1 uncultured Burkholderiales bacterium | reverse complement strand
TGTGCCTGTGGATGCACGCATAAGCCATGGTGAGGCGCAAGCCATGTCCATGCAGCAGCAGACGAAGCAGGAATATTTGATTGCGAAATCAGATGCCCCGACTACAGCGCCGAAAGGCGTTTAGTCGCGGGTATTTCACTATAGGCCCGTACCGTCTTAATGAACGTGGTTACCACTTAGCCCCGCTAATTCAAAGTGACTGATTAATTTTACGTCTCAGTTGTAGTCGCGTTCTCTTTCGTGCCTGATGGCGCCAACATGAACTCTACTAGGGATCACTATTTCAAAGTGAATAACAAAGCCTGTTATAGCAAAAGGGATATCAATTAATGAATTAATAAAGAGAGCAGTGTTGCGTTAAAAGTTTACTTCTTTAAACTAAGTTTTACGATTAATGAGTTCTTGCGCTAGCTCAGCTAAGCCGTTTTTGAAGGGGGAGTCCTCAAGAGGATTTAAATAATCTAGGGCGCTGCGGGCCTCTTCCATTGCGGTCTCGCGAGTAGCAACCATTGCACCAGTTTCTCGAACAATAGTTAAAATATCCCCAAGTCTGTCGACCCCGCCCTGAGTAATTGCCTCTTGGATCACAGCACGTTGAGCGTTGTTTGCCCTTTGCATTGCAATAATCAGTGGCAACGTGGTTTTGCCTTCGCGCAAATCATCTCCTAGATTTTTGCCCAGCTCTGCGGCTTCTCCGTCGTAATCCAAAACGTCGTCGATAACTTGGAAGGCTGTTCCAAGTGCTTGGCCGTATTTTGCACATGCCTCCTCTATGTCAGGGGGGAGCCCGGCCATGACGGCCGGAATGCGGCAACTGGCCTCAAATAGTTTTGCTGTTTTTGAACGGATAACTCGCAGATAACCTGCCTGATCTAGGGACGGGTCATGCATATTCATGAGTTGTAGCACTTCCCCCTCTGCAATCACGTTGGTTGCCTCAGCTAAAAGAGAGAGCACCCTCATTTCTCCGCACTCAACCATCATTTGAAATGCTCTGGAATACAAAAAGTCGCCCACCAACACACTTGCGGGGTTACCAAATGTTGAGTTCGCAGTTGCGCGTCCTCTTCTAAGTGTCGACTCATCTACCACGTCATCATGCAAGAGTGTTGCTGTGTGGATAAACTCAACGACTGCCGCAAGCTGGATTCTATGGGGGTGGGTGTAATTAACGGCCCCAGACATGAGCAACAAGAGCGCAGGTCTGAGTCTTTTCCCCCCGGCGGTAATAATATACTGGCAAACATCGCCCACTAAGGGGACACTTGTGTTGAGGCGATCATTGGTCAGTTGATCAACTAGCGCCATATCCTCTTTTATGAGGTACAAAGCAGTAGCGGTTTTGGAGCTGGTTGATTGCATCAAGGCTTGAACTTTAAGTATTTATTGTTCATTATAAAAGGCCAATAGTAGTTCAAAATGGGTAAAACATGGCCAAAAATTATTTTTCCACGCATTAAGTCAAAGCAAGTGCAAATTATCGGTTGACCACTGAAGCGTTGTAATAATGGGGTTAGTGGGTAGTAATGTAGCTAAAGAAACGAAAAAAACCTTGCTATAAAAGAAAAATGCTATAATTTAAGGCTCTGTGGGGAATTCCTTTCCCAGAGCTTCAAAGAATTTTCTAGAGGTTAGTATGTACGCAGTCATAAAAACTGGTGGCAAGCAGTATCGCGTGTCAACCGGCGAAAAAATTAAAGTAGAACTGATCGCTGCGGATATAGGCCAAGAAATCGTTCTTGATCATGTTTTAGCAGTCGGAAACGGCGCTGAAATCAAGATCGGTACGCCCTTGGTGTCCGGCGCATCCGTAACGGCCACAGTTGTCGCGCAAGGTAAGCACGACAAAGTACGCATTTTTAAAATGCGCCGCCGTAAGCACTACCAAAAAAGGCAAGGCCATCGCCAGCAGTTCACTGAACTGGAAATTGCCTCAATTTCGGCATAAGGAGCATATAAATGGCACAGAAAAAAGGTGGTGGATCCACACGAAATGGACGCGACTCACAACCAAAAATGTTGGGTGTTAAAGCGTTCGGCGGTGAGCAAGTTAGCGCAGGCTCAATCATAGTTCGTCAACGCGGTACTAAATTTCATCCGGGCACGAACGTGGGTATCGGCAAAGACCATACTTTGTTTGCGCTGGTTGACGGTCACGTTAAATTTGCAATTCGTGGCGCGCTTAACAAGCACACTGTCAACGTGACTCCCGCTTAAGCCAATATACAAGGCTCACGACAAGCCCCGCTGGTCGGGGCTTTTTCATAAGGGGCCTCAAATGAAGTTTGTAGATGAAGCATATATAGATATTGCTGCTGGTGACGGCGGGAACGGTTGCGTCTCATTCAGGCACGAAAAATTCAAAGAGTTTGGTGGACCCAACGGCGGGGACGGAGGAAGAGGCGGCCATGTTTACGCCGTTGCCGACTCCAGTCTCAACACACTCGTTGATTACAGATACTCAAGGCGACATGAAGCTAAAAAGGGCCAGCACGGAATGGGGTCTGATATGTTTGGAGCGGCAGGGGACGACATTATCTTAAAAATGCCTGTTGGTACAATCATGGCTGATTCTGAAACAGGTGAAGTCTTATTCGAACTTCTAACCCCTGGTGAAGTAATAATGATTGCCAAAGGTGGGGACGGTGGCTTTGGTAATATGCGCTTTAAGAGTGCCATCAATAGAGCGCCGCGACAAAAAACACCTGGCTGGCCTGGGGACCGAAAGAGTTTAAAGTTAGAGCTGAAAGTTTTGGCAGATGTGGGCCTGCTTGGGATGCCAAACGCCGGCAAGTCAACTTTGATCTCTGCAGTGTCAAATGCGCGTCCCAAAATTGCGGATTATCCCTTTACAACGCTTCACCCCAATTTGGGCGTTGTACGTGTGGGGCCAGAGCAAAGCTTTGTCGTGGCCGATGTGCCAGGGTTGATAGAGGGTGCTGCAGAGGGGGCGGGGCTTGGGCATCAATTTTTGAGGCACTTACAGCGTACTCGTTTGTTGCTTCATTTGGTGGATTTAGCTCCTTTTGATGAGGGTGTAGATCCTGTTCAGCAAGCCAAATCAATTGTCCATGAGCTGCAAAAATATGACGTTCAGTTGTTTGAGAAGCCGCGTTGGTTGGTGCTCAACAAACTGGATATGGTGCCCATAGAGGAAAGAAAAAAAAGAGTTGCAGATTTTGTTAAACGTTTTAAGTATAAGGGTCCCGTTTTTCAGATTTCAGCACTTACTCGAGAGGGTTGTGAGGGTCTGATAAGAGATATTTATGCATACCTTCATGCTCAACATATTTCTACACAAGAGGCCGTTCAAGACGATCCTCGCTTTAACACCTTGGATGGCTCTGGTGCGATGGGAGCACTAAGTCCAGACTAGTCGACGTCGACTGTGGTGTTTAATATTTGTCGGCTTCATAGAATCAATTCATTTAACTATATATGTCGGACTCCTCAATTAATTTTAGCCAGGCTAGGAAAATTGTCATCAAAGTGGGCTCAAGTCTTGTGACCAATGAGGGAAAAGGTTTAGACCAATTGGCTATCGCAGATTGGTGTAAACAACTGGCTGAGCTAGTTAAGGGGGACAGCGTTCAGGGCATTCCGCGCGAAGTTATTATGGTCTCAAGTGGAGCTATTGCCGAGGGGATGAAACGCCTTGGATGGACTCATAGACCCAAAGAATTACACGCCCTCCAAGCCGCAGCCGCAGTAGGTCAAATGGGGTTGGCACAGATGTATGAAACTGAGCTCAGGGCCTGTGGGCTGTCTAGCGCTCAGGTGCTCTTAACTCACGCGGATTTAGCTGATAGGGAGCGTTATTTAAACGCGCGCTCAACGCTTGCCACTTTACTCGAGCACAAAGTGATTCCCGTCATCAACGAAAACGATACGGTCGTCACAGATGAGATTAAATTTGGGGACAACGATACCTTAGGCGCTTTAGTTGCCAATTTGGTTGAAGCCGATGCGTTGGTGATTTTGACAGATCAAAAAGGCCTTTATAGCGAAGACCCGAGAAAATCGCATCGCGCGCAGTTTATCAATGAGGGCCAAGCGGGAGACCCCGCACTAGAGGCAATGGCTGGAGGTGCAGGCTCTAGTATTGGCAAAGGCGGGATGATTACTAAGATCATTGCGGCCAAAAGAGCCGCTGGCTCAGGGGCCTCCACGGTGATCGCATGGGGACGGGAGCCGCACGTGCTCGTTCGACTCTTTCAGGGCGAAGCGATAGGAACGCTCTTGAGCGCGGTGACGCCAAAGCAACAAGCTAAAAAACAGTGGATGGCCGATCACTTACAGTTGAGAGGTTCAATTGCCGTAGATAAGGGTGCAACTGAGAAAATACGCTCCCAAGGCAAGAGCATTTTGTCTGTTGGAATGACAGCTGTTTTGGGCGAATTTACGAGGGGAGACGTGATTGCAATCTGTGATTTTGAAGGGGTAGAGTTTGCTAGAGGGTTGTCCAACTATTCAAGCACGGAGGCAAGACTAATTTGCGGTAAATCATCCCAAGACTTTGAGAAACTCTTGGGCTACAGCGCCGAGCCAGAGATGGTTCACCGAGATAACTTGGTATTAACAGGGCGTTGATCGGTTTTTTACGACTTAACGTCAAATAGGGGCCAAATCCCTTTTGCATACTAAAAAAGCATTAATTGCTTTTAAACGTTATTTATTTAATTTACCACTACGGTTCTCGGATCCAGACCTGGGGTGATGATTTTGGTTTTGTCCAGAGCCATAAACACGGTTTTGCAAGTAAGTTGAGAGCTGCGTCAAAGCCATCTCATAGACGCCTCTTTTAAACTCAACTACCAAATCTAGCGGAACCCAATAATCATTCCACCGCCACGCATCAAACTCTGGATGTGAGGTGGCCCGTAGGTTTAAATTCCAATCAGGAACAACCAAACGTAACAAAAACCATATTTGTTTTTGACCCTTGTAATGACCCCGTGCATCACGACGGATGTACCGGTCTGGCACCTCATAATGCAACCAATCGCGGGTTCGGGCAACAATGTCGACGTGTTCAGGTCTTAATCCAACCTCTTCAAACAATTCCCTGTACATGGCTTGCTCTGGCGATTCACCCGAGTCAATACCTCCTTGCGGGAACTGCCAACTGTGCGTTTTAAGCCTTTTACCCCAAAATACTTGATCAAATTGGTTTAGCAAAATGATGCCGACATTGGGCCGAAACCCATCTCTGTCAAGCATAATCGAACCTCAAATTTTTAAATTGATTCCATTATGCACATGCATTTGCTGTGATCAAGGGGGTAATGCCCGAAAAATTAAAAATTCCCATCTTTTTACTCAAGTAGCCCAAATCCAACCTTATGAAAGCCTCCAAGTACCTCATTACGACCTTAAAAGACTCCCCCGCGGACGCTGAAATAGTTAGCCATCAGCTCATGATGAGGGCAGGAATGATAAAGAAACTAGGCGCTGGAATCTACAACTACATGCCTATGGGTTTGAGGATTATTCGTAAAGTTGAAAAAATTATTCGACAAGAAATGGACAAATCAGGGGCCATTGAAATCACCATGCCTGTTGTTCAACCCGCAGAGCTGTGGCTAGAGACGGGGCGCTTTCAAAAGATGGGCCCTGAGTTGCTCAGGATCAAAGATAGGCATGACCGGGATTTTGTGATTCAACCAACCAGCGAAGAAGTAGTCACTGATATTGCCCGTCAGGAGTTTAAAAGTTATAAACAATTGCCCAAAAATTTATACCAAATACAGACCAAATTTAGAGACGAGCGCAGACCCCGTTTTGGACTGATGCGGGGACGAGAGTTCATTATGAAAGACGCTTATAGCTTTGATAAGGACATAGGCACTGCTAAGGCCAGTTACCAACTCATGGCTCAAACATACAGACGAATTTTTGACCGTTTTGGGCTAAGGTACAGAGCGGTTGCAGCCGACAGCGGCGCTATTGGGGGAGACCTAAGTGAAGAGTTCCAAGTCATAGCGGCGACCGGTGAGGATGCAATTGTTTATTGTCCAACCAGTGAGTACGCAGCCAACATCGAGAAGGCGCAGTCATTAGCGCCGCAGCACCAGCGCGATGAACCCAAGGTTAAGATGACCCGCATAAGCACCCCAACCCAAAGCTCCTGCGAGGCAGTTGCTTCGCTTTTGGGGGTGGCTTTGAAAACGACTGTTAAGTCATTGGTGCTTGTAACTGACCTACTTGATGAGCACGGAGTGCTAAAGAGCTCTAAGGTCTGGCTTTTGCTCCTCAGGGGGGATCACGATATGAACGAAGTCAAGGTAGGCAAACTACCTGGCTTTGAGGGTGGGTTTAGATTTGCCACTAACGCTGAGATACAAGCTCATTTTGGTTGCAAGCCTGGATTTTTGGGCCCAGTCGGTGTGACTACACCGCTGAGCGTAATTGCTGACAAAGAGGTTGCGGTAATGAGTGATTGGATTTGCGGCGCCAATATAGAGGGCTATCACTTGCAGGGCGTAAACTGGAGTACTGATTTGGGTGAGCCCGATTTGGTGGCCGACATCAGAAATGTGGTGGACGGAGACTTGTCCCCCGATGGACTGGGTCATTTGAGCATAGAGCGCGGCATTGAGGTGGGGCACGTTTTTTACTTAGGCACCAAGTACTCTCAGGCAATGAACGCGACTTTTTTAGATGAGAGCGGAAAGCCTCAGTTTATGGAGATGGGTTGCTACGGGATAGGGGTTACTCGCATCGTGGCTGCCGCTATTGAGCAAAGCCATGATTCCAAAGGCATCATTTGGCCAGACTCAATTGCCCCTTTTACGGTCGTTATTTGCCCAATCGGATTGGACCGAAGTGAGCTAGTTCAAGTCGCAGCAACTCGGCTCTATGAGTCCCTATGCGAAAAGGGAATTGATGCAATCTTAGATGACCGGGGAGAGCGTCCCGGAGCCATGTTTGCGGATTGGGAGTTGATCGGAGTGCCGCACCGAGTGGTGCTTTCAGAGCGTGGGCTTAAAGAGAACCTGATTGAATACCAACACAGGACCCAAAGTGAGCCTACCAAAATGACACCGCAAGATGCGCTGACTTATCTGTTAGAACACATTTCGGTTTGAACCGCTGCGTCTACTTGGAGCGCTCAATCACTTCGAATATTTATGGGTAATTTAAACTGGAGCGGGTATTGAGCGTTCAGCATCTACTCCTTTATGGTGTTTTTTTAGGGATGTATCTCCCGCCATGTGCATCCGTATGGGCAGGCGCGCAGCAACAAGAGGTTCTAAGCGACTCGTTTCGTTCGGTGCTTAGTGGGGCTCTAGCCAATGACCCACCACCGGATCCTGGCATTTTGAAAAATCTTCCCCTAAAACAAGAGTTTATGGAATGGCTTAGCTCTATCAAGCCTATCTTTGATGCATATTTAAACTCCCGTATCGGTAGGCGAGAGTACGCAGAGTTATCTTCAACAGTTTTGAGGGATACTTTTTTGCAAACTGTCTGGTATGAGTCTAAGCGCGCTGGGTTGGACCCGTCTCTGGTATTGGCACTCATAGAGGTTGAAAGCGGTTTTAACAAGTTTGCGATTAGCAGCGCCGGTGCTGTTGGTTACATGCAGGTCATGCCGTTTTGGGTTGGCTTGACTGAGCAAGAGCTACAACCACAAACCTCTGAACTTAGATCCAGAGAGATGGAGAGAATTAGAGAAAGAGATAGAGAAAGAGGTGGGGGTATTTCAAAGTACAGTGTCAAATTGCTGCATTTACAAACCAACATTCGATTTGGCTGTGTCATCCTTCGCCATTATTTGGATTTAGAGAGGGAGAACTTTATCAAGGCATTGGGGCGTTATAACGGGAATATGCAAGACAATAGCTATGCAAATAAAGTGCTAATGAAAACAGTTGAGTGGACAGCAAAACGAAATAAGGACTGACCCAATAAGCCGCTCAAGCCCCTCGCTTTGGTAGTGGGGGGACAGCTCAGAATCATTCTCGTCAGTCCCCCCATCACATCTGCGCTGAATCTAAATGTATTGGAAAGCTAGCGCTGGGGAAATTTTCAATTCCCCGCAAGGAACGAATCAGGAGACGAGCACCTTTTGCAACTCACCTGACTCGTACATTTCGGTCATGATGTCGGACCCGCCAATGAATTCACCCTTTACATAGAGTTGCGGCACAGTAGGCCAGTTGCTATATTCTTTAATACCCTGACGAATATCTGGCTCATCTAGGACGTTGACTGTTTTAACGCTGTGTGTGTCCACTCCGCAGGCTTTAATGAGTTGAATGGCTCGCCCCGAGAACCCGCACATGGGGAAATTGGCATTACCTTTCATGAAAAGAACGATTTCGTTGGTTTTGACGAGGGAATCGATTTGTTGTTGTACATCACTCATTGGGCGCTCTCCACTGGGCTAAAAATAAATAAGTCTCTATTATTCCATCTTTGGGCGCTGTCCACCAGTACATCTCCAAATTCCCGCCAGGTCATTGCGGCTTTGTATGTTGATAAGTCCGCAACGCGCCAATAAGGCTTTGACTTCATGGCCTTGTTGAAAGCCGTGCTCCATCAAAAGCCAGCCCCCTGGACTGAGGTACTTAAGAGCACCATCGGCTATAGCTCCTAGATCCCCGATACCGTCTAAGTGAGATACTAGCGCCTTAATTGGCTCAAATCTCAGCGCATTAAGATGAGGATCTAGAGCTTGAATGTAGGGGGGATTTGAGACAATCAGATCAAAAGACGCCTCGAGCCCCTGCAGTGCAAGCGCTTCGTACCAGTAACCTTGCAAGAAACAAATCTTAGTTTTTAACTCTTTCGAGTTATACCTAGCCACATCCAAGGTGTCCTCTTTAATGTCAGTTGCCCATATGCGGCAATCAAAACGGGAATGTTTAATGCTAATAGCCACGCATCCCGAGCCCGTTCCAAGGTCAAGAACAGTGGGGACTTTGGGTGAACCGTCGAGGCTTTTTAAAGTCTCTAGCGCCCAGTCCACCAAGGTTTCTGTGTCGGGTCTAGGAATTAGCGTAGAGGGAGTGACTTTAAAGTTGAGGCCGTAAAACTCTTTACTGCCTAGGATGTAAGCGATCGGCTCATTTTGCAGAGACCTATTTGCAAGTTGAGCAAATTCACGCTCTTGGTCGGCGCTTAGGGGGTCTTGGTCATGGGTAATCAAAAAAGCTTTGTCACTGGTGTTTTTGCCTAAACAGTTGAGTAAAAGAATTTGAGCATCGCTTTTCTTCAGCCCCAGAGTATGTGCCCAATTTATAGCTTCTTTGATCAACATGCCAAACTTAAGTGCGTAAAAAGTTTCTTGTCAAACATTTACTTATAAAGCCCCCCTACTTCCAACTCTTCTAGTTGCTCGGCTTGCCTGGCATGTTCCAAAGCTGTCATGACCTCTTCCATGTCCCCCTCCAAAATATAGCTCAGTTTATAAAGGGTGAGGTTGATGCGGTGATCGGTCAGCCTGCCTTGGGGAAAGTTGTACGTTCTAATTCGCTCACTTCTATCGCCACTTCCAATTAGCCCTTTGCGGGTTGCTGCCTCTTTGGCTGCGCGTTCAGAGCGTTCTTTTTCCTGCAACCTGGCGGATAAAACTTGCAGCGCCCGAGCTTTATTTCTGTGTTGTGAGCGATCATCTTGGCATTCTGCAACGATTCCGGTGGGTAGGTGGGTAACGCGCACCGCGGAGTCGGTTTTGTTGATGTGCTGACCCCCCGCTCCGCTTGCTCTGAATGTGTCAATTCTCAAATCAGCGGGATTGATTTGCACTGCGACCGCCTCATCTGGCTCGGGAAGCACAGCAACCGTGCACATACTTGTATGAATTCTTCCTTGCGTCTCAGTTGTAGGGACCCTTTGCACGCGGTGTCCCCCAGACTCGAATTTGAGTCTGGCGTAGACGTTTGTTCCGTCAATGCGTAAAACCACTTCGCGGTATCCACCTAGCTCGCTTTGTGACTCACTCATCAGTTCTACGCGCCACCCCATACGCTCTGCAAAACGAGTGTACATTCGCAGCAAATCAGCTGCAAAAAGGGCCGACTCATCACCTCCCGTGCCAGCCCTGATCTCCAAATAGGCGGGGCGCGAGTCGTCCGGGTCTTTCGGCAAGAGCATCCGTTGCAACTGTGCCTCTAACTGGAGCAACTCGACATCTGCGGCTGCTATTTCATCCTTTGCCATATCAAGCATCTCGTTTGAGCCGGGGTTTTGCAGATCAATGCCCTGAGCGCCCGCCTCTGATTGGAGTATGGATAAAGCCTCCTCTTTATCTGCGTTGCGTCTTCTCCAGCGCTCAAACGGTGCTGACACAGCGCTCACATCTGCGTGCTCTTTTGATAGGCTCATGAACTGAGTCATGTCCTTCATGATGTCCTCTCTAGAGAGCAAGAAATTGAGTTCCTCAAGGCGTTGTGAGTAACGCTCAAGCTGAGAGCGCATAAAAGGTTTCATATGGAAATGGGTGAGCTAACGGGAGTTGCGTAAAAAGAAGTTTTCTATAGCACGGTGGGCTTGCTCCCTCGCTGCGGGGTCCGTGTTTCGCAGCTCAGCCATTGCACCGTGAAGCATTTTTTGGGTAAGACTCCTTGTCATCGCCTCTAAAACTGATTCAACACTCTCGCCCTTGGCGATCAGTTTGCGCGCTCTTTGCAATTCGGCCAAACGCCACTGATCTGTTTGGGCATTAAGCTCTTGAATGAGGGGGACTTCATTTCTTTGTTGCAACCAACTGACAAAATTTTGGACTCCAGAGTCGATGATAACCTCGGCCTGGGCTACGGCAGCTTGGCGGTTGGCCAAGCCCGTTTGAACAACAGTTGACAGATCATCCACTGTGTACAGGTAAATATCGGTGAGTGACTTGACTTGGGGCTCAATATCCCTTGGAACGGCCAAATCCACCATAAAAATGGGTCGGCGTTTGCGTTGCTTTAAAGCCTGCTCGACCGCCCCCAATCCGATCAAAGGGAGAGTGCTCGCGGTGCAACTGATAACGATATCAAATTCATGCAAACGATCAGGCAATTCAGCTAACGCGAGTGTACGCCCACCCAACTGATGGGCCAAGCGTTCACCGCGCTCAAGGGTGCGGTTGGCAATGGTGATGGAGGCAGGATTTTTGGAGGCAAAGTGAGTAGCACAAAGCTCAATCATCTCTCCTGCGCCGACATACAGAATATGTTGATCTGCTAAGTTTTCAAATAATTGGGATGCAAGACGCACCGCAGCAGCAGCCATACTTATTGAGTGGGCTCCAATTTCTGTAGAGCTTCTGACCAATTTGGCTACAGAAAATGACCGCTCAAACATTTGATTGAGTGTGGTGCCAATTGCTCCAACCGTGCGCGCAAGGCGAACGGCCTCTTTCATTTGTCCCAAAATTTGGGGTTCACCCAGCACCATAGAGTCCAGGCCACTGGCCACTCTAAATGCATGTCTTGCAGCCTGAGCGTCCTCTAACAAATAAGTGTGTTTTTTAAGTGCCTCAACCGACACCCCCCCTGATTGAGCTAGCCACTCCATGGTTTGAGCTAAATAGAGTTTGTCGGCAGCGCAGTAAACCTCTGTGCGGTTGCAGGTGGACAAAATAGCAGCCTCTGTGGGGTTCTGCATTTTGTTTAAAAGGGTGGACAAAACCGGACCCATTTGTTCGACGGCGAAAGCAAATCTCCCACGCAAATCGAGTGGTGCTGTGATGTGATTGAGGCCTAAAGCCCAGACTGCCATCCAGGCATTATAAAATTATGTGGATGGACATGCAGACTTTAATCTTTTATCTGGGCAATTTTCTCGCTCCTGCCCTCGCAGTAAGCGTCCTGGTCTCCCTTTTTAAATTCGATTCTTCCCTTAGAAAACCCTTTTTTGGGGTTTTCGGGCGAATTCTAATCAACTTATTGGTGGGAAGTTTTGTTTTATTGGCGGGCTTAATCTCAAGCGGAGAAGACGGCAAAATGCTCACCTACGCAGGCCTGATTACGTGTGTGGCCACCTCGCAGTGGATTTTGATAAAGGGTTGGAGCGGCTGAGCTTAAGCCAAGGCTTTTGTTGCCTTTTGAAAACCCTTGTTTATCAAAGATTATTTGTGTGGTTTTTAGGTGAATTTTTCTCATCTGTTGGAAATAAGAAATCTTCAGACGAAGAAGAGCTTTTGTAGCTTCAAAATCTTTAGAATGTTGGCATTAATACATATCATTGATTTATGAGGGATTTGTGCATTGCGGTAACATGCATTACTACTTATGAACGCACCTATTTTCCTTCAACAACTGGCATCAGAAACAAGCAACGGTACACGTTTACGTGAAATACCCTACAACTACACTTCTTTTTCTGATCGTGAGATAGTTATCCGCTTGCTAGGCGCTAGAGCTTGGAGTTTGCTTGAGTCATTAAAAAATGAGCGAAAAACAGGCCGTTCTGCGCGCATGCTTTATGAGGTGTTAGGAGATATATGGGTTGTTCAAAGAAATCCCTATTTAGGTGATGATTTATTAGACAACCCCAAGAGAAGAGCTCTTTTAGTGGAGGCCCTAAACCATAGGTTGCAGGCCATCGAACAAAGAAGAACCCCAAAAGAGGATGCAGAGCGCGACATCTTTGTGGTGGAGTTGTTAGGCCTTGCGCGCACAGCTGTTGCAGAGTTTGAAGAGCATTTTAGGCAGGTTCAGGCCCTTCGACGAGTAGCACTTAAAAGCCTAAAAAAATACACGCAAGCCGACAACATTAAGTTTGACGCGATGAGCAAAGTCTCTCACGTCACGGATGCAACGGACTGGCGCGTTGAGTACCCATTTGTAGTCCTCACCCCGGACACTGAAGCAGAAATGGCTGGATTGGTAAAAGGTTGTATCGACCTGGGTCTAACTATCGTACCTAGAGGGGGAGGGACGGGGTACACGGGAGGCGCGATACCCCTTAAGTGGAAGAGTGCGGTCATCAACACTGAAAAGCTCGAAGCAATGTCCGACGTCCAGATGGTAAAACTCCCAGGATTGTCAAACGAGGTGCCAACCATTTGGTGTGAGGCGGGAGTAGTGACGCAACGGGTTGCCGACTGCGCGGAGAAAAACGGATTTGTCTTTGCAGTTGATCCCACCTCCGCTGAGGCCTCTTGTATTGGTGGCAATGTGGCCATGAACGCGGGCGGCAAAAAGGCTGTTCTTTGGGGAACAGCGCTGGATAATTTAGCCTCATGGAGGATGGTCACACCGGACGCTTTGTGGTTGGACGTGGTGAGGGTGGATCATAATTTAGGGAAAATTCACGACGCCGATATGGCAAGCTTTGAGATGCGTTATTTCCAAGCCGATGGAGTCACTCCCGTGCGTACAGAGAGATTAGATATCCCTGGAGCCTCCTTTAGAAAGGCGGGACTGGGTAAGGACGTTACTGATAAATTTTTAAGCGGTTTGCCTGGTATACAAAAAGAAGGTTGTGATGGCTTAATTACCAGTGCGAGATTTATTGTTCACCGTATGCCCAGCTTCACTCGCACTGCTTGTTTGGAGTTCTTTGGTCACCCAAGAGATGCGGTCCCAAGCATTGTAGAGATCAGGGACTACATGTTTGCCCAAAGTAAGCTTGGCTCGACTGTGCTTGCGGGCCTTGAGCACTTAGATGACCGTTATTTAAAAGCAGTCGGTTACACCACCAAATCTAAAAGAGGCGGCTTACCCAAAATGGTCCTGTTGGCCGATATTGCGGGCGATGACGCCGACCAGGTGGCGGCCGCAACATCGGAGGTTGTTCGTCTCGCAAATTTGCGCAGCGGTGAGGGCTTTGTTGCAGTCAGTGCAGAGGCTCGGAAAAAATTCTGGCAAGACAGAAAACGCACCGCTGCGATTAGCAAACACACCAATGCTTTTAAGATCAATGAGGACGTGGTGATTCCTTTACCTAGGATGGCGGAGTACACGGACGGCATTGATCAAATCAATATCGAGTTGTCTTTAAAAAATAAGATCGCTTTATGTGATGCACTGCTTGAGTTTTTCAATACTGGAAACTTGCCCCTAGGTAAGGCCCCTGACTCAGATGAGGTTGCATCTGCAGAGCTTTTACAGGAAAAGCTTGTCCAAGCGCGCGAGTTAGTCGAGGATGTAAAAACCCGCTGGATTGAGTGGCTGTTTGATGTGAAGACCCTTTTCCCTCAGCTCCAAGACCATTCGCTCAGGGCAAGTTGGAAATTAGAGCTAATGGGGCCTTTGCAAAATATTTTTGGCGGAGTGGCCTTTACACCGATCTTTGAGAAATGCGTCGTCATTCACAAAAAGGTACTGAAGTCCCGCGTGTGGGCGGCTCTTCACATGCACGCCGGTGACGGTAACGTCCATACGAACATACCTGTTAACAGTGATGACTACGATATGCTGCAAACGGCGCATCAAGCGGTTGCGCGGATCATGCAGTTGGCTAGGTCTTTAGACGGCGTGATCTCAGGGGAGCACGGGATCGGTATCACCAAGTTGGAATACTTAAGCGATGAGGAGTTGGCGCCTTTTGCAAATTACAAAGCGCGCGTAGATCCACACGGAAGATTCAATGCGGGTAAGCTGTTACGAACACAGGCGCCAATCAAGGGGGGTGAATCAACATTAAGAGCTGCTGATCTAACGCAGGCCTACACACCGAGTTTTGGCCTCATGGGGCATGAGTCTTTGATCATGCAGCAGTCCGATATTGGCGCGATTTCTGACAGCATCAAAGACTGTTTGAGGTGCGGTAAATGCAAACCGGTTTGCGCAACGCATGTGCCAAGAGCAAATTTACTCTACAGCCCCAGAAACAAAATCCTTGCCACTTCTCTATTAATTGAGGCGTTTTTGTATGAGGAGCAAACACGCAGAGGCGTGTCGATTAAACACTGGCAAGAGTTTGAGGACGTAGCGGATCATTGCACGGTGTGTCACAAATGTGAGTCACCCTGCCCCGTAAAGATTGATTTTGGCGAAGTCACCATGAATATGCGCAACTTGTTGCGCAAAATGGGTAAAAAAAGTTTTAGACCTGGCAATGCCATGGCAATGTTCTTTTTAATTGCAACCCATCCCCAAACCATCAAACTCATGCGTAGCTTAATGGTTGGTGTAGGATTTAAGGTGCAAAGGTGGGCAAACAACGTGCTAAGGATGGTTGCAAAAAAGCAAACCTCAAAACCCAAATCATCAGTGGGTTTGCCTAGTATTAAAGAGCAGGTCATTCACTTTGTGAATAAAAAAATGCCCTCCGGACTGCCCAAACGCTCTGCACGGGCGCTGTTGGATATTGAGGACAGAAATTATGTTCCTATCATCCGAGACCCTAGAGCGACGCAAAGTGATAGCGAGGCGGTTTTTTACTTCCCAGGATGCGGCTCCGAGCGATTGTTCTCACAGGTGGGTTTAGCCACTCAGGCAATGCTTTGGCACGCAGGGGTACAAACAGTGTTGCCCCCTGGCTACCTATGCTGTGGTTACCCACAGCGAGGCTCGGGTCAACAAGATAAAGCTGAAAAGATCACAACCGATAACCGCGTGCTTTTTCACAGAGTCGCAAATACACTTAACTACCTTGATATAAAAACGGTGGTGGTGAGTTGCGGTACTTGTTTTGATCAACTACAGGCTTACGAGTTTGACAAAATCTTTCCAGGCTGCAGGATCTTAGATATTCATGAGTTCTTACTGGAAAAGGGCATTACTCTGGGGCTCTCCGAGCAAGGTTCTTACCTTTATCACGATCCATGTCACTCGCCCATGAAACAGCAAGACCCCATGAAAACGGTTAAGTCTTTGCTGGGCAACCAAGTTCTGAAATCAGAGAGTTGCTGCGGAGAATCGGGCACCTTTGGGGTGACTAGGCCGGATATTTCAACGCAGGTGAGATTCAAAAAAGAAGAGGTACTGCGCTCAGACGAGGCCAATCTTAGGTCGATGATGACTAAAGGCGAGGGTTTAAAAGGGCCGCAGGAGAACGTAAAAATCTTAACCAGCTGCCCAAGCTGTTTGCAAGGGTTGAGTCGGTACAAAGAGGATTTGCAAAACGGGCTCTTAGAGGCGGATTACATTGTGGTTGAGATGGCGAGAAAAATTTTGGGTGAGAGCTGGATGTCCCAGTACGTTCACAATGCCAACACGGGTGGTATCGAGCGAGTGCTTTTATAAACTTTGATCGGACTCAATTCATGGCTGGTCTAACTCCCCAAACACCGGTGCCCGTAGACATCACGGTTCATGAAACCTCGCGAACTCTGCAGCTTGATTATGCGGACAGTTCTTCATACAAAATTTCTTTTGAATTAATGAGGATATTCAGCCCCTCTGCTGAGGTGCAGGGGCACGGTCCGGGCCAAGAGGTGCTTCAAACTGGGAAAAGGGATGTGCGAATTGTCGGTTTAGAGCCGGTAGGCAATTATGCGGTTCAGCCCACATTTAGCGACGGCCACTCAACGGGCATTTATTCCTGGGAATACTTGCATTTCCTTGCTACTCAGCAGGCAAATTTATGGCAGAAATACGAGGAAAAACTTGCAAAATCAGGCGTCAGCCGTGACGCCCCCATGCACCCTAATTCTGGTAAAAGTTGCACTTCTGGCTGAATAACTTTACTCTTTAATATGTCTGATACTCACTTTGGTTTTAAAACAGTTAACGAGCTAGATAAATCACGTTTTGTAAAAGGTGTATTTGACTCAGTTGCAAAGCGCTACGACGTGATGAATGATCTTATGTCAATTGGGCTGCATAGGGCGTGGAAAGCTTATACGCTACTTGTTGCAAATCCTAAGGTTGGGGATAAGGTTTTGGATATAGCGGGTGGAACCGGAGATTTATCAAAAGCGTTCTCATCAAAAGTGGGTCAATTTGGGGAGGTTGTTCACACTGATATCAACCTCTCGATGCTCAAAGTTGGACAAGATAGACTGAGGGATATGGGTTTTTTGCTACCAACAGTTGTTTGTGATGCAGAGAGCTTGCCGTTCGGATCTAATTATTTTGATCATGTGTGTGTGGCCTTTGGCTTGAGGAATATGACTCACAAGGATAAAGCGCTACAGGAGATGGCAAGAGTTTTAAAGCCGGGCGGACAGTTGCTTGTGCTTGAGTTTTCCAAAATCGCACAACCACTCAGCAAAGCTTATGATTGGTATTCTTTTAACGTCTTGCCCAAGTTGGGGCAATGGGTTGCAAACGATTCTGAAAGTTATCAATATTTGGCGGAGTCCATTCGCATGCATCCTGACCAAGAGAGTTTAAAACTGTTGATGAAACAATGCGGCTTTGGGCACGTTGACTATCACAATTTGTCTGCAGGCGTCGTTGCGCTTCATGTGGGGATAAAGTGTTAGTTTTTTGGGGGCGCCTTTGCTGGAGTTTGATCCGCTTGATGAGTCTGAGTAAATGAGCCACTAAACGGGCTACTAAACAAACCACTAATTTAGCGTGACAGCTTAAGCTGTGGAGATGTGAAAAAAGAGATTGGGGACTAAGAGTTGATTATTTATAAAAAAAGTGTTTGGGCTCGCAATTGCCTTTTGATTGGACTAATCCTTTTGTCCTTCACAGCGCAAGCGGGTAGGCGATTTGGTATGGGACGATCGGTGGGTACTGCGCCTGTGCACGCTGCGCCTAAACTCGCCAATCCAAATCCTGCACAAACCGTAACCCCTGTTAAGCCTGTAGCTCCTACTACCCCTGCCACACCTCCCAGTGTAGCCTCCCCAAGCGTAAAGCCGACAAATGGAGTCTCCCCCCAAGAGCCTACGCCTGGGTCTACGGTCTCGCCCAATCGTCCCCCGATGAACTCACCGGTCCCTAGTCCCGCCCCCGCTATTTTTGGAAGAAGTATGATGGGAGGGATGTTTGGTGCGGTTGCCACTGGCTTGGGTATATCTTGGCTCATGCATTCGATGGGGTGGGGAATCAATGAGTCTGGGGAGTCTTGGATTGGAGCAGCGCTCCTCCTCCTCTTGGCGCTGCCCTTCATTTTTTACTTTATTCGCCGATTAAGTTTTGCCAATCCAGGCGGCGCATTTAAGTCTGCGCCTGGCTACAAAAATTCGACTCGCTTTGAGGCACTTGGCTCCCCCTCAAACCCCATTCAGTTCACGCATTACCATTCAAAAAATGTAGGTAATGACGCCTCCGCTAGACCTTGGGAGGGGATAGGCTTTGATCCAAGCTCACAACCAAGTGGTTTGCAAAGTAATGTTCGATCTACACATTGGAGAGTCCCAGAGGGCTTTGATGCAATTAGTTTCGTAAGCACTGCTAAAGAGGTTTTCTTAAAACTACAAACTGCGTGGGACTGTGCTGATATGGTGACTTTGCACTCCATGCTGACGGATCAAATGTTGGTGGAGATCAAGGCTCAACTGCAAGAGCGTGAGCAGCACCTAAACGGGCAAGACAATAAAACAGAGGTGATCACACTGCAGGCAGAGCTTTTGGGGCTTCAAGAGTTAGACGTCGCTTATCTTGCCAGTGTTGAGTTCTCTGGGCTGATACGAGAGGATCCCTCTCAAGGCCCCAACTCCTTTAGAGAGGTCTGGAGTATGTCCAAACCCAGAAACGGTTCCTCGGGTTGGTTGGTCTGCGGGGTACAAGCGCTACAGTAACCGCTTGAAATTATAAAAATATACTGTATTAAAAAATGGGAATTTAAGTTATGAATCCGTTTGAATCATTAAAAGATCTTGCTTTTAGCGTAGAGCGAATTGTTTTGGGTTTGAAGCCTCCACAGTGGTTGGTGGATGAGGGGCAACAAAAAATTGTTTTGTTTTTAAATCATGTTTTAAAACAAGAGTCTGTTGCCATGGATAGGCTTAAAAGGCAAAAGGGAAAGAGCGTCGAATTAAAGTGGAACCAAGTTCATATGCGTTTGTGCTTCACGCCCGCTGGTTTGATTGAGCGAGTAAGCGTGGAGGAGGGCAACGCTGACTTGGTTCTCAACATCAACGAGAGCTCGGCCCTTCTTATTTTGCAAAACCTTTCAAAAGGCGATAAGCCGGCCATCCGCATTGAGGGGGATGTGCAACTTGCAGCAGAAGTAAACTGGCTTATCGACCACATCAAGTGGGATGTCGAGTCTGATTTATCGCGCATTGTGGGAGATGAGATGGCAAGACTTATTGTTTTGATTGGCAAGCAATGCGCGTCGGCCCTAAAGGAGTTTGCTAAAACCGTGAAACTTGGTATTGAGTCTTTAAGACCAAATGTCTCAAGTAAGAAGTTTGAATGATGAGCAGAATTTATAGAACTCTTTTTATTTTATGGATCGTATTTCGCTTTGGACTCGATGAGATTATTCTCTCCAGCTTTCACAGACCTGGGCTCAAAACACTTCTTCGAATCCTAACCTTTGGCAGAAACTTAGAGTCGCCCCGCGGGGTGAGACTTAGGCAGGCGTTGGAGAATTTAGGGCCTATATTTGTGAAATTTGGACAAGTGCTCTCAACGCGTCGCGATCTTTTACCTGAAGACATCTCAGATGAACTGGCAAAACTTCAAGACCGAGTTCCCCCTTTCAGCTCTAGTATTGCGGTTGCCACGATAGAGAAGTCTTTTGGTCGCAAAGTCGACGAAATCTTCACCGAGTTTGACAGAGTTCCCGTTGCAAGTGCCTCGATTGCGCAGGTTCATTTTGGGGTGCTTGCAACTAAAGAGGGCGCTAGCCGAGAGGTGGCAATTAAAGTGGTCCGACCGGGCATGTTGAGCGTCATCGAGAAAGACTTAGATCTGATGCGAATGATGGCCTCTTGGGTTGAATTTTTATTTGCTGATGGCAAACGTCTAAAGCCTAAAGAGGTGGTTAAAGAGTTTGATAATCATTTGCACGATGAATTAGATTTAGTTCGCGAGGCTTCAAATGCGGCCCAACTAAGAAGAAATATGGAGGGGCTCGATTTGGTTTTAATCCCTGAGATGATTTGGGATTACTGTCATACTGATGTAATTGTGATGCAAAGGATGAAAGGTGTCCCCGTTAACCAAGTAGATCGCCTCATCAATGCGGGAGTGGACATTGGTCAATTGGCTAAAGACGGTGTTACTATATTTTTCACTCAGGTTTTTCGGGACGGGTTTTTCCACGCGGATATGCACCCCGGCAATATCCAAGTCAGCTTAGAGGAAGAAACTTTGGGGAGGTTCATCTCCCTTGATTTTGGAATTGTGGGGACCTTGACCGAATTTGACAAGGAGTACTTGGCTCAAAACTTTACCGCGTTTTTTAGAAGAGACTACAAACGAGTGGCGGAGTTGCACATTGAGTCGGGCTGGGTCCCAGTTCAGACCAAGGTCAACGAGTTGGAGACGGCCATTAGAGCCGTTTGCGAGCCCTACTTTGATCGCCCTTTGAAAGAGATTTCTCTAGGTCTGGTGCTCATGCGGTTGTTTCAAACATCGAGGAGATTTCACGTTGAGATACAACCTCAGTTGGTACTGCTGCAAAAAACGCTACTCAATATTGAAGGCCTAGGTCGGCAACTCGATCCAGACTTAGATTTGTGGAGCACTGCAAAGCCCTTTCTTGAGAAATGGATGTCAGACCAAATTGGGCCGCAAAAGCTGTGGGATCAGATCAAAGTAGAGGCGCCCCTCTACGCCAAGATGCTGCCTGCTTTGCCCCGCTTATTTCATGACTTTCTTAAAAATACAAATACCAATAACAAAGCAGATTTGAGCCGAATGATTGAAGAGCAACGTAAGACCAATTCCTTTTTACAACGCTTTATGTGGATTTTGATTGGTTTTATTGGGGGATTAGTGATAATGCAGTTTTGGGTTCAAATTCAATATAGTTGAAAATAGTCACTTGTATCCTAATATCAAATTACAGACATAAAAGAGGTTTGTTTAAATGTTACTTACACTGGTCATTATTTATTTGCTGATCACGATAGCGATCGGACTGATTGCAGCTAAAAGAGTTAAAAACTCAGCCGACTTTGCGATTGCAGGGCGACATTTACCCATCGCCATGATCGTCACTACAACGTTTGCGACATGGTTTGGTTCGGAGACGGTATTGGGGATACCCGCCAGATTCGTCAACTCCGGCCTCGGCGGCGTTGTTGAGGACCCCTTTGGGGCGGGTATCTGTCTCATTTTGGTGGGCGCTTTTTTTGCGTCCAAGTTGTACAAGATGACGCTCCTCACCATTAGTGATTACTTCAGAGCGCGATACGGCAAAGAGGTCGAGATCTTGTGCTCAATAATTATCATGATTAGCTATTTGGGCTGGGTCTCTGCCCAAGTAACCGCTTTGGGCTTGGTTTTTAATGTGTTGTCTGACGGTGCTATTAGTTTGCCCATAGGCATGATCATTGGGGTGATCTCAATACTTGCGTATACTCTTTTTGGGGGCATGTGGTCTGTTGCAATAACGGATTTCATCCAGATGATTATTTTAGTTTTAGGGCTGGCGATTCTCGCCGTTTTCGCGGGCCAACAGGCCGGCGGCGCAGGCGAGGTGATTCGACTTGCACAGTCTAAAGATATGTTTAGATTTTTACCAGATCCGGACTTTAAGTCTTATATGTTTTTCACCGCTTCAGCCCTCACGATGATGCTTGGCTCTATCCCGCAGCAAGACGTTTTCCAACGGGTGATGTCTGCAGACAGTGAGTACTCAGCAACACGGGGTCCAATCATTGGGGGAGTTTTCTATATTGTATTTGCGTTTGTCCCGATGTTCTTAGTTGTCAGTGCACTGATCATCATGCCCGAGCAGGCTGAGCTGTTAATCGCGCAGGACCCGCAAAAAGTGCTTCCTACATTGGTGATGGAGAAAATGCCCTTCATCATGCAAGTACTCTTTTTCGGAGCCCTTTTGTCAGCCATAAAATCATGCGCCTCCGCCACTCTTTTGGCGCCAAGCGTTACGTTTACTGAAAACATATGGCGAAATATTCGTCCCTATTCGGGTGATAAGAGTGAGTTGCGTGCGATGAGGATTACGGTTTTGGTTTTTAGCGTTATTGTGTTGTCCTATTCAATTGCAATGCAAGGTACCCCTATTTACGAGCTTGTATCGGGTGCTTATCAAATACCTTTGGTAGGAGCGTTTACGCCCCTTTTGTTTGGGCTTTACTGGAAGCGTGCAACCACGCAGGGCGCATTATTTGCAATCGCGCTTGGCGTGATTGGCTGGCTACTTTTTGTGTTGACTCCTGCGGGGGAGCAGTTTCCGGCGCAACTCGTTGGTTTAATAGCCTCAATTGTTGGAATGGTGGCGGGCTCTTTGGGACCACAGGCCGTAAAAAATGCTCACGGAAGCCACCGCACATTAGCCGTAGGGGGTTAAGGTGGCTCGTGGAAGATGGCTAGTAAAGGCCTGGGGGGTGTGATTCCATCCGTTTTGGGCGACTTCACCAAAATTGATTGAAATCATAGCCAAGACGCGCTTTGAGACCTTGCCCCTCTATAATATAGAGCTAAAGCCAAATACGCACTATTCGGTAATAAGTTTTAAGTGACTAAATGATGGGTGCTTAGGCACTAATCCAACAGCTTTTTAGTCTTTTTCTTCACAATAAATATTTCTAAATCATGCCCATTTACGCCTATAAATGTGGGTCCTGTGGTCATACCAAGGACGTGCTTCAAAAAATATCAGATCAGCCCCAAACGCTGTGCCCAGTTTGTGCCAAAGAGACTTGGAGCAAACAGCTGAGCGCGCCTGGATTTCAATTAAAAGGGACGGGTTGGTATGCAACAGATTTTAAAAACGGGGGCAATGCACCCGCTACTGCAGTTCCACAGGTTAACGAGGACGGAAAAGCTGCTAAAGCGGGTGAAGGCGGCTCCGCAGTCGCGCCCGAAGGGGGAGCCAGCACTGCGACTCCAGTGACTGCAGGGTCCTCGGGTTCGCCCGGCGCGCAGCAACCCGCTCAAACTAGCTCTTCAAGCGCTGGATCCTCTCAGACCACGCCCAGCGCTGGCCAGACGTCTGGGGGCGGCTCAGCCGCCCCAGCATCATCTCCTGCCAGCTGCAGTCCTGGTTGCGCATGCCACTGAAGTAGATTTTTGAGAAACCAGCCCAGTTTTTTAATTTCTACGTAACAACATTTCCACTTTCACTATTCATCAGAGCGATCCAATGTCATTTAAAAAATATTTATTGACCGGTTTACTAGTTTGGTTGCCCTTGACGATTACTGTGTGGTTGTTGACTTGGTTGGTAGGCTCACTAGACGCGATGTTGGGCAGTTTGTTGGGCGGCTTATCTAAAATGTCTAGCCCAGCGGGACAGTCGTCTGAGTTTATGTTTGAGCTCAGCAAGATTCACGGACTAGGTGTAATCTCTTTGGTCCTTACTTTATTGGTCACGGGTGCATTCGCCTCCAACGTGTTTGGTAAATGGTGGTTGAATCAGTGGGGAAAGTTATTTGCAAGAATACCTATATTTAAAACCATTTATGTAAGCGTTAAGCGCGTATCCGATACGCTTTTCTCAACCAACGGTAACGCATTTCGGCAAACTTTGTTGGTTCAATACCCGCGCCCAGGTGTTTGGACCTTGGCTTTCCAAACCGGAGAACCCTCTGGTGAGATTGAGACAAAGTTAGGTCAAGGATTTGTGAGCGTGTATGTACCAACAACACCTAACCCTACGAGCGGATTTTTTCTGTTGATGGCTAGATCCGAGGTGATTGAGCTCGATATTGGCGTAGATGAGGCTTTGACCTATATTATCTCTATGGGGGCTGTGGCTCCGGAGGTTGAGGCATTGAGCAACTCAGACTTATCCGTTAAGGGCTAATGCTCTAAATTTTTAGTTTCATAATTAGTTATATAAAGAGAATATTACATGGCGATGCGAACTCATTACTGCGGACTCGTAACCGAACAATTCATTGGTCAAGAGGTAACCCTTTGTGGGTGGGTAAACAGACGTAGAGACCACGGTGGTGTGATTTTTGTGGATCTTCGTGACCGCGAGGGTTACGTTCAAATTGTTTGCGATCCTGATCAAGCTCAAACCTTCGCTGTCGCTGAGGATTTAAGGAATGAATTTTGTATTCAAGTTATTGGTTTGGTTCGTGCAAGGCCAGAGGGTACTGTAAACGAGCAAATGAAGAGCGGGAAAATTGAGGTTTTAGCTCACGCGGTGAATGTCTTAAACCCCTCTGTGACTCCCCCCTTTCAGTTGGACGACGATAATTTATCGGAGACGACACGCTTGACGCACCGTGTCTTAGATTTACGCAGACCCTACATGCAAAGAAATTTAATGCTGCGTTATAAAGTCGCAATGCAAATCAGGCAATTTTTAGACAGCAACGGATTCGTAGATATTGAAACTCCCATGCTCACAAAAAGTACGCCGGAGGGGGCAAGAGATTATTTAGTACCAAGCCGAGTGCACGACGGACAGTTTTTTGCTCTTCCTCAGTCACCTCAGTTGTTCAAGCAACTCTTGATGGTTGCAGGGTTTGATCGTTACTACCAAATAACTAAATGTTTTAGAGATGAGGATTTGAGAGCTGACAGGCAGCCCGAGTTCACTCAAATAGATATTGAAACCTCTTTCATGACGGAGGAGGAGATACGAGACCTCTTTCAAGGGATGATTGAATCTGTATTCAAGAAAGCCTTGGATGTTGATTTGGGCGAATTCCCAGTGATGACTTACGCCGATGGAATGCGTCTTTACGGTTCCGATAAGCCTGATTTGCGGGTCAAGATGGAGTTTACAGAGCTCACAGATGTCATGAGAGATGTGGACTTTAAAGTTTTCTCAGGCCCAGCAAACGCAAAGGGCGGGCGGGTAGTTGGTTTATGCGTTAAGGCCGGCGCAGAGCTCACACGCGGGGAGATCGATAGTTACACAGAATTTGTGAAAATTTACGGAGCCAAGGGACTGGCTTGGGTTAAGGTCGTTGATCTCAGCAAGGGCAAAGAGGGCCTGCAGTCGCCCATTGTGAAGAATTTACACGATAAAGCGATTAACGAGATTTTGGAACGCACAGGTGCCAAGGACGGGGACTTGATATTTTTCGGCGCTGATAAAGCAAAAATCGTCAACGACTCAATCGGTGCACTTCGCTTAAAAATAGGGCACAGTGAGCACGCCAAGAAGAACGGTTTATTTGAGGACCGTTGGGCACCACTTTGGATTGTTGATTTCCCCATGTTTGAGTTTGATGAAGAGGCGCAGCGCTTTACAGCAGTTCACCACCCATTCACTGCGCCTAAAGACGGGCACGAAGATTGGATGGTCACAGCCCCTGAGAAGTGCATCGCCAAAGGATATGACATGGTCTTAAATGGTTGGGAAATTGGAGGCGGTTCAGTTCGAATTCACAAAGCCGACGTGCAACAAAAAGTATTTGACGCATTAAAAATTACCCCAGAGGAAGCTCAACTTAAATTTGGCTTTTTGTTAGATGCGTTGCAATACGGCGCCCCCCCTCACGGTGGTTTGGCTTTTGGATTAGACCGGGTCGTCACTTTAATGACGGGTGCTGAATCAATACGGGACGTTATCGCTTTTCCTAAAACTCAAAGAGCTCAGTGCTTGCTCACACAAGCGCCGAGCCCAGTTGATGAGAAGCAGTTGCGCGAATTGCACATTCGGTTAAGAACCGTTCAGACCCCCCAGGCGACCTAGTTTCTTGATAAAAAAAGCAATAATTTTTAGCATAAAACGAATTACCCTTTTTTAGTAGATGTCTAAAGAGTCTTTACTTTTACTACCCGGTCTGATGTGCAATGAGACGGTATGGATGCCTATCATGGATGAGTTATCTCTCACGCACGAATGCACGGTCATTGACCACGGTCGGGCGGACTCGATTAGCGTCATGGCTAAAAATATTCTCAGACAAGCCCCTCCTCAGTTTGCACTTGCTGGGCATTCAATGGGTGGGCGCGTAGCCCTTGAGGTCTTTAGACTTGCACCACATAGGGTTACTCGAATTGCTCTGATGAATACAGGCTACTTGGCGCGTCCAGATTCGCAGGCGGGTGCCAAAGAAACTCAGGGTAGATACGATTTACTTAAAATCGCAATCGACCAAGGAATTGAGGCAATGGCTAGACAATGGGTTCAAGCCATGGTTGCCCCAAAGCGCTTGAGCGATGAGAGTTTTATTCAAAGCATCATCGAGATGTTCAAGGTGAAGAGTGTAGATATCTTTAAACACCAAATTGCAGCTCTTTTGAACCGCCCCGATGCTACCCTTGTTTTGAAATCTCTTAATGTACCTTCTTTGATACTTTGTAGCGAGTTTGATCTTTGGTCTCCCGTGCAGCAACACAGCGATATGGCTAAATTAATGCCCCGTCAGCCCATTTGGTGTGAAATAGCGGGCGCTGGGCACATGTGCACGATGGAGGACCCGCAAGCTGTGTCTAAAGGAATGGTGGAGTGGTTAAACGCGTCGCACTGAGGGTTGCGCCCCAAAAGCGCACTCTTGTATCACACCACCTAAAGCTTGATCCGCCCTTAATCAATTAAAATTTTGATAAGATTCTTTCGTTTTCTGCTTTTATAAATCTAAAGCACTGGCAGGATTGCTCTTCAAGCCCTTTGCGGTCGATAATTTTGACGGGACCAGCAGCGTAGTTGATAAGACCTGTATTTTGAAGGTCCTGCGAAATTGATAAGATATCTTCACCCCTTGCGCCTAGGGACTGCGCAACAAGTTGCGGAGTCAAATTCGGTGCCGCTGCAGGCAACAGATCGCTTGCGACTAAAAGTAGGCCACAATATTGATTTCTCACCGTATGGTGAAGACCGCAAACCGCGGCTTGCACCGTTTGGGCAATAAAGGCTTGAGCGTACTTTAGTAAAGACAACATGAGTGGGCCTGCTAGGGCATACGAATCTTGCACTACATTGGATTTAATACGGTAACCGGTTCCCGCCACTTGAACTACGTGTTTTGTAGCGGTGTTTTGACCTGCCAAAAATATCGAAATACCTGAACAACCTTGTCGATCCACAAGCATCATGCTAGCAGTGGCATTGCCTTCAGGTATTTGTATCACTCCGACAAGCGCGGTGCTAGGGAAATAGAGGTGATTTCGCAATGAATTTTTCTCGGCAAGGACAAGTCCAAGCGTCATCTGGACAGGTTCGATATGTTTTGAGATTCTTTCCCAAACTTCCGTAGGCAGAGATTTAAATATGTCGTTTTGTTCTTTTGCATTTAGCAGTTGCACAGTAGTTCCATAAGTTTGAGGATTTGTAGATTCTCTATAGAAGCTTTATAGAAGCTTTATAGAAGCTTTATTGATACAAATCAATCATAATTAAAATTTAATTTTTTGTTGTTGGATACCGCACATAAGTAGATGTAAATAAAGCGTTTTTAGCTCTCTTCGCTCTGGAGCATTTAGTCGCGTAATCTTGGGTGCTTGAGTTACGATTCAAGCGACCCTTTTTTTGATAGATTTATCTTTAATACACACTTATTAGATTAACCCAACAGTCTCGCGTACTCCTTTTTGACAACTCTGTAGCATTCACAGGACTGCTTTTCTAATCCTTCTGGGTCGATTAGTTGAATGTGCCCTCGAGCGTATTTGATAAGCCCTGTTTTTTGAAGAGCACCTGCAACTTCAGTTATACCCTCCCTTCTTACGCCCAGAGACTGAGCAATGAGCTCATGCGTCACATTGAATTCATTGCCGGGCAGTCTATCAAATAGGGTTAGTAAGAATCTACAAAATTGTTGCTTGATGGTATGGTGACGGTTGCACACGGCGGTTTGCGTCACTTGAGCAATAAATGATTGGGTATACCTAAGCAACGAAATCATGAGAGGGCCTGCCCTTGCAAACGACTCTTGTATTAAATTAGCCTTAATTCGGTAACCAACCCCAGCAATTTGAACAACATGGGTTGAAATGGTACTATGCCCTCCCATGAATATAGCAACCCCAGCGCAGCCTTCTTTGCCTACTAAAGCCATGGTAGCTGAAGTGCCGTCCTCTAATTCATAGAGCACAGCAACAATGGCTGTTGTGGGAAAGTAAAGGTGAGTTTGTGTGTCACCCGATCGAGTTAGGATAAGTCCAAGGGTCATATTGACCGGTTCGATATTCTTAGAAACTCTTTCCCAAACGTCAGGCGGAAGAGATTTAAATATGCTATTTTGTTCTTTGATTGTTAAGTTTATCAGATACGCCTTTTATAGTTATATTATTATAATATATTGTTTTCATAATATTTATCAAATATAGCTTAACAAGGTGAATTCTTTATGTTGGGTAACGCACATAAAGATAAAAAATTTATGTTTGGTCAAGGGTTTACTCTGTTTGTTATGTCAAATAAAGGGAGTGCTATAAATATGAAATGTTGCGTTAAAGAAAAAAACATCCAAACAAGGGGTGAGTTTTAATTTTTAATTGAAGAGATCACTTAATCCTATTGAACGCTCAGTTGTGCGGTGCATTTAAGAGAAGAACCACCGAGATTTCTTCTTAAAACGGCCTCCCATGGGGTGGGAGTGCTGGAGGGGGGCACGTGCTCTTTGGCGATCAAGGTGAAATAACCAAACCTGGCGTCAAACTTTTCATAGGAAATGTTCTTACTCAATTTCTCAAAGCTTTCAACCAAATCTACGTTCACCCGAAATCTTGATAAAGGAAGATTTACATCAACGTTTGATAACACTGTATTGGAGTCGAGTCCTAAGGACGTTGGATGAAAATTACTCCACGCCGCTTTAGTTCCAAAAAAATTTTGACCAAAGTACTCTACAGAATTTGTATGGTAATGCTTAAGAACAAGGGGGCGTGAGCTGTCCTCAAGCATACTTTGATAAATAAGTTCAGAACACTTTTGAGCGGGTTGTTGCTTATACAAATTAAAAGTTCGGGTGCTTGCATGAATCCAAAATTCGTTGGGTGAGTTGATAAAGCTTGCGTCCTCAATGGACAACCAATTAGCTGCGTTAGAGCGAGTAGCAAAGAACAGGGATGAGGCTGTACAAAGAGATAGATAAAGGGAGAGAGTCTTAACCCAAGAAAAAGCGCTGCTGAAACCTTGCATGATTTAAATATTAGGTATGAATGTGTTGGTTAGGTGAAAAGCTGGATCTTACTCTTTGGGGAATTAACGGGTGCAAAAGAGAATAAGAATACTTGATTAATTGCAAATGATTGTTTTATATGAGCGCGGGCGAGTCGTTTGGTCTACTCACTAACTGTTAATATGCCTGAATGACTTCTGAATTAGCCCCAGTACCCACATTGTTAAGCACTGATCTTAGGATCGTTACCTATAACATCCACAAAGGAGTGCAGGGGTTGGGTCCCCTTAAGAGGCTTGAAATTCACAACCTAAAGGCCGCAATCGAGTGTTTAAATGCCGATATCATTTGCTTGCAAGAAGTCCGAGGATTTAATACAAAGCACGCTAAGAATTTCAAAAACTGGCCAAACGCCTGTCAGTCTGAGTACTTGGCTCCGCCCGGGTACGAATCGGTATACAAAACCAACGCCATTACGAAACACGGCGAACACGGCAACGCACTGCTCTCTAAGTGGCCGATCGTAGAGCATTTTTATAAGGATTTATCCGACCACGCTTTCGAGCAACGCGGCTTGTTGCACGCCCTCATCAACATCAACCAGGTTTTAGTCCACGTCATCGTGCTGCATTTAGGTTTGTTAGCGGGCAGCAGAAAAAGACAGATCATGAGCTTGATGGACTATATTAAAAATAAAATCAATCCAAAGGCACCGATACTTATTGCGGGAGACTTTAATGATTGGGGGAACGCTTTAATTCCTTTCATGCAACGTGCTGGTTTGACATTGATGGATGCGGGATTAAAAGAAAACAAGCACTTTAAAAGCATGCCTGTCAACCGACGTTTACTTACCTTTCCCTCAAACCTTCCCTTATTAAAGCTGGACTACGTGTATTCAAGGGGCATTAAATCCTCTGTTGCGTACGTGCCCAGTGGAGGACAGTGGAGACGATTATCAGATCATTTGCCCTTGGTTGTAGAGTTCAAAAAAGATGAGCTAAGTCTCTTTCCCAAATCATGACTGAGAGGGCTCCTCACCTACATTTATTGAGAGGCTCTCGGGATTTTTTCCCTGCCTTAATCAGGGCTTTAGACGGGGCAAGGATGGAGGTAAGGCTTGAGACTTACATATTTGATTTTCACGCAGAGTCCCTATCTGTTGCACAAGCGTTAGAGAGTGCCGCTTGGCGGGGGGTTTGCGTTTATTTGATCGTTGACGGTGTGGGCACTCCTAGTGTGCCTGTTGAGTGGCTTGAAAGATGGAAATCGGCTGGCGTGCACCTCGCAGTCTTTGACCCCGTTGGACCAGGTGCAATATGGTATCCGAGTCGCTGGCGACGGTTACACAGAAAACTGTGTGTAATAGATCAAGAAATTGGATTTTGCGGGGGAATCAACATATTGGATGACCATTACAACCCGCAAACGCGAGAATGCCTCACCGAGGCAAGGTTGGACTTTGCCGTGCAAATTAGTGGCCCCTGTGTAAACCCTTTGCTCAAAGAGATGCAAAGCACCTGGCAAAGATTAGAGTGGGCACAAAAGCTCAAAGGTACAAAAATAATAGAATCAATCAAACGCCTGAAAAACAAAAATGAGTTGATGCTAAATCTGCAAAAAATCAGAGAGGCATTTAGGCCACAACCCTTTAGCCGTAGACGCCAATCGGCCCTGTGTAAGCTCGTTGTGCGTGATAATTTGTTGCATCGAAACAGTATTGCCAATTCCTATCTCAAGGCTTTTGAGCGGGCTGGAAAGGAAATTTTTATAGCCAGTGCATTCTTCCTCCCTCAAGACAGGATGCTTAAATCCCTCATTCAAGCAGCCAAGCGGGGGGTCTGTGTGACTTTGCTGCTTCAGGGGCGCTATGAGTTTGTTTTGCCCTACAGGGCTGCCAGACAAATTTACGGCAAACTTTTGGAGGCTGGGGTTCAAATAGTCGAGTATCAGTTGACATACTTGCATGCCAAGGTGGCTTGCGTGGACAGCGCCTGGTCAACCGTCGGTTCCTCTAATTTGGACCCTTTGAGCTTGCTACTAGCTAGAGAGGCTAATTTGGTGATTAAAGACAAGACATTTAATGCAAAATTAAAGGAGCAACTCAAAACGGCTATTTTAAACGGGGGTGTAAGGGTTGACCCCGAGGTGTACCGTTGCCGAGGGTTTGGAGACCGAATTTTGGATAGAGTCTCCTTTTGGCTGATGAAGTTAGCTATTCTTGTATCTGGCCAGCACTATACATGCGAGCCCTTATGAACGAATTAGGCCCATAAGCCTTGGGAAAGTTGTGGAATTTTTTGTACTGGTAAGATTGACATAACACATTGCGGAGTTATATGAGTAAAAATAGCGATTTAACCGGAGTACCTGTTTCAGTCAAAATACGCGAAAAAATTCAGGCGGCCAAAAAAAGGTTTCATGCCAATGACAATATCGCAGACTTCCTTGATCAAGGCGACTTAGAGCACTTGATTGACGAAGTTGAGAGTAAATTCCAAGGCGTATTGGACAGTTTGGTGATTGATACTGCGCAAGATCACAACACGGATAAAACAGCTAGGCGGGTTGCCAAAATGTTTTTGACTGAGGTCTTCAATGGTCGCTACGTGCCTCCCCCCAAGATAACAGACTTCCCAAACGCAGAGAATTTAAACGAACTCTTGATCGTGGGACCCATTGCTGTTCGCAGCGCTTGCAGTCATCATTTTTGCCCCGTTATTGGAAAAATTTGGATCGGAGTCATGCCCAATAAAAAAACCAACGTCATCGGTTTATCTAAGTACGCTCGTTTGACTGAGTGGGTGATGGCGCGTCCCCAAATCCAAGAGGAGGCGGTGATCCAACTTGCAGATTTAATAGAGTCCAAAACGAAACCTGACGGCATTGCAATTGTCATGGAGGCCAGTCATTTTTGTATGTCTTGGAGAGGGGTGAGAGATATGGACAGCAAGATGATCAACTCGGTCATGCGAGGTGCTTTCCTAAATAACACCACTTTGCGCAGAGAGTTTTTGTCTCTCATACCAAGGAATAATTAATTTTCGCTGTTGTAGCTCAATTACCGCTATCTATGACGACAATCATCGGATGCGACTTTACGAGTCGACCCACACGAGTAAAGCCCATTACAGTTTCAGTTGCAAGCTACGACGCCCTCACAAATGACTCAGCACTTAGGGTGAGTGCGGTGCATTCGGTAGATTCGCTGGAGAAATTCGAAGATTTTTTAAGTCTTGACTCAAGCAATTTGTCCAAGCCCTGGGTGGGCGGCTTTGACCTTCCGTTTGGCCTACCCCGAGAGCTCGTAGAGCATCTTAATTGGCCCAATACGTGGCTCGCCTGCATGAAATACTACTGCTCTTTGGAGCGCAGCCAAATCAGAGAAGTCTTTCAAGCATTTTGCGCTTCCCGCGCTGTCGGATCTAAATTTGCTCACAGAGCAACGGACTTGATCGCTAAATCAAGCCCCTCTATGAAGTGGATCAACCCACCTGTGGCGTATATGCTGCACGCAGGAATGCCCGTTCTCATCAACGCAAAGGTGTCTTTGCCAGGCCTACTAAGGGGTGACCCATCAAAAGTTGGGTTGGAGGCTTATCCTGGTAAATTAGCCAAAGAGATTGTGGGTAACCAGAGCTATAAAAGCGATGATAAACGCAAACAAAATTTAGACAGACTGCATGTGAGAGAGAAGATATTGAACGTTCTTGTTGCGGGTAAGCACTCGCTTGGGATAAAGCTAAAAATCCCTAAATCGATGATCGAAAAGCTCTTGGAGGACGCAAGTGGGGACAATTTGGACGCGGTTTTGTGCGCCGTGCAGGCGGCTTGGGGGGTGAGGCAATATCACCTTGGGGACCCCCTATACGGGATGCCCTCGCAAATGGATGAGTTAGAGGGATGGATTCTTACTTGCTAAGACTGAGCTCTTTGAGCGCACACTGAGCAGTTTGGATTTTTTTTGTAATTAATCTCAGACCATTTAAACTGGGTTGCGTTAAAAAGAGACAACCTGCCAATCATGGGTTGCCCAAGGCTCATTAAGATTTTTAAAGCCTCCGCGCCCTGAGCTGAACCAATGATTCCAACCAAGGGCGCAAATACACCCATGGTTGCGCAACTGACCTCTAAAGGTACGTCCTCTGGTGGGAACAGGCACGCGTAACAAGGGGAGTGCTCCAAACGCGCGTCAAAGCAGGTGAGTTGCCCATCCATCTTAAGCGCAGAGCCGCTCACAAGGGGGGTTTTGTGGGCTGTGCAAACGGCGTTAATTAGGTGTCTTGTTTTAAAGTTATCGGTGCAGTCCAAGACGACGTGCATGCCCCCGCCTGTGCTTAAGAGTTCACTGAGCAACTCTGGCGTACATCTGTGAGGGTACGGGTGAGTGCGAACGTTTGAGTTGATGGATTCAATGAACTGGGCAAGCGAGCTTACTTTAGAGTGTCCTACTCGGCTTGTGGTGTGCGCAATCTGTCTTTGAAGATTGGTGAGATCAACAGCATCATCATCTATTAGTGAGATGTGACCCACGCCTGAGGAGGCCAAAAAGGCTGCAGCTGTACACCCTAAACCCCCCGCACCAATGACGAGTGCACGACCCTCAAGTAACTTCTCTTGTCCCTCTATGCCGATTTCGCTCAGTAAGATGTGACGCGAATAGCGCAACAGCTCATCATCGTGCAAAGCGGATTACTCCTTTTTCTCGGCTGGGCGCTCAACCAGAGTTTTACTGACCACAACAGTGAGACCTTTGAGTCGGTTGAGGGCTTGCTGAAGTTGGAAGTCTTGAGCTGAGCCAAACTCAGGTGGACGTCTTTCAGCAACGGGTTTCTTAGACTCCTCTTCAAGCTTTTGTATGGCTAGTTCTTTGGCTTTTTCACGCTCAGGATCTTTGATCTCAGAGCCTTGACCACTGTTGAGGTGTTTATCCAAATCCGCTTCACGGGTGCGCAAAACCGCAAAAGGACTGCCCTCTAGTGTCTCGTCTAACAGCACATCAGGGACGATGCCCTTGGCCTGAATAGAGCGTCCACTAGGGGTGTAATACCTTGCAGTGGTAATTTTCAGTGCGGTATCAGGGCCGAGGGGGCGAACAGTTTGAACTGAGCCTTTGCCAAAGGTTTGACTCCCCATAATCGTTGCACGCTTATGGTCTTGGAGTGCGCCTGCAACGATCTCGCTGGCTGACGCTGAACCTTCGTTGACTAGCACAATCATTTTCAATTTCTTGAATGCACCGTGGGTTGCGTCACTTAAACGCGATATAGGGTCGTCGTTTGATCTGCGTTGATAAAACTCAGGTGAGGCTTTGAATGTGAATTTGCTGTCAGCCATTTGGCCGTTGGTGGAGACAACTGTTACGTTATCAGGCAAAAAAGCTGTTGAGATTGCGACAGCCGCATCCAACAAACCGCCCGGATCATTCCTTAAATCCAGAACAACTCCCTTCAAATTTGGGTCCTCTTTATAGATAGCAATTAATTTTTGGGAGAAATCGTCGACCGTCCGCTCTTGGAATTGGCTGAGCCTTACCCAGACGTAGCCGGGTTCAACTTCTTTGGCTTTGACGCTGATGGTTTTAATTTCTTCACGAATAATCGTAACCGGGAAAGTGCGGCTTTCCTCTTTCCTAAAGATGTTTAAAACAACTTTTGTCTTTGGCTCTCCCCTCATGCGTGAGACAGCCTCGTTAAGAGTTAAACCTTTAACAGCGGTATCATCAATTTTTGTGATCAGGTCATTGGTTTTCATGCCCGCGCGGTCCGCGGGCGAGCCCTCGATGGGGGAGACAACCTTGACCAAGCCGTCCTCCATAGTGATCTCAATACCTACACCCACGAACTTACCAGTGGTGCCTTCTCTAAATTCTTTGTAGCTTTTTTTATCAAAATACTGAGAATGCGGGTCTAAGCTTGAGACCATACCTGAGATGGCATCGGTGATCAATTTCTTCTCATCAACCGGCTCAACATAATCAGACTTGATCATGCTAAATACTGCAGCCAGTTGTTGCAACTCTTCTAGCGGCAAAGGTGCTAGGTTGCCTCGAGCAACGGTCTGCAAGGAGAATGTTGTGAGTGCTCCTGCAACGATACCAACGCTTATCCAGCCCAGTGTTTTGATTTTTTGACGCATGATGCCTCTGTGAGATGTGCCCGCATAGAAAGAATTTCTACCTCACCATTTTAACCCAGCCCCATAACCCATCGCAGATCAAGGGGACTGGAGTACATTTAAAAACCTGTAAATACTGCAAATTTTGAGCTTTTTGACTCAAAAAGATCCGATCAGTAAAACTTGAGAGACGCTTAAGACTCTAAGAAATAGTGTCTGATGGGCTTTAGCTCCTCAGTCAGTTCATAAACGAGAGGTATCCCGTTGGGGATATTTAAGCCCACAATATCCGTCTCCGATACGTCGTCAAGGTATTTAATCAAGGCTCGGATGGAGTTGCCGTGGGCGACAATCATCGGTTTTTTGCCCGCTTTTAGTGCGGGAGCAACCGAGTCGTTCCAAAGAGGCAACACTCTTGCAACTGTATCTTTTAAGCACTCGGTTAAAGGAAACTCATGGGACTTTAGACGGCTGTACCGAGGGTCTGATCTCTCAATCTGTGCGCTCTCACTTGACATGGGCGGGGGCGGGATATCGTAACTTCTTCTCCATTCAAGAACTTGTTGATCGCCGTACTTTTGTGCGGTCTGTGCTTTGTTCAGTCCTTGAAGCCCTCCGTAATGACGTTCGTTCAAGCGCCACGTATTCACAGCCGGTAGCCACGGGCGCTCTAAGCCGTCTAACACTTTCCATAATGTGTGAATGGCCCTAGTGAGCACGCTCGTGTAGGCGATGTCGAACTCATAGGCCTGGGCCCGAAGAAGATTGCCCGCAGCAGTTGCCTGAGTAGCTCCTTTTTCGGTCAGCCCCACATCCGCCCACCCGGTGAACCGGTTTTCAAGATTCCAAGTCGATTCCCCGTGTCGAATAAGTACCAGTTTAAGCATAGGTTTGTTTATGAAATGAAAGTAATGGTTGAGGAAATTCGCAGGTAATTAACGAGCGGTGAGAAATTTTATGACAACGATTTTAAAATAAACGACAATAGGGAAGTTTATATAAAGGATTTTTAGTGAAATTTATTATCGATAACTGGATGCTCTTCAGCATTGCTATTGCATCAGGCTTCCTTCTTTTGCTGCCCATCATCCAATCGGGCATGACCACAGGGATCTCTACATCAGAAGCGGTTTTGATGATGAACCGGGAAAAAGCCGTGGTGATTGATCTGAGTGAACCAGCTGAATTTGCTCAAGGGCACCCGGTTGGAGCCGTTAATTTGTCACTCAATGATTTAGGTTCATCTTTAAATAAACTGGTGACGGACAAATCTAGACCCCTAATTTTCTTTTGCCAAAACGGGGGCGTATCCGCAAAAGGGGTTGCTCAGGCGCAAAAGCTTGGATTTACCAAGGTTCACCTGATTGGTGGGGGCTTAAAGAGCTGGCGTGAGGCCAACCTTCCATTGCAAAAGGCATAGACTAACCTCTTTTTGATATTTATTAACAATTTTAAAACCTTAGAAACATGTCATTACCCATCGTTAAAATGTACACAACAGCTGTTTGTCCTTACTGTGTTAGAGCCAAACAGTTTTTAAACTCAAAAGGGGTACAAACAATTGAGGAGGTGAGAATAGATCTTGACCCGGAGCAAAGAAATCATATGATGCAAATTACGGGTAGAAGAACGGTGCCTCAAATCTTTATTGGAGACCATCACGTTGGAGGGTGCGATGATTTGATTGCTTTAGACGGCAAAGGCGGGCTGGAGCCTTTATTAAAGCTTTGAGTACCGAAAAACCCATGGGTTTCGCTCTCTGGGGCAGACTGATCCTCAAATGAGTCGATTACTTCTCTGAGATAATCAGAAAGCTCTAAAAAAACGACTAGCACAATGCCTAAAAACCATTACCCGCTTAGGATCAAATCTGAAGCGGGTTTTTATTGAACCCTCAGGAATATTTAATGTCTGAATCTGACCAACAAGCCCCCGTCTTCTCAATCCAACGTGTCTACTTAAAGGACATTTCGCTTGAGCAACCCAACTCGCCCTCCATTTTTACAGCTCAAGAGACCCCTTCGGTTGATGTCAAGCTAGGCCTAGGTGCAGAGCATGTGGTCCCAGGTATCATGGAGGTCACTGTTACTGCCACTATCACAGCTACAGTCCAAGGTAAGACTCTTTACTTGGTAGAGGCCAAACAGGCTGCAATTTTTGAGATCCGCAATATTCCTGAAGAACACATTGAACCCATTGTTGGTATTCAATGCCCACAGATAATCTATCCCTATCTGCGCTCTAATGTGTCCGACATCATTCAGCGAGCAGGTTTCCCTCCAATTCACTTGGCAGAGATAAATTTTCAAAGCATGTATGAGCAACAAAGAGCGCAAGCCTCTTCTGTCCCTACGCAATAAACAAGTTGGGGTCTTTTTATGAAGATCGCTGTACTGGGAGCTGGAGCATGGGGGACCGCGTTGGCGGTTCAGTCTAGCCTAGCCCACTTCACCACCTTGTGGGCAAGGGATTCATCTCAAACTCTGCAAATGCAGGCCCAGCGCGTCAATGCTAAATATTTAGAGGGCGTGAGTTTTCCACCCAATCTGGCTCTATCTAGCGTTTCCCTTGGAGGTTGGCTGCATGATTTCGATTTGATAATTATTGCAACACCCATGTCTGCCCTTCGCCCAGTGCTTGTTGAGTTGGCAGGATTGAAAATTCTAAAACCCGTTGTTTGGTTGTGCAAAGGCATCGAAGCCCCTCAAGAGCAGTGCTTATTGAGCAAAGGACTTCTTGCACATGAAATACTTGCTCAAGTTGCGCCTGAGCTGATTGCTGGTGCGCTAAGCGGACCCAGTTTTGCTCAAGAGGTGGCCCACTTAAAGCCTACCGCCTTGGTCGCTGCAAGTGTTCATGCAAAGGTGCGCGATACTTTGGTTCAAGCTTTGCACACGGACAGATTGAGGATATATGCAACGACCGATATCGTTGGTGTAGAGGTGGGAGGGGCCGTTAAAAATGTAATGGCAATCGCAACTGGCCTTTGCGACGGGCTCAAATTAGGGTTGAACGCGCGTGCAGCGTTGATCACGCGTGGCCTGTCTGAGATGACAGCACTGGGGGTGGCTTTAGGCGCTAGGGCTCAGACCTTTATGGGGCTTAGCGGTTTGGGAGATTTGGTGCTCACTACAACGGGTGATTTGTCTAGAAACCGCAAAGTAGGACTGTGTCTGGCACAGGGGCTTAGCCTGGAGCAAATAATGTCCACACTAGGGCACGTTGCAGAGGGCGTTTACTGCGCAAAGACTGTTGCTTTAAGGGCAGGGGAGCTGGGAATTGAGATGCCGATTACGAGCGCAGTTGTTGCACTGCTTGAGGGGCGGATGAAAGTGCAAGACGCGGTTGGCCATTTGATGGCAAGATCTGCAAAAGATGAGGAATCAGATTTTTAGTCTCGCCGTTTACCCACACCTCTCGCAAATAGATGCAGTAAAAATTGCCATTAAATTATTTTTAGAATTTAATGGCAATCTTTTTCAGGAGGATGAGTAGCTTAGGCGAACGTATATGGGCGCATAAACTTCTGCCTGTGTGATCTCTATCAACGTCTCTTTTGCCAACTCCAGCAGGGCAACAAACGTAACAACCAATGTTGAAACTCCTTTGCTTGGATCAAAGAGATCCTCAAATTGAACGAACCTTTTGCCCTGTAGTTTTTTAATCACTAAACTCATGTGTTCGCGAACGGAGAGCTCCTCGCGGTCGATCTTGTGGTGCTGAATTAAGGTTGCGCGTTTGAGAATATCGGCCCAAGCTTGTTGAAGCTCTGAGATCTCCACGTGGGGAAAGCGGGGTTGAAGGGATTGCTCAATATAGATTTGAGCTTTGAGGAAGTCTCGCCCGTACTGCGGAATCTCTTGCAGTTGGGCCGCCCCCAGCTTGATCTGCTCGTACTCCAATAGCCTTCTAACTAGCTCTGCTCTGGGATCCTCTGCCTCTTCACCATCGGCTTGCTTTTTGGGTGGGAGCAGCATTCGTGACTTTATCTCTATGATCATAGCCGCCATGAGCAGGTACTCGGCCGCCAACTCTAAATTGGAGTTCCTAATTTCCTCGATATAACTTAGATATTGGCGCGTCATTGCAGCCATGGGTATATCAAGGATATTAAAGTTTTGCTTTCTTATAAGGTACAAAAGAAGGTCAAGCGGACCTTGAAAAGCTTCTAAGAAAATCTCGAGCGCGTCAGGAGGAATGTAGAGATCTTGGGGTAAAGAGAATAGGGGTTCCCCGTACAGGCGAGCGACTGCGACGTGATCGATCACGTCCACCAAAGCAAGTGAACTAATCGGTTCTTCTGACAGAGTTACTGTTGGGGCGGAGCTCACGAACCGTTTTGATAGACGTAGGATTTTTGGGCGACCCGTGCAAGAGCAAATTCCTCAAGAAATTCTTGGTCTTGTTTTTTATCCCAAAGCAACGATCTGCCCTGGCGCTGCTCGGCTTCGAGCCCGGGGCGAGAAGCTTTCATTTTTTGTATGAACTCAGTCGTGTCTGAGTGGTAATCTGGTCGTCTAAAAAATGGCATGGTTACTTAAAATTTTGAGCGTGTCTGCATTCTACAGGTCTGCGCGCCCGTGGTTCTCGCCGATAAACTTGTACTACTCTTTCGGAAGGCGATTTAGAAAAAGACAGATAAAAGTAGATCTTTATAACTAATTTATGGGTTTACGGGGAGATCTCATGTTTAATTGCGGCTTCAATGTTGTCGTATAAGTTTTTTTCTGAAAAGAGCATCATCAAACTTGCGCGCTTGACCATCTCAAGGGGTTGGTGCATCAGGCCACAGACGATGAACTTTACCCCCCTTTTATTACAAGTTTTAATTAAATGTTTGAGCGCGTCTGTGCCTGAAGTATCTAGATAAATTAAATTCTTAAAGTCCAGAATAAGAGCTTTTTCAGGCAGCGCGTGCTCTAATTGTTCAACCAATTGCACTGCTCCAAAAAACAATGATCCATAAAGGCGTTGTGCTTTGACCTGAGGGGTATCGAGTACGATTTCAAAGCGAGTTAGGCTAGAGATTCTGTAGATAAAGGTTAGACATGCTCCAATCAATCCAATCTCTACGGCGCTTGCAAGATCGATCAAGACGGTGCATAAAAAAACTGCAATGAGAATCAATCGATACGGAACTCTAAACTCCTTTAAATGTACAAACTCTCTCCATTCGCCCATATTCCAGGCTACAAATACCAAGATAGCGGACAAAGCGCAAAGTGGAATATAGTAAGCCAAGGGGGCAGCAACTAAGATAATCAACAACAAAGTGAGGGCGTGAATGATGCCAGAAACGGGCGAGAGCGCACCGTTTTTTATATTAGTAACGGTTCTGGCTATCGTTCCTGTGGCGGGCATCCCTGAGAAAATAGGAGCCACTATATTGGCAATACCCTGGCCCATCAGCTCTTGATTAGGATCGTGGTGATCGTCCGTTAAATTGTCCGCAACCCTTGCGCACAGTAAAGATTCAATTGCGCCTAAGATTGCAAGGGTAAAAGCGGGGCGCACCAACTCTGACAGCGTACTCAAATGCACCGCAGGAAATACAAATGAAGGCAAACCCGACGGTATTCCCCCAAACCGGGTGCCAATCGTTTGCACGGGTAGATCACTCAGGTACACATAAGTGGTGGCAAAGACTAAAACTAAAATGGATCCCGGAATCCTTTGCAGCGCAAGTACCCATTTGTAGGCTTGTGAGTTCTTTGCTGTTTGCTCAGACGAGAGCCAGCGCGGCACTGCCCATTGCCAAACAAATAAAAACACCAAGGACCCCAATGCCAATAAGAAGGCGCAGAGGTTAAAAGTATCTCTTGCACTCACTAAGCTTGCGGCGACGCCCAAAAAATCAGCCGGCATGTTCGTCACATTAAATCCTAAAAAATCCTTAATCTGCGACAGTATGATGAGGACTGCAATTGCATTCGTAAACCCGATGATCACTGCAACAGGAATAAACCGAATGAGGGTGCCTAGACGCAGCAACCCCATGACAAACAAAATGACACCAGACATGAGCGTTGCTATGATGAGTCCACTCGCTCCGTATTGCTGGAGTACTGAGTAAACGACCACGATGAAAGCGCCCGCTGGACCACCAATTTGCACTGTGCAGCCCCCAAGCAAGGAGATCAGTAAACCAGCAGTGATGGAGGTGAAAATTCCCGCCTGTGGGGGTAAACCTGAGGCGATGGCAAAAGCCATTGCAAGAGGCAACGCAACGATACCCACCGTTATTCCAGCGCCTAGATCGCGCAACCACATCTGCAAGGAGTAGTGTCTTAACGCATCGAGAATTTTTGGTCTGAAACTTAAGTTGAACATGATGCGCTAGACCTTTATGTTTTTTTAGATTGAGAATCTAATGAATTCTCATTCCGGGTTTAGCGCCGGGCCAAGGATGCAGTATGTAAATACCTGGAACCGCTTTCTCATCCGCGTGACTGGCAGCTAAAACCATGCCCTCGCTGATGCCAAATTTCATTTTACGGGGTGCTAGATTTGCAACCAAAACGGTTAGCTTACCCACAAGATCCTCGGGCGCGTAAACGCTTGCAATGCCGCTGAACACTTGTCTTTGCTTGCCTTCTCCAGCGTCAAGCATCAGTCGCAGGAGTTTTGTAGACCCCTCAACTCTTTCACACGTAACAATTTGAGCAATGCGAAGGTCTATCTTAACAAACTCATCGATTCCAATTGTTGCAGCAATCTCCTCTCCACCAGGAGCTTCTTTGCGATCCCCGTTGCTGGGCAAGGCGGTGTCAGCCGTTGTGGGCTTTGAGTTGTTGGACAGCGATTTCCCGTGATCGGCTTTGGAGGACGAATCGCTTTGGATATCAAACAATGCGTCCAACATCTTTTCATCAACCCTTTGTATGAGATGCTTGTAAGCGCTGATTGTGTGACCCGCACCAAGCCTGGTTTGGGCATCTGCAAAGGTAAGCGGCGCACACTGAAGGAAGGACTCTACTTGGGTGGTTAACTCGGGCAACACCGGTTTGAGATAAATGCTTAAATACCTAAAAGCCTCAAGACAGGTGGAGCATACTGCGTGGAGTTCGTTTTGAGAGCCCTCTTTTTTAGCCAGCTCCCAAGGCTTATTTTGGTCCACATATTCGTTGACCTTATCGGCCAGTGCCATGGTCTCTCTTAACGCCTTTGCAAATTCACGCTCCTCATACAGAGCACTGATGGTTGCGCTGCTGCTTTGTAGTTCGATCACTAAGCTCTCTCCGTTTGGGAACAAAGCGCCAAGTTGGGAGTTAAACTGTTTGTGTATAAAGTTAGCTGCGCGAGACGCAATGTTGATGTATTTACCTACCAAATCAGAATTTACTCTGAGTGTGAAATCCTCGGGATTGAAGTCTAAGTCCTCCACCTTGGAGCTGAGTTTGGTGGCCAAATAATACCTAAGCCACTCGGGATTCATCCCTAAAGATAAGTATTTCAAGGGGTCGATGCCAGTTCCCCGACTTTTACTCATTTTCTCCCCGCTCACAGTGATAAAGCCGTGCACAAAAATGCTAGAGGGAGTTTTACGGCCGCTAAAGTGGAGCATAGCAGGCCAAAAGAGGGTGTGAAAGTAGGTAATGTCTTTGCCGATAAAGTGGTACTGCTCGACCTGTGGGTCGGACATAAATCGATCAAAACCGAGGACTCCCGGAACCGATTTTTGGATGTCCTCTTTGTCTAAGTAATTCTTCAAAGATGCCAAATAACCAATTGGGGCATCTAGCCAAACATAAAAATATTTTCCTGGAGCCTCAGGTATTTCAATTCCAAAGTAGGGCGCGTCTCTGCTTATATCCCAGTCTCCTAACCCCGTTTTTCCGCTCTCATCTTGAACGAACCACTCCTTTATTTTGTTTAAAACCTCGGGCTGCAAGCGCAGACGGCCTTGTGGGTTTGGAGTCTGAGTCCAATTTTGTAAAAACTCAACGCAGGCGGGATCCGAGAGTTTGAAAAAATAGTGATCTGATTTTTTCAACACAGGCGTTGACCCAGACAGCGTTGAGTAAGGATTCTTAACCTCGGTTGGACTATAAACCGCCCCGCACGACTCACAACTGTCCCCGTATTGATCTTTAGCGCCGCATTTGGGGCACTCCCCTTTGATGAACCTGTCGGGTAAAAACATACCTTTTGCAGGATCAAAGAATTGCTCGATTTCGCGAACCTCAATTAAGCCCTTATTTTTAAGCTCAAGGTAGATCTCTTTTGCAAGAGAATGGTTTTCTTCGCCGTCGGTGGTGTGCCAGTTGTCAAAGTTAATATGAAAACCTTCTAGATAGGGTTTTCTTCCACTTGCAATTGAGGCCACAAACTCTTGTGGAGTTATCCCCGCTTTTTCCGCAGCAATCATGATGGGCGCGCCGTGGGCGTCATCCGCGCAAACAAAATGAACTAAATTGCCCTGCATTCTTTGAAAACGCACCCAAATATCAGCCTGAATATATTCCATGATGTGGCCAATATGGAATTTCCCGTTGGCATACGGTAGAGCAGTGGTGACGAATAGGCGACGCTTGGACATGACTTTACTTTCTTAGAAGGGGTTGATTTTATGCCGTAGTTTGTGTTTTTCCGCTTTTTAGCCCCTTAGATGTCAAAGGCAGTGGGATTTGGTTAGACTGTGAGAGTTTTAGAAATAGTTTTGGAGAATTCTTTGATGGTACTGACTCAAGAGAGCGTTTTGCAAGCACTGGCAAGCGTTAAAGATCCTTATTTGGGAACCGATTTTGTTCAAACTAAGTCCATAAAAAACTTAGTCATCTCGGACAACGCGGTGACCTTTGACCTTGAACTGGGCTATCCGGCAAAAAGCCTTTGGAGTGAGTTTGAATTGAGCATGACAAAGGCAGTCCAAAGCCTAGACAGGGCGGGCGGAGTAAAAGTTCAGGTCAATTGCAAAACAAACGTAGTCGCACACGCCGCTCAGACGGGGGTGCAGTTGTTGCCTCAAGTAAAAAATATCATTGGAGTAGCCTCTGGCAAAGGGGGAGTAGGTAAGAGCACGACAGCGGCTAACTTGGCACTTGCTCTTTTGGTTGAAGGCGCAAGTGTTGGCCTCTTAGATGCAGATATTTATGGCCCAAGTCAACCCATGATGATGGGCCTGAGTGCCCGACCCCAAAGCGAAGATGGTAAGACCATGCAACCCTTGGTCGCACACGGCGTGCAGGTCATGTCGATTGGTTTTTTAGTCGATCCTAATGAAGCCACGATTTGGCGAGGGCCCATGGCAACCCAGGCGCTTGAGCAGTTGCTTAGACAAACAAATTGGAAAGCTCTTGATTATTTAATCATAGATCTGCCACCGGGCACCGGGGATATTCAACTCACGCTCAGCCAAAGAGTTCCAATGACGGGCTCAGTGATCGTCACAACGCCTCAAGATATTGCTTTGATTGATGCCCGCAAAGGCATTCGCATGTTTGAGAAGGTAGGGGTTCCAATACTTGGAATACTGGAGAATATGGCGGCGCATACCTGCACGAAATGTGGTCATACAGAGCATATATTTGGTGAGGGGGGCGGGCAATCTATGTCAACAGAGCTGAACGTAGACTATTTGGGAGCGCTGCCACTGGATATGCAAATACGTTTGCAAGCAGATAGCGGAACCCCAAGCGTTGCAGCCGACCCCACCAGTGTAGTGAGCCAAATCTACAAGGAGGCTGCAAGGCGAGTCGCCGCAAAAGTGTCTGCCAAGGTAAGGGATTTTTCTTCTAAGTTTCCCTCGATCAAAGTATCAAAAGCGACTTGAAAAATTAAATAGACTTGCCGCTTGGGGAAATACTTCTAGAACGGCAATAAAGAGGGCACTGCCCACTAAAAAAGGACCAAAGGGTATCAAGCCTTGCGAATCCAATTTGTCTCTCAACTTTAAAATTAGTGCCACCACGATGCCACCCAAAGAGGCGAATAGCATGAGCCAAATGAGTGGCGCCGCCCCGCACCATGCCCCTATTGCCGCAACAAGCTTTAAGTCTCCGTCCCCCAGGCCTAATTTGCCTCGCAAAACCAAGTAGGACCTACTGATCAGCCAAAGTGACGTGTATCCTAAAACTGCTCCCCACAGGGACAAACCTAAGGGCAGGGGATTCACGCCAAGTGAGCTTGCAACCAAGCCGCCCCATAGCACGGGGTAGGTGATGGCATCTGCAAGGAGAGTAGTTTGCCAATCCATAAAAGCCAGACAAATTAAAGCCGAGCCGTAAATGCAGTAAGCAAAAGAAGTCCAAGTTGATCCGTATTTGAAGGCGCAAAAGACCCACCATAGGGCGCACAACAACTCAATCCAAAAGTGCCATGCCTTTATCGGTTTTTCGCAAAATCCGCATTTGCCTTTAAGTGCTAAGTAAGACAGGATTGGAATGTTTTGTTTTACCTGTAAGGCCTGTTTACAGTGCATACAGTGAGACCTGGGAAAAGCCAAATAAGACAGGTTGAATGGGGCTTGTGTTTCGCCCTCAGTCCAATTATTGGAGTTCATATTAAAGCCCAGTTCTGGGGGGTCGACTTCAGGGTTATGCTGGGCTTGTGAGATGAGTATTCTTGGAAGCCTTACAACGATAACGCCTAAAAAGCTACCAGCAACGGCCCCCATGACAAACGCAAATGCGTAACAGGACAGGCTGAGGGGGGGGGATGCGGTTTGAACGACCCATTCACCAATTTGGTAAATCATTAGCCCTCATCACTGGTGAAATTGAACTGTAATTTGGCCAAACCCGCATATAAGCCGTTTTGAGCCATGAGTTCGGTATGGGTGCCTTGCTCACAAAGTGTCCCTTTGTCTAATACCCAGATGCAATCGGCCTGCAGTACGGTTGAGAGTCTGTGAGCGATGACGAAGGTGGTTCTGTTTTTCATGGCCTGGGCAAGTGCCTCTTGCACCATCCGCTCACTTTGCGCGTCTAAGGCGCTGGTTGCCTCGTCCAATAATAGGAGCGGCGGGTTTTTGAGTATGGCTCTTGCAATTGCAATGCGTTGTCGCTGCCCACCGGATAATCTCACTCCCCTTTCGCCAAGGAAGGTATCATATCCGTTGGGCAGGTCCAAAATAAATTCGTTAGCAAACGCAGCTTTAGCCGCTTCTATCACCTGTTCATGGCTCGCCTCAATGCGCCCATAACGGATGTTTTCCAGGGCGGTGCCTGAGAAGATAACCGGTTCTTGAGGGACGAGTCCTATTCTGTTTCTGAGTGAGTTGAGACTCATTTCATTGATTTTTACTCCGTCCATCTCTATGTAACCCGAGGAGGGGTCATAAAAGCGGAGCAACAAATTAAAGAGAGTGCTCTTGCCTGCGCCACTGGGTCCAACAATCGCAATGGTTTGCCCCGCTAGGGCTGCGCCGGACAAGGAGTTAAGTGCCACCGCATTAGGACGCGAGGGGTAGGTAAAGGTGAGGTTGTGTATTTCAACGACCGAGCCCATGAGGGGTAACTCAGGCTCAGCAAAGGATTCGTATGCATTGATGCTTGATCTGCTTTGAAGCAACTCCACGAGCCTTTCAGTCGCGCCCGCCGCTCTGAGCATGTCACCGTACACCTCTCCAAGTACCGCAGCAGAACTGGCCAGCAAAACAACATAAATAATTGTCTGTCCAAGCTCGCCCGCACTCAAGGTGCCAGCTTGGACTGCAAGGGTGCCCTCATAAAGTCCCCACAACAAAGCGGCACTGGTCGCCAAAATAATAAACCCAACCAATACTGCGCGAGCTTTGGCCCTGTTGACAGAGGTGGAGAACGCGTATTCAGTAGACTCGCTAAATCTCTTTGATTCGCGGGCTTCTGCTGTATAGCTTTGCACCACAGGAATGGCATTTAATACCTCCCCAGCAAGAGCGCTTGAGTCCGCCACTCTGTCTTGGCTGGCTCTTGAGAGGTTGCGCACTTTTTTGCCCATTTTCCTGCTGGGCCAAATTACCAAAATCAAAAGTCCCAGCACTTGGAGCATCAAAAGCGGATTGGTCCAAATGAGTAGTATCAAAGCCCCAGCCCCCATGACTAAATTTCTTAGACCGATGGATAGCGAGGAACCAACCACTGTTTGCACTAAGGTTGTGTCGCTGGTGAGTCTGGATAAAATTTCGCCCGTTTGAGTGGTTTCAAAGAATTCTGCGCTTTGTTTGATAACGTGTGCATAAACCGCGTTCCTCACATCCGCAGTAATTCGTTCCCCTAACCAGGTAACGATGTAAAAACGAGCTGCAGAGAAAAGGGCCAATGCTGCTGCTACGCCAAAGAGGGCTAAAAAATGTTCTGCCAAATCTAAACGACCCTCGGGGTGAGCCAGTCCTTGGTCGATAAGGACTCTAAGCGCCCAGGGAAATGCAAGGGTTGTGCCTGCGGCGAGCAGTAAAAATAAACCAGCCAGCCCGAGTGCGAGTTTATAGTTTCTCAAAAAAGGCCATAGCTCTTTGAGGGCGTTGGGGCTTGATGAGGCTTGCCTTTGTCCAAGAGTTTCTGTTTTCTTCTCAGAGGGGGTGGTATTGGCTTTTGTATCGGTACTGGACATAAAAAAACTAAAGTTTTGATGCCACAATGGCATCATGGAAATACAAAACAACGTTATTACAAGCGCGCCTGTTGACGCAGCAACACTTTTAATACTTCGAGACTTAGACGAAGCAAAGGGGATCGAGGTTTTCATGATCCGCAGGCACGCTAAATCCTCTGTGTTGGGTGGAGTGTATGTGTTTCCGGGCGGGAAAGTGGATAAAAAAGATTCAAATGTAGATCTCTTAAGCCGAATTGACGTGGATACTGAGGTATTAAAGCAAAGTTTGAATGAGCCCGAGCTAAGCGCTCATGAGGCTGCAGCCATTTTTGTCGCCACAATTCGCGAGACTTATGAGGAGTGCGGCGTCTTGTTCGCTAAACCCCTGAAAGAATCCCACTTGGTAAACCTCAAGCCCTACACCAACGAGGATCCTTTGCTTGAACACCTGGACATGAAAGGATTGGCTTTAAACCCAAGCCAATTGGTCCCTTTTAGTAGGTGGATTACGCCTCAGTTGGCCTCAGTGATGAGCAAAAGATTTGATACTCGTTTTTTTATCGCTAAAAGCCCAGACCTGCAAGAGGCAAAGCACGATAATTTCGAGGCTATTGAGAGCGCTTGGTTCACACCCCGCCAAGCTCTAGAGAAATATTGGAATCATGAGATTGAGATGGCGCCTCCCCAAATCATGAGTTTGGTTAATCTGTCTTTCTTTGACCGCGTAGACGAAGCGCTTGAGCACTACCGCTCAAGGGCGCCGGCTTGTATTCGTCCTCAACCGTTTGACGTCGACGGGGTCAGACACATCTGTTACCCTGGACATCCCCGTCACCCTGAGTCGCAAAAAGCAATGCGAGGTCCAAGCTTATTAAAATTTTCAAATCAAAGATTTGAGCCCCAAGAGGGGTATGAAGCGTTCTTCAAAGATTAACCAAACAGCTCATTAACTTAGAGGGGATTTGCCCATGAAAACAGTTATAAATAAAATTTCAAAACTCAGTGGCGCTCTTATCTTGGGGTGCCTTTTTGCCTTAAGCGCACAGGGCGCGGACGTTTATCCCAGCAAACCAGTAAGGTTAATTTGTCCGTTTTCTCCCGGAGGTGCAGTCGATATGGCTTCTAGGGCAATTGCCCTTGAGTTGACAAAAACCCTTGGGCAACCCGTTACTGTAGAAAACCGGGCGGGGGCAGGCGGCAACCTTGGGGGCACTGAACTGGCGCACGCTGCACCCGATGGATACACCATCATGTTGACTACAAGCGGGATTCAAGCGATTAACCCGGCGCTTTACTCGAAAATGCCTTTTAACCCAAGTAAAGACTTCGCACCGATTGGCACTATCGTGTCAATGAATAACGTTTTAGTTGTCCCCCCAAGTTCTAAAATTAACTCTGTCCAAGAGTTAATCACTATGGCAAAGGCCGCCCCCGGACAGCTTAACTACGCCTCTAGCGGGAGCGGTACCAGTATCCATATGTCTGGAGAAATGTTTAAAAGTCTAGCTAAAGTAGATCTAGTTCACATTCCCTATAAAGGCAGTGCACCCGCTCTAACCGATTTAATGGGAAATCAAGTTATGATGATGTTTGACAACATACCTTCCTCTATTCAGTATATTAAAACCGGCAGAATAAGGGCGATTGCAACAACGGGGGCCAAAAGAGATCCAATGTTGCCTGATTTGCCAACCCTTGCTGAGTCTGGGGTAGTAGGGTATGAATCAGGGGTATGGTTTGGACTTGTTGCTCCAAGCAACACGCCCAAGGAAATTATCACGAAACTCAACGCGGAATTGGTTAAAGCCTCTAAGTCGCCTGAGTTCCTAAAAAGGATGACGGAGTCTGGGTACAACGTCAACGCATCCTCGCCCGAGCAGATGGCAGAGCTTGACCGCACCGAAGTTCTTCGTTGGGGCTCAATTGTGAGAGCCTCTGGAGCAAGAGCTGATTAAAGCTGTCCCTTTTGGTTTGGTAATCTACGCTTTAACGTTAAAAGCTTCGCTCGAACCTAAAAACTCAACACTGTGTATCCTTGTCAACTCCTAGAAGTTATAAATGTTTCCCTCTCAAGAGGGGGGAGACAGCTCTTGCAGGCCATCAACTTTAGTTTATATCCGGGTAAATGGATACACGTTCAAGGTGATAACGGCGTTGGCAAGACCACTTTACTGCGCGCAGTTTGTTCCCTGATACCTCTAGACGGGGGACAAATTTTTTGGGCTGGCCAAGATACGCAAGATGATTTGCCCTTGTTTTTGCAAAATATACTTTTTATGGGGCATAAGCTAGCTCTTAAGGAAGAGTTAAGTCCCCTTGAGAATCTATTGATTGAGAGTCAATTAATGCAGGCCAACGCTCAGGAGGAGGAGATCTTAGCGGCTTTAAATTATTTTGGCCTAAAGGGTCGCGAACGCGTCCCACTTGGTATTCTCTCCCAAGGGCAGAAACGGCGCGTCTCCCTGGCCAAATTAAAACTCTCCCACGCGCCTTTATGGATACTTGATGAGCCGTTGGTGGCTTTGGATGCTCAATCCATTAAATTGGTGAAAGAGTTAATGGAGGGACACCTTGAATTAGGCGGATCAGTGCTTTTTACAAGTCATCAACCTATTGAGCTCTTGCACGCGGGCGACGCGCTAAGGTTAGGCTAATGAGTGGGTTTGTGGCCATTTTTCGGCGAGATTTAAAGGTTGCGCTTCAGCGCAAAGTAGAGGTGCTGAGCGGCTTATTTTTTTATTTAGTTGTCGCCACTTTATTTCCTTTAGCGCTTGGCTCAGATTTAGACATGCTTAGAACCCTTGCACCCGGAGTTTTATGGGTGGGAGCGCTTTTGTCATCTATGCTTACACTTGGGCGCTTGTTTGAGGCTGATTGGCAAGACGGCACATTAGAGCAAATGGTATTGACCCCAAATAACCTATCTTTATTGGTTTTAGCGAAAATACTCTCCCATTGGGTTCTTTGTGGAATGCCTTTGGTGCTGCTGTCAACCGTTTTGGGGGTTATGTTTGATTTACCCCTTGATCATGCCTTGGTTTTGATGGGTACACTTTTAGTGGGCACGCCCATTTTGTCTTGCCTGGGGGCCATCGCGAGTGCATTGACGCTGGGTTTGAGGGGCGGAGGGGTCTTAATTTCTTTGCTTGTTTTACCGCTTTATGTGCCCGTACTGGTGTTTGGTACGGGCGCGGTTGAGTCCCTTGCATCGGGTTTGGGGGTGCAGGCCTATTTTTCAATTTTATTGGCGATGCTATTACCCGCTCTTTTTTTTAGCCCTTGGGCCTGCTCCGCAGCGCTTAAAGTTGCGTTAGAGTAATGTTTTCAAACGCTATGTTCGCACCTAGTGGTTCAGTAAGAAGGAATTAATAAAAAATGATGGGTCTAGTATTTAGATTTGCGTCCCCACAGGCCTTTTATAGCTTAGCTGGGAAAATAATTCCTTGGTTGGTTTGTCTTGGTGCGTTACTCACCGTGGCGGGATTGTGGGTTGGCTTTTTCTTGGCGCCAACAGACGCACAACAAGGTGAGGGATACCGGATTATTTTTCTGCACGTACCGGCCTCTTGGATGTCGATGGTGATTTTTTTGGCGATGGCTTTTTGGAGTTTCCTGGGCTTGATCTTTAAGACCCGACTGTCAGGAATGATGACGGCTGCGCTGGCACCGACGGGAGCAATTTTTGCATTTCTCTCCCTTTGGACTGGGGCCATGTGGGGCAAACCGATGTGGGGAGCTTGGTGGGTGTGGGACGCAAGACTCACATCTGAGCTGATTTTGTTTTTTCTCTACCTGGGCTACATTGCGCTGACATCAGCCATTGAAAACCCGGTTAGAAGGGACAAGGCGGGCGCCATTTTGAGCCTGGTAGGCTCAATCAATGTGCCCATCATTTATTTTTCCGTCATATGGTGGAACACTTTGCACCAAGGAGCGTCAATTTCCATGACTAAAGCACCCAGTATGGCGCATCAAATGCTCGCAGCGATGCTCTTGATGGCTTTAGCGCTTTGGGTTTACACGGTGGCAATTACTTTTTACAGGGTCAGAACGATCATACTGCAAAGAGAGTACGACGCGTCTTGGGTTCAAGCGTTGCCTGGGGCGTAATGGCTTTTAAACCGTGTGTAAAGTCTTGAGTTGAGTGGGTTAAGCTTAAGGCAAGGGCTTACTTTTCAGTGTCATCTCAGTCATTGAAAATGGAACAGTTTTTTTTAAATGTATGGATTGAAGGATTTGGTCGATGAACTGGAACAGTTGGACAGATTTTTTCTGGATGGGTGGATACGCTTTTTATGTCTGGAGTAGTGTGTTGGTGACTTTTGCTCTCCTGGCTATAGAGGTGCTTTGGGCTATGAACTCAAGAAAAATTGCTTTTCTTTGGGTTAAAGCCCAAAAAAATATGGTTCAATAACTTTAAAGTTGAATGAATGAAACCTAGACAAAAAAGATTTTGGTTCATCCTGAGCGCTGTTTTAGTGCTTTGTTTGGCTGCGACGTTTGTGTTGAACGCATTTCAAAGTAATTTGGTGTTCTTCTTCACGCCCTCCCAAGTATTCAAGGGCGAGGCCCCTAAGAACCGGTTATTTAGAATAGGGGGGATGGTCAAGGAGGGAACCTTAAAGCGGGGAAATGATGAAATTGAATTTATCGTCACCGATTTCTCAAACGATGTGGTGGTTCACTACACAGGGTTGTTGCCCGATTTATTTAAGGAGGGTAGGGGAGTGGTTGCGCAGGGACGGTTAAACAACGAAAACGTCATGGTCGCAACTGAGGTGTTGGCCAAGCATGATGAAAACTATATGCCCCCTGAGGCCAAGGCGGCGATTGACAAAGCGGCGGTAGAGCGGGCCTCTAAAACATTAAAAACCAATCCATGATGACTGCTTTTATACTTTAAATGATTTTGATTAAATTGAGGTTTCACACATGATTGCTGAGATAGGCCAATTTGTTTTAATATTGGCGATGATCGTTGCTTTTTTGCAATTTGTTTTGCCCATGGCCGGATCCTTGAGCGAACAACACGCTTGGCAATACCTTGCACGACCAAGTGCGTGGTTGCAGTTTGCATTGGTGGCCGTCTCTTATGGGTGTTTGCTGACAGGTTTTTTAAGGGATGATTTCTCAATCATCTACGTCGCAGATCATTCCAACCGTCTTTTGCCAATCCCCTATAAATTTGCAGCCGTGTGGGGAGGACATGAGGGTTCGTTGATGCTGTGGGTTTTATTCTTATCGATTTGGACTTCTTTAGTTGCTTATTTCTCCAAAAGTCTTCCCATTGCAATCATATCGAGGGTGCTCAGTGTCCTGGGATTTATTTCTACAGGTTTTCTGCTTTTTATACTTTTCACATCCAATCCTTTTTTGAGATCACTCCCCGCCCCACTGGACGGGCACGACCTCAATCCACTGCTCCAAGATCCAGGGCTTGTTATTCACCCGCCCATGCTATACATGGGCTACGTGGGGATGTCAGTTTCTTTTGCCTTTGCAATTGCCGCCTTAATTACGGGGAGATTAGACTCTGCTTGGTCTAGGTGGTCTAGACCTTGGACAGTCATTGCTTGGTCGTTTCTGACCCTTGGTATTGGACTGGGGTCTTGGTGGGCTTACTACGAGTTGGGTTGGGGGGGGTGGTGGTTTTGGGATCCTGTTGAAAATGCCTCCTTGATGCCTTGGTTGGTGTCTACGGCGTTAATCCACTCTTTGATGGTTACCGAGAAAAGAGGAGGATTTAAGGCCTGGACTGTTTTGCTCGCCATAGCTGCATTTTCCCTATCTCTTCTTGGAACTTTTTTAGTTCGCTCAGGCGTCTTAACCTCAGTTCACGCGTTTGCTTCAGACCCAACGCGAGGTATCTTCGTGCTGTGCTTTTTAGCGCTCGTTGTGGGATCCTCGCTGATGCTCTTTGCTTGGCGTGCACCTAAGGTCACCCTAGGAGGGTCTATGGGATTACTCTCCAAAGAGACCTTCCTATTGTTAAACAGCGTTATCTTGGCGGTTTCCACTGGGGCTGTCTTGCTTGGTACTCTTTATCCCTTGGTCATAGACGCGTTGAACCTTGGGAAATTATCCGTTGGCCCACCTTACTTTAATCTTGTGTTTGCGCCCCTGATGGTGCCTTTGCTGTTTATTTTGATCCCCGGTACGGTTGCCAAGTGGAGGAGTGCAAGCGTTCAAGAGATCATGATTGAGCTAAAGTGGACTGCACTGCTGAGCGTAGCGCTGGGAGCAGGTTTGCCGTTTCTAGTTGGTGAATGGTCTTTCGGGGTATTTCTTGGGTGGACATTGGGATTGTGGGTAGGTCTTGGAACATTACAGCATATTGCTCAACGCGCCTTGAGGCCTGGGCGTATTGGAGGATCTTTTTGGGGCATGCAGTTGGCACATTTGGGGCTTGCAGTGCTGGTGCTCGGCGTAACTGGAGTGAAATCGTTCGAGGTAGAAAAAGATGTGAAAATGTCCATCGGAGACGAGGTAACTATCGCACCTTATGTCTTTAAGCTGACAGATATTGTTGAGGTGAAAGGCCCAAACTACAAAGCCTATCAAGCTCAAATTGATGTGCTCAAGTCGGGTCAAAAGATAGAACAACTCAGGCCCGAGAAAAGACGCTACGTCTCATCTGCAATGCCGATGACCGAGGCTGCGATCAGCACCAACTTGTGGCGCGATTTGTATGTTTCTCTGGGGGATCCGTTGCCAGGTAGCGCTCAGCAGTGGAGTATGAGGGTGTACTACAAACCCTTTGTCCCGTGGTTATGGGTTGGCGTGTTGATGATGGTCCTAGGGGGAGTGTTAGCTGCATTTGACAGAAGGTACCGCCGGGTGAGATTGTCTGGTCCCGTGCAAACTGCAGCTCAAATGGCCTCCTCATTTGGGGATCAAGGCGAGAGCCCTCAGGGCAACTCCTTTGACCACAACTTGCCTGGGCTCGGTGTACTCAATCCGGCCTTAGACTCAAAGCCTTAGTAATGAAAAAATTTCTCATCCCGCTTGCTCTATTTGGCGTGTTGGTACTTTTCTTGGGAGTAGGTCTAAAAAAAGATCCCCACGAAATCCCTTCTCCGCTTATTAATAAGGCAGCCCCTAATTTTTCACTCCAAACCTTAAACGGAACAACCCCTTTTAGTCCTCAACAGTTAAGGGGAAAAGTTTGGATGCTCAATGTTTGGGCTACTTGGTGTGTGAGTTGCAGGCAAGAGCATCCTGTATTGGTTGCTTTTTCAAAACAAATTGGTGTTCCCATAGTGGGTCTGAGTTACAAGGAAATTCAGCCACAAGATGATCCCGAGAAAAAATTAGATGCATCGGCTCAACTCAAACTTGCCAGAGAGCGGGGTAGTATTTGGTTAGAGAAACACGGCAATCCTTATACCTTATCCGTGATGGATTTAGATGGCCGTGTTGGGATTGATTACGGTGTGTACGGCGTCCCTGAAACCTACATTATTGACAAAGACGGTATTATTAGATTCAAGCAAATAGGCCCCGTCACTCCCCAAGCCCTATCAGAGACGCTAATCCCAATTATTCGAAGTTTGGAGAGTTCGTGAGTCGATTTACATTTAAAAAACCCATTATCCTAAAGCTTTCTTTTGGAGAATGGCTACTTTCTCTAATGATAAGTTATATCCTTTTGTCTAGCACTGGCTCTCAAAGCGTCTTCGCTAAAGAAGCCGAGCCGATGGCAAACGATGTTCAGGTTGAGGCTAGGTTGGTGCATATTGCTGAGGAACTTCGATGTTTGGTTTGTCAAAATGAGTCTCTTTCCTCGTCCCATGCAGATTTGGCGGAGGATTTGAGAACGCAGGTGAGAGAACAAATTGTGAGTGGTAAGACGGACCAAGAGATCAAGGATTATTTGGTTGAGCGGTATGGGGACTTTGTGCTTTACAGACCCGTTGTAAAACCGATGACTTGGTTGCTTTGGTTTGGACCCTTTGCTGGCCTGTTGATTGCAGTGTTCGTTTTGGGTTCAGCCATTAAGAGAAGGAATGAGAAAATTCGTGAAAAGGGGGCTTTACTTGGGATCCATTTAGAAAAAGACCCAGTGAGTAGAGAGCCTGGATTGGATGATCCAATCCAGCCAGAGCCAGGCCAACAACCAGGCGCGACCGCCCACTCAAAAGCATAAGGAATGATGTGAACGAGTTTAATTTTTTTATTACCACCGCATTGGTGTTGATGGGCTTGGTGATTATTTTCTTTTGGGCGGCGCTAAAGTCCTCTATTTACAAAGCCCGTTCCCAGCCACACAGCGTAAAAGAGGCCATGATGGCCAATGTGACTGTTTACCGAGAACAGCTCACCGAGTTGGCCGCTGAGTTTGAGTTGGGACGCATGAATGAGGCTGAGTTTGAGGCGGCGAGGGAGGAGTTGGCGCAACGTTTGATGGAGGATTCACAGCCCCCGCCTCCACACTCACAGGGAGCTCAAACCTTCAAGGGCGCTAGCGCATTTACGCCAAATGATTCAGCGTCGCTGGCCTCTCAAAAGATCCTTACCCCTTGGATCAGGTGGACCATGCCAGCGTTAACTATTTTGATCCCAGCCATTTCAATTGCGATCTACATTGTTATCGGAAGTCCAGGCGCAATGGACTTTGTAGACACACAAGATACCCTTGCGGACGAAGCATTCACGCCTGAAAAATTATCCCAAATGGCAGTTGAGCTTAACCAACGTCTGGCCCAAGAGCCCAATAACGCTGATGGGTGGGTCATGCTTGCAAGAGTTGAGCGCTCTTTGTCTCATTTTGAGAGTGCTGAAAAAGCCTTAACCAAATCGCTTAGTCTGAGTGATAACCAGGACGTTCAAATTGAGCGTGCTGAGGTACTTGCACAAATTAACCACGGAAGTTTTAAGGGCGAACCTTGGGGAATTATCTTAAAGATACTCAAAGCAAACCCTGACCAAGGTAACGCCTTGTTATTGGCGGGCAGTGCAGCATTTTCTGAGAACCGTTATTCAGATGCCTTGAAATACTGGCAAAGAGTGCAGGCCATTGTTGCGCCTAACTCCCCCGATGGGATAGCTTTAGCTGAGGCGATTTCCAAGGCCCAGGACAGAGCGGGTATCAAACATGCACCACCCGCGCCATCACTTGCAGGGCCTGCGCCCCCTTTACCGCCTTCCCCCTCTACAGCCTCTGGGGCTGATACGAGCATGGCTAAAAATAACCCCAAAAGCAGTGCAAATTCTGCAAATTTAATGGGAAGAGTTTTGGCATCAAGTTCTTTGGCAACAAAAATACACCCCACAGATACCGTATTCATCTATGCAACTGCTGTTTCCGGCTCAAGAATGCCTCTTGCGATGATAAAAACGAGTGTTGACAAACTGCCCTTTGACTTTGTGCTGAATGACAGCAACGCAATGAACCCCTCGGCTGTCTTATCCTCAGTCACAGAAGTATTGGTCAAAGCTAGAATCTCAGTATCAGGTAATGCAATGCCCCAACCGGGGGACTTTGGCGTCACGATTGGGCCCGTCAAGGTTGATACTAAAAATATCAATTTGACAATATCTGAGCCTATTAAATAATACGGTCATATTTTTTTCAAAATATGACCGTAGGGTGGACTCTGACTTTTTAAAACTCTAAAGACTGAATTCCCAGTTAACTCATTAGTAAGCCACGCGAGCGAGCAAAATGCAGAGTCTGCGTTCGACTCTTAACGCCTAGTCTTCTAAAGAGCCTCCACAAATGAACCTTAACAGTGTGCTCACTGATGTTGAGCTCTGCAGCAATGTCTCTATTGCTTAGACCTCTATCAAGCATGAGAATGAGTTGCTTTTGTCGTTTAGACAGTTTGGTGTCTCCACTGGTTGCTGGCACGCCCTCATCGCCCTCTTCATCATCTACGTGTAACAAATCTTGAATGGCATTGGAGATATCGTTGGAGTTTGAGGTTTTCTCCAAATAAAGATTGGCTCCTGCCTCTAAACAGGCTTCCTTGGCTTCGCCTGCTGGCATGGCGGAGAACACAACCAAAGGGGCTGTGGGGTACATGCCCTTGATCTCAGCAATTGCGCTGGCTCCCTTGATGCCGGGCAACAGTAAATCAAGAATAAAGAGCTCGGGTTCACCGTTTTTTATCAACGCGGCCTGCAGTTCACTGTACCTATCGAGTTCCACCACCTTAGATGCCGGATGAATTCTTCTAAGCAACATGCCAATCGCTTGTCGCACAAGTGGGTGGTCATCAATTATGTATAAACTCATTTTTGTTTCTCCCGGATTATGAATAATTTAAACCCATCGCAGAGCGCACATCTTGCATGGTTGTTTGTGCTACGCGGCGAGCTTTCTCAGTGCCCATTTCTACTATCTCTTTAACAATCTTTGGATTTGACATATAAGGCTCTGCCCGCTCGAGCATGGGTTGTTGCTCTTTTAGTATGCCATTTATCACCGGCTCTTTGCATTCTAAGCACCCGATTCCAGCGGTTTTACAGCCCTTTTGCACCCAAGCCCTCGTCTCATCACTTGAATACAAAAGATGGAATTGCCAGACGGGACATTTTTCGGGATCTCCAGGATCGTTTCTTTTGACCCGAGCAGGATCTGTGGGCATCCGCTTGATTTTGTGTTCTAGGCTGGATTTTTCCTCTCGAATTGCAATAGAGTTGTTGTAGCTTTTGCTCATCTTGGCCCCGTCCAATCCAGGCACTTTACTTGCCTGGGTCAAAAGAGCGTGAGGTTCTAACAAAATCTCTTGTCCCGTGCCTTTGATGTAGCCGGCGAGACGTTCCTTGTCGTGTGCGTTTAGATGCGCCTGTTCAAAGACAAAACCGAGTGCTCCCTCCAACGCCTTAGAGTCCCCTAACTCTTGAAATTTCTTTCTAGACTTCTCAAGTCTTTTGACGCTCTCAGGGGGGAGATTTGCCAAGACACGCTTGACTTGGTCCTGATAGTCAAACTCGCGCCCATATAGATGGTTAAAGCGTCTGGCCACCTCGCGTGTTAACTCCACATGTGAGGCTTGGTCTTCGCCCACGGGCACGTACTTGGCCCTGTAGATCAAAATATCTGCCGCTTGGAGCAAGGGGTAGCCTAAAAATCCATAGGTCGACAGGTCCCGGTCTTTAAGCTTTTCTTGTTGGTCCTTATACGTAGGCACTCTCTCTAACCAGCCGATAGGAGTGCCCATGGACAAAAGCGTAAAGAGCTCAGCGTGTTCGGGAATCTTACTTTGCAAAAATAGAGTGCATTGATTGGGATCTAGACCTGCAGCTAACCAATCTATCACCATCTCGAATACATTTTTCTCGATGATTTCGCGGTTTTCGTAATGCGTAGTGAGTGCGTGCCAATCGGCAACGAAATAGTAGCAATCCATTTCGGACTGCAAACGAACCCAGTTTTTAAGAGCACCATGATAGTGACCTAAGTGAAGGGCTCCGGTTGGGCGCATGCCTGATAAAACGCGTTCTGTCATGAATTAATGGAAAAAAATTTCGATGGGCCTCAAAGCCAGGTCTAAAGCCGAGAAAGTGATTCCCATGATAGGGGACATCCAAACTGGGTTAATTACATTGAGAAAAACCATGGCCATGACGATATAAAAACCGTAAGGCTCTATTCGAGCAAAGTCCATTGCTATTTTTCGAGGCAACAGCCCAACCACCACTCTTCCCCCGTCAAGGGGGGGGATTGGGAAAAGATTGAATGCAAACATAACAATGTTGACCATCACACCCGCTTTGCACATTTCCAGGAAAAACATCTCATTAAAATTTATTCCCAACAACACATAAAGCGCAATACCCCATATAAATGCCTGTAGCAAATTCATAACTGGGCCCGCAAGGGCCACCCAAATCATGTCTCTTTTGGGGTTGCGTAAATCACCGAAACGCACGGGTACAGGTTTGGCAAAGCCAAATAAAAAGTTCCCGCCCGTAACTAAATAAATAATTAAGGGCATCAAAATGGTCCCAACAGGATCGATATGGTTGACGGGATTAAGCGTCACTCTTCCCAGCAACCAGGCCGTATTGTCGCCAAAGTACCTTGCAGCGTAACCGTGTGCCGCTTCGTGCAGCGTAATTGCAAACAATACCGGCAAGGCATTAATTGTGACAGTTTGAATAAGATGTGAGGTATCCACAATTGGTATTTTCTCACTCGAATCACTATAAATGGCTAAAAATATCTTTAAAGTGATTATTTTTTACCACACATTAGCGAATATTTATAATACATTACTATTCTTTTAAGGGTTTGCCACGATATCAGGACTAATTAGTTCTTTTGAATTCATCAAAAACTTTCCTCTTACAGCCCAAGTACTGAAATAGCGCCTCGCCCTTGTCGAATTACAACTGGGGCGCCCCCGCTGCCCATCTCGGTTAGGTCTACGACGGTCGTAGGATCTAAGTGGCATGACCCGCTTGAGATAATAAGATTGATTGAGTTTTTAAATCTTTCTTGTATCTCCTCAGGGTCATTGATCGGCAAGGTCTCCTCAGGCGCAATAAGCGTTGTAGCTAAGAGTGGGGCGCCGTGAACGCCTAAGAGTTCAACTAAGACCAGGTGATCTGGGACGCGAAGGCCTATGGTTTTGCGCTGTGGGTGGCATACCCGGCGAGGAACCTCTTTTGTGGCCTCAAGTATAAAAGTGTACGGTCCCGGTGTTGCCGATTTAAGCAGTCGGTATTGCCTGTTGTCTACTTTCGCGTAATAAGACAACTCAGATAAATCTTTGCAAAGCAGTGTCAGGTGATGCTTTTCGTCCACACCTCGAATCCGGCGCATGTTGTCAACAGCCGCTTTGTCCTCAAGGTGACAAACTAGAGCGTAACTTGAATCTGTTGGAACAGCGCAAAGTCCTCCGCCCGCCAACACAGCGGCGGCTTGTTTTAAGAGCCTGATTTGCGGATTATCAGGGTGAATATTGAGTACTTGAGTCATAAACCCATTGTTTACGGAGTCTGAGGTTTTTTTGGTTTGCCCCAGTAGGCAGAGGCAACGCCAAAAAAGCAGATTAAAACAATCCCAAATAAATCCATTCCTTGAGGGTTATAGCCAAAAACCACCCATCCTGTAAACCAGGAAAAAGCAACTTGTAAATAAAGATAAGGGGCAAGTCGGTTGGCTGGGGCTTTAGAGAAACCCACAATCAATAAATAATGTCCAAGAGTCCCCGCAAGTCCCGATAAGCACATCAACAACCAAAAGTTAGTACTCATATCGGAGTCCCAGTTGAATGCGACAAATAAACTGGTCACCACAAAACCTACCCAGCCAGTAAATAAATTCATGGTCATGGGGTCCTCAGTGCGTGACAAGTAGCTGGTGAGGGTTTGATAAAGAGAGTTGGACACGGACATCACAAGTGGAAATGCCGCGTCCCAGCCGTGCAGATTTCCCCCCGGTCTAACCAAAATCACAGCGCCCACTAAAGCACCGCCCACACAAAGATTACCAAACCATGAGACAGGTTCTTTCAAAAGAAAATGGGATAAGAGCATCACAAAAAGCGGCGTCAACATGCTAATGGCTGCAAACTCTGCAACTGGCATTCTTTGAAGGCTGAGAAAGGCCAGAAAACTGCTCAAAAGCAACAACGCACCGCGCAGAATTTGCAAATAAACGCGCTTCGTTCTAAAAAGAACGCGCCTTTTTTTAGGCATTAAAAATGACGCACTTATCACAGAGTGTGTTGCATATCTAAACCACATCACCATGACGAGCGGAACCGAAGTCATTAAATACTTATTGGTTGCGTCAAGAACTGAAAAACAAAAAAGTGCGATGATAAGGCACACTGTCCCAACAAGAATAGAGTTTTTGCGCATTGATTATTTGTAGACGGCTTTTAAGCCTTGGAGAGCCTTTTAGTGCTTTTATGAAGTGCGCTTTGAGTGTCTAATAAAATGACGGTTAGTGGAGATATTTATTGGTTTGAGTGTACCCTCGGCTCAAGCAAAGACCAGACAGGCGTTAAGTCACTTGGTAAAGGGGGCAAGGTACCAAGGTCAATGCGACTTTCAGTTGGGCTGTGAAAATCACTCCCCCTTGAGGCGCACAGTTTGAACTCTCTCGCAACATCCGCATACCGGGTTGCTTCCTCACTCGTGTGACTTCCCGTAACCACCTCGACTCCCTTGCCTCCGTGTTCGATGAAGTCGGTAAAGAGCGCATATTCCTCGTTGGGTGTGAAACCGTACCGGGCTGGGTGTGCAATGATGGCAACCCCATGAGCCTGAGTTATCCAAGAAACGGCGTCACTAAGAGTAGCCCATTTGTGCTCGACATAGCCGGGCTTGTCGTTTGTGAGGTACTTGCGAAACACCTCTGATGTGTTTGAACAAACTCCGGTTTCAACCAAAAAGCGAGCAAAGTGGGTTCGCGATATGAGGTGCGGGTTTCCGGCGTACTTTAGAGCGCCTTCGTATGCCCCTTTGATACCGACCTTCTCAAGTTGGGATGACATTTCTTGTGCGCGTGCGTCCCGCCCCCCGCGGGTCGCACCCAGGCCACCCACCAAATAAGGGTGCAGATGGTCAAATCCGAGACCTACGATATGTACCGTTTTGCCAGCGAAACTAACAGAGATTTCAGTTCCTGTTAGGTAAGGCAATCTAAGCGCTTGGGCAGCTTTAATCGCTCTTTCTTGTCCACCAACTTCGTCGTGATCCGTTAACGCCCAAAGATCGACACCATTTGATTTTGCACGTTGCGCAAGGTCCTCTGGGGAGAGGGTGCCATCAGAGACAACGGAGTGGCAGTGCAGATCAGCGTTTTGGTAGTTCATGGAAGTATTTTAAGCTTTAGTTTAGTTTTTTGTTCCCAGCGGCTTATGAAGCGATCTATTTTGTATAAAACGAAAATTTTCCTTCAGTTTTACCCAAAAAGAGCGCTAAAAGTATTAAATAAATTCACACAACACTTTCCACGAGCAATTTAAGTTTCGTAGTGCCAGACCAACTATCTGCATCTAATTTATAAATTAATTGTACGAATTCAGGGGGCGTCGTTGTGTTGTTAAACCAAATCGCATCTAACTCTTGGTTGTGAATCACAACGCGCATTGAGAGATGTTTTTCACCCACGACTCTTTGTCTAAGGATTTGGGCGCGATCACAAAATAAGGGTGCCTCAAATCCCTGTCCCCACACTTGAGACAGAAGTAAATGTGCTGTATCAAGGCTTAAATACTCCGGCTCTAGGGGGCCGTCTGTGAGTAATTGCTTATGGCCTGGGTTCAGATTTAGTGCATTTTGGGCAACATCTAAAAATGAAGATTCAAAGAGTTCAAAGTTTTCCCTCAAAATAGAGCAACCCGCTGCCATCGCGTGCCCCCCAAATTTAAGGAGTAATGCAGGGTGTTGTTTAGAGACAATATCCAACGCATCTCTTAAATGAAACCCAGGAATGGACCTTCCAGACCCTTTTAGTAGAGCGCCCTGTGTGTTGCCAGAGTCAGATTTACTAGATGCGAATACAAAGGTTGGGCAGTGGTAGTGATCTTTAATACGAGAGGCAACGATACCAACCACCCCTTCGTGAAAGCTTTCGTCAAAAACGCATAAAGCTTCGTTATGATTTGCAAGGGAGGACTTTTCTTGTGCAATATCCCATGCTTCATCAAGCATTTGCGCCTCGACGTTGCGTCTTTGAATGTTGATTTGGTGCAACTGATTGGCCAAAATTATGGCTTCCTCAAAACTCTCGCTCAGCAAGCACTCGATTCCAATGGTCATGTCCGAGAGCCTTCCAGCTGCGTTTATGCGCGGACCAATTGAAAAGCCCAAATCTTGAGTGGTTGCTTTTCTAGGATCTTTGCCGCAAACCTGAAAAAGACACTGCATGCCAATGGGCATTTGTAGATTTCTTATTCGCTTAAGTCCTTGCTCAACCAGTCGTCTATTATTTGCGTCAAGGATGACCACATCTGCTACGCTCCCAAGGGCTACCAGTGGCAATAATGAATCTAGTTTGGGTTGCATAGTTGAGGGGCTGGTTTGCGTATTTGCTTTCAATTCTTCCTTGGAGTCAAATACACCACGTTCTCTCATCAATGCGCGAACCCCCATCAGCACATAGAACATAACTCCCACGCCTGATAGATTTTTACTCTCAAATGGACAATTGGGTTGGTTGGGATTGACGATTGCATCGGCCAAGGGCAACTGAGCCCCTGCTAAGTGATGATCGGTGATAAGAACTTTCATGCCAAGTTCTTTAGCCACGTTGACTCCCTCTGCGCTTGCGATGCCGTTGTCTACGGTTACCAAGATGTCTGCTCCCAAAGCGAAAACTCTCTTTGATATGTCAGGCGTTAACCCGTAGCCATCTACCACTCGGTCAGGCACGAGATACGTAATCCGTTTCGCACCCAAGAGCCTAAGCCCTAGAATGCCCAGAGCACAGGCAGTTGCGCCGTCACAGTCGTAATCTGCAACGATACAAATTAACTTATTTGATTGGATAGCTTGAGCCAACAAATCACTCGCCTTATCCAATCCTAAAAGAGTATTTGGGAGCAACAACGAGCTTAAACGAGTGTCTAATTCTTGTACTGATTCAACCCCTCTGTGAGCAAATAGGCGGGCCAGTAAGGGGGGCACATCATATTGCTCTAATTGCCAGACGGCCCTTGGATTGGCGGTGCGCGACTTGATGACCGTGTTTGCCTTCATAATTTGAGCTTTGAAGACAACTTTGAGGAACTGAAGATAAGTTTAAAAACTTTGATCCATGATTGGGTAATTGAGGAAGAGGTGCTTTGTAAAGTAACCGACTCAGTATCATTGCACAAAGTGATAGAAGTGGATTTACTTTGAAGTTTAAACTCTTTTAAATACTCAACCAACAGGTCTGAGTCCAATCCCTCCCAACGGGTGGACCAAAACTCTTTAACTTCACTCTGCGAAGTAAAGGCTTTTTGAGTTTGGTTATTTGTCGCAAGAAGGTCGATTATTTGAATGTGCTGACCTGATGCAAAATTCCCCTTCTCATTGATTTGTTGAGGGCCTGGGTAGGACCCACATCCGCTAATCCAAATGGAGTTGATACCTTCGGATCTGGCGTTATTTATTGGGTGGTTATACAAGAACATTTGCATTTCATTTTGAAGTCTTTTAAGTGTGTTTATGCTTGGGTGAGACTTGCTGGTTCCGTTCCCGATTAAGTAGCCATCGATTATTTTCCCTCTCACCCGCTCGATACTTGGGGCGCTAAACTCTTTAAAGTGAGGGCTAAACGCAAGCCACTGCCCAGGACTAAGGGAGGGGTCATAAAAGAGTTCAATTGAATCCTCCGCAAAGTAATGTTTCATATCGCTGAGCAGTTGGCTAGACTCCTCAGTTTTGAGTCCCAGTTCGTTAGCATCTGCAGTAAACCGGACCTCCCCTTGCTGAACACTCCAGTTACAAAGAGTCACAAAAGCCCATTCACCTTGAGGACTTTGAGTTTTATTGTTTAACCCAAGCTCGTAGGCTTTTTGAGCGGCAAAGGGCAATTTTCCATCAATTACAGGCCAACCCATTAAATGGGCAAAAACGTTCTCAAAAGGCGTATTTAAAGCTTCAGAGGATATTTTTTTTGAACTATTAATTTGCCCAATTTTCAACAACTTGCGCAAGTTTGGCACTTTAAGGGCATTTAAGTCAACAGTTGTAGGCCCCCCCGCACTCCTATCCCCAAATGGGTGGGTATCATTAGGGGGTAGTGCATTGACCACTATTAGATTGTTGGGGATAGATTGCATATGGTTATTGTGCAATATTGTCTTTGGCAAAAGTATGATTATTTTAAGAGACCATTATTTTGTTTGAATTATTAATAGGGTGGCGCTATACACGGGCAGGAAAATCCACGAGGAAAAATGGATTTATCTCTTTTATATCAGCCGTATCCATGACGGGCATAGCTTTAGGCGTGGCAGCACTCATTATTGTTTTGAGCGTCATGAATGGATTTCAAAAAGAGGTGCGGGACCGCATGATAGCGGTCCTATCGCATGTGGAGATTCTTTCTGCAACCGGGGATAGCATTGAGGACTATGAAAAAATAAAAAGAGTGGCATTGGATAGGCCTGAGGTGCTGGCTAGTGCACCTTTTGTTATCGCGCAGGTGCTGCTGGCCAGAGGCGAGGAGATGCGCGGGGCCTTGGTCAGGGGCATCGACCCAACGCAAGAGGAGGGTGTGACGGATGTGATCTCAAAACTAAAACCCTCTATTCAAGCGCAGTTAACAAGCGGATCTTATAACGCAGTGCTCGGGGTGGAGTTGGCTCGCGCGTTAGGGGTTGAGGTTGGGGACGTGCTCACCTTGGTTGCCCCTGAGGGACAAGTGACGCCTGCTGGAGTTGTGCCTAGGCTCAAACAGTTGCACCTCATCGCAACACTTGATACCGGTCACTACGATTTTGACGCAAGCTTGGCTTTAATCTCAATTGGGGACGCAGAAAAAATATTCAGACTAAGCGGCCCAATGGGTATGCGCTTAAAACTGAAGGACCCGCAACAAGCCAGACAAGTTGCAGATGAATTACAGAACCTACTCCCGCCTCAGTTATATGTCAGAGACTGGACCCGTCAAAACAAGACATGGTTCAGTGCAGTACAAATTGAGAAAAGAATGATGTTTATTATTTTGACTTTAATAGTTGCGGTCGCTGCTTTTAACCTTGTGAGCACGCTTGTGATGACTGTAACGGACAAACGTGCCGATATTGCGATACTCCGTACCATGGGCGCAAGCTCAAGGTCCATCTTGCTGATATTCATGGTTCAAGGTGCTCTTATTGGTGTCGGCGGAACGCTGATCGGCGCAATTTTAGGACTTGGCATTGCTTTTAACCTTGATGTAATAGTGCCTGGCATTGAGCACTTACTAGGGATGAATTTTTTGCCTAAAGACATTTACCTCATCAGCAAAATGCCAAGTGATCCTCAATCAACGGATATCGTTCCAATTTTATTGATCTCTTTGTTTATGTCTTTATGCGCTACTCTTTATCCAAGTTGGCGAGCCAGCAAAGTTCAACCTGCACAGGCCCTAAGATATGAGTAAAACTATTCTTAATGCAGTCTCGCTGTCAAAAAATTTTTTGGAAGCTCCAAACGAGATTGCCGTTCTCAAAAATGTTAATTTAGCAATTAATCAAGGGGACTCCATTGCAATTATGGGCGCCTCAGGCTCTGGCAAGAGTACATTGCTTCATCTATTGGGTGGGCTAGACTCGCCAAGCTCGGGTGCGGTTCAGCTTTTGGGTCAAGATTTCTCTGCAATGGGCGAAAGAGATCGTGACCGAGCTCGCAATAAATCACTTGGATTTGTATATCAATTTCACCATTTATTACAAGAATTTGATGCCTTAGACAATGTAGCTATGCCTCTTCTAATAGCGAGAATGGATCATTTACTTGCCAAAACGCATGCCCTTGAAATACTGCACAAAGTGGGGCTTGGTCAAAGGGCTCAACACGCTCCAAGCGAGCTATCGGGGGGGGAGAGGCAAAGAGTGGCAATTGCTAGGGCGCTAGTTATTAAGCCCAAATGCTTGCTCGCAGACGAACCCACAGGCAACCTTGACCGAGAGGCTGCTAGTGCCGTTTTCGATTTAATGATCGATTTAACAACTCAAGAAGGAATGTCCTTCGTGGTTGTGACCCATGATGAGAGTTTGGCCAATCGTTGTGCAAGACGTTTCAAACTCGTACAAGGGCGGCTAGAAGAGGTAAATTAGCTCCAATTAATAATCTGAAAATGATAGATAAGACATGTTAGAGTTGAAAAGACAGCCCTACCGATTTATTGATTCGCACTGTCATTTGGATGCAAACGAGTTCTCCAGCGATGTTCAGGAGGTTCGCGACAGCGCCAGGGCTAAGGGAGTAGACCTATGTCTAATCCCATCGGTGGACAGGGCGTCTTTTCAAAAGGTAGCCGAGCTGGCATACCTTTTTAACGATTTTTACGCGCTCGGTATTCACCCGCTCTTTTCGCTTAGTGCAACGCAAACAGACATTGATTCGTTAAAAGAGAGTGTTTTAAAAACTCGCGAAGTAGTGACGCAAGGAGAAACGTTGGGCACAACGAGAATGGGGGGTCTAATTTCACTAAGTGCACTAAGCGGAACAAGTGGAACAAGTGGAACAACTGAATCAGGTGCTAAAAGCTTCAAAGATCCTCGGATGATTGCAATTGGCGAAATAGGTCTTGATAAAGTAGTTTCAGGCCTTGACTGGGGCAAGCAAGTTGATATTTACGAGCAACAACTGAAGATTGCTTGCGAGTTTGGTTTGCCCGTTGTGTTGCACGTGCGAGGGGCAGTCGATTTTATTTTAAAGGGGCTAAGAAAAATACCTGTACAGGGCGGCATTGCGCACGCCTTTAACGGCAGTCTTCAACAAGCTCACCAACTCATTGATCTCGGATTCAAGCTAGGCTTTGGGGGGGCACTTACGTATCCCAGAGCGCTTCATTTGCGAAGGTTGGCAAAGGAGCTACCCCTAGATTCGATTGTGCTTGAGTCTGATTCGCCCGATATTGTGCCCTCTTGGCTTTATGTAAACGCAGACAGACGAGCAGCGGGTGAGGAGCAGGGGAGAAATGAGCCTGGAGTAATCCCCAAAATTGCGGCTGAATTATCCTCATTGAGGGGTATCACAACCGATGAGTTGATGTATGCTACGACTGCAAATTTTGTAAGCATTTTCAATTTAAAAAATCTATGACTTTTTCGTCACTATTTTTCATATTCCATGGTCTTTAAAAAACTCAAACTCCCTGATGTCAATTTGTCAGAACATGATGGGATTCGCTATTTGCACTTTGGCACTCCTTGGGTTCAAGGTTCAATGGAGATTGCTCGTCCGTTTGACATAGAGCTTGAATATGCACAACGCATGATGGGATGGTTGTTATTTATTGATCCCTTGAGTGAGAGCCACCTCAAAACCTTGCACTCTATGCACCTTGGGCTTGGGGCAGCGACGCTTACGAAGTTTTGTTATAAAAAACTTCACATGAAAACAACTACCATTGAGCTCAACCCCAAGGTGATCGCTGCTTGTAGGTTGTGGTTTAAATTACCCAATGATAATGACCGACTGTCCGTCATACTGGGGGATGCGGGTGAGGTCGCAGGGCACTCCCACTGGTCTCAGCAGGTGGACGCACTGCATGTTGATTTGTATGACGAGGAGGCTGCGGCCCCGGTCATTGAGGGCGTAGACTTTTACAAGGGCTGCCGCTCCCTCTTAACAGAGCGCGGAGTTATGGTGGTCAATTTGTTTGGTCGAAGTGTAAAGTTCGACCAAAGCTTTGCAAAGATAGTTGAAGCTTTTGGAGCTAATGCAGTTTGCTCATTTAAACCCACTCGGGAAGGCAACACCGTTGTTGTAGCACTGAGGACTCCAGGGTTGCCGCAAAAAGAGTTGTTAGCGATGCGAGCACAAACCATTGAGGAGGTGTGGCAACTGCCCGCCAAAAAGTGGCTTAAGGTCCTCAGTTTTTAAGCAAGATATTTTTAATCTATCTACTTCATTTCTTGGTTAACTTTTGGGTTATAAAAAGCTAATAAATGAGATTATTTGGTGATGAAACTTTCTAGGGTTTGTACCAATGGGCGTAATTCGGACTATCATAAGCGGTTTTCTAAATTGCGGGATACTGGTGCCTATGGATTAGGCAAATGATTTGGAAATAAAAATTTTGTAAATTACCATTAGGAGAAGACCTGTGAATATTAAGAGTCAAAAAGACTTTTTCTCCGGCTTGATGTTTATTATCGTTGGGGGAGCATTTGGGTGGGGTTCGTATTCATCTTACTCTGTAGGAACTGGAGCCCGAATGGGCCCGGGTTACTTTCCCTTGTTGCTTGGCGGATTGCTGGCTTTGCTCGGTGTTGCTGTGCTTTTGACATCTATTCTTTCCCGCGAAGAGCAAGCCGAACACGAGATCGGCAGTTTCGCATGGCGCCCGCTGTTTTTTATATTATTCGCTAATCTTTCTTTTGGCGTTTGTTTGGGAGGTCTGCCCGCAATTGGCCTTCAACCACTGGGTATGATCATTGGAATTTTTCTATTGACACTCATTTCTAGTTACGCCGATATGCATGAATTTAGTTACAAAGGAGTCTTTACTCTTGCAATTATTTTGTCAATCGGTAGTTACTTAGCTTTCATCAGACTTTTGCAACTGCAAATCCCTGTGTGGCCAGTCCAATTAACAGGTTAAGGAGAATAGAAAAATGGATTTATTTCATAACTTAGCGCTAGGATTTGGCGTAGCAGTAACTCCCATCAACTTGCTTTATGGATTTGTAGGATGCGTTCTTGGGACGCTCATCGGTGTGTTGCCTGGAATCGGTCCAGTTGCAACTATTGCGATGCTTTTGCCAGCGACCTACGCATTGCCCCCTGTATCGGCGCTAATTATGCTTGCTGGTATTTATTACGGCGCACAGTACGGTGGATCAACCACTGCTATTTTAGTTAACTTGCCGGGGGAGTCCTCCTCTGTTGTGACGACCATAGACGGTTATCAAATGGCTAGAAAAGGGCGCGCTGGCCCCGCTTTAGCAGCAGCAGGCATTGGATCGTTCTTTGCAGGCTGCGTTGGAACACTGATTCTTGCCGCCTTTGCTCCTCCATTGACAGAGCTTGCATTTAAATTTGGTCCAGCAGAATATTTTTCTTTAATGGTGCTGGGTTTGATTGGCGCAGTTGTATTGGCTTCTGGATCACTTTTAAAAGCGATCGCAATGATTGTCCTGGGTTTGCTTTTAGGACTTGTGGGCACAGATGTGAATTCGGGAGTTGCCCGCTTTAGCTTTGATATTCCAGAGCTAACTGATGGTATTGGCTTTGTGGTGGTTGCCATGGGCGTGTTCGGATATGGTGAAATTATCAGTAACCTATCTGTTGACCCAGATAACAGGGAGGTGTTTACTGCAAAAGTTCAAGGACTTTTCCCAACTAAACAAGACTTTAAATTGATGATGCCTGCGATCATGCGCGGAACGGCTCTGGGGTCTGTACTTGGTGTGCTTCCGGGTGGCGGCGCTTTGTTGGCGGCGTTTGCGGCTTACACCATTGAGAAAAAGACCAAACTTCGTCCAGGTGAAGTTCCTTTTGGACAAGGCAACATTCGCGGAGTTGCTTCGCCTGAGTCCGCAAATAATGCGGGTGCACAGACTTCATTCATCCCGCTTTTGACTCTCGGTATTCCACCTAACGCTGTGATGGCGTTAATGGTGGGCGCGATGACTATCCATAACATTCAGCCCGGTCCTCAGGTGATGACGAGCAATCCAGAACTTTTTTGGGGCTTGATTGCGTCCATGTGGATTGGTAATTTAATGTTGGTGATTTTGAATTTACCAATGATTGGTATTTGGATTAAGTTGTTGTCCGTTCCCTATCGTTACCTTTTCCCGGCTATTGTTTTATTTTGTGCAATAGGTGTTTACTCAACAAACAACAATACTTTTGACGTGTGGATGGTTGCTCTGTTTGGATTGATCGGATATTTGTTCGTCAAGCTCGGCTGTGAGCCTGCGCCTTTGTTGCTTGGATTTATTCTTGGACCTATGATGGAGGAGAACTTAAGGCGCGCACTTTTGCTCTCCAGAGGAGATTGGTCGGTACTAGTGACTCGTCCTTTATCTGGGGGCCTTTTAGCTGCGGCGCTTTTGCTTTTGGTAATCGTGTTGTTACCAGCTGTTAAGTCCAAGCGAGAAGAGGCATTTGTAGAGGATTGATACCTTGTCTTATTTTGAATAAATACAATTAAACAAAATCAATGGCACCTTTATGGTGCCATTGCACATTGAGCGCTCTCTGCATTTACTTTAAACGCGTGTTAGAGTCTAGCTCTATCAACATTTAACGGCATCTAAAAAATGCACTAACTTACCTTTCGGAATTCGGCCGTGAACTTTAACTTTAACAATCCTTACCCCTCAACTCGTTTGCCCGTTTTTGCGCGTAATGTTGTTTCTACGTCCCATCCACTTGCCGCTCAGGCAGGTCTAAAAATCCTGCAAGCAGGAGGAAACGCTGTGGATGCAGCCATTGCAGCGGCTGCAGTCATCACCATCACTGAGCCCGTGAGCAATGGATTAGGCTCAGATGCGTTTTGTATATTGTGGGATGGCAAAAGCATGCACGGACTTAATGCTTCTGGTTGTGCCCCAAAGGGGTGGACGCCTGAGTATTTCCATAAAAAATATGGAGCTTCTGAGAAAACCCCGCCAAAGCGCGGCATGGACTCGGTCACTGTTCCTGGTGCGGTGTCTAGTTGGATGGCTTTGTCAGAAAGATTTGGCAAGTTATCTTTTGAAGACTTATTGGCCCCTGCAATTGAGACTGCAGAAAGGGGGTACCTTTTGCCCGTGGTTGTTCAACAAAAGTGGGCCGCCGGTGCTGCCGAGCTGGGTTCATTGCCTGGCTTTGCCCAGGCTTTTATGCCCAAAGGGCGAGCACCAAATGTGGGTGAACTTTTTCAGTTCAAGGCGGCTGCCAGAGGTTTGCGTGCCATCGCCAAAACCAAAGGTGAGGCATTTTACGGTGGAGAGATTGCTCAGGCTATAGAGAGGTTTTCAAACGCCAACGGGGGTTGTTTAAAAGCCAGTGACTTTAGAGATTTCAAGCCAGAGTGGGTCACCCCTATTCAAAAGAACTATAGAGACTATACGGTTCATGAGATTCCGCCGAATGGACAAGGTATCGCGGCGTTGATTGCTCTTGGAATCTTAGAAAACTTTGATCTAGCCAGTCTCTCAGTTGATAGCGTAGAGTCACAGCACTTACAAATCGAAGCCATGAAACTGGCATTTGCCGACGTGTACAGATTCGTTGCTGAGCGCTCAAGCATGGAGGTAAGCGTTGAGCAAATGCTGGACTCAAATTACCTTCTAAACCGATCAAAACTAATTGATATGAAAAAAGCGCAGGCCTTTGGCGCCGGCAATCCAGTTAAGGGTGGCACCATTTACCTGAGTGCTGCTGATGAAAATGGCATGATGGTTAGTTTTATTCAAAGTAACTATATGGGCTTTGGCTCTGGTTGCGTTGAGCCCGATTACGGTGTGAGTTTGCAAAACAGGGGGCATGGATTTAGCACAGAGTCCAAAGGTTTCAACCCGGCCAACTTGGTCGCACCTGGCAAAAGGCCCTTTCATACCATCATTCCAGCTTTCTTAACCAAGCAGGGACAGCCAATTATGAGCTTTGGTGTAATGGGCGGGAACATGCAACCCCAAGGTCATATGCAAACACTGATTCGGATGTTGGATTATCAACAAAATCCTCAGGCCGCGTGTGATGCGCCGCGTTGGAGGTTCAACCAAGGTAAAGAGATCAACGTAGAGTCGGCCATGGATCCTAAAACAGTGCAAGGACTAAAAGACTTGGGTCACGTGGTTGAGGTGATAAACGACAGTTATCAAGACTTTGGATCGGGACAGTTCATTTGGCTTGCAGGAGAACCTAAAGTCGAGGGCTACATCATTGCGAGTGATTCAAGACGAGACGGCTTGGCCGCAGGGTACTAATGCGCTCTAAATAATGGGGCAAGTTAAAAACTCAAAGAGCTTTGGCGCCGGTTTGGTTTTGGCCGGCGCAGGCGCCATCGCTTTTAGCGGTAAAGCCATCATCGTTAAATTGTCATACAGATACCATGTCGATGCGGTGACGCTGATTATGTACCGCATGCTTTTTGCGCTTCCTTTATTCATGATTATGGTGGCCTGGGCCTCAAGGTCCGATCACGCCAAAAAAAATCTCCTCACCCTGAAAGATGGGGTGTCCATTGCGGCCCTTGGGTTTATTGGGTACTACTTATCGAGTTATCTGGACTTCCTTGGCTTACAGTATATTTCTGCTGGACTGGAGAGACTTATGTTGTATCTTAGTCCAACTTTTGTCATGATCATTGGTCGAATTCTTTATAAGAAAAAAGTTGAGCCTATTCGTATCGTTGCCATGTGCGTGAGTTACGCAGGAATTTGTTTGGTATTTTGGAGTGAGGTCAGTCTGTCAGGATCATCTGTTGTTTTGGGATCTTTTTGGGTTCTCACTAGCGCCTTTACTTACTCTTTGTATCTAATATTTAGTGGGCAATTGGTTCATAAAGTCGGCTCCTTGCGCTTGGTGGGTTGGGCTTCAAGTGTGGCAAGTATCTGTTGCATTTTGCAGTTCTTGGCTGTCCGCCCGTTGAGTGCTGCTGATGTGCCCATTGAGGTCATAGAATTGGCCGTGGTTAATGCGGTCATTTGCACGGCTGCTCCGGTTTTAATGGTGATGATGGCGGTTGAGATAATAGGTGCCTCATTGGCCTCTCAAGTGGGAATGATTGGTCCACTCGCGACTATATTTTTGAGTGTTTTATTTTTAGATGAATCCATCACTTTGATATTGTGCTTGGGGACATCTTTGGTGATTGGCGGTGTATTTTTGGCTACTAAATTTGGAAGCAAAGAGGGAAATAAAAATGGACTTAAAAATTAAAGGTAGATGGGCTTTGGTGTGCGGCGCTAGTAAAGGGCTGGGGTTAGGGTGCGCTGTTTCACTTTATAAAGAGGGTGTTAATGTAGTGATCGTTGCCAGAGGACAGGAGGCTTTAGATCAGGCCCGAGAGTCAATGGAGAAAATAGGCGGGGCCAAAGTCATTGCCGTAGCGGCAGACATCACAACAGTAGCGGGTCGCGAAGCGGTATGGGGGACAACTGGCGCGCCTGGGAAAAACTACGATATCGTCATTACCAACGCGGGGGGGCCCCCACCGGGAGACTTTAAAGAGTGGAACAGAGACATTTGGATAAAAGCGCTGGACGCAAACATGCTGACCCCCATTGAGTTGATCAAAGAGACAATTGAGGGCATGGCCGAGCGCAAGTTTGGACGTATTATCAATATCACCTCTGGCGCCGTAAAAGCGCCCATAGACATACTAGGCCTGTCTAATGGTGCACGCAGTGGTTTGACTGGTTTTGTGGCTGGCGTTGCCAGGGCCTCAAAGTATGTGTCAAACAATGTCACGATCAATAATTTATTGCCCGGCGCTTATGACACGGACCGTTTGAAAACGACCATGAGTGGTGCGGCTCAAAAAACTGGACAAACGGTGGAAGCGGTTGCGCAATCAAGGAAGAAAACAATTCCAGCACAAAGATTTGGTCACCCCGATGAATTTGGCGATACATGCGCCTTTTTGTGCAGTGAGCAGGCAGGATATTTGACGGGACAAAACATACTGACAGATGGCGGCGCTTATCCGGGTACTTATTAAGCTGCAATAGGGCGCTGGTGTTCGATTTTAATGCACAGGTTTTGATAGTAATAATAATTGGAACCAAAGTTTAAATAGCATTCACTTTAGAACCTTTAAGCATAGAATTTTAACGCCGGATAAACAATGTTAATAAATTGTGAGTAGCATTTGCCTGAGGGTTTCCGTATATAGAATCAAAATTTAAAAGCCATAATCGGCACTCAGTCAATTTAGGCTAAGTGAGACACCGCTTTGAGAAGATTTCTTTGAGAGGCTTGCTTTTTGATATTTACGCCCCATTTATAGTCCACTAATTTGTATCTACATGCGAAGCGCTGTTTTAATCGGAGTTGTTTAAATGAAAAGTTTTACAAAATCTCGTCCAGCTATTTGGTTGTTTATGGGTGCAGCTTTAGCTGTATTTTGCATGGTAAGCGCTCAACCATGGGGCTCCTTTGGGCTGCATGCACAAGCTCAGTCCGCGCAAAAGGATTCTCCAGTCGTTAGGTCTTTGCCAGACTTTACCGATCTGGTGGATCAAGTGGGCCCCTCTGTTGTTAATATTCGAACCTTAGAGAAAGTCCAAAAGCCTGTCATGGGCGGCGGCGATCCTGATGAGCAAATGCAGGAACTCTTTAGAAGATTTTTTGGAATGCCCATTCCCAATATGCCTCCAAACCAAGGCACGCCTAATCCTGGGGCTCCCCGAGGGCCTAAATCGAAGCCAGCACCCAACCCAGAGGAAGATCAGCCCAAGGGGGTGGGATCAGGATTTATCTTGAGCAATGATGGTTACATTATGACAAATGCACACGTGGTTGAGGACGCCACTAAGGTGATTGTGACCATGCCAGATAAAAGGGAATTTAAAGCAAAAATAATCGGTGTAGACAAGCGAACTGATGTAGCTGTTGTGAAGATTGAAGCTTCTAATTTACCGGCTGTCAAAATCGGGGATGTCTCCAAGCTGCGGGTCGGAGAATGGGTAATGGCGATTGGGTCTCCGTTTGGTCTGGATAACAGTGTAACTGCTGGAATTGTGAGCGCTAAGCAACGCGACACGGGTGAGTATTTGCCTTTTATTCAGACAGATGTGGCCATTAACCCTGGTAATTCTGGTGGGCCATTGATTAATATGAAAGGTGAGGTCGTTGGCATTAATAGCCAGATCTACTCTAGATCGGGAGGGTATATGGGAATTTCCTTCTCAATCCCAATTGATGAGGCGATCCGAGTCAGTGATCAACTTCGTTTGAGCGGACGGGTTCAGCGTGGTCGTTTGGGCGTACAAATTGACCAAGTTAGCAAAGAGGTTGCGGAAAATCTAGGCCTAGGTAAGTCTCAAGGCGCCTTGGTCAGGGGGGTTGAGGCTGGCTCACCTGCAGAGAAAGCAGGCGTTGAGGCAGGCGACATCATTACCCGTTTTGACGGTAAGAGTATCGATAAATTTTCAGACTTACCCCGCATTGTCGGCAATACCAAGCCTGGCACTAAGAGCGTTTTAAACGTGTTTAGAAGGGGAGCCAGCAAAGAGCTAACCGTGGTCGTTGGAGAGTTTGAGAAAGAGGTGGCCGAGGAGAAGGAAGAGGCAAATGAGAAGCCCGGTGTCGCTTCGTCTTTCCCCGCGTTTGGCTTGACGTTGACTGATCTTACCGAGGCACAAAAGAAAGAGGCTAAAGTTAAGGGAGGCGTCAGAGTGGAGAGCGCTAGTGATGTTGCAGCCCAAGGCGGTATTCGCGAGGGAGATATCATCACTGCGTTTGCTAATGTAGAGATAAATAATTTGAAGTCTTTTGAAGTTGTAGCCAAACAAATTGATAAATCAAAGCCTGTGAGTGTGTTGATAAGGCGTGGCGCTTGGGCACAGTACACACTTATTAGGCCCAGTCTCAAGTAAGTTGAACAGATAACGCGTGGAACTGGGAGAGTGGTCGAGTTATATTTAGTGTGTAATTCGGCCATATTCACCCTTCAGCTTTTATGGGCTTTCTCAAAAAAATAAAAAAGATTTAAAATAATTTGAAAGTAATCGCTAACTCACAGAAGAGTTTCTAAACTATAATTAAACGCGTAAAATAAAGTTCTTATGTGGATTTTGATATTAGTTGTGTGCCACAAAATCACAATTTGAATTAAAAAGAATCCATAAGTTACTTATTTGTAAACGCTCCACATTGTGCCCACATCTTGTCCAAAGAGGATTTCATTAGAATGTGAATAAGCTGTTAATAAAATACGTGTTGCGGGGCGACAACGAGCGTTAGTGACTGGTGTTGGGGGTATACATGGGGCCGAATTTGCTTACAATAAAGCTTCCAGCTATCGCAGTTGCCATAGATTGTTGGTTCCGGGCGCGTCAAGATCTGACGCGCCCTTTTTTATGCCTCTCTCTTTTTAAATCAAATACTTAAATCAATTCTTTGATGAACCACATCAGAAACTTTTCGATAATTGCTCATATAGATCACGGTAAATCAACCCTCGCGGATCGTCTGATCCAACGTTGTGGGGGATTGAGTGAGCGTGAGATGGGGCAGCAAGTTTTAGACTCAATGGATATTGAGAAAGAGCGTGGGATAACTATCAAAGCGCAGACTGCTTCACTCAGATACAAAGCATTAGATGGTCAAATTTATTCTTTTAATTTGATAGATACTCCGGGACATGTGGACTTCTCGTATGAGGTGTCAAGATCTCTAAGCGCCTGTGAGGGTGCGCTCTTGGTGGTGGATGCAAGCCAAGGCGTAGAAGCGCAAACGGTGGCCAATTGTTATACGGCTCTCGACTTGGGCGTTGAAGTAGTCCCAGTCCTCAATAAGATGGATTTACCCCAGGCAGATCCCGAGAACGCAAAGTCAGAAATTGAAGACGTAATAGGAATCGATGCCACGCAGGCCATCCCTTGTTCAGCCAAAACTGGAATGGGGATAGATGAAATACTAGAGGCAATCGTTCACCGAATTCCAGCGCCTAGGGGGAACCCTGCTGGGCCCTTAAGGGCGATGATAATTGACAGCTGGTTTGATACTTACGTAGGCGTAGTCATGTTGGTGAGGGTCGTGGACGGGCGACTTGCAAAGGGCGAGCGAATTAAACTCATGGCAACTGGGGCCACTTATAACGCCGATAGTCTAGGGGTGTTTACACCTGCCAACCAGCCCCGCGAAGCTTTAGAGGCGGGGGATGTAGGGTACATCATTGCTGGAATAAAAGAGCTTCAGGCGGCCAAGGTAGGAGATACGGTCACTTTAATTAAGGCTGTTACAGGAGGTGCAAGCGCCACTGCATCACAAGCATTGCCAGGATTTAAAGAAATACAGCCTCAAGTGTTTGCTGGGCTTTATCCAACAGAGGCGAATCAGTATGATTCTTTAAGGGATGCGCTCGAGAAGTTAGAGCTTAACGACTCCTCACTGCGCTACGAACCAGAGGTCTCCCAAGCCCTAGGTTTTGGGTTTAGATGCGGTTTCCTTGGTCTTTTGCATATGGAAATTGTGCAAGAAAGGTTAGAGCGTGAGTTTGATCAAGATTTAATCACAACAGCACCAAGCGTTGTGTATCAAGTGGTGACTGGGGACGGCGAAGTGGTAATGGTTGAGAACCCCTCAAAGATGCCAGACCAAGGAAAGTTACAAGAAATCAGAGAACCTATAGTGACTGTTCATCTGTACATGCCCCAAGACTATGTGGGCGCTGTCATGACGCTGGCGAACCAAAAACGCGGCGTGCAGATGAATATGGCATACCACGGGAGACAAGTGATGCTCACCTACGAGATGCCTTTGGGTGAAATTGTTTTAGATTTTTTTGACAAATTAAAATCGGTCAGCAGGGGCTACGCTTCCATGGATTACGAGTTTAAAGAGTACCGAGCCTCGGATGTGGTGAAAGTCGATATCTTATTAAACGGCGAACGCGTAGATGCTCTATCTATCATCGTGCATCGCTCTCAATCTCAGTACAGGGGTCGAGCTGTTGTGGCGAAAATGAGAGAGATCATAAGTCGACAAATGTTTGATGTGGCTATCCAAGCCGCTATTGGTGCCAACATAATTGCAAGAGAAACGATTAAAGCGTTGCGTAAAAATGTGCTGGCAAAATGTTACGGTGGCGACATCAGCCGGAAGAGAAAATTGTTGGAAAAACAAAAAGCAGGTAAGAAGCGCATGAAGCAAATCGGATCTGTTGAAGTCCCCCAAGAGGCATTCTTGGCTATTTTGCAAGTTGAGGATTGATTGAGCATGCAAGTTATTACTGCGATTGTTTTGGGTGCATTTGCCAGCTACATTGGCTGTTGGTATGTTGGGTATATTGAAGGCAATTTTGCTCTCTTATTATTTGTTGCTAGTGTGGTGACTGGGATTTATTGGCTTGCCGAGAAGTATTATTTTTTACCGCAAAGAATGTTGAGCGTTCAATCGATTCAAGATCAAACCCAAGCCAGAGAAACTCAACTCAAGGCCCTGGGCATCACGCCCCAGGAAGTAGATCTGAGTCACCAGATGCTAGAAGTCGCCCGACAGCCATGGTGGCTGGATTGGACAGCTGGTTTATTTCCAGTGATTGTGGTTGTTTTTTTACTGAGATCGTTTTTATTTGAACCATTTAAGATACCGTCCGGCTCCATGATTCCAACTTTATTGGTTGGAGATTTAATCTTAGTTAATAAATTTCATTACGGGGTTAGACTGCCCGTCATAAACGTCAAAATCACAGACGGTACCCCAGTCGAACGAGGTGATGTGATGGTATTTAGATTTCCACCCAAGCCTAGTCTAGATTACATCAAGCGCGTGATCGGTGTGCCAGGGGATGAGGTCGCATATCTAAACAAGCAGTTAACGATCAACGGGGTGCCTGTTGAGAAAAAAGCATTGCCCGAGTTTTTTGAAGAAGAGAGTCTTCGCTATATCAAACAATTTGAAGAGGATCTACCGCTTGGCCACGATCAACAAAATAATGCAACCGCGCCTCATAAAACACACCCACTTTTGAATGAAGACGAGCGTCCTGCCTTTGTAGCTGGAGCTGATAATTTCAAATTCAAGGATCAATGCACTTACAGTGTAGAAGGCTTTGTGTGCAAGGTGCCGCAAGGGCATTACTTCATGATGGGTGATAACCGAGATAATTCTCTGGATTCAAGGTACTGGGGTTTCGTTCCAGATGAAAATATAGTTGGTAAAGCTATTTTTGTTTGGATGAACTTTGGTAGTTTAAAGCGAATTGGTAGTATCAATTAATGCTAGTCAAGTCTCAGGCGCATTTTTATGCTGCACTAGAGCAGCAGCTTGAGCACAAATTTGCACAGCCTGAGTTGATTGTTCAGGCTTTAACGCACCGTAGTTTCGCATCTAATCATAACGAACGTCTTGAGTTTTTAGGCGATTCAGTCTTGAACCTAGCCGTATCTAAGATGCTGTTCAAAGGTCTGGCAAATCTACCAGAAGGAGATTTGTCACGGGTACGAGCAAACTTGGTCAAACAAGAAACTTTGCACCAATTGGCTTTAAACCTAGAGCTAGGACAGTTGATAAAACTAGGCGAAGGTGAGATTAAATCGGGTGGTAAAAATCGACCCTCTATATTGGCTGATGCGTTGGAGGCGGTCATAGGGGCCGTGTTCTTGGATGCGGGTTACGTTGCTGCTGAGACGTTGGTGTTCAGACTCTTTGAGAGTGTAGATATTACACCCACTATGTCCGCAGCCTCCAAGGATCCAAAGACTGAGTTACAAGAGTGGTTACAAGCCAAGAAACTGAAGTTGCCTAATTACCGAGTGGTGAGTACCAAAGGTGCGGCTCATCAACAAACCTTTGAAGTTGAGTGCGAGATTGCTGAATTAAACGTTAGTCGCCGCGGGGAGGGTGAGTCAAAGAGATCGGGTGAGCAGTCTGCGGCTAAGGCGATGCTAGAGTGGCTAAACAAGCAACCCAAGTAATTGACAAGACTCAGTGATGGGCAGCCTTCTTCCCCTAACAAATATAAGTTAGCTTGAATTAATAACGAAATTGAATTAAATGACAGAAAAAGTCCCTCCTTCCTCAGATGAAATAGCTTCAGCT
>CAIQHG010000022.1 GCA_903871545.1 uncultured Burkholderiales bacterium | reverse complement strand
TTAGGCTTATTGAGGGAGGCTTGCTCCATCAACTTAACAATTTCAGCAAAACGGGTCTCTTTACCAAGTGCTTTGACTTTTACGATGACCGATTGAGAAAGATTGTGGCTACCTGCTAATACACTTGATCCTAACTCTTTCAATACAGGCTTAGATTCCCCCGTCATAAGAGATTCCTCCACCCATGTTTGTTGGTCAATTAAAACCCCATCACATGGGAAGGTCTCTGTTGGATGTATTCTCACGATATCTGATACCTTTAAATCTTTTGTTGCAATGCGCTCAAAAACACCAAGTGCGTTTTGACGCTCCACCCAGGCTGGCATTCGCCTGGTCAGCACCTCTAGTGAGCCCGCAGTTGTGTTCCGCATCTTTACCTCAAGCCAACGACTGGCTAAGAGAAAGAATACAAACATCGTTAAGGAGTCAAAATAGACTTGATTGCGAAAAACACCTTGATCATCAAATGTTGAGGCGGTACTGACAATAAAGGTTATCAATATACCCAGGGCTACTGGTAAATCCATGCTAATTTGGGAACGGCGAATGTCCCTCCAAGCATTTTTCCAAAAGGGCAAACATGAAAAAACAATGACTGGCAGGGTTAAAACCCAACTTGCCCAGCGCAAAAGTAAAGTGACATCGTCACTCATATCCCCTTCCTTAGAGATGTACGCGGGATAAGAATACATCATGACCTGCATCATGCAAAATCCCGCAACAAGAAGTCTCCAAAGCGCCAATCGACCCTCCCTGTTGCGCCCCTTCTCCTCGCGCCAGTCGCTTGCGGGCCGGGCACTATAGCCTGCATTTACGATTGCGGCAAGCCACTTTGTAGGAGTAACCGCGTCTGCATCCCACACCACCTCGGCTCTACTTGTGGCAGCGTTGACGTGCGCACTTTGAACACCTGGTAGAGCCTTGATGGCCTTTTCTACGTTTAATGAACATGCAGAGCAATGCATGCCGTCAACAAAGATTTGAGAGCGAAATACACCACCCCCAGATACCTTTGCTACGCTTGCTAGGGCTGATTTTTTAGACTTTTTTTCCTCTCCAATCCCCAAACTTGACTTGGCTTGAACCTGGGTTTCACCAACCCGTTCACTAAAGTTTTCCCAGTCGCTAAACCACTCCTCCTGATGCGCGGAAATAGGGGGATAGGGAATTGATTTCCCTAGGGATTTTGGAATTGCAGAGGAATTTTTGAATGGGGGGATTACTATCATTGATGGTAGATTAGCACTCTAAAATTTAAGTTTAGTTGATATAAGTCAAAGAATTTACCAAGTTAACACACATATACTGAAATTATAAAAATACAAAATTTATAAAAAATACTAGGAGAATATCAATGTATAGACGAATTTTAGTCACAACTGACGGATCCACTTTGGCAAACAAGGCAGTAAAAAGTGCTATTGAGCTTGCAAGTACCCTGGACGCGGAGTTGATTGTCCTAAAGGTTATCCCAAGATACCTTCAGACTTATTTTGAAGGCTCTATCCCACTTAATAACCAACAAATTATGATGATTGAGAAACAATGGGAGGATGAGGCTAATGAGGTTTTGGCAAAGGTAGAAAAGCAGGCCGAAAAGTCAGGTCTCATCGTTACTGCCTCTATTGTTAAAGCAAATATCATTTCAGAGGCAATCATCAACTTTGCCAAGAAAAAGAAGGTTGATCTTATTGTGATGGCATCCCACGGCAGAAACGGGTTTAAAAGACTCATTTTGGGTAGTGAGACACTGCAGGTCTTAACCCACTCTCAACTGCCAGTATTGGTACTGCGTTAAACAGTCACAGTTTGGATCAAGATATTAGGGATCTTTCACTGACCGCAAACCATAGACAAGGAATTCATATGACAAACAAAGCGCATCACAGCCCTATTAACTCTAGTACAGTTCAATACTGCGAAAGCATGAAAACCTTGATTGAGTCCAATCAAACTTTCCATGAGTGTATTTCCACACATCAGTGTTTTAGTGATGATCCTTGCCCCCTTCAAGAGCAATTCAAAATAGAGCCGATTAGATTTGCTCCTTCACATTCTAAGCATAGCCTGATCACAAAATCTTAATTAAACAAAGGAGACCCACCTTGTATAAACATATTCTCGTTGCAACTGATGGATCTAAACTGTCTGAAAAGGCTTGCACCAAAGCAATAGATTTAGCCCTACAACTAAGCTCAGATTTAACCATTGTAAATATCATCCCAAAATTTAAACATAGTTTATTCGAAGGATCAATCTCAATTCCAGGTAAACAAAAGGATGAACTCAAGAAAAAAATTGAGGACTCCGCCCACACGGTTGTGCTTAATGTTCAAAAGCATGCAGAAAAAGCCGGCGTATACGCCAATACTATGGTGATTAAATCATCCATAGTCTCTGAGGGGTTGATCAAAACTGCGATCAGCAAAAGGGCTGATTTAATTGTGATGGCCTCCCACGGCAGAAACGGAATTAATAGGCTGCTGCTTGGGAGCGAGACAATGCAGGTACTGACCCACTCAAAAATAGATGTGCTCGTACTCCGTTGAATTAAAAAAAACTTGAGTTTAATGGTTTTTTAGATACGCCCCTGAAGAAGTTGCTTTAGGAGGAATACTTATGAAAAAATGCCTGAAAGAGTCAAATAATTCGATAAGAAAAATTATCCCTACAAACGATAGTTCCCTAGGATTTCCCACGGTGAGTAAAGTCTAGAATAATCTATATGAAAGGTCATTCAACCTAGTCCACGATAGCGAAGGGCTTGAAAGTACTCAAGAAGCCCAAGTCTTTGCCGTCTTTGAGAGATTGTTTAAGTAATATGGCTTGCCCAACAGTATTTGCTAGGATAATGGCGCGGCGTTTGCTGGCGTGAACTCACTCTATGGTCTGAGTAGTTTATCGGTCTGGTGGTTACGTTTGGGGACTGGTATTCAACGGATTAAACCGGGTGACCCTCAACAAAATGGGCGGCATGAACGGATGCTCCTAACAGTGAAATACCCGCGACTAAACCACCTGGTATTTGCTCACTACAGCAACAAGGTTAAGTTCGAGGACTTCCATTCAAGAGTTTAATTATGAACGTCCCCTTCATGCTCTTGCGATGAAGCTACCAGCTGATTTATATCAGCCGTCAAACCGAAAATATGAAGGCTTACCGAATGTTGCCTATCCCTACCATGACAAGACGGTCACGGTCACGGTCACGGTCACGGTCACGGTCACGGTCACGGTCACGGTCACGGTTACGGTTACGGTTACGGTCACGACTTGTGGTCGAATCTCTTTAGATAACAAGAAGATACATCTCAGTACCGTCTTTGCCGGACATGATGTAGGGCTTCTTCAAGTCGAAGAAGATGTTTGGTTAGTAAGTTTTGCGGATTACGGTATGGATTACGGTATGGATTACGGTATGGATTACGGTATGGGTTATGGTATGGGTTACTTTGATCTGGAATGTCTAAAAGTGAATGCGATCGAGAATCCTTTTGGCCCCAAGGTAATAAGAAGGTAGTTTTAATTTGATTCACTACAAGGGTTAACACGACCAAGATCATGGTTGAAATGAAAGGAAAATCAACGTTTTCTTTATTTGCGTTGGGTGTCCCTCACCCACAAGCAAATTAAGAGATGGTCTTAAATGAAACAATTGAATTCTTGACCTCTCGTTTTTTAATATTAGGAGATTTTGGTGCTTTACTTCATTAAATTTGTATCAAACAAGGTCATACCTACCTTGGTTTCTTTGTTTTTGATCTGCATAGGCACATCCGCCTTGGCTCAAACCGATTGGCCGAAAGCTAAACCTGTAACGTTATTGGTTGCTTTTGCCGCAGGTTCTTCAACAGATATTGTTGCAAGAAATTTAACCCAGAAATTAACTGAAATCACCGGTACCAACTTTATTGTTGAGAACAAAGGGGGAGCAGGCGGCAATATTGCAACGGGAATGGTTAAGCGAGCTGCACCTGATGGATATACCGTTTTGGTTCATAGTGTTGCGTTCGCTGTAAATCCATCGCTTTATTCAGAAGCAGGTTATGACGCTTTAAAAGATTTTATTCCACTTGCGTTGGGTCCAAAAACACCAAACATATTCACTATCAACCCAAGCTTACCGGTTAAAACTCTTCCTGAATTGGTTGAGATGGCTAAGAAATCTCCGTTTAACTACGCCTCATCTGGGATAGGAACCACAACACACCTATCAATGGAGCGACTTAAAACTGCTGCCAAACTGGATATTGTTCATGTTCCTTACCAACCAGCTGCAGCCATTAATGCGGTTGTCGCAGGACATACCCAAATTGCTTCTACATCGATGCCCCCCGCTGTTCCAATGATCAAAGCGGGTAAGTTGCGAGCATTAGCTGTGACAAGCGCCACTCGTTCAACACTTTTGCCAGATGTCCCCTCCATTACAGAGTTCGGGTATAAGGAGTTTGACGATTACACATGGTTTGGATTCTTTTTACCCGTAGGAACTCCCCAAGCAATAGTTGACAAACTCAACGCCGCAATCAACCAAGCCATGGAATCAAGTGATACTGTAGAACGATTTGCACAATTGGGTATGGTCAGTACAAAAAATTCTAGCGCAGAATTCGGAACTTTCCTTAAAGCAGAGGTTCCTAAGTGGGCTGCAGTAGTTAAGAGTTCAGGTGCAAAAGCAGAGTAAAAAATTCAATGCTTCCCCTGACTCATCCTAATTTATAAATATTCAAACTAACAAGATATGCTAAGTTGGCGGTATTTTTTACAAGTCGGATTTACACTAAAGGAGACATTTCAATGAAATTTTTAAAACTTACTTCACTCATGATGATTTGCGGATTAGTTCAAAATATCGCGTTTGCTGAGCCACAAGATATCGCAGTTGAAAAAACGATAGGATTAAAACTTGCTGCAGAGATGGTGACTGCTGCCGTTGAGGACTGTTCTTCAAAGGGCTACAACACTGTTGCAGTTGTGGTGGATCGTTCGGGCGATGTAAAAGCACTACTTCGAGCCGATAACGCACGTCCCCATGCAATCGATATTGCAACTCGCAAAGCTAACACCGCTGCAATGCTTGGTTATGAAACACGCATTTTGGCGGAGAACATAGGCAAAGGGGTAACTCCTGCATCCATCACCAATACCCCTAACTTCACCTCTTTGTATGGTGGATTTCCAATTAAGATACGTGATGAAGTAGTTGGTGGTATCGGGGTTAGTGGCGC
>CAIQHG010000021.1 GCA_903871545.1 uncultured Burkholderiales bacterium | reverse complement strand
GTAATTATATTAATCGGCTTAGTTGGTTGTCTTCTAACATCTTCTGCTGGTATTACTGGATACATGATTTATTGTGGATGGGACTCCCAAGGTGGATGGTTTGAACTTTTTCATAGATTATCCATAAGTTATCCCTGTTCAAGCCTTGTTGTTTTTTTTATTTTCCCATGGTTGATACCAAGGTTAACAAGATATATCAGACTAAAGATCATTTCAGTTGAAAAATAAAAAAGTGTGATTTCTCTAATGTTTTGCGTTCTAAAAGATCGGCGACAACAAGTTGAAAAAAAAGACCCATTGATTAAGCTTAATCGGGTTATTAATTAAAAGATTAAAAAGTCAATTCCGATTTATCTAGCAGGTCGGATTTTCCTTAAAAAGATCTTGGTTGATAAAGCTAAGTTTAGTACGCTGACATACAGACCAATAGATCGATCTCTTTAAGAATAGGACACTCCAAGGAGTACAGGCCAAGTCCGAAGAGCTATCAACGGCGCTCTAATTTTTAAAATTTAATATGTGAACCACTTAGATTTTTCAAGATCATTTAGGGATCAATTTCTTAGGACTAAAAATGACACCCAAAGACGAGATAAGAGGGGCATGCGCGACACCTAAAATGGCGTGCTATGTTTGTATGAAAGAAGTGCCTATTTCGGAAATCGTTAGTTTCGAGGCTACGGACTACGTGGTGCATTTTTGTGGACTAGACTGCTATGACCAATGGAAAAATCTTCCAGAAAAATCAATCAGTGAAAGAATTTACGTTTATTGACCAACTCAAAATATTTTCTTTTCAGAAAAATTATTTCCTCTTCTCTCGTTCTTCTTTTTTCAATTAACACAAAATAAGGATCTTTAATATTTTCAAAAAACAATATTTTTATAAGAGAAGTATCAAAATTCTTCGAGCTAATTTTTTAGTTTAGAAGAGCTCATCAGCAATCAAATCCAAGGAAAGAAATGAAAAAATTAATCGTAGCCACCTCTATTGCCCTATCTTTTTTTGCTGCTCAGGCAGGGGACATTGTAGATACCGCTGTTGCAGCTGGAAATTTCAACACTTTAGTTGAAGCGATCAAAGCCGCAGGACTGGTAGATACTTTAAAGGGTCCCGGTCCCTTCACTGTTTTCGCCCCAGACGACGCGGCGTTTGCAAAAATACCTAAAGTGAAATTAGACGCTCTACTCAAGGATAAAGTCGAACTTGCTAAAATCTTAACTTACCATGTGGTGTCCGGCAAAGTAATGGCGGCTGATGTAAAGTCAGGAAAAGTAAAAACAGTTCAAGGAGAATCATTAGACATAAAAGTGCACAACGGTAAAGTTAAAGTTAATAACGCAAACGTAATCAAAACCGATATAGTCACGGATAACGGCGTGATTCACGTCATCGATACAGTCTTAATGCCTAAGTAATTCTCTGAGACCTAACCATATAAACTTTTAGTCTTTGGAGGGGACATTGATTTCCCCTTCACACTAAAAATGTGCCTTACTAAAATGGGATTTAACGTCACCTAAGCGGCTATCAAGATGCAATCTTATGTGACTTATAGTGCATAAAAACGATGAAATTTTTTCATTAAAACTATTGTTACTTTATTTAATCTTAGAATTCATTCAAATTGGAAAGAGGAAATTTTTACAAAAATATACTTATAAGATGTGATCAATAATAATCGATCAACATATCGAGGCGTTTACTGGTAAATCTATCTTACCAATCTTGACTGCCTGGCTCACCTTTGAAGGGACCAGCCAAATCGGGCGTGATCCAGCCACCATAAAACTCACCTGGTTGGGGGATCACTTTTTTCCCGTCCACGGTACAGGTTAAATTGTGAGCATAGAAAGCTACGCACTCAGCAATAGATTGTGCTTCAGGAAATGGATTTGGGTAGCTCCATGCCACTGAATTTAGTCTTTGAAATTTATTGACCAAATGCCAATAACGGGCTGGACCTTTCCATTCGCAAAATGAGCTGCCACTGGCGGGTTCAAGGAGTTGCCGATTAACATCTTTCATTGGAAGGTAAAAAGTTGGTGGGTGGGAAGTCTCCCTAACTGCCCAAGCTTCTCGGGTACAAGCAACTTCCATCTCTCCCCAAAGAATGATGATTTCTCTTGGATCGGGCACTAATTCTGGTGGACGCGGGAAATCCCAAACTGAAAGTTGGTCTATCTGGGGGGTAACCGCAAATGATGGGCGCCCTTTTCCGCGCCAATTCCATTGTGATCTTGCGCTTTCTAGAGATTGTGTGTTTGAGTTCAAAATAATCCGCCTTAAATGAACTTGGTAATGCGAAAGTGGGATGATAAGGGCTAAGCAATTAAACAGAAGTTTCTGCAACTTGAAGTTGCTTTAGGTAGTTTTGATAACAAGTACTATCTTCGATAAATTGTATTGCTTTAAATTAATTTGATTATTGAGCTATTATAAAAAGGAGGGAGTTGTGAAAGTCGGAATGCAAATTTGGCGATTAAAGTCGGTAAGTTGGAAAGCAGAAAAACTTCTTACTTCTCGCATCCTTTGGTGTCTGCTTGACCATTCCAAGACCAAATATAAATCAGTCAAAATCCATGGACTGTTGTGTAACACTCATAAATTAAAAATCTAAAAGATTAATCGATTTGATGATTTTTTTGATGCTCATTAAAAAATGCAAAAAAATTTATTTACAAAGTATTTTTTTAAATTTAAAGAATAAAAAATTTAACTCTTGTGTTTGTTTTCGAACAGAAAAATTTTGAAAATTGAAATAAATTACATGATTGTGTTAAATTTTTGAAGATGATTTAAGTTCACTCTGAAATTTTTAAAATTCTTTTTTTTACGGAGTGAATATGGAAGATACCAAAATCAAAGCATCAATTGACGGGCTAAACCGCATAATGGAGCATGAATTGTCTGGAGTTGTTAAATATACGCATTACTCCTTAATGGTATTTGGACCTAACCGAATTCCAATCGTTTCGTGGCTTAAGAAAAATGCAGAGGAAAGTCTATCGCACGCTCAAAGAGCGGGAGAGTTTGTGACGCTACTTGGTGGTCACCCGTCACTAAAAATAGGTCCACTTTTGGAGTCTCAGCAACATGATATAGACGATATTCTTTGTGAGAGCCTAAATCACGAAAAAGCCGCACTGGTTGCTTATTATGATCTACTTAAAATAGTCAAAGATCATTCTGTGCCTCTTGAAGATTATGCAAGAGAATTGATAGTTGATGAGGAGCTTCACTTGGACTCAGTTAATAAAATGCTTAGAAATCCAGGGGACACGGCCGCCTTTAAAGAGTGATCTCCTTAATTCATAAATATTTCCTCATCAGGTATTCATAAAACTTGCTGCCAATTGCACATCGATATGTTCTTAAGCACGGTATGGCCTTTGTTTGGTAAATAATCGGCTTGGTAAAGTAAAAATGACGACAAGATCAGAACACGACACGATGGGGTCAATTAAAGTTGAGTCCAATAAATTATGGGGCGCGCAGACTCAACGCTCTTTGCTTCACTTTAACATATCGACTGAGAGAATGCCTGGTGAAATGATCAAAGCTTTAGCTTTAGTCAAAGGGGTTTGCGCAAATGTTAATTGTGAATTGGGGCTTTTGCCTGAGCTTATGGCTGTCGCAATCAGTAAAGCCACTGATGAGATCCAAAGTGGCTTGCACGATGATGAGTTTCCCTTATCAGTATGGCAAACCGGCTCTGGCACACAAACTAATATGAATATGAATGAAGTCTTAGCCAACCGAGCATCTGAACTACTGGGTGGAGAGCGCGGTGAAAACAGGTTAATTCACCCCAATGATCACGTTAATTTAGGCCAATCATCAAACGACATCATTCCAACTGCGATGCATGTAGCGACCTGCTTGGGAGTTGTAAAGGACTTGATGCCCGCAATTAATATTTTGATTCAATCACTAAATAACAAATCTCAGGCCTTCAACTCTATTGTGAAAATAGGTCGTACCCATCTCCAAGATGCAACACCTTTAACTCTAGGCCAAGAGTTCTCTGGCTATGTGGACCAACTTGATCATGCTTTTTTTGTACTTAACGGAGCCTTACCCTCCATATACCCATTGGCTGTGGGTGCGACAGCTGTGGGCACGGGACTGAACACACACAAAGAATTTGGTGAAAGAGTTGCTGCTCGTCTTGCTAAAGTAACGGGATTGCCCTTTATTAGTGCAGTTAATAAATTCTCGGCTCTTAGCGCACACGACGGACTCGTTTTTGTCCACGGAGCTATTAAAACATTAGCTGTAGCTCTAATGAAAATAACCAGTGATATTCGCTGGCTCTCCTCAGGTCCAAGGTGCGGATTAGGGGAAATCTCGATACCTGAAAACGAACCAGGCAGCTCCATGATGCCGGGTAAAGTCAACCCCACTCAGTGCGAGGCGTTGAGCATGGTTTGCTGTCAAGTCATGGGAAACGATGTTGCCATTACGTTTGGTGGTTCTTTGGGAAACTTTGAATTAAATGTCTACAAACCCTTACTTATTCATAATTTGATGCAAAGCATTCGAATGCTGAGCGGTTCTTTATTGCATTTTGAGACATACTGCGCCCGAGGGATTGAGGCCAATCCAAGACGCATAAACGATTTACTAAATCAATCTTTAATGCTGGTGACAGCACTTGTTCCTTCAATTGGCTACGATAGAGCGGCAGCAATGGCAAATTACGCGCAGGAAAACGGATCATCCCTTGAAGAGGCTGCTAATATACTTGAGGGCATGACTGGGGACGTTTTCTCCCGTCTCGTGCGCCCTCTTGAGATGACCAATAGTAAAGGTCTTTTCACATTGGATTAAATTAAAACTCATTTTTTTAGGATTTATAGAATGCCAAAATCATATGTTGTAGCTCAAATGCTAGTTAACGACACGGAAGCTTACAAATCAGAATATGCGACCAAAGTTGCTGCTACCGTTCACAAGTTTGGGGGGAGTTATTTGATCCGTGGCGGAGATATGACGCAATTAGAGGGCTCTTTGCCCTACAACAGGGTAGCAGTTCTCGAGTTTCCTGACAAAACCACTGCGCTTGCTTGGTACAACAGTGAAGATTATCAGTCCATTATCGATGGACGTAAAAATAATGCCGATACATGCTTGAACATCATTGATGGAGTTTAATTGAGCCGACTTATTTTTTGTCAAAAATATCCTTTTTAAGCTGGGGTATTCTTTAAATAAGTCGGCTGTGGCTAATCTTTTTTAAACTTAAATACGCTTAATTCGGCTTTGCTGTAGATATTAACCTTGGAATTTTTTTATCTTCATTTGATGAGATAACAGCTCCCGTCATTGCATCAACCATAATTTCAAACTTCTTTCCCTTGTCAAGGATGTCGATCTTATAGATAAGTCCTAGCTTATATTTTTTTAGTGAAACTTTCGTTGCCTTTCCACTAACTTGTTTCTCCGCTATATTTGCCGCCTCTACTAAAGTAATAGTTGCCTTTTCTAATTCCATTAAATACTCTTCCCTGTTGGGTTTAGATGCATAGGAAAAAGGGGAGATAGCTCCACACATTAAAACAATGATTACAAGTCTGAAATGACGAAACATAGTGAACTCCGTGGGGTTTAAGAACAAACTTAGCATAATTCATTCACATCAAATTGGATTGACTTAAGTCAACTACAGTTTTAATTTTAAAATTGGGACATTTTCGATTTAACTGTGAACGGACAAGCCGTTCCTGAATTTATAGTTATTTAAGTATTGCTTTTCATTAGTGTTCCAACCGTTTTGACCGAAAACAAACGGCCAAGCACTATATGCCTGCCTAGCTGGCATGACTCATGTGGATGACAACTTGCCAGAAGCATACAGCTATGAGGCATGGTTAAGACTAATCCAAGAGTTACATTTGGGTTACTCATCCATGGAACAAGCTTATCGGCGGATGACGCTCATCACGGGGTATATATCGAAGCGGTAACAACTTGACGGCTCTTGATTGACCGGGGTTTTTTTTAATAACTTCACTCATACGTGCTCCAAAATTTTACAGGGGGCCCGGTGGTGCCGACTTAAAGATAACTATTCAATATGTGTTGCACGGACGCATACCTTTCAGCCTGTTTGTAAGAGTTGTAACTGAACTCTCCCCATGGCTAAAGCGAGGGGCTTGCGCGGCTCGCTTGATCAATGTTTCTGGGGTCGGCGAGCCACTCCTCGTTGTAGGCGAATTGAGAAAACTCGCGAGGACCATCTTTTACTGCCACCACCAAGTTGGAACTGTTTACATCTCTTGGCTTATAGAGCCTACTAACAATAAATTGTGCAATTTTTTGAGAAATAAATGACTTGACTTAATGAAATCGTGAAGAGCCCTTTACGGCTCTTCACGATTTGCTATTGCGCTTTTCCCAGAGGCCAAAACAATCTTGCAAATGTGCTCAAGACGCTCTATGTGTTCATAAGCTTGCCATGGAGTTGCGTCTATAGCTACAACCCCGTGTCCTTTGATGCCAACGATGTCGTATCCAATGAAGCCCTTGTCATTAAGTTTAAGATTTTTGTGACACTGGTCAGCTAATTCCTGGCTTATGGGTTGTACATCGCCCACATTTGGCGCCACTTTGGTGTATCGATTGAGCTCTGGAAAGGATGAGCTGATGGAGTTTAGATTTATTCCTGCATGCATAGCCGCGATGCAATAAGTAGGATGTACATGCACTACGACTCTTACCTCATCGCTATGCTGCCCCATTTTCTTTTGAAGACCATAATGCAAAGGTATTTCACCACTTGGCTTTAAGTTGTGACTTATAGTGGTGTATTCCATCTCCTCCCATTTATCGGTTAGTAATTTAATTTTCTTAAACTGATCTGGTTGCAGCGTTTGTTTTCTGACCCCGCTGGGAGTAATGTAGAAGTGGTCTCTGTCGTGATGTCGAATACTGACATTACCGTCTCTGCTGGTTATCCAATTACGTTTGTAAGCATCGACCAAAATATCACAGATTGTTTCTAGCATTTTAAGGGAAGTCTAATTATTTTGAATTTTTCTGAAAACCACGAAGGGTAAAGAAATATGATTTTTGTAATAGTTTAAATGCCTATAAAAAAATATTCATATATTCCTGTTTATTATCTTAATACACATCGCATTCTTAGTTCTTTTAAAATTTTATGAACTTTGGTTTAAAGTGGTATTTGTTTATATTTTCTTTCTCACTTAAATTGGAAAGTCATCTCCATGGGGGTCTAATTTAATTATTCCCCTGTGAGTAGATAAGCTTTTTATAAGATTTTTTTCGTTATTTGGACAAATAGCCGATAGGTAATAGTGCTATTCGCGGGGCTTTATCCAAAGATAATCAATTAAAAAATACAATGCCCTAGAAGAATTGTTCTCAATAAACTTTGCAATTGTTTAGTTCTTACTCATGTGGAAGCTAGATGTTACAAAAAAATTAAAAATTGAGAGCTATTTATGTCTAAACCATTTTATTTTCCATTCCTATTTTTGATTAGCACTTTTAGCCTAGCACAAGACATTACAACTACCTTGCAAAAGTCTTGCGTAAAAGAGCAGCTCTCAGATCATAATGGGTTAAGAAATCACACCCTCCATGCTCAAGATTTTAAAGATTACTGTAAGTGCGAGTCTGATTTCATCAATCAAAATACTTCTGATCAACAAAAAAAAGAACTATTAAATAAATCCAAGGAAAAGCCGCAGTGGCTAGGAGAATTAAAAACTAATGCTTTTAAAAGTTGCATGGACACCGGTTCCAAAACAACAACTTAAAAAATTATTTTTCCCCATGTATTTCATCGCACTACAAATGTGTCTTTTTTATTTCAGAACTAAAAATTTAAAGCATTTAGATAGATCAAAAATATTCTTTTTCAATCAAACTTACCATTTTGACTGTATACAATCCAAACCACAATCAGCTAATTGCTCTTAACAAATGCTCACCATCGTCATTGCCTCTTATGGGTATGGGCACTTAGCTGCTCACTGCATAGAAACCGTTCTTGCACAAACGCTTAGCCCTGAAAAAATACTATTCGTGGACGACGGTGCTAAAGATTGCCTTCACCTGCCAAGTTTCTATCCTCAGTTAGATTATGTTTTCAGAGAGACTAATTTCGGTATAGTAGATAACTTTCAAGACATGCTGTTGAGAGTTAATACTCAATATGTCATGTTTCTTGGAGCTGATAATTGGTTGCGTTCTGACGCTGTAGAGCTTTTGTCACTTCAGCAAACCGACATAGTGACTTACGACATAGTCGTAACTGGGGAACTCAAAGAGGAAATCATTCAACGTGTACCCGGTAAAACTCATCCCTATCACGGTGATTTATATTGGGATAGGCAAGGCGGACATCACGGCTCTATGATGTATAAAACTGCAATAGGCAAGAAAATTGGCTACTCCAAGAATCAAACGGAACATCCCCAGGAAGATTGGAATTTATGGGATGAAATGATTAATTTAGGTGCCTCAGTCTCCAGTGTTAATCAGGGGCTTTTGTATTACAGACGGCACAAAGAAAATTTCCTCAAATACTCTGTAAAAGCAAACCTTGCTTCTATGCAAAGACAAGGTAAAGCCATTCAAGAGTTTACAGAAGCTATCTAAAATTCGTGTGCCTTTTTCTACATTGCTCCTTCATTATCAGTCGTGCCCTAAAACCTGGTTCTTCAGGACGGGGATATGAGGCGGTATTGATTTGTAATTGCTCTTGCTAATATTGAGCATAGGTGTATGTTGTCTTAACGTTCAGTCAAGAAAAAAAAGTGGCAACAAATCTCCAAACTGGCGTCCACTGACACCCACCACTAGAGGAAATAGGGTTTACCCTTAATTATTAAGCGGTTTCTTGATAAAAATTACAATATCGTCATTATTTAAGGCTTGATAGTTAAATCAACTGTAAGTAACGACGCAATAGACATTTTTTCAGATTTTCTCTGGCCAAAACGGGACTCTTCACTAAGAAGGAGACATCTAGAGCCCTTAAAAGTTAGCGAAATATAGCTAGATTTAGTTAATTCCTGCGGCGCGTGTTGCTCACCGGTATCCGAGCATATCGACGCCGTTTATAAAAGTTATCGCAATCACACCACATATATAAAATATTATGAGTTACTTAGACCCACATTTACTGGCCCGTATTCAGTTTGCGGCCAACATGACTTTTCACATCTTGTTTCCGTCTTTGTCGATATCGCTAGGTTGGTTCCTACTTTTCTTTAAAACGAGGTTCACCACGACAGGCATTGAGGCTTGGATGCAGGCCTACCAGTTTTGGGTCAAGATATTTGCCCTTTGCTTTGCATTAGGGGTAGTAAGTGGCATTACCATGAGTTTTCAGTTCGGGACCAATTGGCCTGGGTTTATGAATACAGTTGGCAACGTGGCCGGTCCCTTATTGGCATATGAGGTGCTTACAGCTTTCTTCTTGGAAGCCACTATGCTGGGGATCATGCTTTACGGGCGAGGAAGGGTAAGTGAGAGGGTCCATACAATTGCCACTTTCCTCGTGGCGGCGGGGACAACAGCTTCTGCATTTTGGATTTTGGCACTTAACTCTTGGATGCATACTCCGGCCGGCTTTGTCATGATAGACGGACAAGCCCACGTTACCAGTTGGATGCAAGTTATCTTTAATCCTTCGTTTCCGTTCCGTCTGACCCACATGCTCTTAGCATCTGGATTGACCGGTGCCTTTATGGTTGCTGGTATCAGCGCTTACAGATGGCTAAAAGGGGATCGCAGTCAAGAGATAACTTTCTCGCTAAGGGTGAGTGTTTTTGTGGCCGCGGTGTTGATACCGTTACAAATTGCAGCAGGAGATGCTCACGGTTTAAATACTTTGGAGAACGAGCCCGCAAAAGTAGCCGCCATGGAGGGGATTTGGGATACTCAAAAAGGGGTACCCGCCGTTTTATTTGCACTGCCCGATGAGACTACAAAAAGTAATCGTTACGAATTTAGCATCCCAAAACTTGCCTCTCTTTACCTAACCCATTCGATTGATGGGGAGGTCAAAGGTATTAAAGATTTTGGGGCCAACCATCCACCAGTGACGCCAATATTTTGGGCTTTCAGGGTCATGGTGGGAGTCGGGTTGCTGATGGTCTTGGTGAGTTGGGCGACCAGTATTAGATTCATACGGGGACTTGAAATCTCTAAACTACTTGCTGTATCTTTGGTTGCGATGACCTTTTCTGGATGGTTAGCTCTTGAGGCGGGTTGGTACGTAACGGAGGTTGGAAGACAGCCCTGGTTGGTTTACGGGATACTTAAAACGAATGACGCTGCATCTTTGGTAAGTTCTCCAAACATTTTATTGACTTTAATTACATACTTATCCTTGTACCTAGTGCTTTTGTGCTCTTTTATTGCAGCTATATTCCACCTTGCTAAAAAAGCAACTTACAAAGGGTTAAATTATGTTTGACCAAGCAATAGATTTGACGCAACCTGCAGGCTGGCTTCCAGCCGTATTTGCACTGGTCATGGCTCTAGCTCTTTTGGCCTATGTCATATTAGACGGCTTTGATCTGGGAGTCGGTATTTTGCTTTGTCAAAATAACAGCTCTGAGGAGAAAGACAGAATGATCGCCTCAATTGGACCATTTTGGGATGCTAACGAGACCTGGCTTGTTTTGGGGGTTGGAATCTTGCTGGTAGCGTTTCCAAAAGCACATGGTGTGATTTTGGGGGCTTTGTATTTGCCTGTCGCTTTGATGTTGGCGGGCTTAACTTTAAGGGGCGTCTCATTTGATTTTAGAGTGAAGGGACGATTAGAAAAAAAATTAATGTGGGATAGGGCGTTTTACCTTGGTTCGCTGATCGCATCTTGGGCCCAAGGCTATATGCTTGGGCAGTGGATCACTGGTTTTCAAGAAACTTGGTCAGACTTCGTTTTTAGTGCTCTCATCGGTGTGTGCTTAACATTCGCATACAGGTTATTGGGCGCAAGTTGGCTAATTATGAAATCGGAGCGTGAATTGCAATTAAAAGCTGTGACGTGGGCGCGCACTAGTTTGTGGTTCATGTTTGCCAGCATTATTGCTATATCTATTTTGACACCTGGAGTGAGTCCACTTATTTTTAAGAAATGGTTTAGTTTCCCCAATATTATTATGTTACTGCCGATACCTGCAATGACATTCGCATTGTTGTTCTCAATAGCAAGGAGCCTTAAACGGCTGCCAACTCGTTTAGTAATGGGAAATGAATACGGAATATCAGTCCCTTTCATAAATACAGTGGGCGTATTTTTGCTTTCTTTTTACGGACTTGGGTATAGCCTTTTCCCGTGGTTGGTGATAGATCACTTAACCATCTGGCAAGCTGCCAGCGCTCCTGAAGCGTTGATGGTTATTTTTTATGGAGTGATAGTTGTCCTGCCTTGTATCATTGCTTACACGGTTTATTCATACCGAGTTTTTAGCGGAAAATCTACTTCGCTTCATTATTAGGTGGCGATCTCAATATCAGAAAAGATTAGGACAAAAATGCTTTCCTCCCCCTCCTTTTAACTGCTGCACAGGCAAGGAGAAATGTTGGCATAACGGGGTAGCCTGCCGCTAAGTTGACACATAAATAATTATATTTCGGTCAACAAAATGCAAACTAAGGCCGTTGAATACTTACTCCTAAACGAGGAGCTTTTAAACAACAGAAAGGTCTCAAAATGAACAAATTATTAGCTACCCTTATCGTCTTAGCCGCTTGTGCAACCTCTTTTGCAGCTACTCCAACACCCGCCCCAGGAGCGTCTAAGGAGGTCAAATCAAGTGCTACCCCAGCAGGCCCAGCAACTGCTCCAGCAGCTGCTAAAACCCCCGCTACTGCAGCGGCCCCAGCAGCTCAAACAGCCCCAGTAGCTTCAACAGCAACAAAGGCAACAGATTCAACAACATCAAAATCAACTAAGCCATCACATAAAGTTTCTAAGGCGCACAACTTAACAGCGCACTCACCCATGGCTAAAGCTTCCGCGACCATCAAGTAATTGAAACAAATGTGTTCCGCACCACCGACTAACCAAATGTCGTTGGTGCGGATTCGTCAAAAAAAACGATTTGTTATTACTCAAAAAACGTAGAAAAATCAAATGAACTTTAACTATTTCATTTTATAAAGGCACTTGAAGTTTTAACTTGCTACAGTTGCACAGTTAATGGATTAGACATTTAAAATGCCTTAATCCATACCTAGTAGTAACGTTACATAACTTCAAAGGAAAATCTGAATGTCTGCTAATCCTCAGCAAGGACCCTACAACTTCAATGGTGCAGATGTCTACTTCGACTCTGCAGAAGGTGAATTTTGGAACCCATGTACGCATAAATACTTGGATCATGAGTTGGGCATAAAACTGTGCGAATTGTACTTTGGCAACTATAAAGCCGATTTAAATCTTAGGGGTCAACATAAATGTCCAGTAAAGGGTTTGCATCACCAAAAAACTTGGTGGCACTAAATTGTTATGTGACTCTTTAGTCACTACATTGATGACTGGAGAATTAAAAGTTAACTTCTGTTATCTGAAAATTTAATCAAAATAATAAATTATTTTTCTCTCACAATGAATCTTGTAATTCTTGTAATTCATTATCAAGAACTCAAATAATGATTAATTAAGTGTTGGCTAACAGACAATCAAAAAAGTCTACCCAACCTAATATTAAGCGTTGCTTGAAAAATCAGGTAACGTTTTTACCATTTTTTACTAGGATTTATAAATGTCAAATATTATTGATACTGCCGTCGCCGCAGGTGATTTTAAAACTCTCGCTACGGCATTAACTGCTGCAGGGCTCGTTGACACATTAAAAGGAACAGGCCCTTTCACCGTATTTGCGCCTACAGATGAAGCTTTTGCAAAAGTTCCCAAAGATAAATTAGACGCTTTGTTAAAAGACAAAGCTGCTTTAACAAAGGTTTTAACTTATCACGTTGTCTCTGGCAAAGTGATGGCAAAGGACGTCAAAGCCGGTCCGTGTAAAACTGTCCAGGGTAGCGATATTTCAATCACAGTTCATGACGGAAAGGTGAAGGTTGATAGCGCCAATGTGACTAAAACTGACATTGCCGCAGACAACGGCGTGATCCATGTGATCGACGCGGTTCTAATGCCAAAGTAATCTGATCTAGATTGATCATTAAGGATGTGCAATTATCATTAATGATCAATACTTTGGCCAAAGTTTATAACTACACAAATATCTATTAATATTGTTCTACATGTAAATAACCAGCGGATAAAAAGTAGTATTTACCCATATAAGAAATACCCTTATTCAGTCCAATATTTTTCCTTAATTGAATGAAAATTAATTCAAATTTAAGGAATCGTTATATGAAAATTAGTGAGCTTGCAAGCGGCCTACTTTTCCCGGAAGGTCCAGTGTATATGGACGACGGTTCTATCATTTTGGTGGAAATAGCTAGAGGAACCATAACAAGGGTAGCTCCCAATGGCCGCGTAATGGTGGTTTGCGAAACCGGGGGAGGCCCCAACGGAGCAGCGATTGGAGCCGATGGGGCCCTATACATTTGTAATAACGGAGGATTCGAGTTTACGACAGAAGCCGACGGATGTTTTCGCCCCTACTCTCAGGCCAAAGATTATAAAACCGGTCGTATTGAGCGAGTTAATTTAAGCACAGGTAAGTTTGAGAGAGTTATTGACACGGTTCAAGGCAACTCACTCAAAGGACCCAACGACATTGTTTTTGATGCTTTCGGAGGTTTTTACTTCACAGATTTAGGTAAGGTCAGACCTCTAGACATGGATAGAGGAGCCATTTACTATTGCAACAAAGACGGCAATTTCAGTAAAGTAGCAGGTCCTTTAATGTCCCCTAATGGCATAGCATTGTCACCAGACGGTAAAACGCTTTACTACGCTGAAACAGAGGGAGCTAGACTTTGGGCTTTTGAAATCCTATCCCCTGGAGTTCTAAATAAACTTAGTTGGCCCTCTCCACAAGGGGCAAAGATGCTTTGCGCCGCTCCAGGTGGACATTATCAGAGGTTTGACTCAATTGGGGTGGATGCATCGGGCAACATATGTGTTGCAACCCTACACCATGGAGGTATAACCTCAGTTTCCCCGGATGGAAAGATTTGCACACACACACCTTTGAAGGACCAATACACAACAAATATTTGTTTTGGCGGGAAAGACATGAAAACTGCCTACATTACGTTGTCTGGTAGTGGAAAATTGATTGCAATAGAAGATTGGCCTGTGGCTGGCCTTAAATTGAATTACTGGGCGTAGTGTTAATCAACCATAGCTAATTTTTAAAATTTTGATTGCACTTGGCTAATTGTCGACTTCACCCATTTGAAAATTTAAAAAAACTAAACTAAGGGGGGTGATCAATTTATTGTTGAGAAAACTCAGTAAGTAGCCCTAAGAGCTCTGGTGGCTAATTTAATATGCGCTGATCAAATTATGATATTTATCAAGTCTTTTTTTTCAATCAATTATTAAACTATCTTTAAACCTTTATTGAAGAGAAAAAGATTTTAAAAAAAATAGGCCTAAAAAATTTAAATCTTTAATTTTCTAGTTTAAAAAATTCCTCCCTACATACTTTTTTTCGCGGGGTAAGCGGTATGACAGATATTTTTTTAGAAGATAGATTTGATCTTTACACAAAAGCACACCTGCAAACGCTCATCAAACTACGTGAATTAGAGGATCTGATTAATCAAATCGAATTAGGTCAAATGGCCGGCAATCAAGTGGGCGATTTACTTCGAGTGTTGCTATATTTCTCAGTTGAAGAAAGGTCGCATCACCTAGAGGAGGAGGCGGAGGTCTTAAGTAAATTCAAAATCTTAGAGAACCACGAAATTAATCAAATGATTAGAAAGCTTTATCAAGACCATTCTTGGCTTGAACAAAACTGGACAGATATTCAAGAGCATTTGATAGCGGTGGTATATAAAAGTGGTTGGTTCGATTTATTAGAGCTTAGAAGAAATTTCGAGATATTTAATGCCCTTAGTTTGAGTCACATTAAATTGGAGGAATCTATTTTTCCCCAGATTCTAAGAATTACTCAAATATCAAAAGATATTCGCGAGGTCGAATTAGTAATCGATGCTTAATTCGGGCATTACTGTGGGCAATAATCACAATCAGATTAAGGGTTTCAATTTTGACTAAAAATAATTTGGCTTCTGAAGCTTTTATTTCTTCGTTATCAGAGCAAAATAGCAACATTGACAGATCCGACTCAAAAGTTGCTTTGGTCACAGGGGGCACTGCTGGTATCGGCGCTGCAATCTCTACGGCCTTACTCAAAGCGGGCTACAAAGTTGCCGCTAATTACAGGTCACATACGGCGGTTGCCGAAGAATTTTCAAAAAACACGTCAATTAAGACATTTGCATGGGATGTTTCTGATTACGCATCATGCGTTGTGGGTGTCTCTCAAGTTCTGGACTCCCTTGGACCTATCGACTTGCTTGTGAATAATGCAGGTATAACCCGCGATGTGATGCTGCATAACATGTCACCTGAGCAGTGGAGGGAGGTTATTGAAACTGACCTTACGAGTTGCTTTAATATGTGCAGCTGCGTTGTCAAGGGCATGAGAGACAGACGATATGGCAGAATTATCAATATAAGCTCTATCAATGCGTTATCTGGCCAAGCTGGGCAAACGAACTATGCTGCGGCTAAGGCAGGAATCATCGGTTTTACTAAATCCCTCGCCTTAGAGAGCGCTTCACGCAACATTACCGTAAACGTGATTGCCCCAGGATATACAGATACGGCCATGGTCTCAGCGGTGCCTGCAAATGTGATGGAAAATATACTGAAAAAAATCCCTGTCGGACGCTTAAATACGCCCTCAGAGGTTGCTAGTTGCGTTGTATTTCTTGCCTCAGACGATGCACGGGTCATTACGGGGACAACAATGTCGGTTAATGGTGGCATGCACCTAAATTAGGTGATGAAGCCATTTTAGAAGTTAGATAGATTAATGGCGAACTCAAAAAATTATTTAAACTCGTCCCTTAACGCTTTGCCGTGCTCGTCAATTAGTGGAGCGCTTGGGTATGTACCGGATTCCCATTCAACTGACCACCCAAGCGCTGGGACTTCTACAGCGGTGCTGTTAACCACCATTGTGCGAGTGCGTAGCTGTGGGTGATTGATAAGATCTTCTACATAGTTAACACGCCCGAACGCAGTTTGTGCCTTTTTCAGTCTCTCAATAATCGTTTGACTAGCCAATGCATTGAAAGTCTCTGAGACTGCAGCGTCTACAAATTCGCGGTTTTGGACACGGTTTGCATTCCCTTTGCAACGGGGGTCTTCTAGAAGTTCTGGTTTTAATAAGACTATCGTGCAAAAATCAGCCCATTCCCGCTCGTTTTGAATGGATATGACAATATCTTTGGCGTCCAATGAGGTGAAGGCACCGTAGGGCGCTATGCTAGGATGCTTTAGGCCGACCCGTTGCGGTGCCTTGCCGCCGTACCTAGTTTGCAAATATGGGACACTCATTAATTCAGCCGCTGATCCAAAAAGAGAGGCTTTAACTCTTGAGCCCTGACCTGTTTGAGCGCGTTTGATTAGGGCTTGCTGGATACCTATTAATGCGTTCATGCCGGCCGTTACGTCACAAACCGATACTCCAACGCGTCCCCACTCCCCCGGCGCACCACTAACTGATACCAGTCCACTTTCTGCTTGAACAAGTAAATCATAGGCTTTTAGATCCATAAAGCTTCCATCATCTCCGTAACCGCTTATGTCACATGTAATGAGGGATGGGTAGCGCGACCTAAGAGTTTCAGAATCAATGCCGAGCCTGCTAGTTGCGCCGGGCGCTAGGTTTTGAATAAAAACGTCAGCCTTAGATATCATGCGCTCTAGAAGTTTTATTTCCTTTGTATTTTTAAGATCCAGTGATATTGATTCCTTGCCCCTGTTGATCCACACAAAGTAAGAGGATTCTCCGTTGACAGCGCGGTCATACCCTCGCGCAAAGTCTCCCTCCTTGCGCTCGATCTTAATGACCCGCGCACCCGCATCGGCCAAGCGACTGCTGCAGTAGGGTGCAGCTACGGCCTGCTCAAGAGCAACAACTAAGATTCCTTCTAAAGGCAACGTATTCTTGGTTTTTTTCTCAGTGTCGGAATTGTCGTTCATGTGAGTGACTAGAGGTAGAGGTAGAGGTAGAGGTAGAGGTAGAGGTTTTGAAATTATCTTGCAACAAAAAATGAAATGGCAATGGTCATTGGAAAGATTTATACCCTAATCTTAAATGAATCCTTACAGTTGTAGTTTGATAAACATAGGATAAGACCATAAAATGGCGCAAAGAATCTCGGCCTCTTGGATGAGTGCTCAAGGATTTGGGAGTATTGGCTTTTTGTTAATGACGAACGTACTCTTGTTGATTGCAGGTAACTTCATGGACCCCTCAGAAATAACGCTCATCATGGCGCCAATTTTGTACCCTGTAGAAGTTCGCTTAGGTGTTGATCCCGTTCATTTCGGAATTTTAATTGCAGTCAATATGGAAGTTGGTTTATGCCATCCCCCCCGTTGGCCTTAATCTTTATGTGGCCTCAGGAATTGCAAAGATGGGTATCTCCGAGCTCACAGAAGCGGTGCTGCCCTGGCTCGGTGTCATGTTGGGTTTCCTAGTCTTTGTTACTTTCGTGCCCAGTTTATCGCTTTTCCTGCCATCCCTTCTCAGATAAAAACCTAAGCTAAAGAGTAAATATAGATACCCAAGCGAACGCATCTAGGTGTTTTCTATAGGCGCTAATTTACTTGAAAATAAGGATAGCTAGGGGTAACCCTCTTATAAATAGATTTAAATAAGATTAGCCTTAACTCAATTTATTTTTCTAACTAATACGGGACAACTGAGATGATTAGACTTAAGCAAACGTTTTTTTTGATAACTCTCATCCTTTTAATAAGCACAAGCTCGTTTGCGCAAAAGGGCGAAACTGTCAAAATAGCTTGGATCGATCCTTTATCTGGTTTGATGGCCCCGGTGGGGAGTAATGGTTTAAAGAGTTTTAAATTTATTGCTGAAGAATTTAATAAATCCAATCCGGCGGGTGTTAAGTTTGAGATTGTTGGGATGGATAACAAACTCAGTCCAGCAGAAAGTATCAACGAAGTAACAGCCTCGGTAGATCAGGGAATTCATTACGTTGTTCAGGGCAACGGGTCATCCGTAGCAGGTGCAATTATTGAGGCAATCAATAAAAACAACGAGCGTAATCCGGGCAAGGAGGTGGTTTATATGAACTACGCTGCTGTGGATCCAGATTACACGAACTCTAAATGCAGTTACTGGCACTTCAGGTTTGATGCAGATACCTCAATGAAAATAGAGGCACTCACCACCTTTATGAAGGATCAGCCCGAGATTAAGAAAATTTTCCTTCTTAATCAAGATTATTCACATGGCCACCAAGTCGCTAAATATGTTAAAGAGAATTTAGCAATTAAGCGAGCAGATGTTCAAATTGTCGGAGAAGATTATCACCCATTGGCTAAGGTTAGGGACTTTACCCCCTACATTGCTAAAATAAAAGCCTCGGGCGCTGATTCAGTTGTGACTGGAAACTGGGGAAGCGATTTAGCTTTGCTTATAAAAGCGGCAAATGAGGGGGGGTACAACGGACGGTTTTACACTTATTACGTAAACACAACCGGTACGCCAACAGCGATAGGTACTTCGGGCGCGGGTAAGATTTTTCAGGTCTCAAATGGCGCTTATTCCATGGGTGGCAAAATGGACACCCTAATGGCGGAGTATAAAAAGCGTTTTAACGATGACTTATACATACCCGCCATTGTTCACATTTTTAACGCTTTAAGTTTGGCCATCAATAAGGCTCATTCAACCGATCCCGTCAAAGTGGCAGAGCAACTTCACGGCTTGCACTTTGATAGCGTCAACGGGCCCCTTGAGATGCGTAAATTAGATCATCAGTTGCAACAGCCTTTATACATTACTGTATGGCAAAAGGCGGATAAGAAGTCCCCCTATAGTCCCGAGGATACAACGATGACACTTGCAGTGTTGAAGAAATTTGAACCTTATGTATCAAGTACTCCCACCTCCTGCAGTATGAAAATGCCTTGACACGTTGATGAGCGTGTAGCTTAAGGTTGGTTTTAAAACGTTGCATGAACTATATTTACAAATTGTGAATAAAGTAATGAACGACCCTTTGGTCAATCTATTCGATCTTTTTTTATCCATCGAGTTTTAATTGGAGTTTTATTTCATTTCCATGCTCAACGGACTAAGCTACGGCTTACTCCTATTTATGTTGAGCTCTGGTTTGACTTTGATCTTCAGCATGATGGGGGTACTTAACTTTGCCCACGCCTCCTTTTACATGCTTGGGGCGTATACGGGGTACGCACTTAGCCATATCATTGGATTTTGGCCTGCTCTCTTGCTCGCCCCAATTTTAACCGGCTTGGTTGGAGCGTTTTTTGAGCGTTACGCTTTGCGACATGTGTACTCGGGGGGTCATGTACCGGAACTTTTATTGACATTTGGACTATCCTACTTAGTCCTTGAAGTGGTGCAAATTGTTTGGGGGCGGTCAGTGGTCGGCTTTAGCTTACCCATTGAACTCCAAGGACCGCTTGTCACAATGGTTGGTGATTCGGCGAACAATATAAGTTGGGTTTGGAGGTGGGATAGTCAAGACCAATTGGCAAACATCTGTCAGTCCAATGTGTCTTTGCATTGCACACCCTTCCCAATCAGTAGGGCGTTTATTATGCTCACAGCGCTCATGATGATGTTTTTGTTATGGATGGTTTTAACCTACACCCGGCTTGGCCTTATTATCAAAGCTGCGTTGTCTTATCCTCAGATGGTTGAGGCTTTGGGGCATGATGTGCCCAGCGTATTTATGTTGGTTTTTGGCCTCGGTACTGCGCTTGCCGGGGTGGCAGGGGTGATAGGTGGGAGCACCTTTATTACTGAGCCGGCCATGGCTGAGACAGTTGGATCCATTATTTTTGTGGTGGTGGTGGTGGGGGGCATAGGCTCCTTAATTGGCGCTTTTTTGGCCTCCATCCTCATTGGGGTTATTCAAACCTTTGCGGTATCGATCGACACAACGCTTGTGAAAATTGCCACGCAATTTGGGGTTCATTTAAGCGGGAGTTTGGATCAAAATCCGATTTTTAATTTATCAGTTTCTCAAATCGCACCCATCTTGCCCTATCTATTTTTGGTATTGATGTTGATATTTAAGCCCAGTGGCTTATTGGGAACGAAGCAATGAAGCAGACAGTCACAAAATACTGGGTTTGGTTTGCCTTTTTAGCTACCTTATTGGTTTTGCCCCATATTTTCAAGTCAAACTTTTCAATGACCTTGATATCGCAAATAGGCATTGTCATTATTACGTGTTTATCCTTTAATCTTCTTTTGGGAGAGGGGGGGATGCTGAGTTTTGGGCACGCAGTCTACTCTGGTATGGGTGGGTACTTCGCAATGCACGCTCTCAATGCATGGGGCAAAACTGACCACTACTTGCCCGTCACTCTTTTGCCATTAGTAGGGGGTCTGGGTTCACTGGTTTTAGCCTCCTTCCTTGGGTTCGTTAGTACGAGAAAGTCTGGTACGACGTTTGCCATGATTACACTTGGAACATCAGAGTTGATTGCCTCTATGGCTCTGATGTTTGTTGATTTCTTTGGAGGAGAGGCAGGCTTATCGGGCAATAGAGTTACTGGGCACGAATTTTTTGGCATAACTTACGGACCTCAAATTCAGGTCTACTATTTGATATCAGGGTACTGTTTTCTGTGTGTTTTTTTAATGTATTTTTTCACTAAAACTCCCCTTGGTAAGCTATTAAATGCGGTTAGAGATAATCCCGTTCGAGTGGAATTTATTGGCTACAACACAACTCGTGTGCGTTGGATTGCATTTTTGATATCTGGTTTCTTTGCTGGTATTGCGGGAGGACTGGCCGCTATTAATTTCGAGCTAGTCAACAGCGAAGTTGTGGGTCCGACTCGCTCGGGGGCCTACATTTTGTTCACTTATCTTGGAGGGATTAAAGTTTTTTTTGGTCCCATCATTGGTGCAGTTTTACTGGTCCTTACATTTAACCTTTTTTCTCAAATCACAAAGGCGTGGCTTTTGTATTTAGGCATGATTTTCTTTATCTGCGTCCTGTACTTACCCACAGGCGTATCAGGTCTAATAATCGAGCAAATACAGTTGCTTCAAAGCGTACTGAATTTAAGCAAAAAAGATGAGAACAACGCTAAAGTCGGAAGGCAAAAATTTGTCTCTTTGTGGCTATATTACGGCCTGTTGCTGTCAACTTTGCTGGCTTTGATAATGAGCTTGGGTCTGATCATTGAGATGCTATATCAGCTCCAACTCAGTGATGAAATCAGTCTTGATATGGTCTTTGCTGGATTTGCAATCAACCCCGCAGACTCATTAACATGGGGAATTAGTATTATGAGTGGGGTGCTTAGTTTTGCTGTATTCCAACGAGTTCGTCGTAATATTTCAGTTAAACGAGAGGAGCTAAACGATATCATAAAAGCATCTGCTCATGATCTAGATCTAATTAAACTAGCTATTGATACAACGCAATACAAAGCACAAGGTGGGGACGCTGCATGAGCGAGTTTGCGCTTGAGATTAAGCATCTTTGTAAGAATTTTGGTGCTACCCAAATTATTCGAGATTTAAATTTATCTGTTTTACATGGAGAACGCATCGCTATTATTGGACCTAATGGGGCAGGTAAGTCAACACTGTTTAACTTGATTAGCGGGCAATTTGCGCCATCAAGTGGTGAGATATTGCTCAACAGCATGCCAATTCAAGGCAAAAGCCCCTACGAAATCAATCGACTTGGATTGGCGCGAAGTTTTCAGATTAGCAATCTTTTTCAAAATTTAACAGTATTTGAAAACTTATCATGTTCTGTACTTTGGAGTCTAGGAAAGGGCTATCTTAATTTTAAATTGCTCAGTGCGATGAAAGACGTGAATGATCGTTCAAATGAGTTGATGAAAGATTTAAACTTGGCTCAAAAAAGAGACATACAGGCTAGTCAACTAAGCTACGCTGAGCAAAGGACCTTGGAGATAGGGGTTACTCTGGGCTCGGGCTCTGACGTTATTTTGCTGGATGAACCCACTGCTGGCATGAGCAATTCAGAGACTGCGCATTTTGTTGAGTTAATTAAAGAAGTTACGAAGGGTAAAACCCTCCTAACCGTTGAGCATGATATGGGCGTTGTGTTTGGATTAGCAGATAAGATCGCAGTTTTAGTTTACGGAGAAATTATTGCTTTTGATACGCCTAATAATATTCGTGCTAATCCGTTAGTACAGGAAGCTTATTTAGGCGTTCCACAGTAAAAGGTAAAACTAAGATGCTTAAAGTTTCTCAACTTCATGCCTTTTACGCAAAAAGTCATATTCTGCACGGCGTAGATTTTTACGCTCAAGAGGGTGAGATCGTGACTCTTTTAGGGCGAAACGGCTCGGGACGCTCCACACTAGCAAAGGCGGTTGTGGGGCAAGTTAGGTGGGAGGGAGAAATTACTTGGAATGATCAGTCTCTATTGGATTTAAAGCCTTTTCAAATCGCTCGCCTTGGAATTGGTTATGTGCCAGAGTCTAGGGAGATATTTCCCAACTTAACGGTTCAACAAAATCTCTCACTAGGTCAACAAAAAGGCAGCAGTCGCAGGGTACACGTGCCCTGGACCTTTGAGGATATGTATTTAATGTTTCCAAGGCTCAAAGAGCGCAGAGCGGTACCTGCGGGAGTGCTTTCAGGGGGGGAGCAACAAATGCTAACCCTTTGTCGCACATTGATGGGTAACCCTTCTTTGATCATAGTGGATGAGCCCACTGAGGGGTTAGCGCCCAAGATAGTTGATTTAGTTAAACAAAACTTTTTATTACTCAAACAAAGAGGCTTGTCTATTTTTTTGATAGAGCAAAAATTGACCATTGCCCTGGATATTTCGGACCGCGTTTTAGTGATGGGACACGGAAAAATAGTTTTTGAGGGCTCCCCCCAGTCGCTGAGTAAAGATCAGTCAATAAGGAAGGAGTGGCTAGAAGTTTGATGCTTTTTAAACCTGTATTGATTCGCCATTTAACTTTAAAGCCCCAGAAAAATTACTGCATACTCCCTCTTATGGAGGCAGGATGACCAGGTAAGGGGATTAACACGCCGGTGTTGACGATTTGGTCGCCCACGACCTTTAGGATTGATATATCTTCATCCATAAAGTTACCCACATAAATGTATTGCCCGTCTTTGCTAAATGCAACTCCCTCAGGAAGTCCTCGTACATCGACTTCGTTGCTTTTAGTGACTTGTTTGCCCTGTATCTTAAGCGCGACTACTGTTGCGTTGCGGTTATAAAAGAAAGCATCTTTTGCAGAGTTAGTGCCTTTTAGTAAAATAGCTACGGCCAAATCGCCTTTGGGACTCATTGCGATTCCCTCAGGGCCGTCGCCAATAACCACTTTATTGATGCTTCTTGGGGGATTGGCCTCTAAGTCAATGATAGTGACCGTGTCAACATTTCCGTCAGCCGCGCCGGAGTTGCCGTTATCAGCGGTGATTGCAATTTTCCCGCTCGGGTCCACAACCATGTTATAGGGCCATAAGCCAACAGTGACGTCATATTTGTTGTATGTGACCTTCTCACCCTTGACGTCAAGAAAAGCTACTTTATGTCCGGGAAATTTAGTTGCCATAGCTCTATTGCCATCTGGTGTGAATATAACGTGTGAGACTTGTTCACCGATCATGACGGTATCGATTAAAGTTACTTTTTTTCCCTCTATACGCAGCACACTGAGAGAGTTATCAGCTCGGTTGGCGATAAGCGCCAAATTACCTGCCTTATTAATAGATAGGCCAGAGGGCTGCTTACCTACTGCCAACGTTTCCAAAAGAGAGGGGGGTGAGGTGGTTAAATCAATTACAAACAATCTATTATCAGGGATTTGTTTTAATTTGCCGTCTTCGCTGACCACGCTAGTTGAGTTGGCAAGCAAAGCAATGCTTTGATCAGGAGAGACAGCTAAATTAACTGGGGGACCACTGATCGTATTTGGCAAGGATAGAGTGCCCACTATTTTTGGTTTGAGAGGGTCGCTCCCAATATCCATTACTAAGAGCGAGTCTTTGCCACTCATGCTGAGCACAGGCGCGCCCTTATCATTGAAGGACTGTTTTTCGTCTATACCGATCAAAATGAGCTCCTTCTTTGAGCTCGCGGGCGCCTGCGTTTGCGCCTGAGCTTGAGCACGGGCACTGAGAAGACTAAGGTTCAAGCAAACCACTAAAGAAATTATGATGATGCGATTGGTGTTCATAATTTGACTTTCAATTGGGAGGTTAATCTAAATAGAGAAGGGTGTTTTTATGAAGTTAAATGTTTTTAAACGGTATCCATGCAGGCAGACCTCAGCATATTAATCATTAATTGACATTTAAACTTGAAAAAGGTTTGATGGGTCCTGTGTTTACCCGAGTGTTTACCTAAGTTGTGGGTACTAAAGATCAAATGCCAAGAGATAAGTGATGATTAATCACTCGGCCTTGGCGCCTGAGGCTTTAACGGCTACTGACCAGTTTTCTATCTCCTTTTTGATGAACTCCCTTGCTTGCTCGGGGCTGGTGATGAAAGTTTCAGCCCCCAAAGTTGCAAAACGCTCTTTAATCGCGGGTTTGGATAATGCGTTCTTCAGCTCCGTGTTCAATTTCTCCACAATCGGTTTTGGAGTGTTTGAGGGAGCTAGAAAAGCAGCCCAAGCTACCGCCTTAAATCCGGGTACTCCCGCCTCAGCAACGGTGGGTACATCGGGCAGAGTTAAAGAGCGAGTTTGACTACCCACTGCCAGTGCCTTGATTTTGCCGTCCTTAATCAAGGGCATTACCGCTGGCCCAGATTCAAAAAGCATATCTATTTCCCCGCCTAAAAGGGCCGTCGTTGACGCGGCAGATCCTTTATAAGGTACATGCGTCATATCAAGCCCTGCGCTGAGCTTGAGTAACTCCATTGTCAAGTGATTCGTTAGTCCGTTACCCCCTGAGCCGAAGTTATATTTCCCCTTATTTTGTTTTATCAAGGATATTAATTCTTTCAAATTGTTGGCTGGAAAATCTTTTCGAAGTACCAAAAATTGAGGCACTGTGGCAAGCATTCCTATTGCCGTGAAGTCATTCAATGTGTCATAGGGGAGTTTGCTGTATAAAGACGGATTGATTCCAAGTGGTCCGCTCGAGGCCATCAGAAGTGTGTACCCATCGGGTGGAGAATTTTTAACAAATTCAGTGCCGATAATTCCTGCTGCACCGCCCCTGTCGTCCACAAAAAAGCTTTGCCCAAATATTTCGGTAAACTCCTGAGACAAAGAGCGCGCAATAATATCTGTGGTCTGTCCAACTGGGAAGGGGACAACGACTTTTACGGGCTGATTAGGATATACCCTTGTGGGCGTTTGAGCAAAAAGCGTTGTCGATATAAAAAAACCGATGATGATAGTTAATTTAGGAAACATAAGTGTTTTACTCATTAAAGGCTATTTGTAAATTTGATTCAGTAAAATGCTTTAATTGATAAAGTGCAAATATAGCGAATACCGATAAGGAATAAACTTGTTAAGTGCCGACTTAACATTCTTAAGTCTACCCACAAATATGATTTTCTAGAGTTATGGCTTTTACCTAATAAGCATATTTAAGATTAAAAATAATGATTCAAAACCAAGCCAGTCAAGCTAAAGGGCCCCCTCAATCTATTCATGATCTCCAAGCGCAACACTCTCCCATGCCTTTAGCTGGACTCGTTGTGTTTGAGCTTGGTAATAGTGTGGCAGCCCCTTTTTGCGGCCAAATTCTTGGTGAGCTTGGTGCAAAAGTCATTAAAGTTGAAAAGCCCTCAGGGGATGACGCAAGGAAATGGGGTCCACCCTTTTGGGAGGGCTCGGGGGCTTATTTTCAAAGTTTGAATCGGAATAAACAATCTATAGTTTGTGACTTTCACGATCCTCAACAACTTGATCAACTTAAACAACTTGTCGTCGAGCAAGCAGACATAGTTGTTCAAAATATGCGCCCTGGCCAAGTCGAGAAATTAGGTTTAGATGCAAAATCTTTGAGTACTCTAAAGCCTACTTTAATTTATTGTAATTTTGGTGCTTTCGGCTCAAGTGGACCCTTGAGCCAGCAGCCTGGATACGACCCGCTCATGCAAGCATTTAGTGGAATCATGAGCACCACGGGCGAGCCTGGTAGGCCTACCGTTAGAGTAGGCGCCTCTATTGTGGATTTAGGAACGGGTCTTTGGGGGATCATCGGTATTTTGACTGCTCTTTATGAGCGTCAAAAAAATAACTTAGGTAAAACAGTTGATGTCTCTTTGTTTGAAACAGCTACGAGTTGGGTCTCTTTGATCGCGGCGCAGTACCTTGCATCCAACGAAGTTCCCACAAGACAAGGCTCAGGTGCCAAAGGGATCGTACCCTACAAGGCTTATACAACAACGGACGGGGAGATCGTGATTGCTGCAGGTAGTGACGCTCTTTTCCTTGCGCTGTGTGAGATGCTAGGTCACACTGAATGGTCTACAAATCCGGATTTTAAAGACAACCCAAGTCGGGTCGCAAATTCAAATAAACTTTACGCTTTAATTGAAAGCTTGATTTTAACAAAGTCTACCCAAGAGTGGTTGGTTGCTTGTGAGGCTTACGGGATTCCGGCCTCGGCAGTGCAAAATATTGAACAAATGATTCAACACCCCCAAACCAAAGCACTTGGCATTGTTCAAAACATTCCCAATTCGAAGATGTCTTTTATTGGTTTGCCTATAAGTTTTAATGGGCAACGCCCGCAAATCCAAACCGCCCCTCCCAAGCTTGGAGAGCATACAAACATATACTTAAGAGAGACCGACCATGAATCTTGATAAAAAATATGAAACCATACTGATCCAACAAGTTGGAGACCACGTGCTCCTCATAACCCTTAACCGCCCCGAAGTTGGCAATGCTTTTAATACCCTGATGGGCCAAGAGCTTTACGATTTATGGCGTGATATCACAGAGGATCCTGCTCACATCCGGTGTGCCGTTTTAACCGGCTCGGGACCAAAGATCTTTTGCGGCGGAGGTGACCTAAAAGAGCGCAACGGTATGACCAAAGAGCAGTGGAGACGTCAACATGAAATCTTCGAGCGTCATTACTGGGAGATGACAGATCTGCCGATACCCCTTATTGCTGCGGTCAATGGGCACGCTTACGCTGGTGGCTTGGAGATGGCGCTGAGTTGTGACTTTATTTATGCAAGTAAGTCCGCTCGTTTTGCGTTGACTGAGGTAACGATTGGGATCATGCCGGGTGCGGGAGGTACGCAAAATTTGCCTCGTGCAGTTGGAGAGAGAAGGGCAAAAGAAATCATTCTTACTGGCAAACCCTTTAGCGCTGAAAATGCCTACGAGTGGGGGCTGGTGAACGAGTTATTTGATGCAGATAAAGTCGTGCAAGAAGCTTTAAACACAGCAAAAGTAATTGCCACTAACGCGCCGCTGTCGGTTAAACAAGTTAAAAAATCAATCCGCTACGGATCTCAAATGGAGCTGAAAACAGCTTTTAGATTTGAGGTTGAATCCTATAACCATCTCATTGATACAAAAGACAGGGTAGAGGGTGTTTTGGCTTTTAATGAGAAACGACCACCTAAATTTACAGGCTCTTAATTAATCATCCCCCGTAACCCGTAACCCGTAACCCGTAACCCTCAACTCTTAATCCTTAACTGTACTTCCTGGATCTGATTTTTAAATGAAACATAACCCAATCCCTGAATCCCTTCACATCGCCTTGGGCGAAGACTTTACCGAGATAAGAGAGAGTATTCGTGCTATTTGTGCAAATTTTCCCGGAAAATATTGGCGTGATTTAGAGGAGAAATCTGCCTACCCTACTGAGTTTGTGAATACTTTGACTCAGTCTGGTTACTTGGCGGCACTAATCCCAGAGGAGTTCGGAGGATCAGGCATGCCGCTTCGTGCGGCTGCAGCGATCTTAGAGGAGATACATGCCAGTGGTTGCAACGCAGGGGCCTGCCACGCACAGATGTACATCATGGGAACACTTTTACGGCACGGCAGTCAGGCTCAGAAATCCCTTTATTTACCAAAAATCGCCAGCGGTGAGCTTAGACTCCAAGCTTTCGGGGTGACCGAGCCTACTACTGGCACAGACACGACGAAACTTAAAACCCGCGCAGTGCGAAGCGCAGATCATTACATTATTAATGGTCAAAAAGTATGGACTTCTCGTGCGTTGCACTCTGACTTAATGCTCTTATTGGCGAGAACCACACCTATTGAGCAGGTCAAGAAGAAAAGCGAAGGTTTGTCTGTATTTTTAATTGATATTCGTGACTGTTTGGGTAAGGGAATGGAGATTAAACCCCTTAAGGCGATGGTCAATCACAATGCCACTGAGGTGTTCTTCAGCGATGTAAAAATTCCTTCTTCTAGCCTAATTGGTGAGGAGGGAAAGGGATTGAAATATATCTTAGACGGCATGAACGCCGAGCGCATCTTGGTATCGGCTGAGGCCATTGGAGATGCGCGTTGGTTCACTAAGAAGAGTGTGGACTATGCTAACGAGAGAATTGTTTTTAACCGTGCGATTGGTCAAAACCAGGGTATAGCTTTTCCGGTAGCCCGCGCTTACGCGGAGACACAAGCTGCTGATTTAATACTTAGGCGTGCAGCTGCGCTTTTTACTGCCAATCTACCTTGCGGGGATGATGCTAATATGGGCAAATTATTGGCCTCAGAGGCCTCTTGGAAGGCGGCCGAGGCTTGTCTTCAAACCCACGGGGGCTTTGGTTTTGCATGCGAGTATGATGTTGAGCGCAAATGGCGAGAAACCCGCTTGTTTCAAATAGCCCCTATATCCACCAATTTGGTTCTTAGCTACATTGCTGAGCACATTCTCGAGTTACCTAGATCTTACTAAGAAAATATAATCATGAACACACTCACACAATCCTTAGGAATATTTGCAACCCAACCAATTGATCATCCTCAAAAAGAGGCTGCCTTAGAGATTGCTAAAACAGGATTTATTGATACGATTGCCACCATGTTCGCAGGCTCTAGCGAGCCAGTTGTAAACATACTGGAGAAGCATTACGCTCAATTCGCCTCCTCTCTTAAAGAGGCACCTGTGCCGTTCTCGGGGGAGATGATGTCTAGTCAATTTGCGGCTTGTATAAGTGCCACATCAGGGCATGCACTTGACTTTGATGATGTGGCTTTATCAGGTCACCCCAGCACGGTCCTCGTACCCGCTATTTTGGCGGAGGGATACCTTTGCGGCGTCTCTGGTCGTGAGGCATTGGAGGCCTATTTGGTTGGCTACGAGGTCTGGGCTAATCTCATTTCCAAAGAGCCCGATCAATATCACATTAAAGGTTGGCACCCCACGGGTGTGATGGGAACGGTTGGAGCTGCGGCGGCTATTGCTCGAATCAGAAAATTAGACCCCCAAACAGCGAGTACAGCGCTTTCAATAGCGGCGAGTATGGCGAGTGGCTTAGTTGCTAATTTTGGATCTATGACGAAGCCTCTTCACGCTGGGCGGGCCGCGGCAAACGGGATTGAAGCAGTTCGTTTGGCAGAGGCAGGGTTGACCGCTTCTTCAGATATTTTTGAGCACCCTGCTGGTTTTTTATATGCGCTCTCCCCGAAGAATCTAGTTAATCTAAGCAACTCGGCTAAACCAATCGGTGAACAACTGCATATTGTCGGTGCAGGTTTGTGTATCAAACAGTATCCAGTTTGTTACTCAGGCCATCGCACAATTGATGCAATTTTAGATCTAGTAAAAAAACACGATGTTAAATTAGACGAAATCAAACAAATTACGGCAACCATTGGTAAAGCCCAAGCAAGTATGCTTCGTAACCATAAGCCAAAGACCGGGTTAGAGGCTAAGTTTAGTTTGGAGTTTGCTGTTGCTTGTGCGTTGTTGGAACAAAGGGTAGGACTGAGTGAGTTAACGGACGAGTTTGTGCTGCGCCCCCAAGTGCAGGCTATGTTCTCAAAAGTTAAGATTGAAATTACAGATGTTTCATGTCCAATTGAGCCTGCTTTCTCATACGCTGACAGAATTACCATTGAGTTGGTCAATAATAAGCAACTCGACTCAGGGGAAATTCGATTCGCTAAGGGGAACTCAAAAAATCCGTTGACCATGGAAGAACTTAAAGCGAAATTCATGAGTTGCTTTAAAGTGTTTCAAACAAACGCTAAGGGCTCACAAATCAATGCTGATTTGTTGTTTAGTAAGTTAAATGACTTGAATAGCCTTCAATCCCTTAGTAATTTGTGGACTATTTAATTCCTATGGGAGGTCTCCTATTTGGAAGGCCACAAAAAACCGGGATGAAATTTGCCTCTTTGTAGGTGGTACGCTGAAGGTACTACGCCGACAGGCTTTCTTTAGGAATGTTGACTATAAAGTTTGTCAACCCGCTGGCATCTGTTGCGGGTCTCATATGTAGGCTCATTGTTCTAGCAGCGAGTTCAGGGTCTTTAGCGTCTAAAGCCTGAATCAAAGCCTCATGCTGATTAAATGAGTTATTCAATTGGCCAAGTGCTCCAAATGCATTCATCCTATAGTAACCAGTACGAGTCCGAATTCTAAGCACTTCTTGTCGCAAATAAGGATTTCGAGTGGCGTGGTAAATAGCTTCGTGAAAGAGCAAATTAACTTCTTGCCACCCCGTTTTATTTTGGGTGTCTACATGTATTCTTGAATTATGGTGGATGACGCGTAACGCATTTAGTTCTTCTGGGCCTATTCGTTGGCAACATAGTCTGGCAGCTACCCCCTCTAATTCAGCCAAGAGTTCCCATAAGGACAGCAATTGTTGCAGACTCATTTTGGCAACTATCATCCCCCCTCTGGGTAAACTTGTTATTAATCCCTCGCTTTGCAGTTGAATTAATGCTTCTCTGATGGGAGTTTTGGAAACGCCGTGCTGATGTTCTAAGAGAGACTCATCAATAGAGTCACCTGGCAAAAGAGCTCCGCTTTTGATATCGTTTTCAATTAAGAGTCGTATCTTGTCGCTGGCTTTAATAAACTCAGGTTTCATGGCGAGTTGCTAGATTGGGTCGTTGTGGCTGAAATTGGATCAATTCTTGCTAGTATAGATATATATTCGCAGTCTATTTATATATTTATAGGGTTTATACATATATTTAAATAAAACTGTTTTGATAAAGTGGTGTGTTGTAAATTTTTTAATAAATGCTTTTGAAAAGACTGCTTCTTTTGATTCATAACACCAAGCCAACAAAAATCGAACTTTTGATCACGGGGATCACGGGGATCAAAGATTGTTGATTATGTTCATGTTTTTTAACAAAAAAGAGTTCTTTATGCCGTACCCACTGGCTTTTATTATCCCCTGTCCATTGACTTACTTTTCATTTATCCGGACGCTCACCCTAGCTTTTTGTAACATGGGCCATACTTCCAAAAGTATTTCCAGATCAAATGATCGTGCACCATGTTTAGGCAAGGGAGAGGCTTGTAGCCCTTTAAGCACTCAAATTGAACCTGTTTCAGATGCGCTGCACCAAAAGAGAGCTGAGTTTGTGGATTTTTTTGAGAATATGTCTTTGCAGTTTGGAAAAAGGCAAGAGCCACCTATGCCAAGTGGACCAAGTGGACAAAGTGATAGGCGCAATTGTTACTCGCAGTTGTTACGCTACCCTCTATTTGTCATATGAGTGTTGATTTTTTTTTGACAAATTAACTTAGAGAAATTATTTTCCTGTTATGCCTAAAATTCAAGCCTCCAGTGCATTATCAAGGTTCCGTGTATTGGACCTCTCCCGTGTCAGGGCGGGCCCAAACTGTGTTCGCGTTTTAACTGATTTCGGTGCTGACGTGATTCGAATTGAGCCGCCTCCTGGAGTAGATCCGAATGAAGTTTTATTCCAGGCGAACAGGCAAGGCGGAGACTTCCAAAACTTAAACCGCAACAAACGCTCAATGACCCTTAACTTGAAGAAGCCCGGGGCGTTGGCGATTTTAATGAAGCTCGTTGAGAGCGCCGATGTGATCGTTGAAAATTGGCGGCCAGAGGTTAAAGATAAATTGGGACTGGATTATGAATCATTGGCTAAAGTAAATCCCAGGATAATTTTGGCCAGTATTTCTGGATTTGGGCAAGACGGGCCCTACGCACTGCGCCCTGGATTTGATCAAATTTTGCAAGGGATGGGGGGCTTAATGTCGGTAACGGGTCACGCAGACTCCGGCCCCGTTAGGTCGGGTATTGCGGTTGCTGATTTAAGCGCTGGTCTTTACTGTGCGTTAGGAATTTTGACCGCCCTATTAGAGCGAGAAGTATCCGGGAAAGGCCAGTGGGTTCATTCATCCTTGTTGCACTCGCAAATAGCAATGATGGATTTCCAAATGGCGCGTTATTTAAACGATCAAGATATACCCGTTCAAATTGGAAACAACCACCCAACATCAAGTCCAATGGGACTTTTTAATGCGGGGGATGGGGTATTTAATTTAGGAGCCTCGGGGGAGGGCAATTGGGTCAAAATGTGTGAGGTAATGCAACACCCGGAGTGGCTTGAGGACCCTGAGTTTAAAACGGAGGGGCTGCGTGTCAAAAACCGCGCCCGATTGAATGCTAGTTTACAGGAAGTATTTAAAGAAAAAACTGTTCATCAGTGGGTCAGTTTGCTCAACAAAGTAGGCGTTCCAGCGGGTCCTGTTTACAGTGTTCCCGAAGTGTTTGAGGACGAGCAAGTTAAGCACTTAAAAGTAACTGCCACACTGCAAACGAAAGAACACGGTGCCAAGCATTACATCACTCAACCCGTAACTCTGACCCGTACGCCCGCACAAGTCGTATCACCTGCGCCTGAGTGGGGAGAGCATACCGATGAGGTTCTCAAAGAGGTAGGCTACAGTGAGCAAGAAATCAAGTCCTTTCATAATCAGCTTTGCATTTAAATCATGACCCAAGAACATCATCCTTCTAAAACGACATCTAAACCCTCAGAGCGCGATGTGATGTTGGACATGGATAAGCACGTTGCCACCATTACCATTTGCAACGAATCCCGCTATAACGCGATGGCTTACTCCATGTGGGTAAAGCTTGGGGATATTATGGAGGAACTCAACGAGCAAGCAGACATAAGAGTGCTGATTGTTCGCGGTGCAGGAGAAAAAGCGTTCGTATCGGGCGCCGATATTTCTGAGTTTGGTGAAAGACGCAACGACCCCGAACAGGTTGCTTTGTATGACCAGGCCGTCTCGCGCGCTCAATCCGCATTAACTCACTTTCCAAAGCCCGTAATTACAGCGATCAGCGGTATTTGTTTCGGCGGGGGGCTGGGTTTGATTTTGGCTTCTGATCTGCGTTTTGCAGCAACCCAGTCTAAGTTTCGCATGCCCGCAGGGCGACTTGGTCTAGGATACGCTTATGATGGCATTAAAAGAATGGCAAGTATTTTAGGTGTAGCCAAAGCAAGTGAGCTTTTTTACACAGCAAACATCTATTCTGCTTCTGAGGCATTGGCCCTAGGACTTGTGAACTCTGTGCACGACAATGTGTTTGAATACTCAACTCAAGTTGCTCACCAAATCTCGCAAAACGCACCCCTTACTCTTTTCGCTGCAAAAGCGGCTTTCAAAACATTCATGGGCGGCTCACAAGAGGAGGAGATAAAGCGAGTAGATCAAGCGGTAAGGGCTTGCTTTGCTTCAGAAGACTACAAAGAGGGTAGAGCTGCATTTGCTGAAAAAAGAAATCCTGTTTTTAGAGGAAAATAAAAAAAGGTCTTTGCATCTTTCTAACTACTATCATTGTTTGTCAAGACGTTACGTTTCGTTTCGTTTCGTTACGTTAGGTTGCGTACGATACGTACGGTACGATTAGGAGAGAAGAGTGAGTTACTCAATTTGTCAAATGTTGAGTATTGGTTTTTGTTTAATTTAGTTCATGTCCCATTTTTAAAGGAATTTACTTATGAAAATTTTAAATAGTTTGAAAGTCTCAAACATCAGTTTGCAACTAATTTTGAGCTCTGCTCTCGTGGTCCTCAGCCAAACGGCTCAAGCCATCGGCCCTATGCCAGCCCCTTTAGCGCAACATGAGACGCTAAGCATTGGGTTTGTAAAGGTTGGGCATCTGTCTCCAATGCTCAACATTGAAGAAGATTTGAAAAAGATGAACATTGAGGTGAAACGAACCGAATTTGTTCGCTATGCAGATGCTAGAACTGCGCTCCTATCCAACTCCGTTGACGTCTCCGCTGTTGGCCCTGGGGACTTGGCCATTGCCGCTGCCCAGGGTAGCAAAAACCTCATTGGTTTGTCCGGTGTAGGCAGCTCCGCCAAAGACTTGGTGGTCAAAAAAGGTGTCGTCATCAATGACTTTAAAGATATTGCAGGTAAGAAAATAGGTATTGCACCGGGCTCTGCAGTTTGGTTTCAATTTGCAATGACGCTCATAGAAAAAGGCGTCCCTTACAGCAGCTTTACCCCAGTCAACATCCAAGGGGGCGGAACCGCTTTCTTGCAGGCTATGAAACGAGGCGATATCGATGCAATGGTCTTATGGGAGCCATTTGAGTCTCAAGCGGTAAGCGAGGGGATGGCTTATTTCGCAACCAACACGGACTACTCTAAATCTAAATCCGCGGGTGCAGAGCTTGGAATGCTCGCAGCTTCAAGGGACGCTTACACCAACAAAAAGGAGGCTATCAAAAGATTTTTGTGGGTCTATATGAACGCTGAAGAGCAGATGATTAAAAACAATGACCTTTTTGCTGATGCTTACGCCAAGTACACGGGTCTGCCGCTAAGTACGACCAAAGATTCTGCCAAAATTATTAAACTCGGTGGAGTTTTAAACAAGGAGCAGGTGCAGTCCCTGGCAGAGGCCGCATTCAAGCAAGGAATCGTACAAAAGGACGTAGCTCAAGAGGCTGGAGCGCTGTATGACGATTCTTTGGTTAAAGAAATTAAACGCTAAGCGCATTCGAGTAATCATTTTTGCCTGAACGCTTATAAAACGCAAAAGTTTTGATTCCCACACTTAATCCTCACAGGTCTCCCACCCCATGGTCCAATTTAGACTCCGTAAACTGGTACTAGCTTTTATATTGCCCATAGCAGTTATTTGTTTTTGGCAATACGCTGCTTCAGACCCCGACATGGCAGGTATTGTGCCAACTCCTTGGGCAGTGCTCCTTGGTTGGCACAGTTGGATATGGGGGCAGGCAGGCTTGGGGTTGAATCCTTACCTAGGCACTTGGGCCTCAAACGTGAGCTACTCAGGCACGCGAGTGATTGAGGGATTTATTTGTGCATTTTTACTGGGTATACCTTTGGGCTTGATGCTGGGCTGGAGTCGTTTGGCATCCGAGTTAATTGACCCCTTTATTCAGGGGCTCAGACCCATCCCCATCACGGCTTGGTTGCCGTTTTCAATCGCACTCTTTGGCATACGTGATGTGGGATCTATATTTCTGATTTTCTTGGGCGGTTTTTATGCCGTCGTTGTCAATACCACTCAAGGGGCGAGGGATGTTGACAAGAATTTGATACGCGCAGCCCTCATGATGGGCGTGAATGAATGGCAGTTGCTCTGGCGGGTTGTTTTGCCAAGTGCGATGCCCAGCATCTTCACCGGTTTGCGCATAGGGCTAGGTATTTCTTGGACCGCGGTGATTGTCTCCGAGATGGTGGCTGTCAAGTCAGGTCTTGGCTACGTGCTTTGGGACGCTTATTATGTGGGCCGCATGGACATTGTGCTGGCAGACATGGTCTCCATTGGACTGATGGGATTTTTATCCGACAGCCTGATCGTATTCATTGAGCGTTATGTGTTGCGTTGGCGCTTGTTGCAAAACCATTGATCGGATAGTAAATGAGCAACATTGAAATAAAAAAACTTAATAAAACATACCCCACAACGCCTCCCGTTGTAGCCCTTGAGGGTGTGGACCTTGATGTGAAATCCGGTGAGTTTGTGGCGCTCCTTGGGCCCTCTGGGTGCGGGAAATCGACCTTGCTAAACATCATCGCAGGCTTTGAGCAAGCAAGCGCGGGGGAGATGGCGGTAGACCAAAGCCCTGTTCACCGCCCCGGACCTGAAAGGGGTGTCGTGTTTCAAGAGGCTGCACTCTTTCCCTGGCTCTCAGTTTGGGATAACGTCATCTTTGGCCCAAAAGTGCAAGGGGTTGCTCAATCAATTTATGAGCCTCGCGCCAAAGAGATGCTCAAGCTCATGGGTTTGTCAGCCTTTGAGGCGTCCCTACCCGTCCAGTTATCGGGTGGCATGCGCCAGCGAGTGGGTATTGCAAGAGTGCTGACCATGGGTTCTCAAATTTTGCTAATGGATGAGCCTTTTGGCGCTTTGGACGCACAGACGCGGCTCAGCATGCAAGAGCTTTTATTATCTGTTTGGCAAAAACTCAAACCCACAGTGGTATTTGTGACGCACGATATAGATGAGGCTCTTTTCCTAGCCGATACCGTATATGTGATGTCCTCGCGTCCCGGCAAAATTCAAGCCAAATTGGAAGTTCCATTTAACCGTCCTCGAAGTTTAGAACTAACTGCAGGAGAGGATTTCAACCGGATGAAGTTAGAAATTTTGAAACAAATGCGTCACTAATCTTTTCTCATAAACCGCTCATAAATAATTATGGCTAACCCAAGAATTCCCTATCAGTTCTCTAATTCAGGACCCCCTTTAAGACCCCATCACGGATTCTCAATCCTGGTTCATTTAGTCGTGAACGTTGAGCATTGGCAGTTTGATGCGCCCATGCCAAGAACGATCATCACCCCGCCGCACGGTAGGGAAACTGTACCTGACGTGCCCAACTTCAGTTGGGTAGATTACGGTATGCGCTGTGGACTGCCGCGGATCATTGAGGCTATTGAAGACCGTGGTCTCACCGCTTCAACTAGCATTAACGCAGGCGTGATTGAGGCTTACCCGCAGGCCGCCCAAGCCATGCACCGCGTGGGTTGGGAGTTCATAGGGCACGGAGTGCACCAAAAGTCTTTGAATCACGCAGGGGCTGAGGCAGAGGTCATTAAAACCTCGCTAGATATGATTGAAGAGTTCACCCACATCCGACCCCGCGGATGGCTAGGACCTGGGCTGAGGGAGGGTATGAATACGCCTGAGACGCTGGTACAAGAGGGGATAGAGTATGTTTTTGACTGGGTGGTTGATGATGTCCCAAATTGGATGCACACCAGTAATGGCCCTTTGCTGAGCCTGCCCTATAACTTGGAGGTGAATGACTCTATCATTTATGCCATTGAGAAACACTCTAGCTTAGAGATGCTTGAGCGGACTCGGCATACTTTGGCACTTTTTGAAAAAGAGTCTATCAAACAACCTCGAGTTTTCGCCATTGGGTTGCATCCTCATTTGATTGGAGTTCCCCACAGGTTTGGCTCTTTTGAGCAGATGTTGGACCTTTTGATGGCCTCGCCTCAAGTGTGTTTTGTTCAGGGGCATGATTTGGCGCAGTGGTACTGCGATCAAGTACCTAAGCCGGTGAGTAATTGATTTTTTGAAACTTAAAAGGTGTTGGAATGGATTTGAAATTAAAGGGTCAGCGCGTCATTATCACCGGCGGATCTAAAGGCATTGGACTGGCAATAGCACATTCCTTTGCTAAAGAGGGGGCTAAGCCAATTTTGGTCTCTCGCACACGCAGTGTGCTTGAGGGGGCTGCTGCAGAGATAAAAAATGCAACGTCTGTTGACTGTGAAATTATTGCGATCGATTTAGCAGCTAAGGGAAGTGCTAAAGAGCTTATGTCGCAGTGCGGGGACATTGATATTTTAGTTAATAACGCTGGTGCTATCCCAGGGGGGAGCGTTTTAGAGTTGGATGAGGAGCGCTGGCGCGAAGCATGGGAATTAAAGGTCTTTGGGTACATTAATCTCATTAGAGAGGTTCTGCCCCATATGCAGAACCGTAAAAAAGGGGTTGTTGCAAATATTATTGGTATGGCTGGGGCAGCGCCCAGGAACGCTTATCTATGCGGCTCGACTGGAAATGCTGCCCTCATTGCCTTTACCCAAGCCGTTGGTGGTGCTAGTGTGTCCCACGGTGTGCGTGTGTTTGGAGTAAATCCTTCCCCCACTCGCAGTGATCGTATGCAAAACATGCTGCAAAACCAAGCACAAACCAAACTCGGGGACCCATCGCGGTGGATGGAGTTGACGCAAAAGATGGCTTTTGGACGTATGGCTGAGCCCCAAGAGATTGCGGATCTCACGGCCTTTTGTTGCTCGCCCCTTGCGAGTTATTTAAGTGGGAGCGTGATTAATGTGGATGCAGGCCAAATGTTTACTTGAGGAAATCTAAGGAAATCTAAGGAAAGCCGAGGAAAACTTTGGCAAAGAGTCCTCGTTTTGTTGCTTTGGCTCGCCTTGCTAAATCCCTTTTTTTGCCCCCCATTTAAATGCTTATTTAAAATAAGCTTTACTATTTAAAGGACTCTCATGCACAATTTACCCAACCCCCGCCACGATTATCCAGAAATTAGGGAAGGGGTTAGTTCTCTGGTTTCTCAATTCGATTCTCGCTACTGGCAGGAATTGGATGAGAAAAGAGCATTTCCAGAGGCCTTCGTCACCGCCTTAACCAAAGCCGGTTGGCTCAGTGGATTGATTCCAGAGGAGTACGGTGGGTCCAACCTCACACTCGCGCAGGCAAGCGTTGTGATGGAGGAAATCAATCGCGCGGGGGGCAATTCAGGAGCTTGTCACGGACAGATGTATGTGATGGGATGCGTGTTGCGACACGGCTCAGAGGCACAGAAAAAAGATCTTTTGCCGCGAATCGCAAATGGTGAACTGCGTATGCAAGCAATGGCAGTGACTGAGCCTACAACGGGTTCAGATACAACTAAGCTTAAGACCTTTGCAACCCTAAAAGGGGATCGATACGTCGTAAACGGCCAAAAAGTTTGGACCTCTAGGTTGCAACACTCAGATTACATGTTGCTTTTGGCAAGAACTACCCCACTGGACCAAGTCAAGAAAAAATCCCAAGGTTTGTCCGTTTTCTTAGTGGATCTACGACCTGAAATTGGGAAAACTATAACGGTTCGCCCCATTCGCAACATGGTGAATCACGAGACAAACGAGATTTTTATCGATAACTTAGAAATTCCAGTTGAGAACCGAATAGGATTGGAGGGTGAGGGTCTTAAATACATTTTGGACGGTCTCAACGCAGAGCGCATACTTATTGCAGCAGAATGTGTGGGGGACGGATATTGGTTTTTAGAGAGAGCCTGCAAATACGCCAATGAGCGCATAGTGTTTGATCGACCCATTGGTAAAAATCAAGGCATTCAGTTTCCTTTGGCCAAAGCTTTTGTGAACGTTGAAGCGGCAAGCTTGATGAGGTACCATGCCTGTGAGGTATTTGACAAAGGGCTTAACAGCGGGGCGCAGGCCAATATGGCTAAACTCTTAGCCGCAGATGCTTCATGGGAAGCGGCCAACGCGTGCTTACAAACCCACGGGGGATTTGGATTTGCTGCTGAGTACGATGTTGAGAGAAAGTTTAGAGAAACAAGGCTTTACCAAGTAGCGCCTATTTCTACTAATTTAATTTTGTCTTACATATCCGAGCACGTGCTTGATTTGCCCAGATCCTATTAATAAGTAATAACTGCATTAATATTTTTATTTATACCCACAATTATAAAAATATAAAACTAACCCTGCGTATTCCAACCCAGTAACGACGCTAGATGCCTAAATAAGGTTAAGAGCTGTGGTCTGCTCAGTAGTTCCAGTCACAGCTCTTCACGGCTCCTTGTTTTTTTGAAGGGCTTACCTTCCTAAAAGTTCTATAAACGCCTCCTTCATAAGAAGACCCTACATAGCCGGGTAAATAAATTGGACGCTAAAAGAGCTCTTCAGCGATGTCGCGTTAGCCCTTAAGAGGAAATCCCTACTTTGAATTTTGATATTCCAGGGTAGCATTAATTGGTTAAACATTAACCTGAGCGAGGTTTGGGTATTAGATTTATGCCATAAGTTTATGCCATAAGTTTATGCCATAAGTTTATGCCATCTGTTTAAGCTTGAGTTTTTTTTACAGATTACCTGATCTAGATATTTTTAATGCGTTAAAAAATCTCCCGTTGATTGGTATCAATGAGTTTGTGATTGGCCCAAGCCCTGATTGGGTTGAGAGATGACGCCTTAATTTTTTTGAATCTTTTGGGTAAATTTGTTTTTCTATGATTTGTTAGTTGGTGTTGAATTATTAAATTTGGAGAGAATGAAGATGAAATTTCCCAAGCTAAATCGCCTTGCAGTTTGTGCGCTGATCACTCTTTGCTGCTCAAGCGGGTGGAGTCAAACTGTTAGACACTTTCGTTTCGCGTATGACCAGCCTCTAAATTCTGGCTATAACGTGGGGGGTAATATATTCGCTGACAGGCTTAAAGAGCTCAGCAAAGGCACTATGCTCATCGATCAGTACCCGGGCGCTCAGCTTGGGCAAGAACCCCAGCTCTTACAGTTGGTTAAATCGGGGGATATCGAGTTTTGTATCAGCTCCTCTGCAAACGCCTCCACACTCTCTCCGCAGGCAGGAGTTATGTCTCTGCATTTTCTATTTCGCTCTGAGGACCACATGAAGAAGGCTTTAGCGGACCCCAAGGTAACTCAGGCTGCTAAGGAGATGATCGAACAAACTGTGCAAGGTGCTCACGTGCTCTCGCTTATGACGCTTGGTCTGCGTAACATGTATAGCAAAAAGGAAATCAAAAAAGTCGAGGACATGAAAGGTCTCAAAGTCCGGGTCCAAGCCACTGCGACTGAAGATACGATGTTTCCAGCCTACGGGGCCCAAACAGTTCATATGCCTTTTGGAAGTGTTTACACATCTCTTCAGACTGGCGTCATAGATTTAGCTGAAAACGGGGTCAACGTTTATTTGCTAAATAAACACTACGAAGTTGCACCCGTTCTCTCAATGACTGAGCATGAAGCCAATAACAGTTTCCTTTGGATCAGCGATAAGCTTTGGAAAAGCCTTAGCGAAGATGAAAAGAAATGGGTCACTATAGCGGCCGAGGAAGTCGGGAGAACTCAGCCCGGGAAAGCCTTCGAGCTTGAGCACGAGTCAGAGACCAAGCTCAAAGCAATTGGGGTGAAGGTTGTAAACGACGTTGATAAAGCAAGTTTTATTAAAGTTGCTGCCCCCTACCTTGATAAATTAGCCAAGGATCTTGGGCCACACGCGGTCAAAATCAAAGACCTCATTGGGGCGATAAAGTAATTTATTTTTTTTGTGCAAAGGGCCGAGTCTTTGGGCCCTTTTTTAATGTCTTGGAGTGATACATGTCAGTGCGAGCTAAACTCGTCTTAGAAAGCCATCGCCATTTAAAATGGCGCGCGTTCGATTCAATTGAACTTGTGCTCATGATTCTTTGCGGTATTTTGTTATTTGGATTTTCTGCAACAGTTGTGTTCGATATCGTGACCCGAACCTTAGGGCATCCCTGGCTTTGGTTACAAGAGGTGACACAAACGTTATTCATCTACGCGATATTCATCGGCGCCGCTGTCGCGACCCGTAGAAACGACCACTTGGTATTAACCGCTGTAACTGATTCTTTGCACGGAACGCCTCGCCTCCTAGCTGAGGTGGTGATCAGGATCGTTGTTATAAGCGTTTCTTTTTGTCTGGTGTATTTCGGCTACTTCAATTTCCTCAGGGGTTTTGATAGCTTCAGAATGCCCTCAATGACCCCTATTGCTAGTTTGTATGGTGTCATACCCATTTCTGGATTCTTTATTGGCCTGTTTTCGTTTGAACAATTGGTGAATGGTTGGGTCAATGGGTTCGATCATCCCCAAGAGTTGGTGGATTTGGACTTGACGACAAATACGGATACTTTGGCCAACTCTAACAAGATACTGACATGAGCAGCGCTTTAATTCTGGGGTTGATGACCTTTTTGTTCCTCATTTTCGCGTATTTAGGTGTACCCGTTGCCTTCTCCCTTTTGGCAGGTGTTTTTGTGGGCGCTTTGTTCACAGATGTGACGTACCCCGCTTTAATTCAAAAAATGTTTGACGGCGTAGATTCTGAAGCATTGCTCGCAATTCCATTTTTTCTGCTTGTGGGTGAGCTGATGGGCTCAGCCAATGTGGTGGGACGCATAACCAACCTCTCATTGGCTTTGGTTGGGCATATAAGGGGCGGCTTGGCGCAGGTGGTCACCGTCTTTAGCATGTTCTTCTCAGAAATGTCTGGCTCCACCTCTGCCGATGTTGCAGTGATTAGTAGGGCCTTGGGTGGTCCGATGAAAAAGGAAGGCTACGACCCCGCATTCACTGCAGCAATTATTGCTGCAGCCTCAACTATTGCAGCCCTTGTGCCTCCTAGCATTACGGCCGTCGTGTACGGGGCTGTAGGTAATGTATCCATCGCTGGCTTATTCATGGCAGGTGTGATTCCTGGCTTTATGATTGGTATTGGGTTGATGCTTTATTGCTATTTCTTTGGGCCAACTGGTTTGCCGCGCCCGCGCGCAGCAATGAGAGAGGTCGCGGGTGCATTCAAAGGGGCGTCACTTCCCTTAATGATTCCGTTCATTTTGCTTGGGGGAATCTTGACGGGATGGTTCACGCCCACAGAGGCCGGGGTGGTTGCGGTGGTTTGGATTTTGTTTGTGGTGATTCCGACTTTAAATCCTGCTCACGTGAAACTACTGCCTTATGATTTTTGTTTGGCGGGTTTAATATTCTCGTTGCCACTTATCACCATAGGCGCTGCAAACGTATTTGGCTGGATGCTAGCTTATTTGCGAGGCGCAATGGCGATTGCAGCTTGGATCACTAGTATTGCTGGCAATGATCCTATTTTAATCATGCTGATGATGGTCTTACTCTTCACAGTTGTAGGGGACTTTATAGAGCCTGTGCCAACTATCATCATCTTTATGCCCTTGGTTAATGCTTTGACCGCGGCGGGGGGAATTAACCCAGTTCATATGGGCGTGGTTTTGATTGCAACGCTTGCGTTCGGACTCATTACGCCTCCCTACGGACTTGTTTTGCTCATGGCCTCTAAGTTTATTGGGGTGAAATTCTCACAAGCTCTTAGGGCCGCACTTCCCATCTATCTGGTCTTTCTAGGCACCATCACATTCACGATCGTCTTTCCTAAAGTAGTTCTGTGGCTACCTAAACACGTGATACCTGAATCAGTAGGATGCTTTAAAAATCCCAGCGGTCCTGGTTATTTATGTCCCCCTTAGACTTCAAACAAGGAGAAAACCATGGGTGATTCAAAGTTTACGTCCTCAGCATTAAATTGGCCTTTTGCAGTACGACCGCTTACTGCTGCTTTTGGCGCAGAGATCAGCGGCGTCGATCTATCCAAGGACATGTCACCCGAGGTTCTCGCTGGAATTCACCAAGCGTTCTTGCAGTATCAAATTCTTTTATTCCCCCCCCAAGAGGTACCGCCCCATCAGCAGGTGAAATTAGCGCAGTGTTTCGGTGAAGTGCAAATACACGTCATGAACCAATACCATGCGGACGGTTACCCCGAGTTGTACCGACTCTCTAACCTCACCCCAGAGGGCAAACCCAACGGTAAACACCCCGACAAAGGTACACTCGAGTGGCATACCGACAGTTCGTGGCAACGAGTCACAGGACACGCAACAGTCATCTACGGGGAAGTGATGCCTGAGCCCGGACAGGGTGGGCAAACACATTTTTGCGATATGTACGGTGCGTATGAACGACTCAGTGCCCAGTGGAAAGAGCGCATTGCAGGCCTGCGGGCAGTGCACAGCCTTGATTTCTCTCGCACCAGGAGGCACGGCGAAGAACCGATGACCCAGGCCCAGCGCAATGCAGTCCCCCCGGTTGATCACCCAGTCGTTCGAACGCACCCTGAGACGGGTCGAAAGTGTTTGTATTTAGGAGACCATGCAGAGCACATCTTGGGCATGCCCTACGCACAAGGCCGTGAATTGATTGAAGAGCTCAATAAACTGGCAATCCATTCTGATTTAACCTATGAACACGACTGGCAACTGCGCCAACTCCTTGTCTGGGATAACCGTTGTCTGCTTCATAAAGCGACCCCCTATGATCCTCACACACAAAGTCGAGTGATTCGTCGTTGCACGGTTATCGGTGAAGTGCCTGTTTAAGGACGCGCCATCTGATTGCTAGGATCCGCTTTTGAATGCTGGGCCCTTAGGTTGCGGATCCGCCAAAACAGCCATCCGCTTATAGACAGGTTGAGTAAGTTCCAGGCCAAGCCGTTCAAAAAGGCTGCTTGGTAAGATCCTGTCATATCGAAAATTTTTCCAGACATCCAACCCCCAAGGGCCATACCCACCAAAGTGGCCATAATCACAGAACCAACTCTCTCGCCTGCCTCTTTGGCCGGGAAATACTCGCGAACTATGATGGCGTATGAGGGGACTATTCCGCCTTGAAACAAGCCAAATAAGCCCGAAATGATGTACAAGGGGACCAAACCGTTAAAGGGCAGAAACAGCAGCAAGGCGATACCCTGTAATGCAGAGCCCAAGAGCAAGGTTGGAATACCGCCAATTCGGTCGCAAATTAAACCCGACACCAACCTGCTTACGATACCGCAGGTGAGCATCAAGGACAGCATCTCAGCACCCCTGGCTGCTCCGTAGCCAAGGTCTCCGCAGTAGGCGACGATGTGTACTTGGGGCATTGACATGGCCACACAACAGGCCACCCCGGCAATGCATAGCAACACTTGTGCTTGTCCTAGTTTTAGGCCAAAGGGGTGGGTTGAGGCAAATCCAGTGGATTTAAAGGACGGTGTCCCTTGAGTTGTGTTCACTAAAGGGGGACGTTGTCGCATTGCAAACGAAAGCAGGGCCATACACACACCACAAAACAAACCCATTGCTATGTAAGTGTGTCGCCACCCAATTGTCTCAATCCCCCACTGAGCAATGGGGGGCCAAACGGCCCCGGCCACGTAGTTCCCGCTTGCACAAATAGCCACAGCGATGCCTCTTCTTTTCCTCCACCATAGGGAGGTATCAGCCATTAGGGGCGCAAATGTAGAGGAGCTCCCTATTAGGCCGAGTAAGAGTCCGTGCGCTAATCCGAATACCCAAATATTAGGCGCCAAGCCTGCAACAACAAATCCAGATGCAACTGCGATGGACCCAATCCAAAGGACTGGAGAAATGCCGTACTTATCTGCTAACTTACCTGTCCATATTCCCCCAAAGCCTAAGCAAATCATCATGAGGGTGTAGGGTAGTGCGGCATTTGCCCGTCCAATACCAAACTCAGCTTGTACAGGGGCCAGTACGACTGCGACCACGTACATGCAGCTACTTCCTAGAGTAACCAAGCAAAGCGTCGTCAAAAGTCGCCAAGCCGCAAATGTGGAGTCAATTAACTCTTCTGGAGCCGGTACGTGTTTCATTGACTTTAGGTTAACATTAAACGCGCTGCATTTGACTAGTGGTTTGTAGGGTCTTTATTTAGACTGTAATTGAATTTTTTGGTTCTGCGTTGAATGAACTTCGTTAAATAAACTTCGTTCAATGGCCTTTGTCAAATGCTCTTTTAATTGCCGAAGAGGCGATTTATGAAGTTGATAGACATTAATTTGTACTCTTTGTTATGATTATTTAGTGCTAATTTTTTGCTCAGAGACTCTATCTGTCACTGTCCATCCTTTTTTTAAATTTTTCAAATAAATCCATGACAAAATATCTTATTACTATTGCCTTATTGGTGCTGGCAACCACACTTGAGACCACTGGGGACGCCTTAGTGCGGATTGGCATATTTGAGCGCCTTGGCTTGGACAGGCTCCCGTTGCTGGCTTTGGGAGCTGTTTTGCTTTTTGGGTACGGCGTGCTACTCAATCTTGCGCCATTGCCTTTTGAGCGTGTGGTGGGCCTGTACATTGCAACCCTATTTATTGTTTGGCAAATAGTCAGTTACATCACGTTTAGAACTATTCCCAGCCTTGCAATACTTGGCGGTGGTTTTTTAATTATTGTTGGGGGGCTGGTGGTGTCGTTTGTCAGCGCAGCAGAATAAAAGCTGTGCATTAAGCGCCCTTAAATATTGGAGTTTTGCGGTCTATGGGGCTCTGTTGAGCTGTGGGACTATGCAAGAGCTAGAGTGGTTCAATTAAGGGTAACTGAGTAGGTATTTAACGCGTTCAATCATTATTTATTTCTTAGCCACAGGCATAATTTTTATCTCTACACTTTTTATCTAGACCTAACAGTTTTGCCCCCTTCTCTAGGAAAATACAATGCATCAATCTGAGCGCTCTGACTCCTCATTTTCTCTTAACCCTTCACGTCGAAGAGTCCTTCAGTCCGGGGCGGGACTGGGGTTTCTTGGATTATTCGAGAAATCTTTACTCGCACAAAGTAACTCTATTGAGAATCTTCGAATAGTGACTGGTTTTTCTGCGGGCGGTACCTCGGACACGCTGTGCCGCAGACTTGCAACCAAAATGGCCCCTGATTACGCAAAAAACGTTGTTGTGGATAACCGAACAGGTGCAGGGGGACAGATAGCGATTCAGTACATTAAATCGCAGCCCTTAGACGGCAGTGTGGTTTTGCAATCTCCCACCTCTATGTTCACCATCTATCCCCATATTTACAAGAAACTTCCCTACGACCCCGTGGCCGACGTTACGCCCGTATCTCTGGCATGTGTATTTGATCTTGCCTTTGCAATCGGCCCCATGGTTCCCCAAAGCGTCAAAACTCTTCAAGACTATTTAATTTGGAGTAAGGCCAACCCCCAGTTGGCTAATTTTGGATCTCCTGCGGCTGGCTCCACACCGCACTTTGTGGGAATGCTTATTGGACGGTTGGCGGGAATCGATTATCAACACGTTGCTTACCGAGGCTCACAGCCAGCTATGCTTGATTTGTTGGGGGGTAACTTAGCCGCTGTCTCAGCGCCGGTTGGAGACATCATTCAGCACCTTGCTACCGGCAAAGTCAGGATATTGGTTGTTGCAGGTGCTAAAAGAAGCCGTTTCGCCCCTGATGTTCCCACTTTTGTGGAGATGGGTTACAAGGATATGGTCTATAACGAATACTTCGGTATATTTTTACCCGCAAAGGCCCCTGTTGACGTGGTGTCTAAACTGAATTCGGCTTTACGCGTGGCACTTGCAACCAAAGAGGTTAGCGAGGGTCTTGCTACTTTTGGTTTGGAGTCTCTATCTTCCTCCCCTCAAGAGTTTGCAGATGTCCTCAAAAGAGATACCCTTAAGTGGGAACCCATTGTTAAACAAGTGGGCTTTAGTGCGGATTAAGGTTGGAGGATTGAATCAGTTGAACGCTAAGCGTCAGCTTTTGTAACTACTGTCTGCTCGGTCAACTAAGCGCACCATCGCATCAAATAGGTCCTCTCCCGCACCGTTGGTTGGGCTGAACTGGAATGAATCCTTAGTTGCCCTTTGCGCCACTTCAGGGCTTACCATTCGCCTGTCTCCCATACTTGCAGTTGCTGCTTGGATCTCACACGCTCGCTGCAAGGTCCATAGGACAGAGAAGGTGTAGGGGAGAGTTTCCCCCCAAGTCAGGAGCCCATGATTCCTCAGGATCACTGCCTGGCGGTTTCCAATACTTTTTAAAAGTCGGGGGGTCTCATCCGAGCGAACAGTAATCCCTTCAAAGTCATGGTAGGCCACCATATTATGCAGTTGGGCGCTATAAAAATTACTTTGCTCTAGACCCCCTTCCATACAAGCCACGGCGACCCCAGCTGTGGTGTGTGTGTGCATGATGCAGTGTGCGCCGCTCAGGTTTGCGTGCAACGCACTGTGAACCACTAATCCTGCGGGGTTGATGGGGTATTCAGAGTCATCCAAAATCTGCCCTGAGAGATCAATCTTCACTAAATTACTGGCTGTCACCTCAGTGTAATGAAGTCCAAAGGGATTGATTAAAAAGTGAGATTCCTTTGCGCTTACTGTGCTTGGAAGCCTGAGAGTGATGTGGTTGTAGATCATCTCGGTCCAACCCAAGTATGCAAAAATGCGGTAACAAGCCGCAAGCTGTAGACGGCACTTTTGCTCATCTGGGTGAAAAGTTTGGAGTGAGTTCATTTTTGTTTAAAAATGAGGTAGTTGCAAAAGTCTAACTTTGCGAAGAATTAATTGCTAATGTAGCGCCAAAAGTATAGATATAGGCCGCCATTTCTGGCTAGGTTAAAGGTTACAACATCTATGTCAAAGCCTAGTGTCAATCATACGATTAAAAAGCAAATATTTTCAACGCTTGAACACATTTCAGCAAGAAATAATTCCTGTTTTACAACAAGAAGTAGGAAACTTCCCACCCAAACTTGAACGCTTGATCCAAGCCCTACAGGTGGCTCGCATTGAGGAGCTCGGTGACGATAAGTCCCTGGACTTTGGTCGCCCAGGAAATGACGGGGGAGTCATGGCCCATTCTTTCCTTGCAAAAAATCGATCCTAGGTATTTTCACAGATTCAACCCTTCAAAGCCTTTGCTGAGTTTGCCCGTACTCGTTTGGCTGAGCGGGTGCACGAGGCTTTGGTCAAGAAAGCATTGGTGGCCACATCGTAGGTCATATCAGTAGAGATGCTACGGGTATTGAGGAGAGGGAGAAACCTGCACCCAGAGGGGGTGAAAAAATAGACTTTTGGTTGATTGATTCAAACAATCCCTGAGCTTAAAAACACTTTTGCAAGAAGCTCAAATATTAAGTCTTAAAATTAGACGAAATAATCAAAGGCTTGAGTCTCTAGTTATGCTTGCTTAGTGTTCTAAGCATTTTCCCTAGGCACTTTCCCTAAATCCGTCTATTCTCATTACCCAAGCACGCTACATTTGGAGCTCCTTAACACTCGGCCTTCTAAAAAAATAGATTGATGAGTGAAAAAGAACTATATTGCCCAGGGCCGAAAAAAAATTGAGCGTAAAAATTGAGCGTAAAAATAGAGCATAAAAATCGACCTTAAACATCCAACACCAACGATATGAAATTTTTATCTACTGCACCACATGTCCCGCAAGACCCTTCATCTCGCACTTGGAGAAGCGAAATTCTTTTCGCTTTTATGTGCGCGCTCCTGTGTACTTTGTCTCCCCAGTCCTCGTGGGCTCAGTCCTCAAACTACCCCCAACATCCTATCAAGCTCGTCGTCCCCTTCCCACCGGGGGGCGCGACAGATGTGATTGGTCGCATTGTGGCCCAAGAGCTCTCAAAGTCCTTGAGTCAACAGGTCTTAGTTGAGAATAAATCGGGTGACAGCGGCAATTTAGGTGCTGAATTAGTAGCTAAGTCCACAGCCGATGGATACACGCTTTTACTGGGGGCCCTGACCTCTCACTCAATCAACGCGAACCTAGAAAAAGCAGCTCTTCGCTACGATTTGGAAAAAGACTTTAGCCCGGTTGCTGTAGTCGGAATAGTCCCACTGGTCTTTGTGGTGAATCCCAGTTTGCCAGTCAAGAACATGAAAGAATTTATAGCCTACGCTAAAGCCAATCCAGGTAAATTGACCTTTGCGTCTTCCGGTGCAGGTGCTCCTCAGCGACTCGCCATGGAGATGTTTCGATTCCAACAAGGGTTAGATATGCTGCACATTCCGTATAAAGGCAGTGGGCCCGCAATGACCGATTTGGTTGGTGGCCAAGTACTTTGCATGTCTGAGACCGTACCCGCCGCGATCTCTTTTATTCAAACAGGGAAATTAAGAGCGCTTGCAGTCTCCACTTCAAAAAGAATAAGTCAATTGCCTGATATTCCAACTGTTACGGAGGCCACAGGCATGGCCAACTTTGATGTGGTCTCCATGTTCGGTGTTTTAGCCCCTGCAGGCACCCCCAAAGCAATCGTTACACAGCTAAATGACGCGCTTAAAATCATTTTACAAAGAGCTGACGTACAAGAGAGAATGTTAACGGCCGGTGTCTACACCAACTATATGACACCCGCAGACTCCGCCAAGCGCATTCACAGCGAGATGACTATGTGGTCAAAGGTGATAAAAGATTCAAACATCAATCTAAACGAAAATTAAGGCTCAAAGATATGCCCTTTAAGTTTGATACATTGTCCTTGCATGCAGGTCAAACGCCTGATCAAGAATTTGGTGCAAGAGCGCTACCCATCTACCTTACCACCTCATTTGTATTCAAGGACTCGGAGCACGCCGCGTCCCTCTTTAATATGGAGCGAGGGGGGCACGTCTACTCAAGAATCTCCAACCCTACAACTGCCGTTTTAGAGGAGCGCGTGGCCGCCCTAGAGGGAGGCGTGGGCGCGGTCGCAGTTGCCTCCGGCCAAGCCGCGCTGCACTTGGTTATTGCAACACTAATGGGCTCAGGGGGACATATAGTTGCAAGCAGATCTCTTTACGGAGGGTCACATAATTTACTTGCATACACGCTACCTCGCTTTGGCATCACAACTACTTTTGTGGACCCTCGGGACCTAAGCGCTTGGGCTAAAGCGGTAAATCCAGAAACTCGGCTCCTCTTTGGTGAAGTCCTGGGTAACCCGGGTCTGGATGTTTTAGATATCTCTGGGGTCTCCAGTATTGCACACGCGCATCAACTCCCTCTTTTGGTAGACGCCACATTCACTACACCTTACCTTTTAAAGCCCTTTGATCTAGGAGCAGACCTTTTGTTTCACTCCGCCACCAAGTTCTTAAGTGGCCACGGGACAGTGGTGGGCGGTGTTGTAGTTGATTCGGGTAAATTTGATTGGCGTGCAAGCACCAAGTTTCCCGGGTTGAGCGAAGAGTACGAGGGCTTTCACGGTATGAATTTCTCTGATGAATCGACCGTGGCTGCTTTCCTCTTAAGGGCCAGGCGAGAGGGGCTAAGAGACTTTGGTGCCTGTTTAAGCCCCATGTCTGCCTTTCAAATCCTTCAGGGCGTTGAGACGCTTGGTCTAAGGATGTCTAGGCATATTGAGAACACGAGAAGCGTTTTGTCTTTTTTAATGGAGCGAACAGCACAGGATGGAGAAATTGAATCTGTCATTCATCCCGATTTACCCAGCCACCCAGACCATGAACTGGCCAAGCGAATTATGCCCAAAGGATGCTCCTCTGTGTTTACCTTTAATCTCAAGGGCGGTCGCAAAGCCGGTAAAGTTTTCATTGAAGCTTTGAGAGTCTTCTCCCACCTTGCAAACGTCGGAGACGCAAAGTCTTTGGTGATCCATCCGGCCTCAACGACGCATTACAGGATGTCCGATGACGATTTAATACTCTCAGGCATCCATCCTGGAACCATTAGACTGTCCATCGGTCTTGAGGATCCTAAAGATTTAATCGATGATCTGAAAAAAGGCTTAAACGCTGCTGCAAAGGCATAAAAATGAGAATCACCGTCAACTCGCACAGTAACTACGTATATTTGGGTAAAGCCGATAGTCACGCTGAAATCTCTGCGGACAAGCCCTCCATCTTTTTTATTCACGGCGCGCAATTAGACCACTCCTGTTGGGCGCTGCAAAGTAGGTGGTTTGCACACCATGGTTTCAATACATTTGCACCAGACTTGCCGGGGCACGGACTAAGTGAGGGCGATCCTTTATCCTCGGTCAATGAGCTTGCTGGTTGGGTTTGCGACTTGTTGGACGCGCTCCAACTTGGGGAGGTCTACTTGGTTGGGCACAGCATGGGCTCGCTCATTGCTTTGGAAATTGCACTTAAATTTCGCGCTCGGGTTAAAAAATTGATTCTCATTGCCACTTCAGCACCTATGCCGGTCTCTGAAGTGCTTTTAGACGCTGCTAAAAATGAGCAAGGCAAAGCCGTCTCAATGGTCAACAACTTCTCCCACTCGAGTCAAGCCCAAATGGGTCGCAACTCAGTTCCAGGCATGTGGATGCTTGGGGCCAACCAAAGGCTCATGGAGAGACAAAAGGAGGGGGTCTTTTTTACAGACCTGACTGCCTGTAATAACTACTCTATAGATGCGGCTCTTTTAAAAGAGCTTAAACTTGCAACCCTAATCGTTTGCGGTGATGAGGACAAAATGATATCTGCCAAATCATCACGCAAATTGGCTGAACAAATTAATGACTCACAACTTAAAGTCCTAAAGGGCGCGGGGCACGCCCTGATGGCTGAGGCCCCCGACGAGGTCTTAGCTTGTTTGATTGAATTTACTAATTGAAGAAAGATTAACTTCTAAAAATAATAATAGTTGGGTTATGTAAATAGCATTCTGGTTAAGACTCATGAAGCTATTTTCTTAGCCCAAGTAAAATTGCTCCACTCACCACTATAAAAGCTCCAATCCCTTGCGAGGTGGTGACTTGCTGGTCCAAAATAAACCAGGCAAGTACCAGTGCACACACGGGCTCCACGTTCATGATGGATGTGTTTCCTACGGCCCCCAAGCGTGGCAACACTGTGAACATGATGGTGAAACCAGTGCCGTAAAAGAAAATCAGTAACCCCAGTCCCATCCATCCCGAGTAGTGCTGTGGGAAATGAGGGCCACCTTGAACGGCACAAGCTACTAAAGTAATTGCCGCAACCGTACCCATGCTAAGGGCGGACCTGAGAAGGCCATTTACCCCTGCAGTGCCGTGTTGAATAATCAATAGTGCAATAGACATCGTAAAGGCTGCGGTGAGTGCAAGTGCCACACCTGTTCCAATAACGCTCCAACGGGCAGCTGCACTCAGGCCAGAGGCTGCTCCAAATACATCCAACGCCAAGCACAGTCCAATCAGCATCAGAGGCATTAAAAGGATAACTTTGCGCTCAATCACCTCTTTAAAAAAGACCCTTGCCAGTAAAGCTACAAAAAGAGGATACGTGTTAAACGCAAGTAAAGCCAAGGCCACCGGCATCCTAGCCACTGCCCCGTAAAGGCAAGTACTTTGAACCGTCAAAAGAATGCCAACACCAATAAGGTATTTCATGTGCAAAGCTGTGACGCTCCTGGGTATTCTTTGAATAGTGATCAAGATCATCACAACTAAACAAGTAACGAACGATCGAGTCATTACCGCTGTGTTCACGTCCAATCCGTCATTAAATGCAAACCGTGCACTCACATGGTTGGCCCCCATCATGAATCCGATTAACAGTAAGGTTAAAAAGGCCTGTGTAGATAGCTTATTTTTAGTATTTTGCATTGACTTATTATGCGCTCGGGTCGTGACCCGGGTTTTAATCCAGAATTTGAATTACTTTTTGACTGAGCACCTGTTCTCACTGGAACATTCATCCCCAATGACCCCTACGGCTTGAATTTCAATCTCTATCCCTGGTCTTGCAAAGTTGGTCACCGTAATGAGTGCGCTACCGGGGTAGTTGCCGTTTTTGAAAAAGTCTTTGCGCATCTCTACAAACTTGTCTCCGTATCTAGATTCTTTAATAAAAACGGTCATCTGAACCACATTGGCAAGCGACCCACCGGCATCCCTGAGGACAGCGTCTACTTGGGCGAAGTCTTGTTTAACCTGAGCTTCAAAGTTATTGGAAATATCTTTGCCCGTGCTGTCAACTGTGGATGTTTGACCTGCAACCCATACGGTTTTACCGCCCTGGGTGATCACACCCGGAGAGAACGCCCTGGATAGTTGGAAAGGGGTTTTGTCCATATACTCAGCTGCCCATGAGGGAGTGGACAAAGCTAACAAACACAGCGCTAATAGGGATACTTTTTTCATAGTTAATTCTCCAAGGTTAAATGTAGTTTAGTTGAGGGGGGATAAAAATTAAAATTCTAAATTCACGAAACTAATTCATCACTTCCCCCCCCGAGACACAGACCGCCTGTCCGTTAATGCTTGCTGCTCCTTTGCTGGCCAACCAAAGGGCTGTATGAGCTATTTCCTCTGGATTGATCATTCTCCCCATTGGGTTTAGTTTGGTTAGACTTTTTTTGGCGTCCTCTAAGGACATTTGAGTTTTCGTCGCGATGTTTTTGATGGCATGCTCTGCAAGAGGCGTGTCCGTAAATCCAGGGCAAATGCAGTTGACTGTAATGCCTGACTTAGCAAGTTCTAGTGCAAGAGATTTGGACAGACCAATAACAGCGTGCTTTGAAGCACAGTAAGCACTTGTGTAGGCGTAACCAATAAGCCCGGCTGTGCTTGCTATATTGATGATTCTTCCAAAATGATTTGACTTCATATCCATCAAGGCTACTTGAGAGCAGTTAAAAACACTCATTAAGTTGGTAGACATTAAGTTTGTAAGCAACTCGGCAGTGGACTTCTCAAATGTCTCGCTCAAGGCCTGCCCCGCATTGTTGATGAGCACTGAGACTGATCCAAACCCTGCTTTGGCCTCTTTGAAAGCAGACTCGACATCTGGTCTTAAGGTCGCATCCATATCTATCAGCTGGACGTTGTTTGCTTTTAGCTGCGGGGCGAATAAGTGGGATTTGGTTTTTGCAGATCTTGAACAAACGCTTACCCTGTAACCCTCCTGCAAAAAGGAGCGCGCAAGTGAGAGTCCAATCCCACTGGTTGCACCTGTGATGAGAGCGTGAAGAGGAGAATTCATGTGCAAGGCTGTAAAGTTTAAATAAATCTTCTTGTGATATTTTAAGCGCTATGTCTCAGCGCGCTTGGGTCCTATGTCCTTAAGCACATACTTAGGGTTAAATGCGGAGTTGATTTTATAGTAATGCAGTTCACGTTGAACGCACTAAGCTTGAGCGTCTAAGCTGTTCGTGCAAGAGGTCGAGGGTTAACACTTATGCCAAATGATGCCGAATAGATTGACTTTATATTCTTTAAGCTTAAATAATATGCATATGAATAAAATACTTTGTATCGGTGGTGGACCTGCAGGTCTTTATTTTGGGATTTTGATGAAACTTCAAAATCCAATGCTAGAAATAACTATCTTGGAGAGAAACCGTCCAGGCGATACCTTTGGTTGGGGTGTTGTTTTAAGCGATCAAACCCTTGCTAATTTGATTAAGGCTGACCCCGTCACGGGTCAACAAATCAGCCTCGCCTTTAATCACTGGGATGATATTGAATTATTTTTCAAAGGCCGCAGTGCCCGCTCAAGCGGACACGGATTTTGCGGAATAGGCAGGAAAAATCTTCTCAACATTTTGCAAGAACGGTGTGAAGCACTTGGGGTCGTTTTGAAATATGAGACTGATATTAATGATTTGGACCAAGTTACTGCGCAGTACCTTCCGGATCTGGTGATTGCTTGTGATGGGCTCAATAGCAAAATTAGAAACCGGTTTGCTGAAACTTATAAACCAGATATTGATGTTAGAAACTGCAGATTTGTTTGGCTTGGAACGCATAAAGTCTTTGATGCATTTACATTCGCATTTGAGAAAACGGAGCACGGATGGTTTCAAATACATGCCTACAAATACAACGAGGATACCTCTACGTTCATAGTAGAGACGCCGGAGTCGGTTTGGAGGGCGCACGCAATTGATCAAATGAGTCAAGAGGATGGAATCGAGTTTTGTGAAAAATTATTTGCAAAATATTTAGACGGCCATAAATTGATATCTAACGCCACACATCTGAGGGGATCAGCAATTTGGATTAATTTCCCCCGCGTAATTTGCAAAAACTGGGTCCACTGGGAGAATGTGGGCGCTAAGCGTGTGCCTATAGTTTTAATGGGTGACTCCGCTCACACTGCACACTTCTCGATTGGTAGTGGCACAAAATTAGCGCTCGAAGATGCAATTGATTTGGCGCAAACTTTTAAACTTCATTCAGCTCAACCTCTTGAAGACGTGTTGAACGCGTATGAGAAAAGAAGAAGCGTTGAGGTGCTAAAGATTCAAAATGCCGCAAGAAACTCAACCGCTTGGTTTGAAAACGTTGAGCGCTATACGCACTTAGATATAGAACAGTTCTTTTACTCACTTCTTACGCGCTCTCAAAGGATCAGTCACGAAAATTTGAGGCTTAGGGATAAAAATTGGTTGGATTGCTTTGAGTGTTGGTTAACAGATAAAAATGCGAAGCAGACAAGTTCCCTTGATCCAGTATATTCACACAAATCCAGGGGCATACTCCCAATGCTGATGCCCTTTAAGGCCAGAGAGGTAGTCCTTAAAAACCGAGTCGTCGTATCCCCCATGGCAACTTACAGCGCATTAGACGGGGTGGTTGGCGACTTTCACCTGGTTCATTTAGGCGCTCGCGCAGTGGGCGGTGCTGGCCTGGTCATGGTTGAGATGACAAGCCCAACGCCTGAGGGACGGATCTCTCTTGGTTGCCCAGGACTTTGGAGCACACAGCAGATGCTAGCTTTTAAGAAAATCACAGATTTCGTACATCTGCAAAAAACTCACATCGGTATTCAACTCGGACACAGCGGTGCAAAAGGTTCTACTCAACTTGGGTGGGAACATATGGATGAGCCCATTTCGGGTGCGAACTGGCCCCTGATAGCGGCAAGTCCAGTGCCCTACGGTCCTCAAAATCAAGTGCCCCGTGCAATGAGTGAAGACGATATGCAGGCACTTAAGGCTCAGTTCGTGCATTCAACAAAGCTCGCCGCTGAGGCTGGCTTTGATTGGCTAGAGTTGCACTGCGCGCATGGGTATCTCTTATCTGAATTTATCTCCCCTCTTACCAACTTAAGGCTAGACAAATACGGTGGCAACATAATAAACCGGTGTCAGTATCCACTTGAGGTGTTTAAAGCCATGAGGGCTGTTTGGCCCGCGCATTTACCGATGAGTGTGAGAATATCAGCCCATGACTGGGCCCCGGGGGGCAACACAGATGATGATGCAGTTGTGATCGCAAGGTTGTTTAAGCAAGCGGGGTGCGATTTAATAGATGTCTCCTCAGGTCAAACGACTAGGGATGCCAAGCCCGTTTACGGCCGTATGTACCAAACACCTTTCGCTGACAGAATAAAAAACGAGGTAGGTATTGCAACGATTGCGGTGGGTGCGATCTCAAATGGAGATCAGGTCAATAGCATCATTGCTGCAGGACGGGCGGACCTTTGCGCAGTTGCCAGACCACATTTGGCAGATCCTGCGTGGACGCTTCACGAGGCAGCGAAACTGGGGTCTCGGGACATCGAGTGGCCACTTCCCTACTTAAGTGGGCGCGACCAACTGTATAGATTATTGGCAACTCAACAATAAACTTTGCATAAAAGATGACCTCCACTACTTTAACCAACATTGACTTAGAGAGCCGCGTTCACGCAGCGCACCCTGATCAGTTAAGACTTTGGCTTAGGCTTTTGACATGTACACAACTGATCGAGAAGAGGGTGCGATTGGGTCTTCGATTAGAGTTTGATACAACTTTGCCCCGTTTTGATTTGATGGCTCAACTTGAGAAATCTCCAAGTGGCTTAAAAATGGTGGACCTCTCAAAAAGACTCATGGTGAGCGGGGGGAACATCACCGCCATAACAGATCAGCTTGTATCTGAGGGATGGGTCCAAAGAGTAGACGTAGAGGGAGACCGCAGGTCCTGGAAAATTCAGCTCACTAAGGCGGGTAAGACCTATTTCAACCAAATGGCCAAGGCTCACGAAATATGGATATTGGAATCCTTTGAAGGTCTGAGTAAAAAAGAGATCCAAACTCTTCACAAGCTACTTGCTCAGGTCAAACACACTGCACTTCAACAACTAATCGGGCCTGATACCTCCACCCTTACGGAAGCTTTATGAATCATTTTATGCCGCAGACCAACCCAATGAACGACCACTATCAAAACACGGCGACCTACAAATCCAAACACTTTGATTGGGCTGTGAAAAGCGGTGTGGGAGTCATCACACTAAATAGACCCGAGCGTAAAAATCCCCTTACCTTCGATTCTTACGCGGAGCTTAGGGATTTATTTCAAAACCTACGTTATTCAAAGGATGTTCGAGTCGTTGTGATCCACGGCTCTGGGGGTAACTTTTGCAGTGGAGGAGATGTCCACGAAATTATCGGACCCCTTACAAAGATGAGTATGCCCGAGCTCCTCAACTTTACCCGTATGACGGGCGACTTGGTTAGAGTCATACGCACCGCACCCCAGCCCGTCATCTCGGGGATTGACGGAATATGCGCAGGCGCGGGCGCAATGATTGCGCTTGCCAGTGATTTAAGAATAGGTACACCACAAAGTAAAGTTGCTTTTTTATTCACCCGTGTTGGCTTGGCTGGGGCTGACATGGGGGCTTGTGCTTTGCTACCCAGAGTGATTGGACAGGGGCGGGCGAGTGAGCTTTTATACACCGGCAGGTCCATCAATGCTCAAGAGGGTCTAGATTGGGGGTTTTACAACCAAATCAGCAACTCCGATCAGTTAGAGCAAGACACTGCCACACTTGCCCAGTCCCTAGCGCAGGGGCCTACTTTTGCGCACTCAATGACGAAAAATATGCTTAACCAAGAGTGGGCAATGACGATTGAACAGGCCATTGAGGCTGAGGCCCAGGCCCAGGCTATTTGCATGCAAACCAATGATTTCAAACGAGCCTATAACGCCTTTGCTGCTAAATCCAAACCACAATTCAAGGGAGATTAGGATGGAGAATTCACTGGATCAGTGGACACTTCCTTTCTTTGAGCCCGCGCACTTAGAGCTTGCGAGCTCCCTTCATGAGTGGTGCAAGCATCAAAATGTGGATGAACAAGATGACCGCGTTGCTTGTCGTCAATGGGTCGCCGAGCTTGCAAAAGCGGGTTGGCTCAAGTACTGTGTTCCGTTTGAGTTCGGGGGTGAGCTTGCGGGTTTAGATTCAAGGTCATTGGTCATTGTGAGAGAGGTGTTATCTCAGTACTCAGCTCTTGCAGACTTTGCTTTTGCTATGCAAGGACTTGGCAGCGGTGCTATTACTCTATCGGGCACAACCTCGCAAAAGCTGACCTATTTAAATGCAGTTTCAAGAGGCGAGAAAATTGCTGCATTTGCTTTAAGCGAGGAGGGTGCTGGATCTGACGTGGCGGCGATGAGCACCCAGGCTGTAGCTACGGCAGATGGATTCGTTTTGAATGGGGAGAAGACATGGATCAGCAACGGCGGAATAGCCGACTTTTATGTGGTCTTTTGTAAAACGGAGATGAACCTTGGCTCCAAAGGCATATCCGCCTTTATCGTTGACGCTGATAGCAGTGGCTTGGACGCCAGTGAGCACATTACTGTGATGTCCCCTCATCCTTTGTCAAAAGTTAAATTTAAAAATTGCTACATTAATAAGTCCCAACTTTTGGGAGAGATCAATCAGGGCTTCAAACTTGCCATGCAGACGCTGGATATATTTAGAGCCTCAGTCGCTGCGGCGGCTCAGGGTATGGCAAGGCGAGCGCTTTATGAGGCCAAAACATATGCCTCTACAAGAAGTATGTTCAACCAAAAACTCTTGGACTTTCAAATGACTCAAGCCTCTTTGGGTCAAATGCTTGGACTGATAGATAGCGCAGCCCTCTTAACTTATAGGGCTGCTTGGTTCAGGGATCTCCATTTAACCAAGGAGGCTAGCAGTCCTACGAGGCAAAAGGAGACACTGAAGAAATACACTCAGCTAGCTGCTTTATCAAAGTTAATTGCTACTGAGAACGCTCAAAAAGTAATTGATATGGCCCTGCAAATGCACGGCGGCAAGGGCGTATTGGTCGGTCAAAAGATTGAATCTCTTTACAGGGATATCCGGGCTCTCAGAATTTATGAGGGAGCCAGTGAAGTGCAGCAACTCATTATTGGTAGATCTCTTATTTAAGGGTAATTAAGATGAGTAACCAAATTGATCAATTTGTCCATGCCTTGCTTCCCCCCCCGGAATCAATGCCAGACTATTTTTGGGGCGAGCATGGATTTGAGGAGCAAGAGACCTTAAATGTGGTGTCTGCCTTATTTGAGCGAGTCAAGAAGAACGGTTTTATGGATAGACCTTTCCTCAGATCTTCAAAAAGAGTAGTCACTTATGCTCAGGCCTTTGATTTGGTGAGTCAACTCTCCTCCTTTTTGACCGAGGAACTTCAGTTGGTATCGGGCAACCGTGTGCTCCTTAGAGGGGGAAACTCTATCTCAATGGCTCTGCATTGGCTCGCTGTAGTTAATTGCGGTTTGGTCGCCGTAAGCACCATGCCTCTACTAAGGGCAAAGGAGCTGGGTGAGGTTATTCAAAAATCGAGGCCTACAGTTGCACTGTGCGATCAAAGTTTAATGCAGGAACTAAAGGCGGCCCATGATTTTGTTCCCTGCGTGTCTGAGATTATTGGATTTGACTCAAACCACTTAGAGGGGGAAGCGTTCATTAGAGCCTCTAAGTTTGCTACTAATACTTGGTTTTGCAAGACAAGGCCCAAGGACATTGCCTTATTGGCTTTTACGTCCGGCACAACTGGGCTTCCAAAGGCTGCGGCGCATACGCACCTTGACATACTGGGTAGTTGTGAGGCGTGGCCTAAACATATATTGAAAGCGGCGCACACCGACATCATTATGGGCTCACCACCGCTTGCCTTCACATTTGGTTTAGGCGGGTTGTTAATTTTTCCGATGTACTCTGGCAGCTCGGTTTTCTTCCCCGACGCTCCTTACAAACCTGAAACCATGGTCCAGCTCATGCACGAGGCGAAGTGTACGATTTGTTATACAGCGCCAACTTTTTACAGGCAGATGGCCCCTTTTATTCAAAGAAACCCGGTCCCTAGTTTGCGTATATCAGTGAGTGCGGGAGAGGCTTTGGCGGATGCAACTAGGCAGTTATGGAAACAGGCAAGTCATCTCGAGATGATTGATGGAATCGGATCTACTGAGCTCTTTCATATTTTTGTCTCAAGTCCCCCTCAAAGTGTGAGAGCGGGAGCCATAGGTAAAGTCGTTCCAGGCTACATTGCACAAGTCGTTGACTCGCAAGGGATTGAAGTCCCCAACGGTGAGGTTGGACGTTTGAGGGTGAAGGGCCCAACAGGATGTAAATATATGGGAGATCCAAGACAAGCCAACTACGTTCAGGGGGGATGGAATTTCCCCGGTGACTTATTTAAACAAGATATTGACGGCTATTTGTATTATCAATCCAGGGATGATGACATGATCATAACTGCAGGTTATAACGTCGGCGCACCTGAGGTGGAGGACGCTTTGTTAAAGCATCCCGCGGTACAAGAATGCGCAGTGATTGGGCAAAAAGACGAAGAACGCGGTATGTTGGTTAAAGCGTTTTGTGTTCTGAGAGACGGTTATAGCCCAGGACTTGAATTGACTAAAATTTTACAAGACCATGTCAAAAACCTATTAGCTCCTTATAAATATCCACGTGAAATAAGCTACGTAGATAAACTTCCAAGAACTGAGACGGGTAAGCTTCAACGCTTCAAGCTAAAAGAAATCTAAAAATATAAAGGACGATCTATGCACCGTGTACTTCAACCACCAGAGTGGGTAAAGCCAAAGGGCTACGCCAATGCAATAGTTTGCACGGGTACACAAATCTACATTGGTGGGCAGGTGGGATGGAATAGCGATCAAGTGTTTGAGACTGAGGAATTTATCGGTCAACTCCAACAAGCTTTAATCAACATCAAAAGGCTATTGAGCGAGGGGGGTGCTGGGCCAGAGCACATGGTGAGAATGACATGGTACATTGTAAAGAAGGATTTATACGTCTCTAAACTCAAAGAGATTGGGGAAGTGTATAGAAGTGTATTGGGTAAAAACTTTCCAGCTATGAGTTGTATTTTTGTGAGCTCTTTGGTTGAGGATAAAGCCTTGTTGGAGATAGAGGTTACGGCCGTAATTCCTTGAAAATTAAAAATTTAGTCATTTAGAGCTCTCAACTAGAGGTTTATTAGGTTGGTAAATAAGATTATAAAAACTCTGATAGAGGCCATATTTAAATTCTATCCAGCCTCTAATTTCAGACACGGCTAAGTATATCTTTTTCCAATACCGACTAAAAAACCTTAGAGCTATACTGATCAGGTTTTGGGGAAGTAATACATATTTTTAAGGCCACGTTTATTCAATGTCAACAGTGAATACGATTAACTAAGAAGAAGCATAACTCTTATTTAAAAAAAGATAACTTACAAGACAAGTTGAATTCATTAATTAAACTTTAGATCCGCCTAGATGATACAGTTTGAGGAAATATTTGTGGCAACCTAAATTCTCCATTATCATTACTTTTAACAATTTCAGTAAACGCAGATTTGAATTTTTATTAAAACTGCAATTTTTCATAAAGGAGTTACCCCTATGGCATTTGCTATTACCGATGACGGTGTGAAGTTATATTACGAAGAAGCGGGCGCAGGACAACCGCTTTTGTTTGTGCATGAATTTGCGGGCGATTGGCGTAGTTGGGAGCTGCAAATGCGGTTTTTTTCTCGTTACTTTCGATGTATTACTTATTCGGCTAGAGGCTACCTCCCCTCCGATGTGCCGCCGTTGCCCAGTTCCTACTCACAGGCTCGCGCAGCGTTGGACATTGTGTGTATATTAGACCATCTGCGCATTGATAAGGCACACATCGTAGGCTTATCTATGGGCGGTTTTGCGGCCTTACAGCTAGGAATCTCTCACTCAAATCGAACGCTGTCTTTGGTATTAGCAGGTTGCGGATCAGGGGCCGTACCCGACAAACGCGCCGATTTTTTAGCCGAGGTTGAGGCCGCTGCGGTTTTATTTGAGAAACTTGGGGCTGTTGAGGCCGCTAAAAAATATACCATGGGTCCTACGAGGGTTCAATTTGAACGTAAAGATCCTAGGGGTTGGCTGGAGTTTTCAAAGCTCATGGCGGATCATGATCCTGTGGGATCGGCAAATACTTTGCGTGGCGTACAAAAAATGCGTCCTTCCCTGTGGGAGCTTATTGATGGGATGAAGACGATTCAAGTACCGACCCTGATCATCACTGGAGATGAGGATGAACCTTGTTTAGAACCTTCATTGCTAATGAAACGCAATATCCCTAGTGCTTCGCTTGTCGTTTTTCCTCGTGCAGGTCACACTAATAACATTGAAGATCCAGACACATTTAATCGGCATCTGATGGAGTTTTACTTCTCAGTATTATCGGGACGCTATGCCCTTCGGGATCCTCGTAGCCAACAGTCTGGCATTCTGGGTTTCAATAAATGATCTTGTTTTTAGCTGTTCTTTTTAGACGCCCTGAAATAGGCAATTTATCATTCCCGTTGAGTCCTAAATGCGAAATTAAATAACCCCTTCTTTTTTAAATAAAGGCGGTTTCAATGAGCAAGTGCAAAGAGTGAGCCGTGGTGTTATTTAAATGCTATTTTTTCTTTTAACCTTGGTTTTGTACTGGAGTTATTAAGTTTTGGCAATAGTTGCAACTAGCAATGGCAATCTACTATAGGATAAGAGAAGGCTCGCAGCTCAACCCGGTACCAATGGCATCAATCTTTAGCTTAGTTTTTGTTTGGGACTACGAAAAACTTTTTCCCGTCCTAATAGTTCGTTTTAATGCGGTTTTGAGAAAATTACAATAATACATATGTGTTTTTTTAATATATATATATAGGGTAATTCAGAGTGATAAAACGGTGTTAGCTCGTTATGATAAATGATCACTTTTGGGTAGTCACACTGCCTAATAATTTGTAAATTAGTACGACCTATGAATAATATCGCCACTGGACCGTCTGTCTCGCTTTGGCCCCACATGGGGGACAAAGACTTTACGCTCGCCTTAAGGGACTTTGTTGAACGCAAGGTCTCCCCAGAGGCTGATCAGATCGATCGATCCGATATCTACCCAGTAGCAATCGTCAAGGAACTCGCCAACCAAGGGTTTAGCGCAATTACGCTTCCAGTGGAATACGGTGGGGGTGGAAAGGAGTTTTCATACGCGGTAGCTTTATTTGAGGAGGTATCGGTAGGTTCGGCTGCAGTTGGAGTGTCCTTGCTGACTATCTTTCAAGCCCAAACTATTATTAACCTTTTTGGTAGCGAAAGCCTGAAACAACGCTATTTGCCCGAATTCGCTAAGGGTTTACTTGCCTCGTATGCACTTACTGAGCTTGGGCACGGAAGTGATATTCGAACATTAGATACTAAAGCTTATCAAGACGGTAATGAATGGGTATTACGCGGAGAAAAGCACTTCATCACGTCTGGCTCTGCAGCTGAGTTTTTTGTGATCCTCGCTGAGACTCCGGTAGGTGTTTCGGCTTTTGCCGTGCCTCGCAATTCTCCTAATTTATCTGTCTACGAGGGTACCAACTCGGCAACTTTTGGTCTACGTAATGGGCCTCATATGAACCTTTTGCTCAAAGGTGTTCGCCTCCCCTTGGATCACCTTATTGGCACTGAGGGAAAAGGCGTACGCCAAGCTGTGACCACGCTTGACTATTCGCGTACTCTTGCCGCAGCGATTAGCGTGGGTATTGCGCGGGCTGCCTTTGATGGAGCGTATGCCCATGTGGGTCAGCGTGTTGCTTTTGATCAAACCATACTAGATTTCCAGGGGATTCAGTGGTACCTCGCCGACGCGTTGACCGACATCGACGCGTCAAGATTACAGATTTACCATGCGGGCCGAGCTCTGGACTCGCATGACAATATTGATCGTTACGGAAGTGAGGCTAAGTTGCGCGCGGCCCAAGTAGCAACAAAGACCGCTTCAATGGCTGTGCAGGTGTGCGGCGCTTACGGCACGATGATCAACTCACCCTTTGGGCGATACCTGCGGGATGCCAAAACCTACGAAATAGCTGGTGGATCCTCAGAGATACTGAAGAACACCATTGGCAAATATCTTTTGCGTGGCATGAAAAGAGCTAAGCTTTGATTACAGAACTCTTGAGCCAAAGAGCGGCGCAGTTTGCCCACGCTGTATTTATAGTTACCCCTGAGAGGTCCTACAGTTATGCTGAAATCTATAGCGCCGCGGCGCGCTTTGCACAGCAGCTAAAAACGAAAGGAATTGGGGCTGGCGACCACGTAGCCATACTTGCCGGTAACGGGGCTGCATTTTTGATAGCTTGGTTTGGCATTGGTCTTCGTGGAGCGGTGACGGTGGCGCTTAATAATCAGTTGATTGGAGACGGGTTACGCTACTCTATTGATCAATGCGATGCTCAATTGCTAGTAGTAGACAGTGAATGGCAAGAGACCCGGGGGGGTGAGCTTGATCGGCGCCAGGCGCAACTACCGCGAATTTTAATTGAAAGTGACTTTGCATTTATTACAAGTTTAGACGGGTTTGAGGTATGCGAGCCCATAGTAGTTACGCCAGATCAGGCCTGCACCATTTTGTACACATCCGGCACAACGGGGTTGCCCAAGGGAGTCGTCAACTCCCATAATGCCTACAAGGCGGCAGGTCGTGCTACTGTCAAAACGCTTGCTATTACTATACAAGACCGTATCTTGGTGTTCCTGCCGTTGTTCCACGTTAATCCGCAGATGTACGCCGTAATGTCTGCATTGACGGTTGGTTGTTCATTAATTGTGTTGCGCAAATTCTCGGCTTCGACTTTCTTTGATGACGCTATTCGGTTTGGTGCAACCGGAGCAACCTTTGTTGGGACCGTTTTATCGATCTTGGTTGCACGACACAGCGGTGAGCGTCGAGACCACTGCATACGCTTCTTTTTTGGTGGGGGTGCTCCAAACTTTGTTTGGCAAGAAGTTGAGACTCGTTTTGGCATCAGTGTCTATGAGGCTTACGGCATGACGGAAATTGGTGGTTGGAGCACAGCAAACTCGCCTGAAGCCTCTCGCTTTGGAACATGCGGGAAAGCACGCCCTGATCTTGAAGTGTGTATTTTTGGTCCAGACGATATGCCCCTACCTGTCGGGAAAAAGGGAGAGATTGTGGTTCGTCCACGAGAGCCCGACGTGATTCTCATGGGATACTATAAAAAACCCGAGCGCATGGTGGAGGCATCTCGCAATATGTGGTTTCACAGTGGCGATCTTGGGAGCTTGGACGAAGACGGCTTCCTCTCCTATCACGGCCGAATCAAAGAGCTGATCCGAAGAAGCGGAGAGATGATATCGCCAGTTGAGATTGAAACGTCTTTACGCAAGATGCCGGATGTTTTTGACTGTGCTGTGGTTGCAGTGCCAGATGACGTATTTGGTGACGAGATTAAGGCGGTCATTGTGGCTGAAAAAAATATTGATCCAATCGCGGTTCAGTTTTTTCTGGGGGAAAGAATTGCTCAGTTTATGTTACCTCGCTATATTGAGTTTATGTCGATCATTCCAAAAACCGAAACTCAAAAGATCCAACGCAACAAATTACAGTATTTGGATAGGCGAGTATTTGATCTAAAACTGGGTCGTTTTATCTCTGATGAGCAGAACCTCAAAGCCAATGAATAAGATGATAAATAGTGCTAACGGCTTCTACGTGTACCTCAAAATTGCTGTTTTTAGGATAATGTTAGCTTTTGAGAAACTGGGGCATCACTAAAGGAGATTACTTATTCAAAATTCAATAATCAAGACTGCAGGGCGGGTTTTCGAAATTCTTGAGTTTTTTCGAGAGGTACAGAAACCTTTGTCAGTGCGCGACATCTCTGAGAGATTCGGATACCCCTTGTCAAGCACCTCAGTGCTGATTAAGAGCATTGCAACTCTTGGATATTTGAGCTATGACAGCCGCATTCGAGCTTACTCGCCGACCCTTCTTCTTGCTCGGCTTGGCGATTGGATCTACGAGTCCTCATTCAGCAACGCAGAGATGGTCGCACTCATGCGGACGCTGTCCGAGTCAACAAGTGAAACTGTAATCTTAGCAGTTCAAAATGACATTGAATCACTTTACGTTCAAGTCTTACAAAGCCGCCTACCAATTCAGTTTTACGTCTCACAAGGTACCCGTCGACCGGTTTGCGCATCAGGCACTGGCTGGGCTTTGCTATCGGTCCAGTCGGATGCGGCGATTGCGCACATTCACCAGCGTACTAAAGCGCGCATTGGAAAAGTCGGACCTCCCGAAAACATGGCGCTAGAGGACGTCATGGTACAAATCCAAAAGGCTCGATCAAAGGGGTATGTTTATTCACGGGGGACCAATACGCCGGGGGTTGGAATAATCGCTATGCCTGTGCCGCTCAAGTCTTTCGAAGCGCAACTGGTAATAGGTGTTGGCGGATTGATCGAACGCCTTGATGCTGGTGAAAGCAGTATCGTTAAACTGATGAAGGCTTCGCTTGCCCGCTACAACAAGGATAGAACTTCACCCAAGCACCGATTAATTTCTAGACCATAAATACGCGGTGCTTATTCAATGGGTGTGCGTCGCTCTGCCTTGAGCATCCAAGGCAATACACGGTCGTATAAAGACTCGCCTTTGGGGTTGCTGGGCAGGCTCGCATTAGACCCGAGCGTCGCAATGGTTCTAGAGTAGCGTTTTATAACTGATTGGGTCACAATGAGTGGTACACCAAGATCGCTTAGGGTCTCCTCAATAGTCTGCATCTCTTGTTGGCGACGCAAGGCGTGGGGCGCATGCGTGCTGATGAACATGGAAATCAACTCACTCAATGTAGATTTGTCCAAATCCTTTATTTGTCCTAGCAAAGTATTGCGCAGTCCTAGTGCTTCGGCGATCAAAAGACATTCGACGATCACTGCATCCATTCCTTTGGTAAGTATGCTTCTAACCAGCTTTAAGGCTGTGGCTTCACCAGGTTGACTATCAGCGAGTACTTCAATTTGGAAGCCAAGGGGGTTAAGTATTTGTTGCAAATGCAAAGCCCCCGCGCCGCTGGTGATAAGCGGCGTTTTATGCTTATGTATTGAAACTGAACCCATGATTGCTACGTCGACATAACAATTAGGCGCAAAATGCGCAGCAGCATCTAGCAGTGCCTTTGGCGCAGCACTAGAGAAGTCTGCAAATAGTGTGTCAGGTTTAAGAAAAGGAAGTGCCAAAAGGGCTGCAGACAGGGCTTGTGATCCTGGTGTAACGTTAAGCACAAGATTGCATTCGCTGAAAGCTTTAGAGGGGTTGGTCTGAATCGTTAAATCAAGCCGTTTTGCAGATTTCAATGCAATTGCTTTTGGTGCAGGATGAAAAATGATAGGCTCAAAACCTTGCTCCAAAAGGGCGGCGGCGTATGTTTGCCCAACGTCCCCGAAGCCTGATATAGTAATATTTAGAGGTGATTTAATGGTTTTGGGTATCATTTAATTCCATTTTACATATTTCAAAAAATATCCAATCGTTCGCTAATTAAACCAAATATATGAATTTATTTATTTAAAATTAAAGCCTGTTAATTCTACTTTATACGTTTGTATCTTTTGTCAACGCCTTATGTAGGTAAGCTAGTGTGGTGTCATTTTTGCGGCTGAGCTAGGATGCGATGAGAAATCAGTAGATGCTCGGAGAGTGCGTAAATTTTTCATGCTTATTATTAAATTTCAACTTAAAACTGATAGTTACGAGAAATAAAGAACAAAATTTAAGTCACAATTAATTGTGAGCCAGAACAACGGCAAGCTTGGATAAATTTTAAAGCAGGTGACTTTGACGCTTTTAAATTTAAAGCGCATGCAGGCAAGCTTCGAGAAATTTTTACTATTACCACCTTAGAAAGCGGTCGAATGATTATTGATACACACGTCCACTATACCCAGTCAGCTACTCCTGATCGTCCCTATCTGCATCCCCGAGGAAGCGTTTGGCCAATCAGTGTGGATGACCTACTTGTTCAGTCTGGTGCTTGTGCAGTCAATCAGGTGGTGCAAGTAACTGCCTCATGCATGGGCTATGACAACCGGTACTCTTTTGAGGGTGCATACAGCCGCCCTGATGAGGTGTTTGGCGTAGTAGGGCGACTGGACCCATTTGGGCCAGATCTTCAGGCACGAATTGAGCGTTTTATGGAACAACCAAAAGCGATCGGTATTCGACAAACGCTTCATCATGACTGGGCATCTCATTGGCTACAGGAGGGAAGGCTAGACTTATTCTTCAGCGAAGCTGAGAAGCTAAATATTCCCGTCTTTATTTATGCACCCGATCAGGCCGAGCAACTAATAGGGGTTGCGCAACGCTACCCTGGCATGCGACTCGTGGTTGACCATACTTGTCTCCAACATAAAGCTCAATCGATTCAAGGGGTATTTGCTCATTGGCCAAACGTTATTAAATTGGCTCAGTTACCAAATGTATGGATGAAAGTGTCTTACTTTCCTGAGGCTGCTGCGCAATTTGAGCAGTACCCTTTTCTAACATCACAACAAAGATTTCAAGAACTTTATGAGTCAATTGGTGCTCAAAGAATGGTATGGGGTTCAAACTTTACGCCACTCACCGAGCTTTGTAGCTATGCAAATGCTTTGAATTTCATGAAAGTAGAATGTAAATTCCTGAGCCCCCTTGATAGACTTGCGGTCCTTGGTGGAAATTTTTCGCGAGACTTTAAGCCGTCACGAGTGTATTGAAAAATCCACCTTTACAAACCTCATTGGTTTTTATCAATATACTTCAGATCGTGCAAAGTAATGATCTCGGCTAAAGTAGGAGTAGATTTTAGTATCTTATAAACATAGTCTATTAAGGCTATTACATAACAAGGTACCTAGTTAAATTACTGTGTTTGCTCCCGTAAATAGTATTTAAACGATCTTTACATTGCTGCTCTTGCTAAAGCATTTGGGCGACCTGATAACGCAGGCCTGATGATTTAGATTTAATGGGCTGATCAAGATGATTTTTAAATTAATAATATACATACATATATTTTAAATCTATCTATATAGGGTATTCACGGTAGGCATATTCTGTCTATTTGTTTATTCTCAAAAGCTAATTTGATCTTGTTTGGATTCCATAATAAATAAAGGATTAAGGATGTATTGCTTCAGTTCCACAAATTCCAGATATAAAAATAACAATCTAGGATGGGTCGGTAAATCCGTTCTCTCTGTACTACTTTCAGGCACATTATCAATGCCTGCGGTTTCCCAAAATTCACAAGACTTGATAACCAATGCCAAGTTGGGGGCTGTATATGCTTTTAGCGGACCTGTTGCCATTTACTCAGCCACGATTAAAAATGGTCTGGACATGGCACTGAATGAATTAAACGCTCAAGCAGGGCTGAAATTGGAGGTCACCATTGAGGACGATCGATCAACGAAGGATGACGCGGTTAACGTCTATCAAAAATTCATTCAGCGTGACAATGTATTAATGATTTTTGGTCCACTTATTGGTGGTCAAGCGTTTGCTGCAACACCGCTTGCTCAGCGCGCTAAAGTTCCAGTTATGTTGACCTCGGTTGGTACCCCGGGTATTACTGGCGTTGGAGATTATGTCTTCAGAACCTCCGTTGAGTCTGCAACGCTTGTACCAGGAACTGTGAAGATTGCAAAACAAGAGCTGAAAATTGCCAAGGTCGCGCAGATCTACACCAATGACGATCAGTTCAGTGTAGGTGAGTTCAAAGCTTACGAGGCATCCCTGAAAGCAAATGGCATCCAGGTGGTAGATGTTGAGACCGTTAGAACAGGGGACGTTGATTTTTCAGCGCAATTGACCAAGATAAAATCATTGAATCCAGACGCCTTGGTGATTTCCTCTCAAGGACAAGAGTCGGTGGGACTGATGACTCAGGCGCGCAAATTGGGTCTGGATAAAATCACCTTTTTAGGCGGTAATGCCTTTAACTCAGCAGGGGTAGTTAAAGAGGCTGGTAAGGCAATGGAGGGTGCTTTGTCCGCAACGCCTTGGTTTGTGAGCATGACGCATTCTAAAAATGTTGATTTCGTAAAACGTTACCGTGACAAATACGGTTCAGATCCAGATTGGCTCGCAGCCCAAACATATGATGCGGTCTATGTTGTTAAACAGGCTTTATTAAATGCAAAGATAACTAAATCCGATGACCTGAGCACGGCACGCACAAAACTGCGCGATGCTTTAGCAGCAATCAAAACATATGATGGAGTGATGGGGCGGATTGAATTCACAGAAAACAGAGATCCCCTTGTAGCAGGGGCGGTCGTTAAGGTTTTAGACGGAAAACATGTCATTGCAAGTAAGTAACCCACGCGCATGTTTGATCATAATGTTGATACCTGTGCTGCTCACTCATGATTAGCCAGCAAATCATAAATGCCCTCTCACAGGGTGCTTTTTATGCGCTCTTTGCTGCAGGGCTGACCCTAATATTTGGTGTGCTCGACATTTTAAATATGGCGCACGGCTCAGTTTTTATGTGGGGTGCCTTGTTGTCGTGGTATTTAATGAGTAAAGTTGGTCTCGGGTTTGGGGTAGCGCTTCTTGTTACGGTGTTTTTTTGTATTGTTCTAGGGTTTATGCTTGAGCGAATTGCTTTTCGTCCGCTTCGCGATCGTGCTAGTGGATCTCTAGCGCCTCTTGTGTCAAGCCTTGCATTATCGATTGTCTTAGTAAATGTAGCTGAAAAACTTTTTGGTACTCGTGTCGTTCGCTACTCAGAAGAATCTATTCCCTTCTCACAAACAGTTCAAGTGGGTGATGCTCAACTATCTATGTTGCAAGTTGTCCTAATGCTTACTGCACTTGTCCTCATGTTAGGTTTGTGGTACTTGGTTGTCAGCACCAAGTTGGGACGCTCAATCAGAGCCTTGCAGGAGAATCCCAAAGTAGCCAGTCTGATGGGGGTCGATGTTGATAGAACTATTGCGTGGATGTTTGCTATTGCTTCTGCATTAGCCGGCGTAGCTGGGGCGTTTTTAGGTGTGGCTTATAACTCGGCCTCACCTTACATGGGTCACTGGGTAGACCTTAAGGGGTTTGCCGTAATCATTTTGGGGGGCATGGGCTCAATACCGGGCGCTTTGATAGGCGGGATGTTAATTGCCTTTGCAGAAATCGCAACAGTAGTGTATTTGTCCTCTGATTATAGGGATGCGGCTGTCTTCGTAGTATTGATGGGAATGCTGTTGTTGAAGCCAACAGGGCTTTTGGGATCTTCAAGAGAGGTTCGCGCATGACTGAGATTTTGAGATTCCTTAATTCCTATGACCAACTAATTTATTTGGTAGCTCAAAATGCGGTGTTAGCTTTAAGTATTTACATGACACTCAAAGCCGGGCAGTTATCGATTGCGTGCATGGGGTTCATGGCAATTGGGGCTTACGCATCAGCTATTTTAGTCATGAAGGCCGGCGTAATTTATCCATGGTCAATACTGCTCGCAGCATGCATATCTGGGTTGATTGCAACAGTCGTCGGCGTTCCGATCTTAAGGCTGAAGGGAGTTTACTTGGCTATAACGACAGTTGGATTTGGTGAACTAGTTCGTTTCACCGCGCTTAATTGGGACTTTTTAGGGGGGGCAATGGGTCTGAGTGGCATCCCCCAAGGTACACAACTGTGGCATATTTTGTTGTTTCTCGCGCTCCTAATCTATTGCTTTCACATGATCCAGCTTTCACGTCATGGTCGAGCGCTGCTTGCAATAGGGCGAGATGAGACGGCTGCCAAAACGATGGGAATTTCAACTACTCGCTACAAAGTAACAGCATTTGTTGCAGGCGCTATGATTGCTTCCGTTGCGGGCAGTTTTGCAGCTCATCACACCTTCTACATCTCCCCCGTTGAGTTCGGGTTCTCTCAAGCGGTCTTGGTATTAATTTATGCAGTTTTTGGTGGTCTAAGAAACCATTGGGGTCCTATTCTTGGGGCTGTGGTTCTAACCTTACTACCAGAGGTGTTTCGGTTTCTCCAGGATTGGCGACTCATTATTTATGGGCTCTCTGTTCTCATGGTCGTTATTTATTTTCCCGATGGATTGATGGAGCTGCGTCGATTTTTTAAAAAATCAAAACAATGCTCTCCCTCACCTAACGAACCAACCCTTTTGACAAAAGGTGGGCAGCAATGAGCATATTGACATTAAAAAATGTCAGTAAAAGCTTTGGAGGTGTTCGCGCTGTTAACGGGGTGAGTACTTCGGTCCAGCCTGGTGAACTATTTGGCGTTATCGGACCTAATGGCGCGGGTAAAACATCATTGTTTAATTTGATCACTGGACTGATTCAACCCGACGAGGGCATTGTTTTACTTAATGGTATAGATATCACCCACAAATCTCCTGAGCAAATTGCATGTCTTGGAATTGCGCGGACCTACCAGACAATTAGACTTTTTGACACTATGACTGTTCGTGAAAATGTGATGGTTGGGGGTCACATTGGTCTTGACTATTCACTTTTTGATGTTCTTTTTCGGCGCCGCTCCTTCATATTTCGGGAGACTGAGCTTAAAGAAAGAGTTGATAAGTTATTAGATACCGTGGGGCTGCTAAAACGAGCAAACGATACAGCAAGTGAATTGTCCTATGGAGAACAAAGACGGCTTGAATTGGCGCGCGCACTTGCAGCCAAGCCTAAGTTGTTAATGCTTGATGAGCCAGCGGCTGGGATGAACAACCGAGAAGCTTCAGAGCTAGCTTTGTTATTGCGAAGATTGGTGTCTGACGGCGAGTTGACAGTTCTTCTCATCGAGCATAACGTTGGCATGATTTTAAATTTGTGCGACAAAATAGCAGTCATGAATTTTGGCAAAAAGTTGGCTGAAGGACTTCCTAATGAAGTTCGAAACGATTCTGCGGTAGTTGAAGCATATCTAGGTAAGGGGAGTTAACGATGTTGGATCTAAGAGATGTCGTAACTGCTTACGGAAAGATCATAGCTCTTAAAGGGGCATCCCTGAAAGTAGATTCTGGAGAGGTGGTCTGTCTCTTGGGTGCAAATGGCGCAGGCAAGAGTACGCTAATCAATACGATTTCTGGGATTCTTCGTCCACGCTCCGGTAGTATTAAGTTTGAAGGGCGAGAGATTGTTGGTATGAAGGCCTCAAAAATAGCAGGCATCGGAATCACACAGGTTCCCGAAGGTCGAGGCATTTTTGCCAACATGACAATATACGAGAACCTACTTATGGGTGCTCACTTGCGCACTGATTCCCACGGAGTCCGAGCTGACATTGATGCTGCCTACGATCGTTTCCCAGTCTTGGCAGATCGTAAAAATCACAAGGCCGGGGTGATGAGTGGAGGAGAGCAACAGATGCTGACTCTGGCTCGTGCTTTGATGTCTCGCCCTAGGCTACTCCTATTAGATGAGCCATCTATGGGGTTAGCTCCAATTATGGTTGAATCTGTCTTTGAAGCCATCAAACAGATTGCTGACTCAGGGGTAACCATTTTGTTAGTAGAACAAAATGCCAGACTCGCACTGCGTATTTCAAGGCGTGCCTACGTGCTGCAAAACGGCGAAATGGCAATGTCTGGGCCCTCTGAGGAGTTGATGCAAAGCGACTTGATTAAGGATGCTTATTTGGGCACGTCTTGAAATCGCACATCCTTTTTTTGCTTTGAGAATTAACTTTAACTATTTATTCCTCACCCCACTATTACTGAAATACTCTATGAATGTTCAGGCCGATCAATTACTTCAAATGACGCAGTCCATCTTAATGGCATGGGGTATGGGAGCTAGTGACGCGGCAATCACTGCGGGACTCTTAGTCGAAACTGATTTACGGGCCATTGATTCTCATGGGGTTTCTATGTTGCCGATGTACGAAAAAATGGTGCAACAGGGTACGCTAAATATGAGACCGTCTCGTACTTATGTTCGTGATTTACCTGCCATGGCACTAATCGACGCTGATCAAGGCTTAGGCCATCCCATCGCTCGCGAAGCGATGCTGTTGGCTTGCAAAAAGGCTCAACAAAACGGTATTGCAGCAGTGGGGGTTCGCAACTCTCATCACTTTGGCGCCACGGGCCTATATGCTGAAATGGCCAGTGATCTCGGATTGATCGGTTTCGTAACCTCCTCGACAAGTGTTCCCGGCGTCATTCCAACCAACGGCTCCACGCCACTGCTGGGTACTAACCCAATCGCATTTGCGGCCCCTAATCGGCGTAATAACTCTTTTTTGCTTGATATGTCTACCTCCACAGTGGCGGTCAACAAGATCAAAGTGTACGAATTCAACGACAAGCAACTTCCTCAAGGATGGGTTGTAGACGCGCAAGGTCGCGCTGTCCAAGACGCATCAGTAGCTCTCAAACTGTGCCACGAGCAAAGCGGAGGTGGCATATTGCCTTTAGGTGGAAACACTGAAACGGGGGGGCACAAGGGTTACGGCCTAGCCGTTATGGTTCAGATACTCTCTAGTGCGCTGACAGGGGGATCATTTTCGCCAACTCGTAACTCGCAAGCTGATAAAAACGTAGCACACAACATCGGACATTTTTTTCTCGCAATTGATCCTACCGTCTTTCGCGATCTCGATGATTTTGAGAACGACGTGGACGACGTGCTCAGCGTGCTGAAGAAAAGTTTACCCGCTAATTTAAACCGCCCTGTTCAAGTCGCGGGAGATCCCGAAAGAGCTGCAAAGGCTTTGCGAGTAACAAACGGCATTCCGATGTCTGAAGCTTTACTAGTACAGCTGCGCAGTATTGCGGACAACGCCGGCGTCGAATATTCTCTGGGCATTTGATAAATAAAGTCTTTTTTACCTAAAAGTCTACAGTATTTTGTTAACTAATTGAAAAAAAGCCATGCTAGAGAAACAGATAACTCTTCAAGTCTCGATTGGGTCAAGGCTTATTTCATTTAAAGTGGACCCAATAGATTATTCAATAAAAGAAATTCATAGCATTAGTGTCGTTGCACCGATTCAGTATGTTTGGCCTCATCCACTTCGAAATTTGCTTTATGTGGCCTGCAGCAATCGATCTATTTCCAGTGCTGATGACATACACTCGCTGGTAACTATTGCAGTTAATGGGCATACCGGCATGATGCAGATTATTGGTCAAATAGCTATCACCAGTCGTCCAATTCATTTAACTATGGATTCCAGCGGTCAGCAGCTCTTTGTTGCCTACAACGCTCCTAGTTTAATGACTGTCCATCCAGTTCTCTTAGACGGCACGGTAGGAGCGGCGTCTGCGCCAATATCGAATATGATATTTGGAAATTTCCCACATCAGATTTTGATTACCCCGTCTGGAAACTCTGCAATTTTGGTTACACGCGGAAACGACGCCAATGGGGACGCCCCGGAGAAGCCGGGGGCTCTGATAGTTTTCCCTATCAAAAGCAATAGCAAATCTCCCGTACAAGTCACTGCACCTAACGGGGGATATGGGTTTGGTCCCCGGCACCTGGACTTTCACCCCAATGGACGCTGGGTGGCTGTATCAATTGAGAGGCAAAATCAATTGCATATCTATGAGCTTTGCAACGAGAAGTTATCAGATGAGCCAATCTACAATCTCTCAACGTTGCCCCAACCCATGCGTTCTTCTCATGATCAGTTAGCGGGTACCATCCACTTTCATCCAAATGGCAGGTATCTATACGTTGTTAATAGAAATGACACATCTGTATATGGTGATCCCTCTGATGCCTCGGAGTATGAGGGCAATAACATTGTTGTCTATGGCTTTGACGAAATAACCGGCGAGCCTAAACTTATTCAGCACGTCCTCACTGAGAGCATTCACGTGAGAACTTTCTCTATTGATGATGATTGTGGTTTGCTTGTAGCCGCAAGTATTTTGCCAGCGCTTGCGCGAGTTGGAAATAAAATAGAAATGATTCCTGCAAAGCTATCTTTCTTTCAAATTGAAGCGAACGGGAAATTGACTCTTGTAAGAACACATCAGATGTCAAATCAACGCGAATCTATGTTTTGGTCACGCTTAAATACGAATAAGAAAATACATCAACTTACTATCAAATAAAAAGTAAAAATCTAAGGTTAGGAGTGAACCGAAATAATTTTAGGATGATTACTTTTAAAGTCATATCAAATTTTATTATTTCATTTAGAGACGCTTAAGGTTGTTTATAAATTAAAGCGTTTTCTAATTTAAGCCTTAAATTTCTTTACTCCTTATCAGTAGATTTTAGGACGCAATACGCCCCTAGTGACGGCTTGTCCAATGATGAAGAAAACATCCGTATTGTCCAATACACCCGTTAAAGACCATGCGCCGGGACCCATCGCAGATAACGGAATATCCGTTGCTGTGTGCACTGCACTTGTTCCTGGAACTTGACCCGTGACAGCAAACTTACCCTGTGCATCTCTGGCGGCAGGATCGGCTGGGTAGGCAGCTAGGGGCTGAATTTTATTGAAAGGTTGCTGCGTATCTTGAGTCGGTAGGGGATTGGTTCTCCAATCCTCGCCCCGGTCTGAATTGGCGCCATATCCAACAAGAAGTCTAAAGTCGATATCGGTTGTTTTGGGATAACCATCAGTGTCGATGACGTATTTTGGGAAGCCGGCTTTTTCGTAAATGCCGACCACCTTATCACGGACGTTTGCTGTGCCGCCTTCTTTAATTAGCTCTTGCAATTTTGAGTCTGAGACCATAGAGCCGCCAATTAAAGCCACTCCAGAGCACTCATGGTCTGCTGTGACGATGACGAGTGTATTTTTCTCCTGAGCTGCAAAGTTTTTCACCATCTGAATGGTTCTATCAAACTCAAGCGTATCGAGAATCCACCTCTCTGTGTCCATGTTGTGAGCTTGTTTATCAATGGATGCACCTTCCACCATTAAGACGAAACCATTTTTATTTTTCTTTAACACACCTAACGCCGTCTTTGTCATCTCATCCAACATGGGTTGATCAGGAAAGCCGTAATCATCGACAACACGACCTTTGATGCCTTGCATTTTGTTTCGTCGCCCATCAATCTTGTCTAAAGCGACATTCATGTTGGAGAGGGCGAAGAGACCCAGCAAACGATCCGTGCCCTTTAAATCCACCGCATCTAGTGACGTTTTATCTGAAACGTATTTAAATCCTGATTGTTGAAAATCAGAAATTAAATCGCGTTCTTTATCAAGTTTGCCGCTTGCTGCACCCCAGCTTTTTATGATTTGAGCGGTATGAGGTTCATTTAAAGAGAACTCGTAGTCGCTTTTATCGCCCCTGGCTGAGCCCGGAGTTTGGGCTGGCAAGAACCATTTGCGCCCACCTCCCATTAAGACGCTCAGGCCTGTGAGCTTTCGGTCATCAAGGTATTGATCCACTATGCCGGTGCCTGCAGCCCTGCTACTGGTGTGTACTGCGTTGGCTGCAGGAGTTGCATCGAAGACGTCTGCCGTGGTCACCAAACCCAAGGACTTTCCTTGTGTTCTTTTTAGGTATTCACTTAAGTACTCAATCCTGGGGTTGTCAAATGCGTCAACAGTATCGTCTGGGAAAACACCTTCTTCGTTGTTGTTGTTTTTGTTACCGCTCACATAAGAGGACATTCCGGGGGAGGAGTCTGTCACCAATGAGTTAAGAGAGGATGTTTTAATTAAACCCGTAACTGGGAAAGTATCCATGGCGAGAGGTGAGAGGGATTTGCCTTGAGCGTACCCCTGAGCCACGATGCGCGCCGCCGTTCTTTGAGCAGCTCCCATACCGTCGCCCAAAAGGATCACAATATTTTTCACTTTTTGACCTCCTGCAACTAAAGGAACTATTTCAAAGTTTCCAGTGGCGGAGGTCGTTTTGCCGTCGCTTTGTATTGCCTCAAGTGAGAAAGTATGAATACCTGATTTGCTCAAAGACATGGCCCTGAGAGTTGCAATGGAGGAGTTCTTGGGAACGCTAGGTAGGCAACCCGAGCTACAACTCTTGATGGAGACTTCTTTTTTTGGTACTTTTCCGTCTATGACAAATTTAGCCTCTGTGATAGATTTGGTGTCATCATCGGGTTTGATGGTGGCTTGGAGATCGAAACGTTGGTCAGGTAAAAACCGAGCAATCACGGGGTTTGATTGTCCAGAACTGAAAAGCTCGCTTGGGGGGGTTAAGCGGGTAACCACTGGCTGCGAAAACGCTGCTTGCAGACATGCAAATGCTGAGAGTACAAGAGTGGATTTTTTGTTAAATTTCATGATTAGAAAGATATTATGAAAGATGATAATTGGCAGTGAAAATGAGAAAAAAAACAGATTTTTTAATAATTAATTATTGGTAGTTGCAAAGAAATCCACGAAACCGGCTCGTTTGTCAAGTCAAGTCGTCCTATTTGCAAAGTTCCCCTAAAAGTGTGCAGGCCTGGAGCGTAAGGAACTTTTAAGTTTGATTGGCTTGGATCAAGCATTACTTTGATCGTGGAGGCGGGAAGATCATCTGCTTGGCCGTCGTCGTCCCTGTGCAGGTGTACGGGTCTGACGGATAGTAAGAAATTACCAAGCGCAGGTTCTCCAGATTTAACGATGTACCCCGTAATTTGAACTAAATGTTGGTTCAGGCTTAGAAACTTAGAATCAAACTCTAGGCCGTATTGACCTAATGGCAATTTAAAGATACTGCGCAAATCAACTATCTCAACCCCAGAGGGCGGAGTATGGTCGTTTAGTGAAGTATCAGCATGTACAACTTGTAAAGAAGTTGTACATATAAGAGACTGAATTAAAAGAGACTTGAAAAATATATTCAATTGTTAATATAAATAGTGAAACTTCAGTTTACTTCAACTTTTAAGGATATCTATGAAACTAATATGACTTTACACTGACATAATGGTGAGAAGCGGGTATATTTGAATTTTATAGGAGACAAAATTGGATTTAGTTTTAAACGGGAAGGTAGCATTGGTCACAGGCGCAAGTGTTGGCCTAGGAAAACAAATAGCGATTAGACTGGCAAATGAGGGGTGCCAGTTGATACTTCTAGCAAGGCGAGAGCAGTTACTCAATGAGTTGGCTCAGGAAATTGAGGTCAGTGGACGATTGCGACCCTTTGTAATCCAGTGCGACATCACTGATCGACAAGCACCCAAGATGGTTGTACAACGCATTTTGGATCAATTTGGACACCTGGACATCCTTGTCAACAATGCAGGGGGTTCGCGTCCTTTTGATGGACTAGGAACCCTGGAGCAATGGGAGGACGCAATGTATTTGAACTTTCACGCAGCCAGAGAAATGACTCACGCTTTTATAGAAAGTATGAAGGCCAGAGGATTTGGAAGAGTTATTAATTTAACTGGAGGCGATGAGCCTGTTGCCATGAACGGCGGCGTCCCGCCCAACGGAGCAACACACATTTGGGCAAAGGCTTTATCTAGGGTAGTTGGAAAATACGGTATCACTGTCAATAGCATAGCCCCCGGGCGGATTCACTCCGAGCAGATAGATCAGAAGATACTGCCCTCTGCTGAGATACAAGAAAAATGGGTGGCTGCGAACTGTCCTGCAGGATACATTGGAGAGCCAGATGATTTAGCGGTTTTAGTTACTTTCCTGAGCTCACCGCTTTCTCGCTACATCACGGGTCAAGTCATTTACGTGGACGGCGGTGCTAGACACGCATCTCATTAGCAATTAGTTTGCCTAACCTGCTATTTCTTTGCTAAGGGTTAAAAGGGGACGGCTCACCTAATTAGCTGATAATCGAACTTGGATTGTTTTGCATATGAATTGCTCGTTTGCTCATAACCTACAATTTTTATAAGTAGTATAGAGTAAAAATTTTGATTTCATTGCGCGCATATTTTTTAACTATACAAATAGCCTTGACGCTCTTTTTGTGTCTGAGCCTCCCTCCTGCTTATTCACAAGAGTTCACGGTTGCGAGCAAGCGCTTTACGGAGTCTTACATTTTGGCAGAAATAATAGCGAATGCAATTAAGGACAAGTCACTAACCGAAGTTCAAATAAAGCAGGGAATGGGTTCAACTGGTATTGTTTTTAACGCCCTTCGTCAAGGCAGTGTCGATATCTACCCTGAGTACTGGGGCACGTTGACCAAAGAGATATTAAAAACCGACTCTAACCAGTCACTTGAGGCCATCAACACTTTATTGCTGCCCATGGGCCTGAGAGCGGGATATTTTTTAGGGTTCAATAATACTTACGCCATTGCCCTACGTAAATCATTGGCAACTCGTTTAAATATTCACAAGATTTCCGATCTTAAAGAGCATATAAACCTTCGATTAGGTTTATCTCAAGAGTTTCTAGGCAGAAAGGACGGGTGGGCAGGGCTCTCAAAAATCTACCAATTAGGTGCATTTAATCCTACAGGTTTAGAGCATGGGCTGGGTTATCAAGCTGTTGAGAACAATCAGATTGATCTTTTAGATGCTTATACGACAGATCCGCTTTTGGCAAGTGGAAATTTTGAGTTGCTTATAGATGATATGGGCTATTTTTCATCTTACCAGGCTTTGTTAATTTACAAGATACAAAGCGTTGACAGTAACCCCAAGATTCAACTTGCATTGAAATCTCTTGAACAAACCCTAACGAACGAGAAGATGCAAGCATTGAATGCACGGGTTGAGGTGGATCGAAAAACCCCAAAAGATGCAGCTAAGGATTACTACACGTCACAAATGAGCGGAAATTCTGTTGCATCGGTTGTTGCTTTAAATAATGTCAGTGCACCGACTCTTAGCTCTAAGGAGGACTATTTCGCTGGGTTATCAGTGTTTGTGAACTCATTTCTAACGTATGATTTCCTGCGTTTAACTTACCAACATACGGTCTTAGTTTTTGCATCTCTTGTCAGCGCTGCTTTGCTTGGAATACCATTGGGGGTATGGGTTTATGCAAAGCCTTTGGCGGGTCGGTATGCCCTTGCCTTTATTGGTATTGTACAAACTATACCCTCTTTAGCTTTGCTGAGTTTTTTGATCTTTTTGGTTCAATCTATCGGATTCTTGCCGGCGTTTATTGCGCTCATGCTTTACGCTTTGCTACCCATTATTGAATCCACATACTCTGGTCTGCGTTTAGTGGATCCATCGGTTAAGGAAGCCTCAAAAGCACTGGGAGCTGGTTTTTGGACTCAATTGATAAAAATAGAGATTCCCCTATGTCGCTCATCCATTATTAGTGGTGTCCAAGTAGCTGCAGTTTGGACCACGGGGACCGCTACGATAGCAGCCTTTGTTGGAGCCGGGGGATACGGAGAAAGAATAGCCCAGGGTCTTTCAACCAACAACACAGAGCTCATGCTCGAAGGGGCGGTTCCCGCAGCCGTTTTCTCCTTGCTAGTTAGGTGGCTTGTCTCATTAATGGATAAATTTTTCAAATAGCACGGGTGTAATTATTTGAGCTAATAAGAACTCAATACAGATAAGCGCATTCAACAAAAATCTTTGGCGAGTCGTAAACCAGTCATTTGCCAGCGTGCCTGAGTAGGAAAGAAATTACGGTAAGTGTTCCTTGAATGCTTTGGGCTGGTAAACGCTGAGCTTCCCTTTAGCACCATTTGATTGATCATAAACTTACCGTTGTATTCTCCAGCTAAACCGCTCCAGGCACGATAACCAGGATAGGGGCTGTAGGAACTACTTGTCCACTGCCAAACAGCATCAAACAGATCCTCAAATAAAGAGGGTTTATTGCTAGCGAAAACCTCCCACTCAAATTCAGTAGGTAAACGAGCTCCTTTTGAATTAGGTAAATTTTCACTTGCCCACCGGGCGTAGGCATCTGCCTCAAAGTAGCTGATGTTTCTGACTGCACTGTGTGGATTTAGAGGTAAACTGCCCTCAAGAGCGAATTGGAGGAACGTGTTTTTTTCAGTATTTTTATGCCAGTAAAGCGGGTTTTTGACTCCCTCTTGCTGTACCCACGCCCAACCTTCATCCAACCACCAATTTGAATTTTGGTAGCCGCCGTCGTTCATGAAAACCAGCCATTCGTTGTTTGAGACCAATGTGCTACTGAGGTAACAGTCTTGAAGGTAAACCTTGTGCTCTGGCCCTTCATTGTCAAAGTGAAAACCACTGCTAGAGGTGCCCACAGACTGTAAACCAGAACCGTAAGAAATCCATATTGAATTCTTAGCAAACTGGGGTGGGGCCTTCCCGGCTTTCCCGAAAGACGGATTTAATGAGTTGCAGGAAAATAAATGCTGTAAATCCGTAAGGATTAATTCTTGGTGCTGCTGTTCATGATTGATACCCAGTTTAATCAACCATTTGATCTCATCTGATGGGTTATTTTTTAAAAGAGTTACAACTCGTTGGTCAATATTTTTACGCCACTCTAAGACCTCTTTCAAAACAGGTCTAGTGAGAAGACCACGTTTAGGTCTGGGATGTTTATCTCCAATAATGTTGTAATAGCTGTTGAACAAAATAGCATATTGAGAATTCCAATAACAGAAATCAACCTCGTGCTGTTTAAGAACCATGACTTCATAAAACCAAGTTACATGGGCTAAATGCCATTTAGTGGGGCTTGTCTCATCCATAGACTGAGCCTGGCAATCTTCTGGGGAGAGATCTTTAACGAGGTCGGTAGAGTAAGTCCTAGAATTTAAAAATTGTTGGACTAGTGAATCTAAAGGTCCCTCTAACACGAAATTAGATTGCATAGATTAAAGCAAAATAGTTTTTTGAATCTGTCCAAGTCTCAAATGAATTAAAGCCGCAAGCACTGAGTAGTTCTTTAATAGATTGCATAGAATATTTGTGCGAATTCTCAGTATGAATCAGCTCTCCTTTCCTAAAGGAGCGTTCACCAGTACTCCAGTTAACTGTGGTATTTTGAAGTGCTTCTAAATAGAGCTCAACCCGTTGTAATTTATGGTTGATTTTTATAGTGTGTTTAAAGTGAGTTACGTCAAAATTGGCACCTATTTGAGCATTGATAGATCTTAAGATATTCAAATTAAACGCTGCTGTTAATTTTAAAGGATCGTCATAGGCATCCATTAAAACAGTGTCATCCTTCATGAGGTCCACCCCAATAAGTAAGCCTGCGTTATGGGTTTGCAATTTAACTTGTTTTAAAAAATGTTGAGCCTCAATAGGTGTGAAATTTCCTATGCTCGAGCCTGGATAGAAAAAATTAGTATCAAGAGTTGAAATTGAACTGGGTAGTTGGAATTGATGGGAGAAATCCATTCCAATACCGTACATGCGTATTTTGGGATACTTGTTTTGTAACTGGGGTAATATCTCTTTAAGATAATCAATGGAAAAATCAATGGCAATGTAAGATGAGATGTCAAGAGATTTAAAAAGGGACTCAGCTTTTTGGCAATTGCCGGCGCCTAGATCTATAAGTCCTTTGCCAAGCCCAAGCGAATCAGCTATTTGACTTTGATAGGTGTTGAGAATGTCTTTTTCCGTTTTTGTTGGATAATATTCAGGTAACAGTGTAATTGCTGTAAATAAATGTGAACCTAAGATGTCATACAGAAATTTAGGTGAAATTGATGCCGAATCGGCAAGTAAACCCTCCTCGATCTCATTTGATAAACTGCTTGAATCATGAAACTCAGACTCTGTTAGGTAATTTGGTTCGAGCATTTTTTTAATTATTGTGTGATGATAGTGTTTTGATTTAACTAAGGATCAAATATGAAGGCGATTTGGAATAAAAAAATTGTAGCAAGTTCTGATAAGACTATTGTCGTCGAGGGAAATCATTATTTTCCAGCCGATTCACTTAATATGCATTTTTTTACTAATTCAGACAAGCACACGACTTGCCCTTGGAAAGGGGCTGCAAGTTATTACGATGTAGAGGTGGACGGAGAAATAAATCCAAGCGCTGCTTGGTATTACCCTGAGCCTAAATTAGCTGCCAATAACATTGCTGGATATGTGGCTTTTTGGAAGGGAATACAGACCACTGAGGGATAATCTATGATTAAGAAAGGAGTTGCCTTATTCTTTGCTTTATTCTTTGCTTTAACCAAGTAGAGTTGTTCTTTATCCGTATTTTTGATGATATTTGTCAAAGGCTAGCAGAATTTTCAAAAAATAACATAGAAATAACAACAAGTTTAATTTACGATTCATGGTTGACCTGAATTTCAAATTTATATAAAAAATTTTATCCTCTAAAAAAATCAATTTTACGGTTTTAGATTTAAATTGTTTTAATGCTAGATATTACAAAAAAATAATTCTTGCAAAAAAATATTGATTGAACTAGAGAAAATGGTGCTATCAGATTAAGGTTGCCTAAATTAATCTTTGTAATTTTGTATTGATCAAGACAAATAGAAAGCAAGAGTTTTAAAATTAAAAATTACGCTTATAAATTAAAGATATTAATTT
>CAIQHG010000020.1 GCA_903871545.1 uncultured Burkholderiales bacterium | reverse complement strand
CGCACTGGGCAGTGAGGTATTCATGAGCAGGCGGATTGATCAAAGTTTTGGGGTCGCCACAATCCCGGACTATCCTGATGTAACCATACTTGCAGACAATCAACCCGTTGCTAAAACCAACAAAGACGGTGTCGCCTTAGTGCCTCGGCTGCGTGCTTACGATAGGAACATAATCTCCATAGAACCAGTTGACATCCCCCTGGATGCAACCATACAGGGCGTAAAGGTAGAAGCCGTACCGTATTACAGAAGCGGTATTGCCGTTAAATTCCCAATTGAGAGATCCAACAGCGCAACATTCACCCTTAAGCTAGAGGACGGTGACGATGTACCCCTTGGTGCGTCAATTTTTATGGACGGGAAAAAAGATGTTTTCTCTGTGGGAGAGGGGGGCTGGGTTTATGTTGCAAATCTTGGACCGCTTTCAAAACTACACGCCACTTGGCAAGACCAAAGATGCAATTTCGAGATTAAATTCGCCCCAAGCAATGATCCACTTCCAGACTTGGGTACTGTTATTTGTAAAGGATGGGAAAAATGAAATTTCTTAAATTAAAGTTAACCAAAATAACACTCCAAGCATTTTTAGCTTTCAATCTACAGCATGCTTGCGCAGATTGCACATTCTTAAGCGTGAGCAGTATCAATTTCGGGCAGTACAACTCTTTAGATCAACAGCCCAATGGTGGTGGGATTGGATCAATTACGGTCAGATGCACTGGCGCAACCTCGGGGGCAACAGTGAGTTTGAGCACCGGTAGCAGCACAACTTATACTAACCGCACGCTATCAAACGGAATAGATCAACTCCAGTACAACGTCTATACGACCCCTGGCGATGGGACGATTTGGGGAGATGGTACTGGAGGATCTACCACCATTTCGATTCCCAGTAACACCAGCACCTCCTTGACACTCTACGGAGTCATTCCTGCGCGTCAAAATATTAGTGCTGGTTTTTATTCGGATAATTTATTGATGACGGTTAATTTTTGAACCAGAACCCAGGGGTTGGATTCATACATTTTTTTGTGTCATTAAATTCTTCATTTACCTGAAGAGCAATATAGGTCAGTAAAAAACGGGTGCTCTCTTGACTAGATAAATAAAACAACCAAGCTGAGTTTGCAAAATTCCAATAACAAGGACTTGTTAAATTATTCACAATAACTCAGGGTTGTACAGCACAAAAATTACAGGGTCGATACTCACTGTGTCTGCGTTGCATTAATCCAAGCATTTTTTTAAAATTGATCTCGGAAATGATCATTTTTCCGATCAAAACCATATAAAAACAATACAATAAATAATGAGAATTACACTTTTGGATAAATTTCATGATTTCAATCATTAGAAGCCAAGTCTTATCAATTTTCCTTATTATTTTCATGTTACTTTTTGGTAACTTGTCTGTATCTGCCCAAAGCGCCACCTCTACTACGTCGATTTCTAAGGGCTGGAATTTACTAGGCAATGGAACTACAACAGCAATTTCTCTTGCCAACACTTTTAATGACCCAAACAACGTGACCAGCATTTGGAAATGGGATTCAGCCACTAGCGCTTGGGCATATTACTCACCCTCTAGCGATAGCGGTGTCTCTTACGCAAAATCCCAAGGCTATGAGACTTTAACGACCATTCAACCTGGAGAAGGTTATTGGGTCAATGCTGCATCTAGTTTTTCAATTAACTTAGCCGCTTCTTCAAATTACAGTTATACAAACTTTAAGACAGGTGGGGCAAATGCATTACCCTCAGGATGGAGTCTTATTTCTATCGGGGACGGTCTTACCGCTTCTCAATTTAATGCCAGCCTTGGCTCAACAAGCTCGAGCTCCACGTCTATTCCACTCAATACAAACTCTATTTGGGCTTGGGATAATGTAAATTCAAAGTGGTATTACTATTCTCCATCTTATGACGCATCTGGGCAATTAAATTCTTTTATTAACACTCAAGGTTACGAAAGTTTCTCTGTCTCTTTGGTGAACGGTGTAGGCTTTTGGGTTAGTAGCTCCGGCACAAGCTCCTCAACCAACTCTGGCTCAAGTACCTCTAATACAAGTGGAACTTCTACAACTGGAACTTCTACAACTGGAACTTCTACAACTGGTACTTCTACAACCGCCTCGGGAAGTAGTTCTTGTAATACATCAAATCCAACCCTTAGCAGCGATCCGGTCTATTACGCTCCTGCTTCCTATGAACAGTCTATTCAAACCTGTATCCAGCGCTACACCCTAACTGCCGCAAGCTCATTAGCGTCTCGCAGCTATTTCATGCTGTCAGATGCCTCAACAGATTCTTCACTTGCCAATTATCTTCAAATTGGAAGCACCTACAGCGCCACCTCTGGATTTACAGTAACAACTGGTGTACTTGGTACTTCTCTCTCAAACTCTAGCTATTTATCTAAACTGGTTCAAGCCGTCTCTGATTCCTATGGTAATTTTAGGTTTGACTCTCAATTTAACCCGAATAATTCTTTGGATTACGACTCAAGCAATTCAAATATATTGGTTTTTAGGGATAATTTCGCTTTGGCCACTAAATTTTATGGGTATGTGACCTTTGCATATGACAATACAACAAATTTGTTACAGGCTAAGAACCGGTATACCTATAGCCTTACGCCAACAACTTCAGGGTCAGGTCAAGGAACCACTATTTCATATGCTCAAACTTGGACGCTTGACACCGCTTTTACTGCTCAAAATTATTATGTGAGTTTAAACTCAGGTGTTTATAAACTAGTACAGTCTGCTTCCAATGCAACTAAAATTTATTTATACAACTCTCCCATTAGCTTTAATATACCCTCAATCTTAAACCCCTTGAAAATAGCCTACGATACAAGTTCTACACCAGCCCCATTTATTTATAAAGCGAGTGTGCATACTTGGGAGGGAACTAGCACCAGTAGTAGTGTCCAAACTTCTTGTCCTTCTGGTTCAATTTGCTCACAAATCAGTAGCAAATACAAAAATCAACTCTTATTCTCTGGGTCAAGTTCGACGACTAAAGTCAGCGCAGATGCAATGCTAGCTTCAATTAAAACTGCAGTTGAAGCCTCAGGTGAGAAGTTGCGATATCCTGTCGCTCTTTACACAGCTTTTAGGGATCAGGCCCTTGCAACTAAGCTTGTAAGCGATTCAGTATCAGACGGCACACCAGGACAAAACCTAGTACCCTACATTTATTACACGAACGAACAAGATTCACTTGGGAAATATCACCCCTTCATGATTATTGTTTCTTATGCAAACCAGCCCTCTCCTAATGGCCTAAGAGATGTTCCTCAGCCGCCCGGAGCGCCCAGCTGTTCTACTTATGACTGTAGAACGAGAACATCAAATCTTGATAACCAAATTTTTTCTATACCTCTAAAGGACTATGGGCTCGTTACCAATGTAACTGACAACACCATTATTACTTCCAATATTTACACTGAGCGACTAAAAAATTTGCCGCCCGACATTACAACAGCAGTCATGCAAAGTCTTCCAGCGAATGTTTATACTTTTGTAGATATTGCTGATAACGGAGTGCTTATTGATGGTCAGCAAATATATCCGACCTACAACAACACAGAGACACCATCTAACGCTCACGGGGAACTATCACTAACTGGTTGTCACGTTGGACAAGGCGGGGGCGGTCCGCACTGCCACTTTGATGCCTATCAACCTGGTTATTCCATGGGTATTTATAACGATTCTGATTATTTATCCAAACAACATCCACCCCTGATAGGCTTTAGTTTCGATGGTCTCGCTTTATTTGGTTTTTACCGAACTTCGGATACGGCGTTGCTTGGTGCAAGTGTTGGCTTAGACAGTTTTGGGGGGCATACGCATGATAATATTGGATATCATTTGCACTCTCATACAGTAACTAATTTTGTTCCTGAGTTGATGCCGACAACTACAATACCGTCTCTTAGCGTTTTGATGAAAGGCGCTTATGTAGGAAAAGCTAATTCAATTCCTTATTTCCGTTCAGCAACATCAACTGACTTTAAAAATAATATATATTTAGGGGGTGGATCGCCCTAGCCTAAGTAGGGGTCATGGATCGCACTTTGGAGCCAGTAGTGGATAAATTAATGGATCCCATTCGCGTCTGAGGAGCCACTTGCGGATCAATGCCAGTTAGCGAATCTTTTTATCAGTTTTAGTTTCTGGCGAGGTGAGTGCAAATTTAGCCCAACATAAATTTGTTTGGTGTGAGAGTAGGCTCAATTGCTGTATAAAACTTTAATATTGGACATTATCTGCAACTATTCACAAGAGATTTGCAGTTCGTGGTTTTAGTTATTGATTGATATTAAAAAATATTTGAATAACACTTATAAAGTAGTAATATCTTTAGATATACTACCCGGGAAAGTTTATCTGTGAAGAATTATTAAACATACTGTTCATTAATATGGCAAGCATCACTGATTCGGAATTAGAGCGTATTTCCATAGAATTTGGGGTGGAACAACTTGGAAATGCATTTAGAGATAAAGCGTTTGTTTACGGCACAACTGGAAAAAGCAGGCCAGTAACTATAAGTTCAAATCCACCTATTCATTCGTCGCAACAATCTTGGAAACCCCCTGTTTATTATGCCGGCCAACGAGCTGCGACAGTTGATAAAGATGATTTGCAGATGATGGATATGTATTATGGTGATGGAGGATCCCTAACCCACAAGCGTAATCCAGTTATTTCAAGTTTTGTTCTTGCCGCCACTGGAATGACTGGTTTTGGGAATAGCAAATTCGCGAATAATAAAAAAATTAGTCCTAGGCTAGCCTATATTGCAAAATATGGAAATGCCCAGGAGGGTTGGAATCGCCATGACCCAGGAGCTAATGATTTTGGTCAAACTACGACTAAGGAAATATCAAGAATTATTCGATGGGGAATCGGCCAATTTGGAGGCACTTTAATTTACGAAGGTGCAGAGGTTTATTATGGTGACGTCTTTTATACACATCGTGACCCAGGTGATACGGCTGTAGAAGCTCAAAATTTATTTCAATTGTTTAGACCCTACAACCACACAGTTCAATTTGGACATGGCAATGGTAAAGTTATTTTTCATTGGTATGGCAGGGTAACTGTTCCTACTAAATTACATTTCCTCTCAACTTGGGAATGGAATCATGGAGCCAATCTAATTAACACCATTCAAGTTGACAAAAGAAATCTTAGTCCAGAGCTTGACGAAGCACTATTTAAACTGCCTGAGATCGATTTAAACAAGAAACTTGACGAGATTGCAAGAAAAGGCTTTTTTGTTGGAGATGGTAAACAAATGGGCGGCAATCTTTATGACTTTTGGAACAATTTTGCTTACAAACCTGATTCTTTTGAGCTTCAAAATCAAATAATTCATGCCCAAAAATTTTGAAACTAATTTTCAAATTACTTTAATTAAAAGCACAAGCGATTTACTACTTATTTAAGTGGATCTAATGAGCTGAACTATCAAAACAGAGAGTTTAAGCAATGTTTTTACTTTCACACAGCTTTACTACGCTGTCCTGTATTTTTTCCCTGTTACTCATGGCACCTGATTCAAGGAAGAATCAACTATTGGGCGTAGCGTAACAATTGATCTTTTCTTAACTCTGGGATGCTTCTCAAGGATCAAAGCCCCTCCACCTTATCCTGATTCATAGACATTTTTAGGGGCTCTGTAGTCCAAGCTCTAATGCTGGCGTGTGTAGTTATAGTTTACAAAATACTTTACCAAAAAAACTTTTAGCACTTCTACAGTTGAATATCTTTCCCCATTGATAGAGCATAATTTAAACTGTTCATCTAAAATAGTCCAGAAATCGAGGTTTACCTTAATCCACTGGTCTTGATTACTTTTTTGAAATGTTAGTAGCATATTGAATCCGCAATTCAACTTTTGAAAGTTGTTTCATTTGAGAGAAGTAATAAGTATCTACGTCATCAGAAGTTTTAAATCCAATTTTTTTGTTAATAGATTTTCTGAAAAAATTTCAAATTTTTAAATAAGTTTATTCCATGCCTCTATCCCCTCCCACTAACAGAAGTTGCATTCATGAGCGATCTATCCAAATGTCCGCCTTTCAAAGAGACGACGGATTATTTGACATTGAGTCCCATTTAGTGGATACCAAGCCCATGCCCATTCAACGATTGTTATCCCCTGTAATCAGTCCTCCTGGTGCTCATTTGCATGACTTATGGATAAGACTCACTGTAGAAAAAGATTTTATTGTCAAATTTGTTGAGGCCTCCTCAGACCATACACCGTATCAAATTTGTAAGAACGCCGAGTCCTCGCTATCTGTATTGATTGGCGAGCGACTTGGGAAAGGATGGACTAAAGTTGTGAAAGACAAACTCCGCGGCGTCGCGAGTTGCACACACCTCGCTGAGATGTTAATTCCCATGGCGACTGTTGCCTTTCAAGGCATTAACGGCCTAAGATTTAAAGCCACATTGGACGGAAAAGTCGATGGACTTTCCTCCCTAATCAATACTTGTTACGCCTACTCAGATCAAAGGGAGGTCGTTATGAAGCTTTGGCCTAATCTTAGAAAAGATAGTCTGCCGTAGCTTGTTGAACCTATGCACCCTTAATTCTTCTAGGGGAGTTGGTTGGTTCAGGTATGTGTGGGGTATGCATCAACAGAAATGGGCCCATAAGGCCCATTAATACTGAACTACTGGCGGAGAGGGCGGGATTCGAACCCGCGGAGGACTATTAATCCTCACACGCTTTCCAGGCGTGCGACTTAAACCGCTCATCCACCTCTCCGCGATTAGGCTATTGTATCAGCCTAGTTTGCACTGAAACATTAGAGATGTACACTCCGTTATTTATTTAATTCTCTAATGAGGGACGCCAATGAAGTTTCACTTCCCAATTGTGATTATCGATGAGGACTTTAGATCTGAAAATACCTCTGGTTTAGGGATTCGTGCATTGGCTGAAGCTATAGAGGGTGAAGGTCTAGAAGTCCTTGGCGTTACTAGCTATGGTGATTTGAGTCAATTTGCACAGCAACAGTCCCGCGCAAGTGCTTTCATACTTTCCATTGACGATGAGGAGTTCACGCCTGGACCCGATTTAGACCCTGCGGTGCTTAATTTGCGTAATTTTATTGATGAAGTAAGGTTTAAAAATGCCGAGGTCCCAATTTACGTTTACGGCGAGACTAAAACTTCTAGGCATTTGCCCAACGATATCCTTAGAGAGTTAAATGGTTTTATCCATATGTTTGAGGATACCCCTGAGTTTGTGGCTAGACACATTATCCGGGAAGCTAAAACATACCTTGAAGGTGTCAAGCCGCCCTTTTTTAAAGCACTGTTGGACTACGCTGAGGATGGTTCCTACTCTTGGCACTGCCCCGGACACTCGGGAGGAGTTGCTTTCCTAAAGAGCCCTGTTGGACAAATGTTTCACCAGTTTTTTGGTGAGAATATGCTTCGAGCAGACGTTTGTAATGCAGTGGACGAGCTGGGGCAGCTTTTGGATCACACGGGCCCTGTTGCCGCTTCTGAGCGCAATGCGGCCCGTATCTTCAACGCAGATCATTGCTACTTCGTCACAAACGGTACCAGTACCAGTAACAAAATTGTCTGGCATCATGCTGTTGCACCTGGTGACGTAGTCGTGGTAGACCGCAATTGCCACAAATCTGTGCTGCACGCCATCATCATGACTGGTGCGATCCCCGTATTTTTAAAGCCTACGCGCAACCATTTCGGAATCATTGGGCCTATTCCTAAAAGTGAGTTTGAGCCTGAAACGATCAAAGCAAAGATTGCCGCCAATCCTTTGCTCAAAGGAGTTGATGTCTCTAAAATCAATCCTAAGGTATTAACCATCACTCAGTCCACTTATGATGGTGTGCTGTACAACACGGAGACTATTAAAAAGATGTTGGACGGCTACGTTGCTAACCTGCATTTTGATGAGGCTTGGTTGCCCCATGCCGCTTTCCACCCTTTTTACGGCACCTATCACGCAATGGGTAAAAAGCGTGAGCGTCCTAAACACTCCATGGTCTATTCCACTCAGTCTCTTCATAAGTTATTGGCCGGTATAAGCCAAGCCTCGCATGTATTGGTGCAAGACTCTCAAACTAAGAAATTAGACACGCATCTTTTTAATGAGGCCTTTTTAATGCACACCAGCACAAGTCCCCAGTACGCAATCATTGCGAGCTGCGACGTGGCTGCGGCCATGATGGAGCCCCCAGGGGGCACTGCGCTTGTAGAGGAAAGCATCATGGAGGCGCTTGACTTCAGGCGCGCTATGATTAAAGTGGACGAAGAATACGGCAAAGATTGGTGGTTTAAGGTTTGGGGGCCTGACCAATTGGTTGACGAGGGGATAGGACGCGCCGATCAATGGATTTTCAAAAGCAAAGGGAGAAACTCCAAGTGGCACGGATTTGGCGATTTAGCGGACGGTTTTAACATGCTAGACCCAATCAAATCTACGATTGTGACGCCTGGACTTGATATCAACGGTAAATTTGCTAAGACAGGAATCCCTGCCAGTATTGTGTCTAAGTTTCTTGCTGAGCACGGCGTGATTATTGAAAAGACGGGTCTTTATAGCTTTTTTATCATGTTTACCATTGGAATTACCAAAGGTCGCTGGAACTCTTTACTTACTGCTTTGCAACAATTTAAAGATGATTACGCTAAAAATCATCCTATGTGGAAAATACTCCCAGAGTTCTCTGCTAAGAATCCTAAATATGAAAACATGGGACTCCAGGACTTGTGTCAGTTCGTTCATGAGCTTTATGCAAAGTACGACATCGCTCGTCTAACCACTGAGATGTATTTGAGCGATTTAACCCCCGCTATGAAGCCTAGCGATGCTTTTGCTCAAATTGCTCGCTCAAACACTGAACGCGTGCCGGTTGATTTGTTGGAGGGACGAATCACCACCAGTTTGATTACGCCTTATCCACCAGGTATTCCTTTGTTGATACCTGGGGAAGTGTTTAATAAGAAAATTGTCGACTATCTGCGTTTTGCTGGAGAATTCAACGCGCAGTGCCCAGGGTTTGAGACAGACATTCACGGCTTGGTCGCTGAAAAAGACGCTCAAGGTGTCGTAAGGCACTACGCTGACTGCGTAAAAGCGTAGAGCAAACTGCGTCTCTTAGGCTGATGCATCTAAGTGTGCCTAAATATTGACAAGTTGTCCTTATTTTGCTTCTTTCGCGTTTAATATCAAATGTAATTTTGGTGCGTTTGTCCTTTGGAATTGTGACTTTTCAGGTTTAAACTTAAGTAATTATCCAGCGCTATAGAACGTCTTCAATATCCCCTTTGGAGTAGTTTAAGATTTGTTCTCAAGATAGGCCGTATCTAAGGAAATTATTGATGAGTAAAAAGTCCAGAGAATTTAAGCCAGCCACAAAAGAGGACTGGGAGCAAGCCGCTTTAAAATCTGCGCCCAAAGGCAATCTAGGTGCTCTCAATTGGCAAACGCCAGACGGTATCACCGTTAAAGCGCTTTACACCGCAGCAGATACACAGGGACTTGCTCACACGGACACCTTACCGGGTTTTGAGCCGTATATTCGCGGTCCTCAGGCCACCATGTACGCGGCTCGTCCCTGGACAATTCGACAATATGCAGGTTTTTCAACCGCTCAGGAGTCAAACGCTTTTTACCGAAAGGCACTTGCCAGCGGCGGCCAAGGGGTCTCAGTTGCCTTTGACCTTGCAACCCACCGTGGCTACGACTCCGATCATCCTAGGGTGACTGGAGACGTGGGTAAGGCTGGAGTAGCGATAGATACGGTCGAGGATATGAAAATTCTTTTTGATCAAATACCTCTGGACAAGGTATCTGTTTCGATGACCATGAACGGAGCCGTACTGCCTGTCCTAGCTGGTTATATTGTGGCTGGCGAGGAGCAGGGCGTACCTTTGGACAAACTGAGTGGAACGATTCAAAATGATATTTTGAAAGAGTTCATGGTGAGGAATACCTACATCTACCCTCCCAAACCGTCCATGAAAATTATTGGTGACATCATTGAGTACACCTCAAAGAAGATGCCCAAGTTCAACTCCATCTCTATTTCTGGATATCACATGCAAGAGGCTGGTGCAAACCAGGCCCTGGAACTTGCGTTCACCCTGGCCGACGGTAAAGAGTACGTCAAGACTGCGATGGACAAGGGTCTCGATGTGGACGACTTTGCTGGTCGGCTGTCCTTTTTTTGGGCAATCGGGATGAACTTTTATTTGGAGGTGGCAAAGATGCGGGCAGCGCGTCTTTTGTGGTGCCGGATTATGAAGTCCTTTGGGGCCAAGTCTCCTAAGAGTTTGATGCTTAGAACGCATTGCCAAACCTCAGGCTGGTCGCTCACCGAGCAAGACCCTTACAACAATATAGTTCGTACGACCATAGAGGCCATGGCCGCCGTTTTTGGGGGTACCCAGAGTCTGCATACCAATAGCTTTGATGAGGCAATCGCCTTGCCAACGGAGTTTAGCTCTCGAATCGCTCGAAATACCCAATTGATCATCCAAGAGGAGACCCACATTACGAGTGTCATTGATCCGTGGGCGGGAAGCTACATGATGGAGAGTTTGACAAACGATATGGCCGAGAAAGCTTGGGCTATTTTGGAGGAAGTCAAAGAGATGGGCGGTATGACCCAGGCAGTAGACTCGGGCTGGGCCAAATTAAAGATTGAGGCTGCGGCGGCGGAGAAACAAGCTCGAATTGATTCGGGTTTAGATGTGATTGTGGGCGTAAATAAATATAAACTTAAGACTGAAGATTCAATTGAGTTTCTTGAGGTGGATAACGTGAGAGTGCGGGACGGGCAGATTAAAATGCTGGCCAGCATTAAGGCTAAAAGAGACAACGCCTTAGTGACCCAAGCTTTAGATGCACTCACTCATTCAGCCGAGTCGGGGGAGGGTAATTTGCTGGATCTGTCCGTAAAAGCCATGCGACTTAGAGCTACTGTGGGTGAGGTAAGCGATGCATTAGAGAAGGTTTACGGTCGTCACCGTGCGGATACGCAAAAGGTGACCGGTGTTTACGCCGCTGCATACGACAGCGAGGCTGATTCAATGCAGACTTGGGAGACCCTTAAAAAAGACATCGCCGAATATGGGGATACGCTTGGGCGACGTCCACGGGTCATGATTGCTAAACTGGGCCAAGACGGGCACGACCGGGGTGCAAAGATCGTTGCCACAGCTTTTGCAGATTTAGGCTTTGACGTGGATATGGGCCCCTTATTCCAGACCCCTGAGGAGTGCGCTCGCCAAGCGATTGAAAACGACGTTCACGCAGTGGGTGTCTCCACCCTTGCTGCGGGTCACAAAACACTTGTCCCAGCAATCATTGAGTCTTTAAAAGCACAGGGGGCAGATGACATCATTGTTTTTGTGGGGGGCGTGATCCCCAAACAAGATTATGATTTTTTATATAGCACTGGTGTAAAAGGGATTTACGGACCTGGCACTCCGATTCCCACTAGCGCCAGGGATGTTTTAGTACAAATTAAAAAGGCTCAGTCCTCAAGTGGGGTCTAACGAACTAGCTGAGGCCTTGCTTTCATCTGGCGAGTCCCCTATTAAGGAGGCCGCAAAAAGGCGGGCCCTTGCCAAATCAATCACGTTGTTGGAGTCGACCCTGCAAACTGACCGCATGGAGGCTGACGCGCTTATCTCCCGTATCCTGCCCAGCTCAGGTAAATCGCTGCGAATAGGCATCAGCGGCGTCCCTGGGGTAGGAAAAAGTACATTCATTGAAGTGCTTGGCCTTTATTTAATCAAAAAAGGCCATAAATTAGCGGTCCTCGCCGTTGATCCGTCCTCCACAGTCTCTGGAGGCTCCATTCTTGGAGATAAAACCCGTATGGAGCGTTTATCCGTGAGTCCTAATGCGTTTATCAGGCCCTCGCCAAGCAAAGGAACTCTGGGTGGGGTAGCTGAGAAAACGAGGGAGACCATTTTGCTTTGCGAGGCAGCCGGCTACGATGTGGTTATTGTGGAGACAGTGGGGGTAGGACAAAGTGAGACTACAGTCTCACTAATGACCGATCTCTTTGTGCTTATGCAACTCCCCAACGCTGGGGACGATTTGCAGGCCATTAAAAAAGGTGTGATGGAGTTGGCAGATTTGGTTTTGATCAACAAAAGCGATCTAGACCCAAGCGCAGCCACTCGCGCGCAGGCGCAAATTATTAGCGCCATGCGGTTGTACGGATTTCACTCCAACCCATCAAGAAATCACTCGCACGTTGAATATCCCTCTCATCCCGCAGACCCCGCGCACCCAACACAGTCCAAACACGGCACTCAGGTTGGGTTAGAAAAAGAGGCAGAATTGATAAAAGTAATGCTTCTCAGCGCTTTACAGGAAAAAGGTATTGAGGCGTTTTGGAATTGCGTTTTATCTCACAAACAAGCCAGAGATAAAAGTGGTCAATGGTTGGAGAAAAGAAAAGTGCAAGCCTTATCGGGCATGTGGGAGCGGGTGGAGGAGGAGCTTAAAAGGTCATTTAAAGAGTTCCCAAGCGTAAGGCTCATTTTGCCAAGCGTTTTGAGCGCTGTGAGCAAAGGCACCTTAGCGCCAACCGTTGCTGCTCGTCAACTGCTTCACACCTACAAAGGGCTGGGTTAAGACATTTTGGTCTTAACACTCACACTGAACGCAGCGCAAATAAATTTAATCTAAAAAAGTATTACATCTCGGAGTCACGAACTATGCAAGATATCCTCCAACAACTAGAAGACAAAAGGTCTGCTGCACGCTTGGGAGGGGGCGAGCGCAGGGTCGCCTCCCAGCACGCCAAGGGAAAGCTCTCCGCGAGGGAGCGAATTGAGGTGCTGCTGGATGAGGGCACATTTGAGGAATGGGATATGTTTGTGGAGCACCGCTGCACTGACTTTGGGATGCAGGATAATAAAATTCCGGGCGACGGCGTGGTCACTGGATACGGCATGATCAATGGTCGTCTGGTCTTTGTCTTTAGTCAAGACTTTACCGTTTTCGGTGGTGCGTTGTCCGAGGCACATGCTGAGAAAATCTGCAAAATCATGGACCAAGCGATGAAGGTAGGTGCACCCGTGATTGGTTTGAACGACTCTGGCGGGGCAAGGATCCAAGAGGGCGTGGCCTCCCTTGGAGGTTACGCAGATATTTTTCAAAAAAATGTACTAGCAAGCGGAGTGATACCCCAAATTAGCATGGTCATGGGGCCCTGCGCGGGGGGAGCTGTTTACTCGCCCGCCATGACAGACTTTATCTTTATGGTTAAAGACACTTCCTACATGTTCGTGACCGGACCAGAGGTCGTTAAAACAGTGACGCATGAGGAGGTGACTGCAGAGGAGCTTGGAGGCTCAATCACACACACCACTGTCTCCGGCGTTGCTGACCGAGCTTTTGAGAACGACGTTGAGGCACTTTTAATGCTTAGGCGTTTGTACAACTACTTGCCCCTCAATAACCGAGATACCCCGCCTCTTAGAGACAGCGGGGACCCTAAGGACAGAATAGATCTGAGCCTTAATACCTTGGTGCCTGAGAACCCCAATAAGCCCTACGATATGAAGGAGCTTATCTTAAAGGTGGTTGACGATGCAGACTTCCTGGAGATTCAGCCCGAGTATGCAAAAAATATAATTGTTGGATTTGCCCGCATGGCGGGTCAATCTATAGGTATAGTTGCCAACCAACCCATGGTTTTAGCGGGTTGCTTGGACATAAAAAGCAGTATCAAGGCTGCTCGTTTTGTACGCTTTTGTGATGCCTTTAACATACCCGTCATCACCTTTGTGGATGTACCCGGTTTTATGCCTGGAACCTCTCAGGAGTACGGCGGCATTATCAAACACGGCGCTAAATTGCTATATGCCTATGCAGAGTGCACAGTGCCTAAAATTACCGTGATCACGAGAAAAGCTTACGGAGGGGCTTACGACGTGATGTCTTCTAAACATTTACGCGGGGACGTGAATTTTGCCTGGCCTAACGCGGAAATCGCCGTCATGGGGGCTAAAGGAGCGGTTGAGATTATTTTTAGAGAAGATAAGGGGGATCCTCAAAAGCTAAGTGCGAGGGAGGCTGAGTACAAAACTCGTTTTGCCAATCCATTCGTAGCTGGAGCTAGGGGGTTTATCGATGATGTTATTTTGCCAGAGGAGACACGCAAACGAATTTGCCGCTCCCTCATGATGCTCAAACACAAGAAGTTGGAGAATCCTTGGCGCAAGCACGGCAATATTCCGCTTTGATGAAGCTGCAAGCGGCTTGAATTTTTACTTGTAACGATTGATCCATCTCCAAACAAATTACTGCCTAAGACTATGTTTAAAAAAATATTAATTGCAAACCGCGGGGAAATAGCCTGTCGTGTGATTGCAACCGCCAAACGAATGGGTATCCAAACGGTAGCCGTCTACTCAGAGGCCGACAAGGGTGCAAGGCATGTCCAACTCGCCGATGAGGCCGTCTTCATTGGACCTGCCCCGTCAAGGGATTCTTATTTGGTTGCGGACAAAATCATCGCTGCTTGTAAGGCAACAGGTGCACAGGCCATTCATCCTGGATACGGGTTTTTGAGCGAGAACCAAGTTTTTGCGAAACGCTGTGAGGACGAGGGTATAGTTTTTATAGGGCCGCGTTCGCAGTCCATTGCGGCGATGGGAGACAAAATAGAGTCTAAAAAGCTCGCCACCAAAGCCGGAGTAAACACCATCCCAGGTGTGAACGAAGCCATCTCATCGGCTGAAAAGGCTGTTGAAATAGCCAAGGGCATAGGTTATCCAGTCATGATTAAAGCCTCTGCCGGGGGCGGCGGCAAGGGTCTCAGAGTGGCCTACAACGACCAAGAAACATTAGAGGGTTTTACCTCTTGTACCAATGAGGCTAAAAATAGTTTCGGTGATGATAGGGTTTTTATTGAAAAGTTTGTAGAAGATCCTCGTCACATTGAGATTCAAGTGCTTGGGGACTCTCATGGTCATGTTATTTATTTGAATGAGCGCGAGTGCTCAATTCAGCGCCGCCACCAAAAGGTGATTGAGGAGGCGCCCTCACCGTTTATTAGCGAGCAGACCAGGCTCAAGATGGGCGAGCAAGCAGTTGCACTGGCCCAAGCCGTCAATTACAGAAGTGCGGGTACGGTTGAATTTGTTGTTGGGCGGGATCAAAGCTTTTATTTTCTTGAGATGAACACCAGGCTCCAAGTTGAGCATCTGGTGACCGAGTGCATTACGGGTCTTGATTTAGTTGAGTGGATGATTCGAATTGCATTTGGCGAGCACTTAACGCTCAAACAAAATGATGTGAAAAAAAATGGATGGGCCATGGAGTGTCGGATCAACGCGGAGGATCCACTTCGCAATTTCTTGCCCTCTACGGGCCGGTTGGTGCATTTTCAGCCTCCTCCTCAAACTATGTTTCAAGGTGATACGAGCCAATCCCTAGGCGTACGAGTGGACACTGGGGTCTGTGAAGGGGGTGAGATTCCCATGCATTACGACTCCATGATTGCAAAACTTATCGTTCACGGCGCTGACCGCTTTGACGCAATTGCCAAGATGCAAGACGCTTTGAACGGATTCGTTATCAGGGGGGTTCACTCCAATATTGCGTTTCAATCGGCTTTGCTTTCACACCCAGATTTCGTGAACGGTCAATTCAACACCGGCTTTATTGCCGAGCATTACCCAGGGGGATTTACCAACAACAGTTGCATTCACCCAGATCCTCATTTCTTAGTTGCTTTAGCCGCCTTTGTGAGGCGAAAGTCCCGTGAAAGAGCCACTAACTTGACCGGACAACTGCCCGGGTACGATGTGAAGATTGGTGAGTCCTACGTCGTCATTGAGTTATCTACCTCGGGGGGGCATAATTACTGGGGCGTTGAGGTGGAGGAATCAGGGGATAACCAAGGCATGGCCGTGATCCGTGTAGAGGGTAAAAGTTATGCAATACAAAGTAGTTCAAGGCTAAGCGCAATTAAGGTTGAGGGCACATCAAATGGACGACCTTTCGCCGCACAAGTCGACAGAGGCTCAGACAAAAACCCACTCTCCCTAGAGATCTCGCATAGCGGGCGCTCGTTGTCCGCGTTAGTGGTTTCCCCCCGTATGGCAGACCTTTATAAACTCATGCCATTTAAAGCACCCCCGGACCTCTCTAGATTCGTGCTCTCTCCTATGCCAGGATTGCTTGCAGATGTATTGGTAAAGCCAGGTCAAAAAGTGCAAATTGGCGAGCGAGTAGCCGTGATCGAGGCTATGAAGATGGAGAACGTATTGGTTGCTGGCCAAAACGGTACCGTAAAGGCAGTGCTGGCCACAAAGGGGGAGTCGCTTACTGTAGATCAATTGATCGTAGAGTTTGAAAAATCATAATCCAAAAAATAATCGGAATAAATATGCTTGATCGTCCATTTAAAGTTTTGGGAATTCAACAAATCGCTATTGGAGGTGTTGATAAAAACGCTTTAAAAGCGCTCTGGGTTGATATGTTGGGTGTGCCAGTGACTGGCACATTTAAGAGCGAACGTGAAAACGTCGACGAGGATATATTAACGATAGGTACCGGCCCCAGCGCCGTAGAGGTTGATTTAATGCAACCCCTGGATATTGAGAAAAAACCATCTGTGCATACAACGCCCCTTAACCACATCGGGCTTTGGATAGATAATTTGCCGGCAGCCTACGAATGGCTGGGTAAAAACGGGGTTCGCTTTGCACCCGGTGGCATCAGAAAGGGGGCGGCCGGTTTTGACATATGTTTTATTCATCCCAAGTCAGACCCTGTACTTCCAATTAGCGGGCAGGGTGTGTTGATTGAATTGGTGCAGGCACCACAAGACATCATAAAGGCACTGTCTGTTTAAAAAAATCGTTAATTTTTGATTTTATCTTTGCCCATTTGTTTGATCTTGTCTTGAGCACGGGTTAGGGCTGCTTGAATGATGTCTGTTTTTCTTTTTACCTGATTAGTGTGCTCTTTGCTGCCTATCTCAAGGGGCATGTGGGTGGTTTGATCTAGATCTTCAAGGTGCTCCAGAGCTTTGCTGCTTAAACGCGCGAGACTTACCTCTTCCTCTTTTGCTAACCTGACCCCACGAGCAGCAAAGCGGCTTCTTGCTTGGTCAGCAAGGCTCGGACTCCAGGCACTCCAAGCGGTTTTTGTGCCACTAATGTTATCTAAATAAATGCAGTCGACCGGACAAACCGGTATGCACAGTTCGCAGCCAGTGCAGTATTTCTCAACCACGGTATGCATCTTTTTGTTAGTTCCTAAGATCGCATCGGTTGGGCACGCATGGATGCATAGTGTGCAACCAATACACACATCCTCATCAATCCATGCAGTAAAGAGTGGTCCCTCGGTGCCGTTTGACGAATTTAGAGGCACTGCTGTTTGACCCGTAATGGCAGCCAAAATCTCAATGCCTGCTATTCCACCAGGAGGGCACTGATTAATAGGAACGCCTTCAAAGACCACGGCCCGGGCGTAGCTTGCGCAGTCTGGGTAACCGCAACGGGTGCACTGCGTTTGGGGCAGGGCACTTAAAACTTTCTCAAATAACTCCGAACCTGGGGTCTCATTCATCTCGGGCTTGGCATCGTCATCTTCGAGTATGAGTTTAGGCAGTAGATTTATTTCTGGTGCTGGTTGTTTTGGCTGAAGTTGCGCTTGGTTTAGTGGCAGCTTTAGTGGTTGCTTTAGAAGTTCCTTTTGAAACCACTTTAGAGACTTGTTGATGCTGGGCAATAAATTCACAAATTTTTGGGTGCACAACCTCTCTCCAACGTCTACCGCTGAAGATCCCGTAGTGTCCAGCACCAGGTACTTCCAAGTGTGTTGCGTCGGATTTTTTAATTGATGAGCACAAGTCATGCGCCGCTTTGGTTTGACCCGAACCAGAGATATCATCTAGTTCGCCCTCGACCGTCAAAAGAGCAGTGGTTTTGATATCAGAGGGATTGACCCGCTCCATCTTGCCGTCTACTGATTTGACATCCCAAATCCCCCTAACAAGTTTGAAATCTTGAAATACGGTCGAAATAGTTTCGAGGTAGTAGTCTGCGTCCATGTCTAGGACTGCGTTGTATTCGTCGTAGAACTGACGGTGAGACTCTGCGTTTGAATTGTCCCCCTTTATGAGGTCTTTAAAGTAATCATAATGACTCTTTAAATGCCTGTCAGGGTTCATCGCGACAAAGCCCGAATGTTGCATAAAGCCTGGATAAACGCGTCTACCTGCTCCTGGGAAGTTTTGAGGGACACGGAAAATAACATTGTTCTCAAACCAAGACAGGCTCTTGTTCATTGCAAGGTTGTTGACTGCTGTTGGAGACTTACGAGCATCAATAGGTCCACCCATCATCGTCATGCTAAGGGGTGTTTTCTCGCCCCTGCTCGCCATCAAAGAGACAGCCGCTAAAACTGGAACAGTTGGTTGGCAAACGCTTATCACGTGACAGTTGTCGTATTTGCCTTGCAAATAAGTAATAAACTCTTCAATGTAGTTGACGTAATTGTCCAAATGAAATTCACCACTCTCAAGGGGAACTGTTCTGGCGTTGGCCCAGTCCGTGATGTAAACTTTGTGACCAACTAACATGGATTTAACTGTGTCTCTGAGTAAAGTTGCGTAGTGACCGGATAAGGGCGCAACAATAAGGACGACAGGTTGGGATTTAAGGTGTGCTAGGGTAGCGGGGTCGTCGCTGAACCTTTTAAAACGTCTGAGCTCACAAAACGGCTTAGAGATCTCAACCCTTTCATGAATAGCAATCTCGACACCTTCGATGTGAATAGATTGAATTCCAAAGGTTGGTTTCAAATAGTCCTTGCCCAATCTATAAAAAAGGTCATACGCCGCAGAGATTCGGTGCCCCATTTGAGACCTAGATATAGGCTGGGCAGGGTTGTTGTAGATTTTTGCGGCAAATTGAGCAAAATCAGCAAACGGCTCAAGCAGAGATCTTTGAGATTCGTAGAGTTGATAGAGCATAATTTTAGGAATGAAAATGTTTTGATGGGTATGAATATAACAGTTATGAACGGGAAACTTTGGAGTCTGGACTCCAATTTTTCTATATTGAATCGAAATTTACCAAAAACTTAGAATGAATACTATCTCCCCCTCTCCTAAAACCCATACAAGTCTGCAGCCTAGCCCCCAAATGCCAGTGATTTTTGTAGGACATGGCAGTCCGATGAATGCCATTGAGGATAATGAATTTCGACAAAGTTGGGTCAAGTTAGGGGGCTCTTTTGGTGAAAACAGGCGCTGGCCTAAACCGCAACTTATTTTGAGCATTTCAGCGCATTGGCTGACTCGGGGATGGGGCTTAACAGCGATGGCACTCCCTTTAACGATCCATGATTTTGGTGGATTTCCAACAGAGCTTCACGAGCAGCAGTATCCTGCACCTGGGGCTCCTGAGTTGGCAAAGCAGATATCACAGATGATCAAGCAGCCTGAAAATGGTTTCGGCACTGGAGAGAACCTTCAGCTGGATTACGATCAGTGGGGATTTGATCACGGAACTTGGTCTGTGTTAAAGCCCATGTTCCCAGATGCCAATATACCCGTCATACAAATGAGTATGGACTACAACGCTCATATGCAAAGCCACTTTGAATTGGGTTTGCAGTTGAAAGAGTTAAGGCAATTGGGGGTTTTGATCATTGGATCTGGCAACACCGTTCACAATTTGAGATCTATGGTGAGGAGTGCACCCAATACTGAGGCGTTTGATTGGAACAAGAGATTTGATGAGTGGGTGGGTGGGTGCATTGACTCAGGCAATTTAAGGGAACTAACTCAGTTCCAAAGTAGGGGTGAAGACGCGTTATTGGCTCATCCATCGTATGAGCATTTTTTACCCATCCTTTATACGGCTGGTGCAACTGAGCAAAATGATCGGGTAGAGTACTTCAATAATACTTACCAAGCCAAGTCAATTGCGATGCGGTCAGTCATTTGGTACTGAGAGTGATGGGTGATGGATGATGGGTAATGCGTCATAGGTGATAGGCCTAAGCTAGTTGGCGGTAAAGGGTGGGTTTAGCCCAGTTAGACGCTCTTTTTAAGCACCCAATTGGTCAGCTAAATCACTCAAATCTTTTGCACTGAAATCCACAGCAGTAAGCGCCTTAGTCTCAGCCAAATGGTGATGGGGAGAGCCAACCCCACCGAACTCAAATGGACGCGTGACAAAGGCCGTCTTTAGGCCCTGCGCGCTGGCAGCCTCCAGGTCCGAGGAGTGGGCCGCGACTAACACCACTTCATGGGGTTTCAAGCCCAAAGCTTCAACGCTTCTTTGGTAAACAATGGGATGGGGCTTGTAGTTGCCTGCTATCTCAGCGCCCAAAATTGCGTCCCATTGAATATTGTTGTGCCTCGCTAGGTCTATCATGAGGGAAATGTTACCGTTAGAGCAAGGAGCGATTAGAAAATGTTTTCTCATCCTGTGTAAGGCATCCTGTGTATCGCTCCACCCATTTAGGGTGTGCCAAGCAAGATTTAGTTTTTGTTTTGTAGGTTCTTCGATACCTTCTAATTTAAAGTCTTTAATGACCTGATTTAGATTGATCATATGAAGCGTATCAAGAGTGCAAAATGCAATTTGCCCGCTTCTGATGCGCTGCATCGAGGGCTGATACTGAGCCCTCCAAGAATCGGCAAACAGATCCCAGTCCAAATTGAAATCGTTTGATAGCAACGCCTTCGCTTGCGCAGCGATACCGGTTCGCCAATCTACCAATGTACCAAATACATCAAAGACAAGAGCTTTAATTTGACTGGCATTAGCCTTATTAGTGGTTGAAGTCATGTAATGAGGGGGCTCATAGGGAAGGCCTACACTGGTAATTTAGTTTTGAATAATGAAGTTTTTTAATTAGGCTATCACCTGTGCAATTGCTGTTGCCACATGGTTAACGTTCTTAGAATTTAATGCAGACACTGCCATCCTGCCTGAGTCGGTACCGTAGACCCCAAACTCAGTGCGAAGTCTGATCATTTGTTCTTTGCTAAGACCCGAGTAACTGAACATGCCAATTTGGTCTGTGATGAAATCCATATTTTGCTTCACGCCCGCCTCTTTAAGGCCGGTCACGAGCATGGAACGCATTAGTTTGATCCTGACACGCATTTCGCCCAGCTCCTCCTCCCAAAGTGCTCTCAGCTCAGGCGTATTCAATACATGCGCAACAACTGACCCCCCGTGTATGGGAGGATTTGAATAATTGGTTCTCACCATAATCTTTAGCTGTGAAAGCACTCGTTCACACTCAGCTTTGTCTGAACAAACCACTGATAAAGCACCCACTCTTTCACCATAGAGACTAAAACTCTTTGAAAACGAAGTTGATAAGAAAAAATTCATACCTGATGCAATGAACTTGCCGACGACTTGGCCGTCCTCCTTCAGGCCAAATCCAAAGCCCTGATAGGCCAAATCAAGGAAAGGCGTCAACTCCCTGACCTTGAGCACCTCAATGACCTGATCCCACTGAGCTTGAGTTAGGTCGTAGCCTGTTGGGTTATGACAGCAAGCATGCAACACGACAATCGTTTGAGGCGCAGCCTGGCTTAATGAATTCAGCATTGCGGCAAAGTCGATGCCTTTTTTTGCTGAGTCATAGTACCCGTAGGTCCCAACCTTAAAACCAGCTTGCGTAAATATGGCCCTGTGATTTTCCCAACTTGGATCACTAATGAGTAAGTCAGTGCTGGGGAGTAGTTTTCGTAAAAAATCAGCACCAACCTTAAGGGCCCCGGTTCCCCCTAGAGCTTGAACAGTGGCTATTCGCCCAGAAGTTACTGCCTGGGACGACTCACCAAACACCAAGGATTTGACTGCAGAGTCATAAGCGGCGATACCGTCAATGGGCAAGTAGCCTCTAGCAGTTGGTTTAGCTATCAAAGCTTTCTCAGCCAATTGAACGCACTCTAGCAGGGGAATCTTCCCGTTATCATCAAAATAAACGCCTACACCTAAATTAACTTTTAATGGATTTTTATCCGTAGCAAATTGCTCATTTAAACCAAGTATGGGATCACGGGGTGCCATCTCGACAGAGGAAAACAACGACATTTTAGGAGGGCCTTTTTGTAAAAAATAGAGAGTTTTTGAAAGATTTATGAAAAATCAGGAGGATTGTTGACATTGTTAAGACGCTTGGTCTTAGTCAATAACTGTGATTACCTGCTTAGTAAGGTGATTTTAGCCCCCCTCGGAAGATCTTTTCAAAGAATTTGGTTATCCTACTGGGTTGACTGGGAAATTCTATAAGAAACCCAATCTTTTAAGCTAAAAATATTTACCTCTATCCTCTATGCTCGAATCCATTGATTTAACCAACAAGAACCAAGAAGGGGAGTTTGTTCAATTTGCGGGCTCACCCTTTGAGTTATTTCAGCCCTACAAACCCGCCGGCGATCAACCCCAAGCCATTGATTTACTTGTTGAGGGTATAGAAAACGGTGAGTCCTTTCAAACCCTACTTGGCGTGACCGGCTCAGGCAAAACTTTTACCATGGCCAATGTGATTGCAAGACTTGGTCGCCCTGCTATGGTCTTTGCTCCCAACAAAACCTTAGCAGCGCAACTTTATTCAGAGTTTAGGGAATTTTTCCCGAAAAATGCGGTTGAGTACTTTGTAAGTTATTACGACTACTACCAGCCCGAGGCCTACGTTCCTCAGCGAGATATGTTTATTGAAAAAGACAGCGCCATTAATGAGCATATTGAGCAAATGCGGTTGTCGTGCACGAAAAGCATTCTCGAGCGTCGGGATGTGATTATTGTGGCTTCTGTGTCCGCTATTTACGGTATCGGAGAGCCCGAGAGTTATCACAAAATGGTGATGACGCTTAGAACGGGTGACAAACTTGGTCAAAGGGACGTGATTGCACAACTTGTTCGCATGCAGTACGAACGAAATGAGATTGAATTCTCCAGGGGCAAATTTAGAGTGAGGGGTGACACAATTGATATCTTTCCTGCTGAGCACAGTGAATTAGCAATTAGGCTTGAGTTATTTGATGATGAAATTGAGTCCTTAACTCTGTTTGATCCACTCAGCGGTCAAGTTAAGCAAAAGATTCCCCGTTTTACAGTTTATCCATCCAGTCACTACGTAACCCCCAGAGATAGAGTATTAGCTGCTGTTGAGAGCATCAAGGTCGAGCTCTCCGATCAGGTCAAGTTCTTGGTCGGACAAGGCAAGTTGGTCGAGGCCCAGCGCCTTGAGCAAAGAACCCGTTTTGACCTTGAAATGCTAAGTGAGATAGGGCATTGCAAAGGGATTGAGAACTACACGCGTCACCTATCAGGCGCTAAGCCGGGGGACCCGCCAAGCACGCTGACAGATTACCTCCCCAAAGATGCGGTTATGTTTATGGACGAAAGTCACGTTCTTATGGGGCAGTTCTCGGGCATGTACAACGGAGACAGATCCAGGAAATCAACTCTTGTTGAGTACGGCTTTAGGCTACCAAGTGCTTTAGACAATCGTCCCTTAAAACTTGAGGAATTAGAGCAGCGCATGAGACAAGTAATCTTTGTCTCTGCAACTCCCAGCGATTATGAGAAAACCCATGCGGGACAAGTCGTTGAACAATTGGTGAGACCGACAGGCTTGGTTGATCCTGAAATTGAGGTCAGACCCGCTGCTACTCAAGTGGATGATGTCTTGCAAGAAATCAGAAAACGCGCTGACAAACACGAGAGGGTGCTTATAACGACTTTAACTAAACGCATGGCTGAGCAGTTGACGGATTATTTAAGCGACAACGGCGTCAAAGTCCGCTACCTTCACAGCGACATTGATACGGTTGAGAGGGTTGAAATCTTAAGAGACCTAAGGCTGGGTGTTTTTGATGTTTTGGTAGGTATTAACTTGCTGAGGGAAGGTCTCGATTTGCCTGAGGTTTCTTTGGTTGCAATCTTAGACGCGGACAAGGAGGGTTTTTTGCGTTCAGAGAGAAGTTTGATTCAAACCATTGGACGCGCCGCAAGAAATTTAGAGGGAAGGGCAATCCTATACGGCGACAAAATAACGGAGTCCATGCGCAAAGCTATTTATGAAACTGAACGTCGTCGGGCCAAGCAGATTCAGCACAACCTGGATAAGGGAATAACCCCGCGTGGTGTGTTTAAACAGGTGAAAGATCTGATAGACGGCGTATACAGTGAAAAATCTGGCAAAGATGCCCAGTTGGCAGAACACGCCGCCTCAATTGATTTGATGAGCGAAAAAGAACTTTCAAGAGAGATTAAGCGGCTAGAGAAACTGATGATGGATCATGCTAAAAACTTGGAGTTTGAAAGCGCTGCGAGAACCAGAGATCAATTATCAAAGGTAAGAGAAAAGGCTTTTGGAGCGGCGGGTAGGGACTCCATACAAGTCGTTAATGCATAAACACTTTGTTTATTGAAAAAAGAACCTTAAACACAATTTCGCCTCGTTAAAAGAATTTGCGAAGTATCTACCTACGATTTTGCAGAACATCTTTCAAGGATCGTAAAGACACGTAAAGACACGTGAGGTTACGAATTTTCGTTTTATTTAATCATTTATAATTAATAAACTCACTCCAAGCAGGGTTTACCAGCCCAATACCCTACTAATTTGTTTGGTTTCTGCTATAGTTGACTTATTCAGTCGACAAAGCCCTCAGTTAGCTTTTTTATTAAGCTATTTGGGCAACAAGGAGTTATTTTATGCGTCTTACAACTAAAGGTCGTTTCGCAGTTACCGCCATGATAGATTTGGCTTTGCGCCAAAACTCAGGGCCAGTAACACTTGCAGCAATTAGCCAAAGACAACAAATATCACTCTCTTACTTAGAGCAGTTATTTGGCAAACTTCGAAGAAACGATTTAGTTGAATCCACTCGCGGGCCAGGCGGGGGATATACCCTTGGTCGCAACCCAAACAACATCACCGTTTCAGAAATTATCCTATCAGTTGATGAACCCATCGATGCAACCCACTGCGGAGGCAAAGAAAATTGCTTAGGAGAATCCGGACGTTGCATGACGCATGAGCTGTGGAGTTCCTTGAACGAAAAGATGATTGAGTTTTTGAATTCAGTCACGTTGCAAAAACTGGTGGACGAACAGCTTGCTAAGGGGATTATGGTTGAGGGGACCAAGCCGTCCATTAAAAAAGCCATCTCTAGTATGCCTGCCCTGCAACCTATCAGGGTGAATGCGCCCAACTCGGTATTCGCTCTAGGAAACGCATTTAACAAAGCTTGAGACCTCAAAGATTTACATAAACTTAATGCCGACCCTTAAGCTGAGACTTTTGCAAGGCAGCTCGAAGCCTCAGATTGTTGAATACCTAGACAGCTCTTCAAACGTATAAATAATTAATTAACTAAAACCATTTAAACGATTTACACATCATGGACACCACCCCTCACTTTCCCATATACATGGACTACGGATCAACAACGCCAGTCGACCCAAGAGTTGTTGAATCTATGATCCCTTGGTTGAGAGAGCATTTTGGCAACCCTGCATCTCGTAGCCACGCGTGGGGATGGGAGGCTGAGGAGGCCGTTGAGCATGCGCGCGCTCAAGTGGCTGAATTAGTTGGCGCCGACAGTCGTGAGATTGTATGGACATCTGGCGCAACAGAATCCATTAATCTGGCTCTTAAAGGAGCCGCAAACTTTTACAAAACTAGAGGAAAGCATCTCATTACGGTTAGAACTGAGCACAAAGCTACGCTTGACTCGATGAGGGAGCTTGAGCGCCAAGGTTTCGAAGTCACTTACCTTGAGGTTCAAGAGGACGGACTAATAGATTTAGACCGTTTAAAAGATGCAATCAGACCCGACACCATTTTGATCAGCGTAATGCACGTCAATAATGAAATTGGTGTGATCCAAGACATAGTCACAATTGGAAACATGTGCAGGGAGAGAGGGATTATTTTTCACGTAGATGCAGCTCAATCCACAGGCAAAATCCAAATTGATTTAAACACTTTGCCTGTCGATTTGATGAGTTTTTCATCACACAAAACATACGGCCCCAAAGGGATGGGAGCTCTCTTTGTTCGAAGAAAGCCAAGGATCAGGTTAGAGGCTCAAATTCACGGCGGCGGACACGAAAGAGGCATGAGATCTGGAACTCTTCCAACACATCAATGCGTAGGAATGGGTGAAGCATTCAAATGGGCTCGTTTGGAGATGAAACAAGACTACGAAAAAGCATCTAGGCTTCAAAAGCGCCTTATCCAGGGCCTTCAAAATATGGAGCAGGTGTTTATAAACGGCCACTTGACCCAACGGGTTCCCCATAATTTAAACATCAGCTTTAACTATGTTGAGGGCGAGTCTCTCATCATGGGTATTAAGGGACTTGCGGTATCCTCAGGTTCAGCGTGTACTTCAGCAAGTTTAGAGCCCAGTTACGTGCTCAGAGCGCTTGGTAGAAGCGATGAACTCGCACACAGCAGTCTTCGAATGACCATTGGTCGGTTCACAGAAGATAAGGAAATAGATTACGCCATATCAACGATTACTGAAAATGTGCTCAAGTTACGCGACCTTAGCCCGCTTTGGGAGATGTTTAAAGACGGAGTAGATCTAAGCTCCATTCAATGGGCGGCGCACTGAACCTGAACATTTAGATGCACCTTTTTGTGCAAAAACTATTTCAACAAATTTAGGAGATACTCAAATGGCATATAGTGAAAAAGTAATCGATCATTATGAAAATCCACGCAACGTAGGTTCCTTTGAAAAAGGGGATGACTCGGTTGGAACCGGCATGGTGGGAGCGCCTGCTTGCGGGGACGTGATGAAGCTACAAATCAAAGTTAACCCAGAGACTGGCGTCATTGAAGATGCACGTTTTAAGACCTACGGGTGTGGCTCCGCTATTGCCTCATCCTCATTAGTGACTGAGTGGGTAAAGGGCAAGACCCTAGACCAAGCAGCGGCGCTTAAGAACAGTCAAATTGCCGAAGAATTAGCTCTTCCTCCAGTTAAAATCCACTGCTCTATTTTGGCTGAAGACGCGATTAAAGCTGCAGTGGACGACTATAAGAAAAAACACGCTCACTGATTCTTTCAACCACACTGATTAACTAACACAAGCAATCAACCATGCCAGTTACTTTAACCCCTGCAGCCGCAAAACACGTCAACCGATACCTCTTTAAAAGAGGAAAAGGCGTGGGTGTGCGCTTAGGCGTTAAAACCACCGGTTGTTCTGGTCTGGCTTATAAGCTTGAATACGTAGATGAACTCACCCCCGAGGATGTGGTGTTTGAGGACCAGGGAGTCAAAGTGCTTGTCGACCCTAAGAGTCTGGCCTACATTGATGGCACACAACTCGATTTTGTTCGCGAAGGTCTGAATGAAGGCTTTAAATTTATTAATCCCAATGAGCGTGATAGATGCGGTTGTGGAGAATCATTTAGAGTCTAACGTGAGTCAAAATTTAATTGAATCAACTGCTATAAATCTGCAGTCCACAGATTTTGAGTTGTTTCAACTCCCAGTACAAGCCGCGATAGATTTAGCGGTTTTATCCAAAAGGTGGAGGGAACTGCAAACCGCTGTCCATCCGGACAGGTTCGCTGCAAGTGGTCCAAGTGCTGTTCGCATTGCGATGCAATACTCTACGCGAATTAATGAAGCTTATCAACGGCTCAAATTACCCCAGTCAAGATTTGGTTACCTGTGTGAACTTAAGGGTGAATTGATTGAGTCAGAGAGTAACACCTCCATGCCTGTTGAATTTTTAACTCAGCAAATGATTTGGCGCGAGACTTTAGAGGAATCAACAAAAGAGGTTGATCTGCAAAGCCTACAACTTGAGGTGAACAATTTAAAGAGTCAATTGGAATCAGATTGCGCATCCGCAATTGATGAGGAAAAAGACTTTAAATCTGCTGCCCAATTTGTGCGCTCATTGATGTTTGTTAATCGTTTTCAAGAAGATATTGATAAAAAATTGGACTTGCTTGAATAAATAGTCAGTCTTTCTAATTTCCCTTTTTTTTCACATCACTAATATTGCGCACAATAAAAAAATACCAATTGATCCTTTAATTTTTGACATAGCCGACTCTTAAAATCATATCTTCATGCCGCTTTTACAAATCTCTGAGCCCGGACAGGCTCCCAATCCTCACGAAAGACGTATAGCTATTGGAATAGATTTGGGCACGACCCATTCCCTAGTGGCAAGCGTACGAAATTCAGTTGCGGAGTGTTTACCCAACGAGAAGGGGCAAACCATGCTACCTTCAGTGGTTCGTTATCTTGAGGATGGGGGCAGATTAATTGGTGTTGATGCGCTTGCAAGCAGACATTTAGATCCATCCAACACCGTAGTCTCTGTCAAACGCTTCATGGGCAGAGGATTAAGGGACATTAAGAATTTAAGCGAAATCCCTCTTACTTTAATTGACAAGCCAGGCATGCTGAGCATCCAAACCCGAGAGGGTGAGAAGTCTCCAGTAGAGGTGAGTGCAGAGATTTTGGCTACACTTCGCCACACGGCTGAGGATACCTTTGATGAAGATATATTCGGCGCTGTGATAACTGTGCCAGCCTACTTTGATGACGCTCAAAGGCAGGCCACAAAAGACGCGGCTGAGATGGCAGGCCTGACGGTACTGCGATTAATAAACGAGCCCACGGCCGCAGCCATTGCTTATGGACTGGAGAATAAAAGCGAGGGCACTTACGCAGTTTTTGATCTTGGAGGGGGCACCTTTGACATCTCAATTTTAAGCCTCAGTCATGGTGTTTTCGAGGTGTTAGCGACTGGGGGTGACTCCAATTTAGGAGGGGATGATTACGACCGAGCTCTCATGCACTGGGCATTAGAGTCATTTTCTTTAGATCTACAAGCCATATCACCTGCTGATAAGTCGGTTTTACTGGCCTCGTCAAGAAGAGCAAAAGAGTCTTTAAGCACTGAGGATAAGGTCAACTTTGATGCCGTGTTGTCTGGGCAAGATATTACTTCTATCATAACCAGGGATGCATTTATAGAGATTACAAAACCGCTCACAGAGCGTGTTACAAGTTGCGTTAAAAAGACCTTGCGAGATGCAGGCTTGAAGATCACTGACATCAAGGGCGTTGTGATGGTTGGTGGATCGACCCGTATGCCTCACATACAAAAAGCTGTAAAAGAGCTTTTTAAACAAGAACCTTTGATAAATTTAAATCCCGATGAGGTCGTAGCCCTTGGGGCCGCTATACAGGCGGATCAACTCGCGGGAAATGTGAGCGCTGAAAATGCGCTCCTGCTGCTGGATGTCATACCCCTTTCCTTAGGGATTGAAACAATGGGGGGTCTTGTAGAGCGGATCGTACCCAGAAATCAGACTATACCCACAGCTATGGCTCAAGACTTCACAACTTATACGGATGGCCAAACAGCTCTCTCCCTACACGTGGTTCAAGGCGAACGTGATATGGTGTCCGATTGCAGGAGCCTAGCTCGGTTTGAGTTGCGTGGTATACCTCCTATGGTTGCAGGGGCTGCAAGGATTCGAGTTACGTTTACCGTTGATGCAGACGGACTGCTAAGCGTAGAGGCTAAAGAGTTGCAAAGTGATGTTGCTGCAAAAATCGAAGTCAAGCCCACTTACGGATTGAGTGACGATCAGATCGCCAAAATGCTTCAAGACGGCTTTTCAACTGCCGAGCAAGACAAAGTCTCACGCGCTTTAGCTGAGGCTAAGGTCGATGCGAGTCGTTTAATCCTTGCCACGAAAAGTGCATTAGCTGTAGATGGTGACTTGGTAACTGCCAGCGAACTAGACCATATCCACCAGCTTTTCGCTAGTATTGAGACAGCGTGCTTGGGCAGTGATCATATTCAGATAGAAGCCCTGAGCACAGAGCTTGGACGGGTAACTGAGTCGTTCGCTGCTAAGCGCATGAACCGCGGTATTCATAAGGCCTTAGCCGGCAAACAAATAGATGGACTGTGACAATGATAACTATTAAGATACTCCCTCATCCAGAATATTGTCCCGAGGGCAAAGTAATTAAAGCCGAGCGCGGTACTTCCATTTGCGAAGCCTTAATTGAAAATAATATCAATATTGAACACGCCTGTGAGATGAGTTGTGCATGCACGACTTGTCATGTCGTGGTGCGCGAAGGGCTCAAATCCTTGAACGAATTAGAGGAGAAGGAGGAGGATTTACTAGACATGGCGTGGGGATTAGAGCCCAACTCCAGACTAAGTTGCCAAGCTATTGTGGCAGGTGAGGACTTGGTAATTGAAATACCAAAGTACACGATCAATCATGCTAAAGAACTTCATTAAAAGGGAACTGGAACTTAAAGATGAATAGCAATAGGCTTATTTTCCTGGATACCGAGACGACAGGCCTCTCAGCTGACAACGGAGACCGGATACTGGAGATAGGATGCGTTGAATTACTGAACCGAAAATTAACGGGTAACAACCTACATTTTTATATTAATCCTGAGCGCGAAAGCCATGAAGACGCTTTAAAAATTCACGGGATAAGCAATGAATTTTTGCAAGACAAGCCTAAGTTTGCCCAGTTAACCAATGAGATCGTATCTTATTTATCCGGTGCTGAAATCTTTATTCATAACGCTCCCTTTGATATATCTTTCTTAGACAAAGAGTTCTCTCTTTGCGGTCTGCAACCATTTGCCTCTTTTGTAGCAAGCGTAACAGACACGCAGACAATGGCCAAGCAACTCTTTCCAGGTAAGCGAAATTCACTGGACGCGCTTTGTGATCGCTACGGTGTAGATAACTCTAATCGCAAACTTCACGGCGCACTTTTAGACGCTGAGTTGTTGGCGGATGTCTATATTTGTATGACCCGAGGACAAGACGCGCTCCTTATGGACGTGGCACTAAGCAAAGAGGAGAGAATCAACACAAACAAGAGTGATTTCTCAGTTATTAAATTACCGACTATTTTGGCTAATGATCAGGAAATTATGGAACATAATTTAGTTCTAGAGCAGATTGATAAAGCAAGTTCTGGCAAAACAGTTTGGAATAATCTCGATTCACACCCAGTTTAGACATTGCTATGATCTCGCTGCGATACAATATGAATTCTTTTTAGGGCGATTAACTCAGCGGTAGAGTGCCACCTTCACACTGCGTAACTACGCTTTTTTGTGTGTGAAAAAAATTCAAAAATTCCTTAATAAATTCAAGCTTCTATAGCTACATGCTGTAGTGGCTTATTAGGACAAAAGTAGTATAGTGCGACTATACTACTTTTATTAGATTTTTCTTTGTCTTTTCTGTGATTAATATATAGAAATGATAAAT
>CAIQHG010000019.1 GCA_903871545.1 uncultured Burkholderiales bacterium | reverse complement strand
CAATCGTTGAGCTGCTTTTTTTAGCCTAGCACGAGTCAAATCACCATCAGTTCTAACTTTTCGTTCTTTCTTCATTTAATATTTTTGAGAAATTTCAATTAAAAAGATTTAAAGGCAAACCCCTAGTTAAGGAGTTTACCTTAAATAATATAATGAATGCATCATTAACTCATTTTAAAGTACCAAATGAAAATTGTTATCGTGGGCGGAGGTATAGGCGGGTACACGGCGGCCTTATGTCTAAAACATTTTGGCATCGAAGTACAAGTTCTTGAGCAAAGTAAATCTATTCGCGAAGTAGGTGCTGGAATTCAAATTGCATGCAATGGCGCTTTAGTTATGAGAAAATTGGGACTAGAGGAAAAACTTGCTGCTATGGCAGTTCAGCCACTATCTTGGGAGTACAGAGATTTAGAGACCGGTGTTGCTCAAGTGTCTTGGCCACTTGGAGTTGAGGCTGCAAATCGCTACGGCGCACCTCTTTACAACGTACACCGAGCAGATTTGATTCAGATGTTGCTTGATGCCTTACCCGCCGATTGCATTCGTTTTGCTTCAAAGTGCATCGATATTGGCGAGGACGCAACCCACGCATGGGCTAAATTAGAGACGGGGGAGGTGATTACTGCGGATGCAATCATCGGAGCCGACGGAATTCATTCAGTTATACGGGAAAAATTATTCGGTCCAGCGACAGAAAGCTTTGCGAATTTTTTGGTTTGGCGCGCACTTATACCGGCTGAAAAATTACCTCCTTTAGATTACCCAGAACGCGGAAATTACTGGGTTGGTCCGGGGAGAAGCATCGTGTCTTACTGGGTTCGGCCTAAGAAGTTGTATAGTTTTTTAGCTTCTGTCCCAGCTACAGAAGTACATAGAGAATCCTGGGCAGAAAGCGGCGATATCAGCGAACTCCTGAAATCATTTCAGGGGGCTGAGCCAAGGGTACAAAAAATGTTAGAGGCTATTGAAAGCACCTTTATTACCGGTATGTATTACAGGGACCCGCTTGAGCACTGGACCAAGGGTCGATTTAGTTTAATGGGTGACGCAGCGCATGCGATGGTCCCTTACCTAGCACAAGGTGCTTGCCAGGCGATGGAGGATGCATGGATACTGGCTACAACGCTGAAACGACACGGCGACTCGGCTGTTAGAGCTGGACTAATTGAGTATGAGCAGCGACGTCTACCAAGAGCTACAAGGGTTCAATCAGCCGCACGGAACATGGTGAAAATTGTGCATGAGTCTGATTCGAGCAGAATCAAAGCAAGAAATGGCCGGTGGAGAGGCATGTCGCGAATTGACCCGCTTGGGGAGACGACCTGGCGATTTGTGTGGGGATTTGATGTTTTAAAGGCAGCGGAAGAGCCCGTAGGAGATGTCCTAGGCCACACTACAACCAAACAGGGTAAGAAACTAATACGCAAAGAAAGTCAAAGAGCATTTGATATGTGGAAGACCGCCCTATCACCAGAAAACATTGCCAGAGGTCACGATGGAATGCGGGAAGGATATGAGACATTTTTGACTCACAACTTTCCTCAACCCAAAAATTCAATTGTCAGACCAGTGGAGTTTGAGGGTGTCAAATGCTTAGAAATTAAAACTTCCAATAGTGTGTCTGACAAAATAATTTTACATTTTCATGGTGGGGCTTACGTGATTGGTTCAGCTAACGGCTCAATAGAGTATTGCACCAGACTGGCCCAAAGTGTTCAAGGCACTTGTATTAACGTAGATTACAGATTAGCACCCGAAAATCCCTATCCATGTGCAATCGATGATGCAATTAATGTTTACCGAGGATTGCTTCACAGTGGTGTGCCTGCAGACCGCATCATACTAAGCGGGGAATCATCAGGGGGCGGACTTGCAATAGCTCTTGCCATAGCAATCAGAAATGCGGGTTTCCCTAGCCCAAGCGGTATTTTCTCAGTCTGTCCTTTTATAGATCTGACTTTGAAATCTGAGAGTTTAAGAAAATTTCACGGTGAAGACCCTGCAACAAATATTGATTTATTAGCCTTTTTTGCTGCTTCATATTTTCAAGAACATGAACCCACGGACCCATTGGTATCTCCGTTGTATGATCACTTGGGAGATCTGCCGCCAATATTCTTAGCCGCTTGCACTAATGAAGTTCTATACAACGATGCGACCCGACTGGCCAACAAAGCTAAAGAGGCGGGCAATGATCTCACGTTTAATTTAGTGGAAGATTCTGTTCACGTATTCACCATATTCCCATTTTTGCAAGAAGCAGGGAAAACTTTAGCTGAGTTTGCGGATTGGGCCATAAAAGTGTGTCAGAAAAAAACCTCGGAGCTAGTCATATGAATTTTAAAAAATGCGCATTCACAATTTTGATTTTATACGCCAGCACAACATTGATTTATTGCGATGCATTGGCTCAAGATAAATCACTTCTATCAGGCGATAAAGTAAAAATAGGCGTACTCACAGATATGGCGGGTGTATTCTCTGATTTATCGGGATCAGGCTCGGTGCTTGCAGCGCAAATCGCTATTGATGACTTCAAAGCTAAATACAGTCCATCTTTTTCAATCGAGTTGGTCAGCGCGGATCACCAAAACAAACCTGATGTAGCATCGACCAAGGCCCGAGAGTGGTACGACACACAAGGGGTGGACATGATTACTGATGTCATCAATTCTGGTGTAGCGATAGCAGTATCTAAGGTTGCACTTGAAAAGAAAAAGGTGCTGATGGTTACTGGTTCAGGGTCAACTAGGTTGCACAATGAAGATTGCAATGCCTACTCCATACATTACGGGTGGGATACAAGAACATTT